>NZ_JBFTEI010000001.1:0-945302 GCF_041026685.1 Lactococcus sp. AK05
GATAATTCTCCCAAGTGGGAGTTTTTGTATAATACCCGGGGTGGCGGAACTGGCAGACGCACAGGACTTAAAATCCTGCGAGGGGTAACCTTCGTACCGGTTCGAAACCGGTCCTCGGGATATGCTAAGATTAATAGTTATTAAACTATTAATCTTTTTTTATCTTTCTTTAAGAATGGCTTAATAAAGCGTTTACTTTGGATTTTTGCGAGCTTGGACTAGAAAAATACTTCACAAAATGCTATACTAGGTAAGTAATAAAATATTCGGAGGAATTTTGAAATGGCAATCGTTTCAGCAGAAAAATTCGTACAAGCCGCTCGTGATAACGGATACGCTATCGGTGGTTTCAACACAAACAACCTTGAATGGACTCAAGCTATCTTGCGTGCAGCAGAAGCTAAAAAGACTCCAGTATTGATTCAAACTTCTATGGGTGCGGCTAAATACATGGGTGGTTACAAAATGTGTAAACTCCTCATTGAAACTCTTGTAGAATCAATGGGAATCACAGTTCCAGTTGCTATTCACCTTGACCATGGTCATTTTGATGATGCTTTGGAATGTATCGAAGTTGGTTACTCATCATTGATGTTTGACGGTTCACATCTTCCAATCGAAGAAAACCTTAAACTTGCTGAAGAAGTAATCGCTAAAGCTCATGCTAAAGGCATCTCAGTTGAATGTGAAGTTGGTTCAATTGGTGGTGAAGAAGACGGTATCGTTGGTGAAGGTGAACTTGCTCCTATCGATGATGCAGTTGCAATGGCTAAACTTGGTGTTGACTTCCTTGCAGCAGGTATCGGTAACATTCACGGTCCTTACCCAGAAAACTGGAAAGGTCTTCACATCGATCACCTTGAAAAATTGAACAAAGCACTCGTTGAAGCTATGGGACACAATGTGCCAATCGTACTTCACGGTGGTTCTGGTATCCCTGATGATCAAATAAGAGAAGCTATCGCTAATGGTGTAGCTAAAGTTAACGTTAATACTGAATGCCAACTTGCTTTCGCAGCTGCTACTCGTAAATTCGTTAATGAATTTGATGCTAATGAAGCAGAATACATGAAGAAAAAACTTTTCGACCCACGTAAATTCTTGAAACCTGGTTTCGATGCAATTACTGCGTCTGTTGAAGAACGTATCGACGTATTCGGTTCAGCAAACAAAGCTTAATCAGCTTATAGAATGAGATTAAATTAACGTTTGTCAGGAATGACAAGCGTTTTTTAGCACAATTTTTTAGGGTTTGCCACACTTTTGCCACACTTTTAATAAGTTATTTGGCTAAATATTCAATTAATTGTGGAATGTCCTTTTTCATGCTTTTTGTAACGTGCAGATAAATTGATATCATTCTTGAGCCTGAGTTTTATCCTATACGTAGGATACCTTGTTTAGCTAAGGAACCAATATGAGTGAGTTGAAATGTGCTTATTGGAGCTCAACCGTTCATCAATGTTAATTTCCACCTTCTTTGGTCTACTAGTACGCTTACTAAATTTTCAAGTTTCAGGAGGATTTAGAAAATTATTTAATACTGAATAATGGAGTGGATTACCGCTATAGTAAGCTTTATAATGATTCTTTTTTTGTGTTATAATAAAAATATGAAAAAATTTGAAATATCAAATTTAGTTGATTTTATGACTATACTTCAAGAAATATCTCTAGATAACAGAAGATTTTACTTTAGAGGAGAAAGTTTAAAACATGAAAAACCTTTATTAGCTAGTGGATATAGAAATACACAGTTTCCAAAGGAATTAAGAATAATTAGAAAAGATTATTTTAGGGAAGTTGGATATTCATTAGACAAGGATAGCAGAGAAAATTTCATGGCGTATAGTCAACATCATGGATTACCTACGGAATTATTAGATGTAACAGAAAATCCCATAGTAGCATTATACTTTGCATGTGAGGCTAATTTTGACTCTGATGGAATGTTATATGCAATTGAAAATGATGGATTTATTGCAGATCCCCTTACTTCCAAATTGTATGATAAGGAAATGGACATCGAATCAATACAAGAACAGATGGAACAAGCGGGAGCATTTTTTCAAGAAAGTGGTGGAAAAAGTATTAAATTTCAAGATACATCATTTTATAAAGAGATGTACAGTACTTTTTATAGCATATTAACGCTTGAAAATATAAATAGAGAGAATCCACACTTAAATTCAAAGTTAAAAATATGCAGGTATATTTTAGAAGCTCATTATAAAGGGGTTATGGAAACAATAATTCATGATTCGTCTAATATTCATAAAAATAAAGAAAATATAGTTGAATTAATGAACTTATTAGATAAATATAGTGATGTGTCTGGAAAGGAGGAGCTAGAAAATTTCTATTCTGAATTTAAGATTTTAAAATTTGTTAAAGATGTTGAAATATCTCCTGATGTGAATACAGGTAATCCATATCAAGCAAGAATAAATGAACTTGATTGCAAACCCTTGATGTTACTTTTTGTGATGGCTTATGAAATACGAGATGACAAGTTTCCCCCGTTTCCAAAGATAATTTATAAACCATCAATAATCTTTGACAGGTTAAAAAATCAGCAAGGTGCATTCATATACCAGATGAGCACTTATAAATCCTCTCCTTTGACTCCATCTAGTAAGCCTTTTTATAGAAAGGTTGTGAAAAATGTTATTCAAAAAATTGATTTTGAATATGAAGTTGTTATAAAGAATAAAAAACAAATATTGAAAGAATTAGATATTATTGGTATAAATAAAAAATTTATATATCCTGACTCAGATAATATAGCTCAGTATATAAGAGAAAAGTATAACATATAATTTGAGGTATCCACAGTTAATTAAACTGGCGGAGAACTATATGATTTCCCACCAAAATCGACCTTACATTGTTAACCATGAAATGGTCACTATTTATTTAGACAATATGATAATTATACGCAAATACTATTTATTGATATTGATGCACAAAGCCAATAAAATCAGTAATTATAGGAGAAAATAGCAAAATACGAATAATTTTTATTAAATTTATCAAACAAAGCTTAATCAACTTTATAAACATGATTAAATCAACGCTTGTCACTTGTGATAAGTGTTTTTTAGTACAATTTTTTAGTTTTTGCCACACCTTTGGCACAAAAAAAGAATTTACCAAATTTGGTAAATCCTAAATAATCGTTAATCAATAAGTGTGTCTATTGATTCTGTTATTGTATCACTCATTTTCTTTGTGATATGTGTATATATTTCTTCTGTGATTTTACTTCCTGATTTGTGACCTATATAACGTTGAACAGCAATCAAGGGAACTCCTTGTTCTGCCATGTGACTGACAAATGTATGACGGAAAATATGAGTGCTTATATGCTTGTTAAAGCTAAGTCGATTATCAATATTTATGCCAACTTTTTTAACATGCCCCGTTTTAGTGATTTTTCCCGTTTCAGATGAATTAAGAAAATTATTGATTACTGAGTAATGAAGAGGAGTACCATTATAATCACTTTTATTGGAACTCTTAGAAGTAAATATCCAACCTTTATCTTTATAGTCAGGATTGCCTATAATATGATATTGGTTAATTTCTAGTTCTTCTTGGAGAAGAAGCAGAGCTTTAGCTGATAGCCTGATTGTACGATAACTTTGCTTATTTTTAACGTCCCCTTCGTAATCTTCTTTAGAGGCTCCTGCATGTGTCGCACGAGTTCTTTTGATTGCTGCCAAATGGGTATCAAAGGAAATCTCAGAGGTTTTTAAACCAAGAACCTCCCCGATACGCATACCAGTCAAAACTTGAAACTCTAAAATTCTAGCGTATTGTTGATTATACTTTCTGATAATGGTTAGAACTTCATTTAGTTCATCTTTTTCTAAGTAGTGATTTTCAATACTTTTATTTTCAAGCTGTTCAAGTTGCTCACTCAATCCTTTTTCTTCAACTGCCACATAAAGCATTGGATTTTGTTCGGGTAAGATATAATTTTTCTTAACTGCAAAAAAGTAGATTGAACTTAAATCAGATTTGATTGACTGGGCTACTCGTTTATGATTTCCTAGAGGATATAAATCATCAAGAAGACTTTGAATTAATTCCGAACGGATATTTTTGAGAAGACTATCACGAGGGATTAAACGAGTAATGTGATTGTTAAATCTTCCAGTTTCTCCTGCAAGAGTTTTGGGAGATACTTTTTTCTTAAGAACTCTATCATTGTGCCACTCAGACCAAATTTTTTCAATAGTTATATTATCATTTGACAATGTGATTTGAACTTTTGAAATATCTTGATAGATTGAGTTTGCAAGATTTTGCATATCACGTTGAATAATACTTTGAAGCTGTGAGGAAATTTTTATATTTCCTTTATCATCATAATTTTCGTTTATGGTGTACCATTCTGAAAGAAATTCTCTGCGTTTGGTTGTTAACGGATTTTTGAAGGAAGAACGAAATTTGACTTCTTTACTACCTTTTTTTAAACTATCGCGAATAGATTTTTGTGTGATATTGCTGATTTTAACATTATTCATCAAGCACTCCTTTTATAACGGTGTTCTTGGCGATAACGTAAGAATAGGAGGAAACCCTCAAAATTTATCATCACAATTTTTTGTGTTGGATTGATAACGAATTTTTGGTACTCAGAAGTATTTCTCATTTCAGTTAATAGTGCATTTAGAGATTTTAGTTTTAAGCCTTCAAATCTTTTACATATGGCTTGTTTATTCCCCCATTCTGCTTCACAGTTCTCTACTGGAACATATTTTATTTTCATAGCTTATTCCTCATTTTATGCTAAACTTGAGAAGTAACCAGTTTGGCTACTCACAAATATAGTCATCAATCATTGCTCACCAAAGTATTTGATTGATGACTTTTTTCTATTTCTTCGCATTTAATCAATTTTTATTTTTTTATATTTGATACGGTTCTCTAAGAGTTCTCCATTTTTGAAAATCTTACCTGAATACTCTGTTTCGTATAGAACTTCATTATGTTTGATGATATCTTCGGTTTCCTCAAACGTAAATAATTTTAGGACTTCAGGTTTTTTTAAATTTCTAGAAGAATAAAAAGCCTTTTTACCAAAACTTTCTAAGAGTTCTTGGCCTATACCTTTTTCAAAATATTTTGCACAGTATCGCCCGCGGTTTTCTTTAGAATCCACATCTACCTTATTTATCCGAACAGCACCATGTTTCCATAGGGTTAAAAGCTTGTCATGTGGAACGTATGGAACCTCAAATAATAGAATGTGTGCATGATAAGCCCCCCTCTTTTGACGCTCTAAAGTTGCACAATATTTAAGTTTACTCTTTTTTGTATTAAAAATATGATAGTTAAATCTCTTTATAAATGTTTTTAGTAGGGAGTTAAACTCGTCTCTGTCTTGAACATTCTTTTTAGTGGTTAAAGTTAGGAATGAAGTTTTATTATCAAAATTGCAATCTACAATTCGTAATAATTTCCATTTTGCTTCTAGTCTAGTCTTTCCCATTCTTTCTAATCTATTCTTTTGTTCATCGTCAGTGAGTTCATCAAATTTCCTTCGCTTTGATTTTTCTTTTTTACTTTCTAACTGTTCAACAGTTTCATCTATCATAGCAATTTTATCACTAATGAAAATAGGTTTTTCATATTCCCAAATTTCAATGTATGAGCTTGTTCGGACTATTTTTTTATTATAACTCGTCATAAAAATCAGTCCCTATATAGCGATTTATCGCCTTAAGATTGTTTATATAATAAATAAACTAGGAAGCGAATAAAATTCGCTTCCGTACCTCTAAATTTTGGATCAAGAATGTCGTTCCACTAACACGCTCCGCTTGCCCAACGAGTTGGGCAGTTCCATTCTTGAACCAAAATAAGAGATACAGAGGCTAGAAATTATTTATTAGCTGGTAGGACGTCAGCACAAGAAAACCACAGATTTCCATTAAATTGACCAACATTTAGATCTTGAAGGAGAACAGGAGTAGTTTTATTATTTTTTAAATCTTGAACACTTAAGCTAGGAGCTACATTATTAACTTTAACTTGAATCATTTCCATGAAGAAGTCTGAACTCTCATCTTGAATAGACACATTTAAACGGTAAGCAGATAACTTCTGTGTTTCACGGTCTAATACTTCTGAATATCCTTTTACTGCTAAGAATTTATTTCCAAGTAACTCAGGTTTCAAAAAATCATTTAATTTCATATCAAAATTCCTTTCATCAGCTTTTATTGTCTTCAGTTTTGGACTTTTTCTATTTTTCAGCTTTTCAAGCTGACTGCCCACACTCGGCAGCCCCGTGCGAATTGTTTGTACAGTTTATTCAGAAAATCACTGAACAAACTGTACAAACAATTACTTTTAGTTATAAATTTTTATTGTTATCTGGCTAAGGTTATTCTAATTCATTGTCTACCAAACATTGATAAGCTCTAGTTATAATGCGTAATAAAGCAATATAAGCGGTATTTTTTTCTATCAATGCGATAATTCTTTTATCTGGCAGAGTGATTTCTAGCTTGATATCAGCATGTGTCGAAAAATCTATTTCTTTATCTTTATCAGGATAAAAATAATTAGTAAACCCTGAGAAAAATAACTGCACATCTTCTAATATTTCGAGGATACATTTGTAAGGATTATCATTATACTCAATATCACTCATAAAGCTACCATCAGAGAGCTTAACATTAAACGAAATTTCATACATATAACTTTTACTCCTTATTTAGATACAATTTTAATTGACTTATAAAGTCAAATTGCTGAGTATCTAGAAAGGGACTTTCCCAATACTGGGCTTTTTCTTTCCCTGCTCCTTGTTTATATAGAAACCCTGCCCCTTTAACTTCAATCGGTTGTGGCTCAGGTGTTGCAGAACCGAACACCATGCGATAGCCTTCCGAAGAATTGGCACCTAACGCTATTCTTAAACCAAGATTATCTCGTAAATCAGTACTTAGCGTGTCAGAGCTGACCTGCTGTGCTGCAACAAGCACAAATACTCCCGCAGCCCTACCAAGTAAAATGATTTGTTTAATACCATCCATAACTTCGTTGACCACTGCTTTAGAATTTTTATCCGTGCTACTTGCCTTAAAAGAGCCCATCTCATCAAAGATTAAAAACACTGGCCGAAAATTATGATCTCTAAAGTTGCTGCCGTATACGAAATTTTCTCTCATGATGTCGTAGCGTTCCTGCATTTCTGTGACAGCTAATCGAACAATTCTCGCAATATTATTAGGATTTGTAGCCACTCGCTCATCTCCTAAGTAATACGATAGAGAGCCCAAATCAGAATTTTTAGGGTCAGCTATATAAATCGTAGAATCTCGCTTCAATAACTCTAAAAGCAGAAAGCTAATAAATACTGACTTACCTGAGCCTGTACCACCCGCAACAAGGATATGCGGGCACGTTACTGGGTTGTACTTTACACCATAGCCTAAATCAATTTCCAAATCATCTAGACTTTCTTTTGAACTAGATTTTAAAACTAAGCGTTCTGGGCGCTCAATAATAAATTTATATTCAACAATCGCAGGTCTGATTATCTTTTCTTCCAACGGTAAATTAAAGAGCGCTGAGAGCTCCAAGTCGAGGTTCTCAAGTTTAGATGATAGCCCCCCAGCTTTGTATGCATAAATTATTAATTCCTTATCTGTTATTTCATATGATAATTCAGCACTTTCTAAATTATATTTATCTTTTAATAGTTCATTGTCGACTAAAAAATTCAATAATAAATAATCAAAGCGATAAATATATTGAATTGTTTGTTTTAAAAAGTTAAACCATTCAAATTGCTTTAACAGAAGAAATATAAAGGAAAAACCGAGTACTAAGCTTATTAATTTTGCATTAGCAAACCAAGATAATATGAATATCATCAAACTGACTAATATTAGCAAATCCCTTAGGAAGTCAATGTATTTTGGGAAATTCAGAAACAAATTTTTATTATTCAAACTTACTTTTCCTACAGGATTATTTTGATGTTGTTTCCTATATAATTCAATCCAAAATAAGAAAAATTCCATAATCATCTCTTTCCTCTAAAAAAAGAAATAATACTCTTTATTTTCTGCTTTATCATGTAGTAAAAGGAGATGACAATTAGCACCACTCCTATTAAAGAAGCAATCACTTGTATAGAACCAGTAAAGGGAATAGCAATCAATAAAGCAATGATTGCTGCAGCAAATGTAACGTTACTTTTAAATTTATCACTCATTAATGTTCTCGGTCTCCATGTTCTTTTGATTTTTCCTTATCACTTTCGACCAAGTCTGGCAAAATCAGTGTGAAGAAAAGAACTACAAAAATAGTTTGTAAAGCAATTAAAGTAGTATATAAATCGAAACTACTACCATTTACAAATCCAAGGGAAACCGATAATATTAAAGCAAAGAAATAAGTAATATTTTTAGATGTGTTTTTCATTGTTATTCTCCGTTCTTTTTAAAAGTTTAGGGGAATCCCTCTAAACAATTTAATTACTCTATTTAGTTGTATAAAATGATATATTTCTATAACCGTGGTAAATTTCATCATTCATTAAAGAAATTCTAGATCTATCGTCTTTACGATGTTTTTGAATATTGAGAAGAATAATATTCTCAGCAAATTTTTTTAGGGTAGGTTCATATATAGTTTCGGCTTTGTGTGGTAACTTAGCTAACTCACCCCGTAAAAAAGCTTTAGATTCATCATTAAATTCGAATTCTACGGAGCTATCTAGGTTAATTCTTTGTACTCGGGTAATACCGTATTTATTAGGCATTTCCATATTTTCGTCGATAAAAATCTCTTTAAATGTTTTCATTTTAAATTTTTCTCCATATTTCTATTTTTGATTTTTAATAGTGAGTTTTATAAAAATTGCTGGTGCTCTTGCATGTGGTCTCATTTTTCCTTTTCCTCCAAAATACTATTGATGGCTATTTGATATCAAGTAGCTATCTGATAAAAGTATAGCAGTTTGATATCAAAAAAGCAAATAAAAAAATAAAACCATAGAATGATTTTACTTTTTTTGATTCCAATTATTTTTGAATTGCTCATAATCTTTATTATCATGAATAAATTTTTTTTCATATTCAGCAATACTTAAATTTATCAATCCCACAAATTTTGCTGGTGTTCCTTGTTCTTTTAGATATTCCTGCATACATTCTAATCGTTCTCTATTTACTGCTGATAAAGTAAATACAAATCGTTCTGCCATTGAATCACCTCCTAGAATATATTATACCATACATTGATATCTAAACGATATCTTTTTGTTGTGCCTAATAGATGATCAATTGTACTAAAACTTGCCACAAAAAAATATTGCCACAAGTTTGCCACACTATTGTGAGTAACATTGAGAAGCATTAAAATTTTATAAAATAAAATTCTTCAATGAAGTAGCTCTTTTTTTACAGTTTAAGAAATAATAAGTATCTTTATTTCTTGAAGTGGTAAATTCAGCAAACAAAGCTTAATCAACTTTTAAAACATGATTAAATAAACGTTTGTCATTTATGATGGACGTTTTTTTATTTTTAAATTTGCTTTGATATAGCATAAGGTTCTATCTTAGTATATAAATTTATCAAGTATTTTCGATTTTATCCATTGGGTGCTATTAAAATAGTTTATCTGGTTGTTGGAAATCAATCATTGTTTATAGAATGATGAAAGAAAGAAAATTTGACTTTAACGAATTGGAACATTGAATTCCTGATTGCGTCAGAAGAATGCTTGTCTTGCAAAAAAAATTTTGTCTAATTTACGAAGAATCTGGTATAAGCTTTATTGATTTGAACTATTATACAGCAAAAGGGGGTACTCTAGTAATTCCTTCATTAATTGTTCTTAGTATATTTGAAATTTCTCCCTTAAAAGACATTTGAGAGGGACTAAAAAAATGAATATAAGAATCTATTTTATGCGGATACTATCTTTTTAAAAGATTACCAAACTGAGGATAAGAAGAGTGTTGAAATAGGAGCCAACGATGAATAAGGTTTTTTGACTGAATTTGATTTTTTCTATATTATTAAATTCGTAATAAAAACATTACATTTTAGTAATTTCACTTAGAGATATAAGATCAAGAGAACAGACTACTATTTTGGGAAAATAGTAGTCCTTTGTTTTAGAGAGTATGGGTTATTTCAACTAAGTCATAAGCAACTTATTATAAAATATGATTAAATATGGCTTTGTCACTTATGATGGACATTTTTTATATGATTTTGCTACTAGCTATATCGTATAATAATTTTTTCAAATAAAAATGAGAATCTATTCAATAAATAAAAGTGATTAATTTGACTTGCTTGTTTTTAAATGTTACAATTGCGTAAAAGTAAATGTCTTGAAAGAAATGATGTTGAAATTATAATACATACCATGGAGGATTAACTAGAATTGACTAATAATGATAAAACTAAGCGCTTAAAAAAGGAAAAATTTATTGCGGGAACAGCGCTGTTTTTAGGAATGACGACTTTTGGTGTGACCGTTCATGCTGATCGAGTAACTGTTGGAAATAGTTCAGATGCATCAGGGATAAGCTCAGAAGCATTAACAGTTGTGAGTAGATCAGCTGCAATATTATCATCAAACGCAGGCAGTTCAGAGGCTTCGTCAGCAACTACAAGTAGTTCAGATGCTTCATCAAGCACAGGTGGTTCAAGTTCATCGTCAAGTACGGGTAGTTCAAGTTCATCATCAGGTACAGGTAGCTCAAGCTCATCATCAAATTCAAATGGTTCAAGTTCATCGTCAAGTACAGGTAATTCAAGTTCATCATCAAAACCAAGTAATCCAAGTTCATCAACAAATAATAATTCAACTAGTAATTCCTCTACAACAACTCAAGCACCATCAACTTCAGTTTCTACCACAGCTCCTTCAGCATCAACTTCTACAGCTGCACCCTCTAATTATTCACAGGATAATGCCTACTATCAGACATCAACTGCAGCACAAATTCCTAATTCATCAGCAGATTCAGCTCCTTCTATTTACGCTGGCCCTGTTTTGAAAACAATTGAAGCAGCTAAGTCAATTGATAAAATTGATACTTCTAGTACAGAAGCCTTTATTAAAAGTATTGCGGACCGCGTGAGAATTTTAGCTGGTAAGAATAATTTGTATGCGTCAATTATCTTGGCACAGGCGATTTTAGAATCTGGTTCTGGTCAAAGTAATATGAGTCAGCAGTATTTTAATATTTTCAATATTACAGGTGCTTATTTAGGAAAATCAATTTCATTTAAGACGGAAGAATTTTCGGGAAATAATCTTTATTATATTGAGCAAAGTTTTAGAGTTTATAGTAATTATGACCAAGCCTTGGATGATTATATTAATTTAATGATTAAAGGGACAACTTGGAACTCAGAAATTTATGCTGGCGCATGGAAATCACATGCTAAGACTTACCAAGAGGCGGCTCAAGCATTGCAAGGAATTTTTGCTACTGACCCGGCATATGCACAAAAATTAATTGAAATTATTCAAGAATATAAATTAGATGCTTATGATAATGTTGATAGTACAACACAAGTTATAGATAGTAAAATTCCTGAAAGTCCATTGGTGGCATCAAAATTAGATAATTCAGCTTATCCAGAATATAATGGGGTAGAATATCCAGGTGCTGATAGTTATGCTTTTGGTAATTGTACACAGTATGTTTATAACCGTATCATTCAATTAGGTGGGCTCGTTGGAACACATATGGGAAATGGTGGCGAATGGGGAATTAATGCCCAAGCTCAAGGTTATTTCACAACAACTGTTCCAACTGAGGGTTATGCTGTTAGCTTCCCACCAGGAGTAGCTGGTTCAAGTTCTGAATATGGTCACGTAGCTTTTGTTGAAAAGGTTTATTCAGATAACTCTATTCTCGTTTCAGAGATGAATGTTAAAGGTAATAATATTGTCAGCGAACGCCATATTTCTGCTGGTGTAGCTGCTTTGGCAACTTATATTCAACCTAAATAATTACTGACAAAATTAATTAGTAGTTCTGTCAGTAAAATAGGAGTATTGAATCTTTTATTTAGTTAAAAAAAGAAGATGTTAAAAATCAGCCCAAAGGCTGATTTTTATTTGGTAAAAGTTTGAGATAATAAGTGTACGAGATAAAGATAATCTCAATAAAAAAAGTTTTTAAGATATTGAATGCTTGAATGAGCAGAGAAAGGATCTAAAAAAATGGCTAATAAAAAAGATAGAATTATGGATTTGATGCGTCGTGGAATTATCACGGAAGATGAAGCTTTAGAATTACTTGAAAAAAATGGTTCAGTGAATGGAGAAGCTTCTGATGATAAAACCGAGAACAAAGAATTCACATATACAGATAAAGAAGGATATGTTAATCACGATGTAGATTTTCCTGATGCAATGAAAAATGTTGCAGAAAGTTTGTTTGCTAGAGGTAAAGAAATTTTCCAAGGGGTTGCAAAATCTGTTGATGATAATATTGATTTTTCAAAAGGATTTCCTAAGGTTAAATCAATTTCTCACACTGTAGAAAAAGATATCAACGAAGATTTCAAAAATGTTAATCTTAATCTTAAGAGTGGAAAAGTAAATATTTTACCGGGTGAAAATGCCCATGTAAAAGTAGAATATAAAATTTACGGGGCAGTTGAAGATGGTAATGTAGAAGCTTACATTGCTGAAAAAACTAAACTTGAAGTTGAAGATGATGTGCTTGAAATTGAAGCAAATGGTCGAATTTCTGCGGATATTGAACTTTACTTACCAGTAAAAGAATATGAAAATATTGAGATTAATACACCTCATGCAGAACTTAAAGTTGAAAAAATTTCCAGTCAAAAAATGAATATTAATCTTATGAACGGAAATGCTGAAGTGCTTGAAGTAAACAGCGATGAGTTGAAGATTAACAATAAGAATGGTGAAATCAAAGTAATTGATGGCACGAATTCAGATTTAGAATTAACTGGAGTTAATGGTAATATCAGAATTACAACTGCTTTTGAATCTGGTGATGTTTCACTCGTAAACGGAAATATTTTGCTGACCGAAAAAACAGGAACGGCTCACAAATTAAATCTTAAAAATGTGAATGGCGATATCAAAGTTTCTGTACCAGAAAGTTTGGGCTTGGTTGGTCATGTTCGCACAATCTTTGGCGGATATAAGACACGTTTAAATCTTGATAGTCCTTTTGAAGCTGGCCGTAATGGAGCAGCGATTGTCCGTCAAGGTGCTGAATCATTAACCTTTGAATTTGAAACAAAATCAGGAACGATTTGGCTTAAAGATACTGAAACTACTGACAAAGAAGAAACTGAATAAAATTTTACTGACAGAAATTTTATAAGAGTTCTGTCAGTAAATTTGAAAAGAAAGGTGAGAAATGGCTAAGAAAACTCTGAAAAGATCAAGTAGCAATCGAGTCATCGCAGGAACCGTCGGGGGACTTGGTGAATACTTTGGCTTGAGCCGTACAGTAATTAATGTAATTCGGGTTCTGATTGTGCTTGGTACTTTCGGAAGTTGGGGAACATTACTCATTGTTTATGTGATTGCGAGTCTATTGATGACACCGTCACAAGGTTAATTCAACGATTATGAAGAAAGGATAAATTATGTCTCAAAGACAATTAACAAAATCAGTGACAAATCGTAGAGTCAGTGGTGTCATTGCAGGGATTGCAGAATATTTTGGTCTGGGTCGTGATGTTGTGACGATTCTACGTATCCTATTTGTTGTTCTAGCTTTTGGAAGCTGGGGCGGATTGATTCCATTGTATTTCGTAGCAAGTTGGATTATTCCAAGTGCTAGACCACGAAATTACTATGATGATTCAGAAGATGATTATCAAGAAAAATGGAATCGTAAAGCGCAACATTTTGATGAAAAAATGGATCGTTGGTCAGAACGTTATTCAGATAAAATGAATAATTGGGCACGTCGTTATGAAGATAAAGGACGTCAAAATCAACAAGATTCAAACCAATGGGGAAATCCATGGGATGAACCAAAAAGTCGTAAGACTAAGGAAGCACAACCAGTTGAAAAAGAAAAAGAAGATGACTGGTCAGATTTCTAAAAAAGTTACTGACAGAAAGTTCTGTCAGTAAAATAATTCTGGTCCACCATGACCTAAAACTGGCCTCCTATATAATATAATAATAATAACTGAAAAAATGGACTGATTAAGTCCATTTTTTTAGTGAGATCTCGCCACTGGAAAGTATTTTTTGCTGACCATTATCTAAATTTACGATAAGCTCACCTTTAGAGGTTAAATCTGTGGCTCTTCCGGAAAAAGTTTGTCCAGATTGAACAAATTCAACTTGTTTGCCAAGAATAAATGAGTGAGATTTATAAATTTCAAAAAATGAACCCTCTGATAAACGATGAAATTCAGACCAGATTTCGGCAATTAATTCCGAACGACTGATGCTTGCTTGTTCATTATAAAATAAAGAAGTGGCTCGCTCTTCGATTTCAGTTGGAAATTGGGAAATAGAAAAATTAATTCCGACACCAATGATAACTTGAGCTTCTTGAGTTGGATTAAGTGATGTTTCGGCAAGAATACCAACAAATTTTTTATCATCTAGATAAATATCGTTAACCCATTTAATTTGAGGCTTTTTGTCAGTTAATTTTTCGATTGCTGACACAATGGCAGCTCCTGTCAGCAGAGTGAACTCTGGAAGTTTTTCTAGTTCAACTTTAGGCTTGAGTGACAAACTCATATAAATTCCGCCAGACGGCGCAGCAAAATACTGACGGCCAAAACGACCATAAGTTTTATTTTGTCTTTCAGTTAAATAAAGACAATTTTCTTGTCCGTCTAATTTAGCATCTTTTTGAGTTGATTCGGATTCAGCGACAATTTTTACATCAGTCAGCCAAGGATTTTTTTGTAAAATAATAGATTTTTCAAGTTTGTCGTTCATTTTTTTATTATACCATGTGAAGTCGACTGCAAGCGAGAGGGAAAATTAGGAAATTACGTTTCTGCACTTGCGCAAGTTCAAAGTTATCTATTTTCTAGAATCTAGGAGGCTGACCTCACTTATAGGCAAAATCTTTATTAATTTACTGACAATGAAAATTTTCAGAAAAATCTAACGATAGTAAGTATTTGACTTTCAATAATCTACGGAGTATAGTTTTATTAGAACAATGTTAGGAAAGGGAAGAATAACTTGGTATTTGAAAAAACAGTTTTGAACAAAGCACTTGCAGTTGCTTTCGATATCCCCATTGCAGTAACTTATTGGGATGGAAAAACAGAAAAGTATGGTGAAGGAGAAACGCAAGTTCACATTACTTTTAATAAAAAATTCTCATTTAGTGAATTGAGCTCAATGCCAACCTTAGTATTGGCTGAAGCTTACATGAATGAAGAAATTGAAATTGAGGGGAGCATTCAAGAGCTTGTTACATCAGCATATCGTAAGGCCGGTAGCTTTTTAACAGACCAATCTGGTTTTGGGAAATCAATGATAAAACTTTTGGGAAATCATTCTCAAAAACAATCTCGTGAAGATATTCATAGTCATTATGATATTGGGAATGACTTTTATAACAAATGGCTTGACCCAACGATGACTTATTCATGTGCTTATTTTGAACATGAAGATATGACTTTGGAAGAAGCACAAATTGCTAAAGTTCATCATATTTTGGACAAACTCGATAGTAAACCTGGGGGACGTTTGCTTGATATTGGTTGTGGCTGGGGAACTTTGATGTTTAAGGCTGTTCAAGAATATGGCCTTTCAGCAGTCGGAGTGACACTCTCAGAAGAACAATATTATTATGTTCGCAAAAAAGCGGATGATTTGGGACTTTCTGATAAAGTGAAAGTTTATCTGGTCGATTATCGTGACCTCAAAGAAGAACCTTTTGATTACATTACATCTGTCGGAATGTTTGAACATGTTGGGAAAGAAAATTTGGAAATGTATTTCCAAAAAGTTTCTGATTATCTCAAACCAAATGGTCGCGCATTGATTCATGGTATTACTGGACAACATCGCGGTGCTGGTGTGGATCCATTTATTGAAAAATACATTTTCCCTGGAGGTTATATTCCAAATATCGCTGAAAATGTTGAACATATTATGACTGCTGGTTTGCAAATGGATGATCTTGAACCCCTTCGTCGTCATTATCAAAAAACGCTTGAAATTTGGAATGAAAATTATCTCGAAGTTTTTGATGAAGTAGAAAAAGAAATGGGTAGACCATTTGCAAGAATGTGGACACTTTATCTTCAAGCCTGCGCTGCAAGTTTTGAAGCTGGAAATATTGATGTTGTTCAATATCTTTTGACTAAAGGTGCTTCAGGTCAAGGTTTGCCAATGACCCGCGAATACATGTTTAAAAAACATTAAGTTTGACAATTGATAAGTTGAAAAACAAGACCATTCAGCATTTCGGGTTTGAATTATCATAAGGACAACTTATTTAAAATTTATCAGTAGATTTATTTTAGAATCATGTAAAGGAAAGAGTGCATTTTTTCCGAAAAAGAGGTAAAATAAGAGAGTTACGAGTCCCGAAAGGATTTGATTTATTTTAAAA
This sequence comes from Lactococcus sp. AK05, assembly GCF_041026685.1. Classification (NCBI taxonomy): domain Bacteria; kingdom Bacillati; phylum Bacillota; class Bacilli; order Lactobacillales; family Streptococcaceae; genus Lactococcus; species Lactococcus sp. AK05. Next base: position 16,592 of record NZ_JBFTEI010000001.1, read on the forward strand.
ATTACTGATGAAAATACTAGCATATCCGTAAGCGCTGAAGCCCAACGGCTATCCTATGAAGGTTTTTCGTCAGTAAATATTAGATAAGTTTAAAGACGCCTTGTAACCAAAATTTAGATTGGGGGACATTTTTAATGTCAGAAAAACATTTATTTACATCAGAATCAGTATCAGAAGGTCATCCAGATAAGGTTGCAGACCAAATCTCAGATGCCATTCTTGATGCCATTCTCGCACAAGACCCACATGCACACGTTGCTTGTGAAACGGTCGTATATACAGGGACGGTCAATGTCTTTGGTGAAATATCAACATCAGCTTATGTTGATATTGCTCATGTCGTTCGTGAAACAATCAAAAAAATTGGCTATACAGATAGCGAAAATGGATTTGATTATAAATCAGTGGGCGTTCACGTCTCACTTGTTGAGCAATCAAGCGATATTGCACAAGGGGTAAATGAAGCCGAAGAAGTTCGCGATAAAAATGGCCAATTAGTTGACCCGCTTGATTTGATTGGTGCTGGTGACCAAGGAATGATGTTCGGTTTTGCGACTAACGAAACTGCCGAATATATGCCACTCGCCATCTCACTTTCACATAAATTAGTTAAAAAATTAGCTGATTTACGTAAATCAGGTGAAATTTCATACTTGCGTCCTGATGCAAAATCACAAGTAACTGTAGAATATGATGATAATGGCAAAGCAAAACGCATTGACACAGTCGTTATTTCTACTCAACATGCTGCGTCAGCAACAAACGAAGAAATTCACGATGATGTGATTAATAAAGTCATCAAGGCTGTTATTCCAGCTGAACTTTTAGATGATGAAACTAAATACTTCATCAATCCAACAGGACGTTTTGTTATTGGTGGTCCTCAAGGGGATTCAGGCTTGACTGGACGTAAAATTATTGTTGATACTTATGGTGGATATGCTCCCCACGGTGGTGGAGCTTTCTCTGGTAAGGATGCAACAAAAGTTGACCGTTCAGCTTCTTACGCAGCACGTTATGTAGCCAAAAATATTGTGGCAGCTGGACTTGCAGAAAAAGCGCAAATTCAACTTTCATACGCTATTGGTGTTGCGACACCAACATCAATCAATGTTGATACTTTTGGTACAGGTAAAGTCTCAGATGATGAACTTTTAGCAGCAATTCGTAAAGTATTTGATCTTCGCCCAGCAGGAATTATTCAAATGCTTGACTTACTCCGTCCTATTTACGGACAAACAGCAGCTTACGGGCACTTCGGCCGTACAGATGTAGAATTGCCATGGGAACAAACAGACAAGGTTGAAGAGCTTAAATCCGTTTTAGGTAAATAATCGGCCTCGCCGACCTTCGTTCGGTCTACGTCACCATTGTCTCCTCCGCTGTCCTTTCTCGCTAATGGGCTAAAGCCCAAAGTCGAAAGGCACTTCGGCCGTACAGATGTAGAATTACCATGGGAACAAACAGATAAGGTTGAAGAACTTAAAACAGCTCTTAAAAAATAATAAAAAAAGCGGATTTCCGCTTTTTTTATTTTCAACGAGTAGAATTGCTTTAAATAGAATACTCAATCCTGTAAAATAGAAGTAACAAGAAAAAAGGAGCTTCTATGAAAAAAATAATCACTAAAGATTACGCCACAATGAGTGAACTTGCTGCAGCGATTGTTCTTGATAAGATGATGCTTTCAAAAAGGGTAAATCTTTCGCTTACAGCGGGAAATACCCCTCTTGGAATGTATGAAATTCTTATTGATAAACTCCAAAAAATGAATTTTGATCGCTCAAATATCCATTATTACAATTTTGATGAAGTGCCACTTGCTGGTGAACGCTATGGATTAACAATGAGTGCTTTAAAGACAGCTTTCTATGATCGAGTACATATTGATGACGGTAATCTTCATGAATTAAATGCTCAAAATAATCAAGTTTTTGACCAAAAAATCTTACAGGACGGTGGGATTGATTTGATTGTTATGGGGATAGGAGAAGATGGCCATTTTTGTGCAAATATGCCAGGACATACAAGCTTTGAGCGAGAAATTTTTGCTGTTCCATTTGAAGAAGGGGATGAGATTTATCAGTCAATCAAAAATTTGACAGATAAAGAACCGGCTTCTCCTTATGTCACTTTTGGTCCACGAACAGTTCTAGCAAGCAAGCAACTTTTAGTTTTTGCTGACGGAAAAAAGAAAGCAGAGATTATGAAAAAAGTTCTTGAGGGCCCAATCACAGAAGAAATTCCAGCTTCTATTTTACGGACGCATCCAAATGTTACTTTTATTTTGGATGAAGAAGCCGCTGCTTTACTTGAAAATTAGTTGATGAAGACAGTTAGTAAAATAACTGTCTTTATTTATTCGTGAAGGATGTCAATTTATGATGACATAATTGACTCTAAATTATTCTGAAAGCGTTACACTATCTTTCATTGAATAATGAGCCTTAAAATGATATAATAAATGAGTGTTTTACTATGTAAAATACATTAATTTATAATCAAACTGTGAGTAGAATTTATTGGAATTACTACTGACTTTAGAGGAGACTAATGGACATTATTTCTATCGTTCTCTTGGTCTTATTGGTTGTATTAGTTGTCGCATTTATTTTTTACGCTCAAAATATAAAGAAAAATAAGCAGGATGCTGAATCTCTTTTTAATGAAGCTGAAAATAAAGCAAATGAGGTGATGGCGAATGCTAAACGTGAGGCGGAGTCTTTGAAAATGGAGGCTGAAGCCTTCAAAAAAGAAGCCCGTTACACCCTTCGTGAAGAAGAACAAAAGCAACGTCGTGAAATCGAAGATGAATTTAAGCAAGAACGTCAGGAGTTAAAGGAGACTGAAAAGCGCCTAAAACAACGTGAAGAAATCTTAGACCGTAAGGATGATACCTTAACGAAAAAAGAAGAAAACTTAGATTCTAAAGAGGAGAACCTCGTTAGAAAAACTGATACGCTCAGTAAGCGAGAAGAACAATTAGCGCATATTGAAGAAAAGAAACGACTAGAATTGGAGCGTATTTCAAATTTGAGCACAGATGATGCTCGTGAAATTATTTTGAGTGAAACTCGAGATGGTTTGACAAAAGAAATGGCTCAAATTATTCGTCAAAGCGAAGAAAAAGCTCAAGTTGAAGCAGATAAGCGAGCTAAAAATATTATCTCACTTGCTATTCAACGCGTTTCATCTGATTCTGTAGCTGAACAAACTGTTTCGGTTGTCAATTTACCAGACGATGGTATGAAAGGTCGGATTATCGGTCGTGAAGGTCGTAATATTCGTACTTTTGAAGCATTGACTGGGATTGATGTCATCATTGATGATACGCCAGAAGCAGTTGTACTTTCAGGATTTGACCCAATTCGTCGTGAAATTGCTCGTATGACTCTTGAACAATTAGTTCAAGATGGTCGAATTCATCCAGCGCGAATTGAAGAGTTGGTTGAGAAAAACCGCAAAGCACTTGATCATAAAATGCGTGAATATGGTGAACAAGCAGCCTTTGAAGTTGGGGCGCATAACTTGCATCCTGACTTGATGAAGATTATGGGACGTTTGCATTTCCGTACTTCATATGGACAAAACGTACTTGATCACTCAGTTGAAGTTGCTCATATTGCTGGTAATTTGGCTGGCGAAATGGGAGAAAATGTGGCACTTGCTAAACGTGCAGGTTTCTTGCATGATATTGGTAAAGCACTTGACCATGAAGTTGAGGGAAGCCACGTTGAAATTGGTACAGAACTTGCACGTAAGTACAAGGAAAATCCAATTGTCATCAATACAATTGCGAGCCACCACGGTGATACAGAACCTTTGAGTAACATTGCGGTACTTGTTGCAGCGGCTGATGCTTTGTCAGCAGCACGTCCTGGAGCTCGTCGTGAATCAATTGAAAATTACATCAAACGTTTGAAAGACCTTGAAGCAATTTCAACAAGCTTTGAAGGTGTGGAAACAGCCTTTGCCTTACAAGCTGGACGTGAAATTCGTGTAATGGTTAAACCAGAGAAATTAACGGATGACCAAATTGTGATTTTGGCGCGTGATGTGAAAAATCGAATTGAGGATGAAATGGATTATCCTGGTAATATCAAGATTACTGTTATCCGTGAAACTCGAGCGATTGACTATGCAAAATAAAAAACTGTCTTTTGACAGTTTTTTTGTGTCTTATTACGAAATTATATTTCTTTTTTGTTACAAAAGCTAGTTTTAAGAGCTAGCTTTTGATAGAATGAATTTAATCGTTGATTAAGAGATGGAATTAGAGATATATCGGAGGAAAAAATGCGTGAGCGTGGTTTATTAATTGTTTTTTCTGGACCTTCTGGTGTTGGAAAAGGAACAGTTCGTGCTAAAATTTTTGAGAGTGAAAACAACTTTGAATATTCAGTGTCAATGACAACGCGTAAGCAACGTCCTGGCGAAGTAGATGGAAAAGATTATTATTTCCGGACACGTGATGAATTTGAAGAAATGATTCGCAATGGTCAGATGCTGGAATATGCTGAATATGTTGGAAATTATTATGGCACACCTTTAACTTATGTCAATCAGACATTGGACGAAGGAAAAGATGTTTTTCTAGAAATTGAAGTGCAAGGTGCGCTTCAAGTGAAGGAAAAAGTTCCAGATGGTGTTTTTGTCTTCTTGACTCCACCAGATTTGGAAGAATTACGTGGACGTTTAGTTGGACGTGGGACAGATTCGGCTGAAGTCATTGCTTCACGACTTGAAAAAGCAAAAGAAGAAATTCGCTTGATGAGTGAATATGATTATGCCGTCGTTAATGACAAAGTTGAACTTGCTGCCGAACGTGTTAAGAAAATTATTGAAGCTGAACATTACCGTGTGGACCGCGTGATTGAACGCTACGTTCATATGATTGATGATGTGAAAGTTTGATTTAATTGGAAAAATTACTGACAGATTTGTCAGTTTAATGCGAAGGAGTTATCAGTTCTACTGATAGTCCTGACAGAAATGATAAAGTTGATAAATTTTACTGACAGAATTTTATTTTGATGATAACAAGTCTGTTAGTAAAAATAGAATGAAAAGTTTAGAAAATGAGGTAATGAATTATGATGTTAGAACCTTCAATTGACAAGTTATTGGACCAAGTTGATTCAAAATATTCTTTAGTAGTTTTGGAAGCAAAACGTGCGCATGAATTGCGTGATAAAGAACGCCCAACAAAAGAATTTAAAGCTGTAAAAAATACTTTGCGTGCTTTGGAAGAAATTGCTGATGGAACAGTTAAAATTCACCCATCACCTGAATTGAAACGTGAAACTTTAGTTGAAAAACGCGAATTGGAACGTTTGCAAGCTAAGATGAAAGAACAACTCATCAAAGAGCAAATTGCTAAAGAAGAAGCTGAAGAAGAAGCAAAACAAAAAAATAGCCGCGCCGCTAAAGCAGCTGCCGCAGAATAAATTTTTTAAGCGTCAATTGGCGCTTTTTTTATTTCTAAAAGTTACTGACAGCTTTGTCAGTAAGAAGCGGATAAGTCAAAAGCAGGAAAAATGCTTTTCTGTTATAATTAAAGATAAGAAAACGGAGGTCAAAAATAAATGAAAATTGCTAAAGTCATCGTTGATGTGCCTCTGATGCAGACGGATAAACCCTTTTCTTACAGCCTTTCAGCTGAATTTGAAAATTTGCTTGAAGTGGGCATGCGGGTCCATGTTCCTTTTGGAAGTGGAAACCGGCTTGTTCAAGGAATTGTCATTGGATTTGAAGATGAAGAGCTTGAGCCGTCAGTAAATTTGAAAGAAATTTCTGAACTACTCGACGTTGAGCCAGTCCTAACGGATGAACAGCTTTGGTTGGCAGATGAAATGCGTCATTCAGTATTTTCTTATAAAATTTCATGTCTAAAAGCCATGTTACCTAATCTTTTGAATTCTAATTATGACAAGCTCCTAAAATCGACTGATGGAACTTCTGTCAAATGGTCACAACTGACAGAAGCAGAAAAAATCTCGTCAGCAAAGGCTGTACGTTTGGGTCAGCTGTCAGTAGAATACTTAGCAAAATCTAAAGAAAATAGAAAAACAGAAAAATTCTTATCTATTCCAGATATCGAAAAACTAGCTGAATTTGAAATTGAAAAGAGAGCTAAAAAACGCTTAGAGTTGAAATATTTTCTATTACGACTTCAAGAAGAAAAAATTGCTGTCAAATCATTAAATTTTTCTTCACAAATCATTAAATTTTTCGTTGAGCATGACCTAGTCAAAATTGAAGAGGTTGAAATTTCTAGGACGAAAGAAAAATTTGAAGATGTGGAAAATGACAGTGCCAAAATTCTCAACTCCGAACAAAATGCAGCTTACGAAAAAATAATTGCATCTTCTGACAAACCATTTTTGTTGGAAGGAATTACTGGTTCAGGTAAAACAGAAGTTTACTTACAGACCATTGACCATTTTCTCAAACTCGGTAAAACAGCAATTATGCTTGTGCCAGAAATTTCTTTGACGCCACAGATTACTAATCGATTTATTGCCCGTTTTGGAGATAAAGTGGCGATTATGCATTCTGGTTTATCTGATGGTGAAAAATATGATGAATGGCGAAAAATTAAATCCGGTAAAGCTCAGGTAGTTGTCGGTGCACGTTCAGCTATTTTTGCACCTGTTGAAAATTTGGGAATTATCATCATTGATGAAGAACATGAAACTTCATATAAGCAAGATTCAAGTCCCCGTTATCATGCAAGAGATATTGCGCTTTTGCGTGCAAAATGGCATGGTGCAAGACTGGTTTTAGGTTCTGCAACGCCAAGTTTAGAAACGCGAGCACGTGCCATGCGCGGAGTTTATGAACTTTTATTACTGACAAAAAGGGCAAATGAAGCAGCAATCCTGCCAGAAATAAAAATCATTGATATGCGCAGTGAAATTTCTGACCAATCTGCTAATTTCTCACAATCTTTACTGACAAAAATAAAAGAAAAAATTGACAAAGATGAACAAGTCATTTTGATGTTGAATCGAAGGGGTTATTCTTCATTTGTCATGTGCCGCGAATGTGGTTTTGTTGTTGATTGTCCCAATTGCGATATTTCCTTGACCCTTCACATGGATACCCGAACTTTGAATTGTCATTATTGTGGTCATGTCGAAGGAATTCCGCAAACTTGTCCTAATTGTCATTCACGAAAAATTCGTTATTACGGTTCAGGAACGCAAAAAGTCGAAGAAGAACTTCGAGAAATTATGCCTGAAGCACGAGTTTTGCGAATGGATGTAGATACAACTCGGACAAAAAATGCTCACGAAAAAATTCTTGAAAAGTTTGGTAATCATGAAGCTGATATCCTCTTAGGAACTCAGATGATTGCCAAAGGTTTAGATTTTCCAAACGTAACCTTAGTGGGTGTCATTAACGCAGATACTGGCCTAAATCTACCTGATTTTAGAGCGAGTGAGCGTTCCTTTGAATTGTTGATGCAGGTGGCTGGACGAGCTGGACGAGCAGATAAAAAAGGTGAAGTATTAATTCAAACTTTCAATCCACATCATTATGCTATTGAAATGACCAAGGCTCAAGATTACGAAAAATTTTATGAAATGGAAATGAGATTTCGTCGTGAACTTTCCTATCCACCTTATTATTTCACCGTTCAAGTGCTTGTTTCTCATCAAGATGAAGAAGTTGCCATTCAAAAATCTTATGAGATCGCTCAATTACTCAAGCAAAATTTGACAGAAAAAGCTAAAATTTTAGGGCCAACCGCCAGACCAATTGCCAGAACACATAACCTTTATCATTATCAAATCTTAGTTAAATATCGTTTTGAAGAAAAATTAGAATCAGCTTTAAATCAAGTGCTTGAATTAACCCAACTTCGGGATAACAAAAATTTACGAGTATTGATTGATAGTGAGCCACAAAATTTTGTATAAAAATTTCCACAGGTGGAAAAGTTAAGAAATTGAAAACAAAAGAAAGTTGGTGTGGAAAATGCAGAAAATCGAACTTTTTCAACAAACAATTGACGCATGGCTGACCAAAGACGTCAAAAAGTTACTGACAGTTCTATCAGAAGATGTTATTTATACTGAGTGTTTCGGCGCTCAGTATCAAGGAAAAGCTGAAATTGAAAAATGGTTCTGTCAGTGGAATAATCCTGTGGAAAACAAAGTTAAGTCATGGACTGTGGATAAATATTATGTGGATAATGAGACTGCTTTATTCACATGGACTTTCCGGTGTTTTTATGAAGGTAAAGAAGGCATTCTTGACGGAATTTCTCTTGTTAAATTTTCCGGAAATAAAATTTGTGAAATTCAAGAATTTGAACAAAAACATGAAAAATTTCGGCTATTTTTAAAATGAAATGAGGTAAATATGGTTGAGAAATTTGATTTATTGAAGCATTTTGGAGTCTATGGTGTGGCAATTGATAATGATAAATTACTTGTCATTGAAAAAAATTCAGGTCCCTATCAAAATCGCTATGATTTACCTGGCGGTTCGCAAGAAGTTGGTGAATCAATGGTTGACACATTAGAGCGAGAAGTTCTTGAAGAAACAGGGTTTACGGTTCTTGCAAGTACTAATAATCGCCTGTATTCGGCTTGGATTTATGAAAATGACCGTCGAGTCGTTGGGCACCACATTTTCAACCTTTTTGATGTAAAATTAAATAGTGTAGCCAAAAAATTACCAAAAATTGTTGCTGACGGAAAAAATGACTCTGACAGAGCAGTCTGGAAATTGATTAAAAACTTGTCAGTAGAAAATTCATCTCCACTTGTCCTAAAAGTAATTGCCAAAATCAATAATTATCCCCATGTGGATAAAGCCGAAATTTACAGAGATTGGAAGGTCAACTATGGAAGCAAAAATTATCCCAAGCCTTTGGTTTGATAACAATGCCAAAGAAGCAATGAACTATTATGTATCTGTATTTCCAAATTCAAAAATCAAAAACATCGAATATTATCCTGATGAAAAGCTGGATGAGCATTTCGTAGGAATGTCTGGAAAAGTATTAAATGGTGAATTTAGTCTGAATGGTCTTGACTTTATCTGCCTTGATGGCGGTCCAATTTTCAAATTTAATGAAGCAGTTAGTTTTACTGTGACTTGTAAAAATCAAGCCGAAATTGATGATTATTGGTCAAAACTTTCTCATGTTAAAGAAGCCGAACAATGCGGTTGGTGCAAAGATAAATTTGGTATTTCTTGGCAAATTATTCCAGAAAATCTTGGACAGTTAATGGCAAAAGGCGATAAGGCTGTTCAAGTATTAATGAAACAAAAGAAAATTATTATCGAGGAGTTTGAAAACTTATGACAAAAACAAAAATTATCTTTATGGGGACACCACAATTTGCTGCGACCGTTTTAAAAGGTTTGATTGATTCTAATCAATATGAAATTCTAGCAGTAGTGACTCAACCAGACCGTAAGGTTGGTCGGAAACAGGAATTAAGAATGACACCAGTTAAAGAACTTGCCTTAACGGTTAACTTGCCTGTGCTTCAACCAGAAAAACTTTCTGGCTCAGTAGAAATGACTCAAATCATGACGCTCCTTGAATCAGGAGAAGTTGGAATTGTGACTGCCGCCTTTGGACAATTTTTGCCAGGTAAATTATTAGATGTTGCTCAATTTGCAGTCAATACTCATGCTTCTTTACTACCAAAATATCGCGGTGGGGCACCTATTCATTATGCTATTATGAATGGCGAAAAAGAAGCTGGTGTAACCATCATGGAAATGATTCGTAAAATGGATGCCGGTGACATGATTGCTCAAGATTCTACTCCAATTCTCGAAGAAGATAATGTTGGCACTATGTTTGAAAAGTTAGCCCTTGTTGGACGTGATTTGTTACTTGAAACATTGCCAAAATACCTGAGTGGCCAATTAAAAACTCAAGCTCAAAACGAAGATGAAGTGACTTTTAGTCCTAATATTTCGCCAGAAGAAGAAAAAATCGACTGGAATAAATCTGCACGTGAAATTTTCAATAAAGTTCGTGGAATGAATCCATTCCCAGTGGCACATACCACATGGAATGGCGAGCGTTTCAAGATTTATGAAACAAAAGTTGCTGATGATTCTGTCAGTAACTTACAAGCTGGTGAAATTGTGGAAAAAACGAAGAAATCATTAAAAGTTGCCACAGGTGAGGGACTCCTTGAACTTCTTTTCGTTCAACCAGCCGGTAAACCCAAGATGGATATCGTTAGCTTTCTTAATGGCCTAGGTCAAAAAATACAAGTTGGGGATAAGTTTGGCGAATAAATTTGTCCACAATAATAAATTAAAAGTTCTATCAATTTTAATGATAGAACTTTTTTTACCTCAAAATTTAGCAAGCAAGTTAGGGTGTAATAAAAAGAAAGCGAATTACTTTAAAAGTTGCTTGAACTTTGATATATTAAAAATGTACAGGAACTGTACTAGAAAGAGGTATTTATGATTTGGTCATTAATCGTCGGAGCTATTATTGGTGTAATTGCAGGAGCAATTACAAATAAGGGCAAATCAATGGGATGGATTGCTAATATTTTAGCTGGTCTTGTTGGGTCTTTCGTAGGGCAAGCACTTTTAGGCTCTTGGGGTCCAAGTTTAGCTGGTATGGCACTTATCCCTTCTATTGTTGGTGCTGTCATCGTTGTTGCTGTTGTTTCATTCTTCTTAGGTAGAGCTAACAACTAGATAAAGCAGCAAAAGAGAGGAGGTATCGTGTCAAAAGGAAAAAAATTTATTTTTATTTTGGCTGATTTATTCTTTCTCACCATTCTTATCCCCATATTATGGGATTACTTTAATTATATGAATTTTCGTTGGGAGCTTATGCCCTCATCAGAAATTCCTTACATTGGGAATCATCTTTCCCAATATATATTTATCAGCTCTTCAATTTTAGGAGCATTATTGTTAATTTGTTTGCTGATTCTTATTTTTTATCCAAAAACTTATCAGGAAGTTCGACTAGATGATAAAACAGGAAATCTAACTTTAAAAGTTTCAGCAATCGAAGGATTGGTCAGAGAAATTGTTAGTAACAACGGTTATATCAGAAATCCAAAAATCAATGTGACTTTATATCAAGCCAAAATAAAAATTGATGTTAAAGGAGAAATTATTCCCAGAGTTGAGATTGTCGAAAAAACAAAAGAAATTGAGCAAGAAATTAAAGAAAGTATCCAAAATTTCTTTGGTATAAATTATGACTTAAAATTAAAAATAAAAGTTAGCTCACTTGCTGAAAATAAAAGTTCGACAAGTCGTCGTGTAGAATAAGGAGGTGGAAATGAATCTTTTAGAAAGATATCGCTATCCGATAATTGGAGGAATAGTAGGTTTAATTATAGCTATTTGTATCTTCACAATCGGATTTTGGAAAATGATTCTTCTCTTCTTACTTATTGGCTTAGGAATTTTCGTTGGCCTTTATCTTCAACGTACGGGAATCATTGAACAACTATTAAAGAAAAAATAAGAAAATACTAGGAGGAAATTATGGTACAAGAAAACACAAAAACAGAAGTAACTGAAGTTAAAGGTAGCTTGACTTACGAAGATAAAGTGATTCAAAAAATTGTTGGACTTGCCCTTGAATCTGTCAATGGACTATTGTCTGTTGATGGAGGATTTTTCTCAAATCTGACAGGAAAACTAGTAAATACAGATGATGTTACAGCAGGTGTCGGTGTAGAAGTTGGTAAAAAACAAGTTGCAGTGGACCTAAAAGTAGTCACAGAATACAAGAAGAACGTTCCTGATATTTATCAAAAAATTAAGGATGTCATTCGTAAAGAAGTTTCTGATATGACTGATTTAGAAGTTGTTGAAGTTAATGTTACAGTTGTTGATATTAAAACAAAAGAACAACAAAAAGATGATGAAAAAAGTTTACAAGATCGTGTGGTTGGCGCAGCTCAAACAACAGGGAAATTTACATCTGATCAAGTAGATAAAGTAAAAGAAAAAGTTGATGACATGGGTGATAATGCTCGTGTAAAATAAGAATCAATTTAACAAAAAAACTGACAAGATGTCAGTTTTTTTGTTACTTTCAAGAAAATTTTACTTTAAGTAGAAAACGGTTAAGTATTATATATAGTACAAACGAATCATGAAAAGAGAGTATTTTTAAGAAATTTAAGGAAAATCATCTGACGAAAGTCATTGACAGTCATTGACTACTAAGGGTATAATAGCTCTATGACAAAAAATGCAAGACAAACCGCACTCGATGTATTGAATGACATTTTTGGCAATGATGCTTATGCCAATATTTCATTGGATCGAAATCTGCGAGATTCTGAACTATCCACAGTTGATAAAGCTTTTGTGACTGCCCTTGTATATGGAGTGGTTTCTAAAAAGGATTTATTGGAGTGGCATATTACTCCCTTCTTGAAAAAAGAACCAAAACCTTGGGCAAAAATGCTCCTATTGCTTACAGTTTATCAAATCTTATTTATGGATAAGGTCCCAACTTCGGCAGCAGTAGATGAAGCAGTCAAAATCGCTAAACGTCGTGATGGTCAAGCGACGGCTAACTTTATCAATGCTGTGTTACGTAATTTCATGCGTTCTGAACATCGAAATGAAGAACCAAAGGATTGGGAAACAAAATATTCAATACCCAAACTTTTATTGGATAAAATGGTTCGTCAATTTGGTGGAAAAAGAACAGGAGAAATTCTAGAAAGTCTTGAAAAACCAAGCCACGTTAGCTTACGAAAAATTGACCCAACCGTAGAAATTGCAGGAACGCGTGCTTCTCTGCTGACAGAAAGTGCTCTAATTGCTGACAGTGGAAATTTTGCAATGACAGAAGAATTTCACTCTGGCAGAATTACGATTCAAGATGAAACAAGTCAATTAGTTGCCCCTCAACTTGAGTTAGAAGGAACAGAAGAAGTTCTTGACGCTTGTGCAGCTCCTGGTGGTAAAAGTACTCATATGGCTCAATATTTAACAAGTGGCCATATCACAGCACTAGATTTATATGATCATAAACTTGATTTAATTAATCAAAATGCAGAGCGTCAACATGTTGCGGATAAAATTACTACTCAAAAAGCCGATGCGACAATGATTTTTGAAGAATTTGGTTCAGATAAATTTGACCGAATTCTTGTGGACGCTCCATGTTCAGGTATTGGATTAATTCGACGCAAACCAGATATTCGCTATAGAAAAGAAAGTTCGGATTTTGTCGATTTACAAAAAATTCAGCTAGAAATTCTGAACAGCGCCTCGAAAAGCCTGAAAAAAAGTGGTATAATGGTATACAGTACTTGTACAATTTTTGATGAAGAGAACTTTGACGTTGTTCGTCAATTTCTAGAAAGTCATCCTAATTTTGAACAAGTTGAAATTTCTAGCGATAAGGCAGATATGATTAAAGAAGGATGTGTTTTTATTACTCCAGAAATGTATCATACAGATGGCTTTTTCATCGCGAAATTTAAGAAAATAGGCGAATAACTGCTGACAAATATTTTTTTTAATTCTGTCAGTAATTTTTAGACCTAAAAATAAAACTTTATTCTTGTTAAGGAGAAAAAGTGGAATACAGTATTTTATCAGATATCGGTTCAAAACGTAGTACTAATCAAGACTATGCCGGTACTTATGTCAACCGTGCAGGTTATCAGCTTTTTTTATTAGCTGATGGCATGGGAGGACACAAAGCAGGTAATGTCGCAAGTAAACTTACCGTAGAAGATCTCGGCAAACTTTGGTCAGAGACATTTTTTGATGCGGGAACACCAGAAGCAACTCTTGAGATTTGGCTAAAAAATCAAGTTCGTAATGAAAATGAAAATATTGCTAGCCTTGGAAAACTTGATGAATACCAAGGAATGGGAACAACTCTTGAAGCCTTGGTTATTAAAGCAGGAATGCTCATTTCTGCCCATGTAGGTGATAGCCGAACTTATTTAATGCGCGATGGTGAATTAAATAAAATAACCACAGACCATTCTTTAGTTCAAGAGCTTGTAGATGCAGGACAAATTACCGAAGAGGAAGCTGAAGTTCATCCGAATAAAAATATCATTACTCGTTCACTTGGGCAAACTAGTGAAGTTCAAGCAGATATTCAAGTTTTAGAACTTCAAGTTGGGGACATTATTTTGATGAACTCCGACGGATTAACAAACATGGTTTCAACTACCGAAATTATGGAAGTTTTAGAGCGTGAAGATTTAACTTTAGATAATAAATCTGAAGCTTTAGTTCGTTTAGCCAATGAACATGGAGGTTTGGATAATATTACCGTCGTTTTGATTAAGTATGATGAAACGTCAGAAAGCGAAACACCAACGCAGGAGGTTAGTTGATGATTCAAATCGGTAAAATCTTTGCCGATCGTTATCGGATTATCAAAGAAATCGGACGCGGCGGAATGGCGAACGTTTATCAAGGTGAAGATACTTTTCTTGGTGACCGCTTAGTTGCAATAAAAGTGCTACGTTCAAATTTTGAAAACGATGATATCGCGATTGCTCGTTTTCAGCGAGAAGCATTCGCCATGGCAGAACTTTCACATCCAAATATCGTAGGTATTTCTGATGTTGGTGAGTTTGAAAGTCAACAATACATTGTCATGGAATTTGTTGACGGCATGACACTTAAACAATACATCAATCAAAATGCACCTTTAGCCAATGATGAAGCTATTGAAATTATTACGGAAATTTTATCAGCAATGGACATGGCCCATTCGCATGGTATTATTCACCGGGATTTAAAACCACAAAATGTTTTAGTTTCCAGTAGTGGAACTGTAAAAGTAACGGATTTTGGAATTGCGAAAGCACTCTCTGAAACTTCACTTACTCAAACAAATACAATGTTTGGTTCGGTTCATTATTTATCACCAGAGCAAGCGCGTGGTTCAAATGCAACTGTTCAATCAGATATTTATGCGATTGGAATTATTTTATTTGAGCTTTTAACAGGTCAAATCCCATTTGATGGAGATTCTGCAGTTGCTATTGCTCTAAAACATTTCCAAGAGAGTATTCCAAGCATCATCAATCTCAATCCAGAAGTTCCGCAAGCTTTGGAAAATGTTGTCATTAAAGCTACAGCGAAAGATATTAAAAATCGCTATACTGATGTAGAAGAAATGATGACTGATGTGGCAACTTCAACGAGTCTTGACCGTCGTGGGGAAGAAAAATTAGTTTTCAATAAGGATCATGATGAAACAAAAATTATGCCTGCCAATCTAATTAATCCTTATGACACCAAGCCTCTGATTGATAAAAAAGAAGATAATGATTCACAAACAGATGAAAAAGCTGCAAGCTCAGAAGTAGGAAATAAAAACAAAAAATCTAAAAAAGGCTTGATTATTGGTCTTATTATCCTTCTTTTAGTTGTTGGCGGTGCTACTTTGGCTTGGGTTGTCTCAACACCAACTAATGTTAAGGTACCCAATGTGACAAATTCCACACTTAGTCAAGCTGAAATTAAAATTAAAGCTGCAAACCTTAAAGTGGGGACAGTTCATAAACAGCAAAGTTCAACAATTGATGAAGGAAAGGTTATTAAGACTGATCCAGATAAAGGGTCAACCGTAAGATCCAACAGTTCAGTCGATATTTATATTTCCACAGGAAATGAAAATGTCATTAAAATGAAGGACTTCATCGGTGAAAAGATTGATGAGGCGATGGCAACCTTACTTAAGGATTATGGTATTGATGAAAGCCAAGTCACTCAAACTTCTGTTCCTAGTGATTCTTACCCAGCAGGTACAATCATTAAACAAAGCCCTAAAAAAGGTTCTAGTTTTGATACCAAAGGCAGTGAAAAAATTACATTTGAAGTTTCAAGTGGTAAACAAGTTGAAGTCCCGGATTATAAACCGAACGGCCAATATATGACTTATTCACAGTATCAAGCTGCCTTAAAAGCTGCAGGATTCACTAATATTACACTAGACCCTCAAGCAACAACAAATCAACAAGCTGATGGTTATGTTTACTCAGTGTATCCAAATGTAGGAACATCTGTTGATCCAACTCAAGAAATTGTAGTTACTTATAGCGTCTATACTGCTCCAAGTTCAACAACTTCTGAGTCAACAACGACGCCTGAAACTTCGTCAAGCAGCTCAAGCTCTACAACAACAACTCAGTCATCACCAGAGAATGCTAATAGTAGTACTAAAGAATCTTCAACAACGTCATCAAGTAGTTGAGAAAAAACTAGGAATCTCGTATTCCTAGTTTTTTGATAAATAAGTTAATTTACAAGAAGCTTGTAAAATTGGGCAAAAAAGTGTATCATGGTAGAGTAGTTTTTTACAACCCGTTCTTGGTTTCATGCTTGCCAAGCTGTCACTCGGACTGGGCAATACAAATAAAGGAGAAAAACTCATGGCAATTTCAAAAGAAAAAAAACAAGAAATCATCGCTCAATACGCTCGTAAAGAAGGCGATACTGGTTCACCTGAAGTACAAATCGCTGTATTGACTTGGGAAATTAACCACCTTAACGACCACATCAAATCTCATAAAAAAGACCACGCAACTCAACGTGGATTGATGAAAAAAATTGGTCACCGTCGTAATCTTCTTGGATACCTTCGTGAAAAAGACGTTCAACGTTACCGTGAACTTATCGCTTCATTGGGACTTCGTCGTTAATAAAAAAATGCCATATGGCATTTTTTATTTTATAAAATAAAAACTAAAAGGAGCATTTTCCTTCTAGTTTTTTTCTTTTTAAAGATTTTTTTCTTTTTCAATAGTAGCACTAATAGCATCAATAACTGTTCCGATAAAATGGTTTTGTTCTAAACTTACTACACCAGCGACAGTAGTTCCACCAGGACTTGAGACTTTATCGACTAATGACCAAGGATTTTCACCACTTTGGAGAATCATTTCAGCTGAAGCGCGAACCGTTTCGGCAACAATTGCTGTGGCTTGATCTTTAGGAATACCATGCAATACACCGGCACGTGCCATGGCATCAATGAACATATAAATAAAAGCAGGGCTTGAACCGGCAATTGCTGCAAATGTTGAAAAATCTTTTTCAGCAATTTCATGGACAGAACCAGTTGATTTAAAAATTTCTTGAACTGTAGCATAAGCAGAATCATCAACAAATTCATTTTTGACAATGGCTGATGTTGACTGACCAATTTGTGCATTGATATTTGGCATCACTCGGATGATCGGTTGATTTTCTGAATCAGCCAGATGTTTCAAATCAGATAAAGTGAGTCCCGCTGCAATTGAAATTAATGTTTTATCTTTAGTTAAATGATTGATTAATTTACTTAAAACAGAGGGAAGTACTTGAGGTTTAACTGATAGAATGATAAAATCAGATTCTTGAACGAGTTCTTCATGATTACTTGCAGCCGTAACATTAAGAGTTTCCGCTTGATTTTGAGTTTTTGTTAAATTGTGTCCGGAAATAATGATTTTGAATTTATTTTTGTCAAGTCCAGAAATAATAGCTGTTGCCATTTTTCCAACTCCAATAAAACCTATTGTTTTCATAAATAAAATCCCTTCTTTCTTTTCGTCCATTTTATCATAAAAAGTAATAATAAATCACTTTAGTAGCATCGTAAAATAAATCAGATTTTTTCTAAGTCTGAGTACTAGCTCGCATATTTAGCGCATATTGAGAGGATTTGAATTAAAAAGATAACGAAAATGCCCCTTGATTATGGTATAATTAGGTAAACATTTTATTTTATTTGTAATAATAAAGGAGAAATCTATGAATAAATTCGCAATTGTCCTAGCGGCTGGTAAAGGAACTCGTATGAAATCAGCACTTCCGAAGGTCTTACATCAAGTGGCTGGAAAATCAATGCTTGCTCATGTTCTTACAAGTGTTTCTGAAGTAGAAATTGCTAAAAATGTGGTGATTGTTGGTCATGAAGCGGATCGTGTGATTGCAACTTTACCTAAAGGGACTCAATTTGTGAAACAAGTTGAGCAATTGGGAACGGGGCATGCCGTTCGGATTGCTGCGGATTTATTGGCAAATGAAGATGGAGCAACTCTTGTTATTGCTGGTGATACACCATTAATTACTGGACAAACGTTAGAAGCACTTTTTGACTATCACTTTGCACAAAATGCAACAGCAACTATCTTGACAGCAATTGCACCAAATCCAACAGGATATGGACGAATTATTCGTGATGAAAATGGCTCAGTAGAAAAGATTGTTGAGCAAAAAGATGCGAATGATTTTGAAAAATCAATTACCGAAATTAATACTGGGACTTACATTTTTGATAATAAGTCACTTTTCAAAGCCTTGAATGAAATCACAACTGATAATGCCCAAGGAGAGTATTATTTAACAGATGTCATTGAAATTTTCAAAAAAGCTGGTCAAACGGTAGCGGCTCATATTCTTGATGATTTTGATGAAAGTTTAGGAGTTAATGACCGTGTTGCCCTTTCACAAGCTGAGTTGACGATGCGCAAACGAATCAATCATCAACATATGGTGAATGGTGTAACTCTTATTGACCCTGCGACAACTTATATTGACAGTGAAGTAACGATTGGTGAAGAAACTGTGATTGAAGCAAATGTAACAATAAAAGGAAATACCTTTATTGGTAAAAATGTTTTGATTACAAATGGTAGCCGTATTGAAAATTCAGAAATTCATTCAAATTGTGAAGTTCGTAATTCAACGGTTGAAGAAAGCAGAATGAGTGTTGGAAGTAATGTAGGACCCTATGCTCATTTGCGTCCCGGAACTGTTTTGAGCGAAGAAGTTCATGTTGGAAACTTTGTCGAAATTAAAGGTTCAACGCTTGGTAAAGGTACAAAAGCTGGTCACTTGACTTATATTGGAAATGCAACGGTTGGTGAGAAAGTGAACTTTGGTGCTGGAACAATTACAGCAAACTTTGATGGTAAAAATAAATTCAATACTGAAATTGATGACTTTGCCTTTATTGGTTCGAATTCAACAATTATTGCTCCATTGCATATCGGTAAAAATGCCTTAACAGCAGCAGGCTCTGTTGTAACAGAAGATGTACCAGATGAAGCAGTTGAAATTGGACGTGGAAAACAAGTGAATAAACTTGGACGTGCTAAAAAAATGCCACATTATCGTGGTCAATAATTAACAAATAAAAGAAAGAGTTTCTCCTGAAGCTCTTTCCTTCGATTTTGATGAGAAAACTATTCTTTAAATTCTTTAGAGAAGTTTTCGGAAGAAAGGACACAATGTTAAATTTTGATGATAAAAAATTTGAAGAAAAAACTTTAGCTAGAGAAGAAATTTTTAGTGGGAAGATTTTTCATGTTGTAAAAGATGTAGTTTCCTTGCATGATGGACAAGAGAGTTTTAGAGAACTTGTTTTTCATAATGGAGGAACAGCGATTGCGCCTGTTCACAACAATAAGATGATTTTAGTTGGTCAATATCGTAAAGCATTGGAAAAATTTATTTTTGAAATTCCAGCAGGAAAACTTGAAAAAGGTGAAGAAAAAGATCCCAAAGCTGCGGCCTTAAGAGAGCTCGAAGAAGAGACTGGATATCTGGCGCAAGATTTGACAGAAATTACAGCTTTTTATGGGACACCCGGTTTTTCATCAGAGAAAACATATGTCTATTTCTCATCAAATTTAACAAAAGTGGAACATCCAAAACCCGCTGATGACGGTGAGTTTTTGGAACAAATTGAAGTTACTTTAAGCGAAGCAAAAAAAATGATTGAACTTGAACAAATTGCGGATGCAAAAACAATTATGGCTATTTGGTATTGGGAAATGCAATATTTGAAAAAGGAGCTTGAAAATAATGCCTAAACCTCTTTTAACAGACGAAGTAATTGAACAAGCAAAACAGGATAAGAAAAATCTTGAACGCAGATTGCAAAGAGAGCTTGAAGAAGATACTGAAATCGCTGAAAAATACGATAGTATTGAGAAAAATTTAAGCAAAAATGCTGTTTATAAAAGTCGAAGAATTGAAAATGCCAAGGCTCAAAAACGTGGGAAAGCAATTAATAAATGGCTTTTCATCGTTACATTAATTGTTGTTCTATTGGCAGTAGCTTTCTTTTTGTACTACTTTTAGAGAGTAAAAAGATTAGAAAAAAGGTAAAAAATGAAAATAGGAATTATTTGTGCGATGGATGAAGAAATTCGCATACTTGTTGAAAACTTAGAAAATGCAGAAAAACATACTCGTCATGGTTTAGTTTTTCATACAGGTTCAATTGGCCGGCATGAAGTAGTCCTTGTCCAATCTGGAATTGGTAAAGTGATGTCTGCCTTGGCAGTTGGTTTTTTGGTTGACATTTTTGATGTTGACGCCATTATTAATACTGGCTCAGCAGGAGCAGTTGCTCAAGGTTTAGCAATTGGTGATGTTGTAGTCGCTGATAAACTTGCTTATCATGATGTTGATGTTACTGCTTTTGGTTATGCTTATGGGCAAATGGCTCAACAACCTTTATATTTTGAATCAAGTAAATATTTTGTTTCTGAATTGAAAAAAGTTTTAGAAAATGTGCATGTTGGATTGATTACTAGTTCGGATAGTTTTATCAGTAGCTCTAGTAAAATTGCTGAGATTAAAGAGCATTTTCCAGATGTTTTAGCCGTTGAAATGGAAGGGGCTTCTATTGCTCAAGCTGCAACAGCACTTGGAAAACCATTTGTAATTATTCGTGCGATGTCTGATACTGCTGACCATGATGCTAATGTTAATTTTGATAAATTTATTATTGAAGCAGGAAAAAAATCAGCTGAGGGCTTGATTCGTTTACTCGAAGAAATGGTATAAAATTGGAATCTATCTTTTGATAGATTTTTCTTTTTATGAGAACTAAGGGGAAGTGAAATGGGAGAAATCAAGGATAAAAGATTAGAACTTCTAATTGAGGAAGTTAATTTTTTTTTGAATAATGACCAATTGTTTGAGCACTGTTTGGCAGTGGCAAGGACGGCTGAGGCACTGACAGAAGAATTAACTGATTCTAATGAAAGACGTTCGCAAGCTTTTATTGCAGGACTTTTACATGATATTGGTGGAATTTATCCAAATGATCAAAGAGTAGAAAAAGCAGAAATTTTTAATATCGAATTGCTGACAGAAGAGCGTGAATTTCCATTAATTATTCATCAGAAACTTTCTAAGTATCTGGCGAGCCAACATTTTAAAATTACTGACGAACAAGTTCTGTCAGCAATTGAATGTCATACTACCCTAAGAAAAAATTTTACAGAATTGGACTTGATTGTTTTTCTTGCTGACAAAATTAGCTGGGATGGTGGAGATAGTGCGCCATTTAGGCAGGGGTTACTGACAGCTCTGTCAGTAAATTTGCAAAGTGCGGCACTTTATTATATTAATTTCATTATTGATGATGGATTGAAAGTTGCCCACCCATGGCTTTTAGAAGCAAAGAAAGATTTAGAAAATCAGCTTTCCTAGCTGATTTTTTTGATAATTTAGATTATAATAGAAGAATGTAAAAAATAATAGAATATCATTATTCAAAATTGATAATGATTATTTTTATCGAAACTTTTGTCAGAAGTTTCGATTTATTGGGAGGTATTATGACAGTAACATCAGATTTCACACAAAAACTCTACGAAAATTTTGCAGAAAATACAAAATTGCGTGCGGTGGAAAATGCCGTGACTAAAAATGGTTTGCTTTCATCACTCGAAGTCCGTGGTTCACATGCAGCAAATTTGCCTGAGTTTTCAATTGACTTGACAAAAGACCCTGTAACGAATCAAAAACAATCTGGTCGTTGCTGGATGTTTGCTGCTTTGAACACTTTCCGTCATAAATTTATCAATGAATTTAAAACAGAGGATTTTGAGTTTTCACAAGCTTACACTTTCTTCTGGGATAAATATGAAAAATCAAACTGGTTCATGGAACAAATTATTGGTGATATTGAAATGGACGATCGTCGTTTGAAATTCCTTTTACAAACACCACAACAAGATGGCGGCCAATGGGATATGATGGTTGCAATTTTTGAAAAATATGGAATTGTTCCCAAAGCTGTTTATCCTGAATCACAAGCTTCAAGTAGCTCACGTGAATTGAATCAATACTTGAATAAACTACTCCGTCAAGATGCCGAAATTTTGCGTTATACAATTGAGCAAGGTGGAGATGTTAAAGCAGTTAAAGAAGAACTTTTACAAGAAGTCTTTAATTTCCTTGCGGTAACTTTAGGTTTGCCACCACAAAATTTTGAATTTGCTTTCCGTAATAAAGATAATGAATACAAAAAATTTGTTGGTAGTCCAAAAGAATTTTACAATGAGTATGTTGGAATTGATTTGAATAATTATGTGTCAGTAATCAATGCTCCAACTGCTGACAAACCTTATAATAAGAGCTACACAGTTGAATTTCTTGGAAATGTTGTCGGTGGTAAAGAAGTGAAACATTTGAATGTTGAAATGGACCGCTTTAAAAAATTGGCCATTGCCCAAATGCAAGCTGGTGAAACAGTTTGGTTTGGTTGTGACGTGGGTCAAGAATCAAATCGTTCAGCAGGACTTTTGACAATGGATTCTTATGATTTCAAATCTTCATTGGATATTGAATTTACTCAAAGCAAAGCAGGACGTCTTGAATATGGTGAGTCGTTGATGACTCATGCCATGGTTTTAGCGGGTGTTGATTTAGATGCTGACGGAAATTCAACTAAATGGAAAGTTGAAAATTCATGGGGTAAAGATGCGGGTCAAAAAGGATATTTTGTTGCCTCTGATGAATGGATGGATGAATATACTTATCAAATTGTTGTCCGTAAAGATCTTTTAACTGAAGAAGAATTGGCTGCTTACGAAGAGAAACCTCAAGTACTTCTACCATGGGACCCAATGGGTGCTTTAGCTTAATTTGCAAACAAAGAACATTTAACTTTAGGTTAAATGTTTTTTTATTGACTTAAAGTTCACTTCAAGTGTTAAAATAAAAGAATGAATATAAAGAGAGCTGCTGAATTATCAGGGATAAAAACAGATAATATAAGGTATTATGAAAGAATTGGGCTGATTCCTAAAATTACACGGACAGAATCTGGAATAAGAAATTTTACAGAAGCTAATATTAGAACTTTGAAATTTGTCAAACACATGCGAGATGCAGGTGTGCAAGTTGAACCTTTGACCCGTTATATGGCATTAGTGAATGAGGGAAATCCCGAAACGAAAGAAGAAAGAATTGAAATTTTGAAGAACCAGGTTGAACAATTGAGAACAGAAATTATTGAAAAGCAATCTGCCTTGGATTATTTGACTTTCAAAATTGAAAATTATGATGAAGTGATGTTGCCAAATGAAATTAATTTGAACCAAAGTTCAAAAGAAACAATCAAGATTTAAATGGGAAAAGAATAAATGGAACTTCGATTATTAAAATATTTTTGGACAGTTGCAACTGCTGGAACAGTATCCAAAGCTGCTGAACAGTTATATATTACGCAGCCAACATTATCTAGACAAATTAAAGAACTCGAACGCGAACTAGATACACAGCTTTTTATGCGTGATGGGAAAAAACTGATCTTAACTGAAGATGGACAATTTCTTAAAATTAAGGCTGAGGAAATTTTACAGCTGACCAGTAAAACAGTACAAGTTTTTGAAGACCGAAAAAATGCAGAATTATCTGGCCATCTGACGATTGGTGCTTTAGAAGGCTGGACAACTTCCAGTATCGCTAAAACGCTCCAAAGACTGACAAATAAATATCCGTCAATTACTTTTACAATTTTGTCAGGGAATGCAGATGATATCAAATGGAAGATTGACAACGGACTAGTTGATGTTGGTTTTTTGTTAGAGCCAACATCAACTGAAAAATATAATGTTGAAAAAATTGGTTTTCCTGAACGTTGGATGATGCTCACTCAATCCGATTCAGAACTTGCAGAATTAGATGAAGTAAGTCCAGAAATATTTAGAAAGCAAAGAATATTAATTTCAGAACGACCAGAAGTTCGTCAATTTATAGCCGATTGGGCAGGCTGCCAAGTGAGTGATTTAGAAATTATTGGCGGCTTTAATCTCGGTTTTCATCTTTTTGAAATTGCTCGTGCAGGAATTGGCGAAGCAGTTGTTACAGAAGGGGCACTTATTCGAGATTATCCTGATTTAAAAGCTATTCCATTGAGTCCAGAAGTGAAAACTTTAAGTGTGCTTGCTTGGAAGAAAAATATTCCACTGACTCCTCTTACAAGAGCATTTATTAAGCAATATCTTCAAGATAATGAATAAAAAGTTACTGACAGAAATTAGAGCATATTTGTAAAGACTAAAGTGTCAACAGCTATTCTCAGACAGCTCTGTCAGTAACTTTTTTGTCAGAATTATGCTTACAAAGCATAATAAGAACTAAAATAAGCATTTCTAATCAGTGAATTTTTATTTTAAAATAAATCTATGAAAAATAAAAAAACATTTGGTCTTATCCTTTTTATTATTTTGTTTTCCTATTTTCTTATTTTAATGGATAACTCGATAATATTTACAAGTAGCTTAAAAATTTCTCAAGATTTAAAAATGAATGAATCAACTTTATCTTGGGTTTCTAATGCTTATACGATTACGTTTGGTGGTTTTCTTTTATTAGCAGGACGCCTGGGTGATTTATTAGGGCGAAAAATAATTTTCCTTCTTGGACTTTTCATTTTTGGATTTTCTAGTTTAGTTGTCGGTTTGTCAACTTCTTCAGAAATGATGATTATTGCCAGAGCAGTTCAAGGGATTGGTTCGGCTATTCTTGCTCCAACAAGTTTAGCTTTATTAATGGATACATATAAAGGGGATTTAAGACTTAGAGCTATCTCATATTATGGAGCAACCGCGGGAATTGGCTCAAGTTTTGGACTTATTCTAGGCGGCTGGCTCACTTCGGCTCTTTCATGGCGTGTTGGCTTTTTATTAAATGTTCCTTTTAGTTTATTATTAATTATTCTAACTCTTATTAATGTTCATCAAAGCGATATCAAAGCTAGCAAAATTGACTTTTGGGGAAGTTTTCTGTCAGTCCTTATCTCAGTCCTATTTGTTTTCGGAATTACGGTAAGTAATTTGTTTCTCATTATCCTCTCATTCGTTTTAATTATCTTATTTATACTTTGGGAAAAAAAGTTAACTTATGCATTAATTCCTTTAGAATTATTTAAAAATAAAGTACGGACGGGTTCATATGTTGCACGCTTTGCCTTTATGATGGCAATGTTGACTTACTGGTTTATTCTGCCGCAGATTATGCAAAAAATGTATCATTTTTCACCATTGCAATCTGGACTTGCTTTTCTTCCTTTAACAATTGTAAATTTTATCGCGGCTCTTTTTCTTCCTAGATTAACTAGAGCATTAGGAAATAGTAAAGTAATGATCCTAGGACAAGTGATTTTACTGACAGGAATGATTTTGTCATTAGTTTCGCAACCAGAATGGGGATACTTCTATGCGATGATTTTTCAAATGATGATTATTGGATTAGGGCAAGGTTGGCTTCTTGCTCCGCTGACGGCAGCGGGAGTAGAAGAGGTCAGTCCAGAATTATCAGGAGCTGCATCAGGTTTGACAAATATGATGCATCAACTTGGAGGACCTGTTGGTTTATCTATTGTTGTGTTATTTAGCTCAAATATTGTTGACTTAAGTGCTTATTATCATTTGGTCATGGGATTCATCACCGCTTTTCTGTCAGTAGGCCTTCTTGTCTTAATTTTTACTAGAACAGACAATAATAAAAAATAAAAGGAGAAAAAATGCAAACAAAATTAACATTAAATGATGGCAATGTCATTCCCCAATTCGGTTTGGGACTTTATCAGCTTCCAGAAGGAACAGAAACGCAAAATATTGTAAAAACTGCCTTGGAATTAGGTTATCGTCATCTGGATACGGCACACGCTTATCAAAATGAAACTTCTGTCGGTCAAGCAATTCAAGACTCAGAAATTTCAAATTCTGAAATCTGGATTACAAGCAAGCTTTGGCCTTCTGATTATGAGCAAGCGCCAGAAGCAATTGAGCGAATGCTAAAACGCCTAAAAGTTGAACAAATTGATTTACTCTTATTGCATCAACAGGTTGGAAATTATCGAAAAGCATGGATTGCTTTAGAAAATGCTGTAAAAGAGGGAAAGGTGAAATCAATTGGAATTTCAAATTTTGATGGAGAAAGATTAGTTGATTTATTTAATTTTGCTGATATCAAACCGAGTGTCATTCAAGTAGAAACTCATCCTTATCATCAACAAGTAGAATTACGGGAATTTTTGAAACCTTATGGTACAAAAATTGAAAGTTGGTATCCTCTGGGACATGGCGATAAAAACTTACTTGAAGAAAAAATATTTAAAAAAATGGCTAAAAAATATAATAAAACAGTCGCACAAATCATTTTGCGTTGGCATATTCAAGAGGGAATTATTGTTTTTCCACGCTCAACGCAAAAAGAACATTTAGCAGAAAATATAAATATTTTTGATTTTGAATTATCCTGCTCCGAAATAAAAGAAATTCGTAAATTAAATAAAAAACAACCTTATTTTACGATGACCTATGAGGAGCAAGAAAAAAACTTTTTGTCATGGAAACTAGAAGACTAAAGCACAGATTCTCATGCTTTTATGCAAAAAGTGATATACTTTTGAGAGTTAGAACTTTTAAAACAAAAAATAAAATCAAGCCTAGATAGTCTTGATTTTTTCTATATTTCATTGAAAAAAGGAGAATGTGATGAAAAAAATTGCAATTATTGGTGGCGGAATAATCGGTATGACCTTAGCCAATTATTTAGATACTGATAAATTTGATATTAGTCTTTTTGATGATGAGAAAAATCAGGCAACTAAAGCAAGTGCTGGGATTATTTCTCCTTGGCTTTCTAAAAGAAGAAATAAAAAATGGTATCAATTGGCAAAAGATGGTGCAGCTTTTTTTGAAAAAATGAAAAATGATTTTGAGTTAACTGAGGATGTTTATGAAAAATGTGGCACTCTTTTTTTGCGACAAAAATCAGACTTAATTGAGTTAGAAAAGTTGGCAATTGAAAGAAAAAAAGAAGCTCCCGAGATGGGTGAGATTAAGAGACTCTCGGAGGAAGAAACTGTTGCTTTATTTCCATTATTAAAACCAAGAGAAAGTTTGTATCTTTCAGGAGGTGCAAGATTAGATGGAAAAGCTTACTTATCGTCATTAAAAAAGCGAGCTCAAAAAAGAGGGGTCCAATTTTATTCAGAGCGGGCAACGATTGCTCGAGCGTTAGATAAATGGCAAGTCATTCATGAAGGTGTGACGGAAGTGGTAGATGATTTAGTTTTATGCCCGGGGCCAGCTTTAAAAGAACTTTTGGAATCAATTGGCACACAAGTGGATGTCAAACCACAAAAAGGACAATTACTTTCGTTTCAAACGGATTTTGACACAAAAAAATGGCCAGTTTTATTTTTAGAAGGAGCTGCAGATATCATTCCCTTTCAACATGGTCAAATTCTTTTGGGAGCAACTCATGAAAATGAAGAGGGTTGGGATTTGTCAGAGAGTCAGGAAGCTTTTGAAAGTTTGACAGAGGGGGTCAAATCTTACTTATCGGATACAAAACTAATTGATTTTCCATATCATTATCGTGTGGGAACACGTGCTTATTCTTCTGATTTTTCTCCTTTTTTTGGTCCGCACCCTGACTTTTCTTCATTAGCTTTTGCTAGCGCTTTGGGGTCGTCTGGATTAACTACTGGTCCTTATATCGCCTATTTACTTGCCCAATATTTTAATCATCCAGAAATTTCTTGGGATAGTTCAAATTATCAAAAAGACATAAAAAATTATATTAATATAGAAAAAACGGGCAATTAAAAGGCTTATTATCACACTAAAAAATTATGTAAATCATCAGAAGAGGAACTTTTCGTGTTTTACATAATTTTTTTGTCAGATACATAATGAGCCAAAGTAACGAATTGAGTCAGGTTTTTTTGTCTAAAAATGATATAATGATTTCATGGAAAATACAGATTTGATTTACGGACTACATGCGGTCACGGAAGCTTTAAATGGAGACCTTGTCAACAAACTTTACGTTCAAGAAGATTTACGTGGTAAAAATGTTGAAAAAATAAAAGAATTAGCACGACTTAAAAAAGTTAATATTTCATGGACGCCCAAAACAGAATTAAATAAATTAACAGAAAACGGTGTTCACCAAGGCTTTATGGCAAGAGTGTCCGAATTTGCTTATGCAGATTTAGAAAAGATTCTCCCAGCATTAGCCGAGAAATCTGATGCCACAATTTTAATTTTAGATGAGTTAACAGATCCTCATAATTTAGGGTCAATTGCTCGGACAGCTGATGCTACAGGAGTCGATGCAATTATTATTCCTAAACACCGAGCCGTTGGAATTACTCCAACGGCTGTCAAAGCTTCAACGGGTGCTTTACAACACGTCCCTATTGTCCGTGTTACTAATCTTTCTCAGACCTTGGATAAACTTAAAGCAGCTAATTTCTGGGTTTTTGGAACGGACATGGATGGCACAGTTTACAGTAAGTGGAATACCAAAGGCAAAGTTGCCTTGATTATTGGGAACGAAGGGCATGGAATTGGTCAAAATCTCAAAAAACAAGTTGACGAAATGATTACAATTCCAATGACAGGACACGTTCAAAGTTTAAATGCATCAGTAGCAGCAAGTATTTTGATGTACGAAATTTTTAGAAATCGACTATAAAAATTACTGATGAAAGCTTTAGCGCTTGGAATCATCAAAGCCCAAACGTGTGACTAATTTGTCAGTAAATTCAAGAAATTATCAGCAAGTTGAAACAGCAGAAAGGATTATTATGACTTTTCAAATCATGACAGACTCAACAGCAGACCTGAGTCCGTATTATATTAAAAAACATCATCTTACAGTTTTGGGAATGACTGTAACTGTTGGAGAAGAAACTTATGAAACAATAGGTGAAGCCGCATTAGATAATTCCACGCTTCTTGCAGCAATAAAAAAAGGAGCTACTGTCCACACATCCCAAATTAACTCAGGACAATTTTTAGAAGTTTTTAAAAAATTTGCATCTGCAGATGAAGAACTCCTTTACCTTGCTTTTTCGTCAGGACTTTCTGGGACTTATCAATCAGCTCTGATTGCTCAAGATATGGTTTTAGAAGAATTCCCTTCTGCAAAAATCACTGTTGTTGATACACTGGCAGCAGCTTCTGGAGAAGGTTTCCTTGTTGAAGAGACTGTAAAGTTGCGTGACTCTGGAAAAACACTGACAGAAACGCTTGAAGTTTTGTCAGATATTATTCCACGTTTACAAAGTCGCTTCATGGTTGACGACTTAAACCATTTGGCAAGAGGTGGAAGAATTCCTAAAGCTGTTGCTCTCGTTGGAACAATGGCAAATATCAAACCTCTTCTTGATGTTGACCCTGAGGGAAAACTTCGGCAAGTGACCAAAGTTCGAGGAAAGAAAAAAGCAATTAATCAACTCCTTGAAAAGAGTCTTGAAGAGATGGATACAGCCTATCCCCGCCTACTTATCTCTTATTCTGGAACAGATGAAATAGCACAAGAAATTAAAAAACAAGCCATGCAAAAAAAAGGGATTAGTGATGTCGATGTTCGT
This sequence comes from Lactococcus sp. AK05, assembly GCF_041026685.1. Classification (NCBI taxonomy): domain Bacteria; kingdom Bacillati; phylum Bacillota; class Bacilli; order Lactobacillales; family Streptococcaceae; genus Lactococcus; species Lactococcus sp. AK05. Next base: position 46,236 of record NZ_JBFTEI010000001.1, read on the forward strand.
CCACTTAGTCCAACAATTGTAACTCATACAGGTGACGGGACAATCGCAATTTTTTCAATAAGTAGAAAAAGTAGAGAATAATTCAATAAAAAACGAAAAAAATCACAGCTAAACTCTTGTTTTACTGTGATTTTATGTTAAAATAATTAATGAGTGTAATTGTATACAAAATTATCTGTACACTTACCTAATTTATTAAAAAAATATGAATCGTGATGTGTGAGGGAAAGGAGTCGCTTTTATGGCCAAAAGTGGACTTTATACAGGCGTAGATATCGGGACAAACACAATAAAGGTGCTTGTTGCTGAATACGTCTCAGGTGAAATGAATATAATCGGTGTCGGAAATGCAAAATCCGATGGCCTTAAAAATGGAATTATTGTAGATATTGAGAAGGTGGCACAAGCATTGCGTAAAGCTGTAAATGCTGCCGAAGAACGCGCAGGAATCACGATTGATAGAATTAACGTGAGCATCCCAGCGAATTCCCTCGAAATGGAACCTTGCCAAGGAATGGTTCCTATTGTCAGTGATACTAAAGAAATCACGGATAACGATGTTATTCAAGTTGTTCAAAATGCTTTGATGCGTGGGATTGTTCCTGAAAGAGAAATTATCGCTGTTGAAACGAAAGAGTTTACAGTTGACGGATTTACAGGTATTTCAGACCCTCGTGGAATGTTTGGTGTACGTCTTGAGATTCGTGGGGTTGTTTACACTGGACCTAAAACTCTTGTTCATAATGTTCGCAAAGTTGTTGAACGCGCAGGATTGCTCGTTGACAATATTGTAATTGCTCCTTTGGCAATGGCACAATACGTGCTTACAGAAGGTGAACGTGAGTTTGGAACAATCATGGTTGATTTGGGTGCTGGACAAACAACAGTTAGCATCGTTAAAGAACAATCATTAAGATTTACACATACTAGCCCCGAAGGTGGCGATTATGTAACTAAAGATATTTCAACAGTTCTTAACACCTCTGTTTCTGCAGCGGAAGACTTGAAAGTCAACTATGGTGAAGCAAGTACAGAACGTGCTAGCCAAGATGAGTACTTCCTTGTTGATGTTGTAGGTAAAGAAGAACCAGAACAAATTACAGAATATTATCTTTCACAAATTATTGAAGCACGTATGACTCAAGTTTTTAATCGTGTACGTCAAGATTTGGAACACGGACATACTTCAGAAACTCCTGGAGGTTTGATTTTGGTCGGTGGAACGGCTGCAATGCCTGGTGTTGTTGATTTAGCAACAAAAATCTTAGGAATAAATGCTCGACTTTTTGTTCCAGGCGAAATGGGATTACGTAATCCAGCATTTGCTCAAGTGATTAGTGTTGTTAATTACATTGGAAATCGTAGTGATATTGATATTTTAGTATCTCAAGCATTTTCTGGTGATTATGCTTATACGACAACAGAAGAAACTTATGTTGCTCCTGTTCCAACAATTACACCACAAGCAACAACAGTTGCTGACGTAGAAAATGATTTCTACGTTGAACCTCAGGCACGTCCAGTAGTAGCTCAAAAAGCTTCTGAGCCTGAAGAAGAAAAAGAAGGTCTCGTTGACCGTGCCAAGAATTTCTTTGGCAATCTCTTTGATTAATCTGAAAGTAAAAAACGGAGAAATAAAAACATGGAATTTTCATTTGATACAGACTTAACTTCTGGTGCTGTAATTAAAGTTATCGGTGTTGGTGGCGGTGGTGGTAATGCCATCAACCGTATGATTGAAGAAGGTGTTTCTGGCGTTGAATTTATCGCCGCTAATACTGACGTACAAGCATTGCGTAGCTCAAAAGCAGATACAGTTATTCAACTTGGCCCAAAATTGACTCGTGGTTTGGGTGCTGGTGCACAACCTGAAGTTGGTAAACGCGCAGCTGAAGAATCAGCTGAAACAGTATCACAAGCCCTTGAAGGCTCAGATATGATTTTCATCACTGCTGGTATGGGTGGTGGAACTGGTACAGGTGCTGCACCAGTTATCGCACAAATTGCTAAAGAACTTGGTGCTTTGACTGTGGGTGTCGTTACTCGTCCATTTGGTTTTGAAGGATCAAAACGTTCATACTTTGCAACTGAAGGAATTGAAGCTCTTCGTGCAAATGTTGATACACTTCTCATTATTTCAAACAATAACTTGCTTGAAATTGTTGATAAGAAAACTCCTTTAACTGAAGCTTTGCGTGAAGCTGATAATGTTTTACGTCAAGGTGTTCAAGGGGTAACTGACTTGATTACTAACCCAGGAATGATTAACCTTGACTTTGCCGATGTTAAAACAGTAATGGAAAACAAAGGTGATGCCCTTATGGGTATCGGTGTTGCGACTGGTGAAGAACGCGTTATTGAAGCAACTCGTAAAGCAATTTACTCACCACTTCTTGAAACTACAATCGAAGGCGCAGAAAATGTTCTTTTGAATGTTACTGGTGGTATGGATATGAGTTTGATTGAAGCACAAGATGCTTCAGAAATTGTTATCCAAGCAGCTGGTAATGATGTTAATATTATGTTGGGTACAGCGATTGACCCTAACCTTAAAGACGAAATCCGTGTAACAGTTGTTGCAACTGGTGTTGCTAAGGAAGATGCTGACGAAGCTTTGGGTTTGCAACCTGAACCACGTCGTCAACCTAACTTGACTCACAATTCTAATATGCAACATGCTCAAACAAGCCGTCCAATGCAAAGTCAACAACAAACGCAAGCGGCTCCACAAGGGCAAAATCAATCTTCTGCATTTGGAGATTGGGATATTCGTCGTGAAACTTCAACACGTCAAAACGTAAGTAACACACGTGATACTTCTTCAGTAACAAGTTTCGGCGGAGTTCCAACAACAGATGAAGATCTTGACACACCACCATTCTTCCGTAAAAACTAACCAATGACGATTAAAGAGAATGTTAAAAGAATACTGAGTAATGTAGATGCGGCAAAGGCTGCGTCTTCTTATTCTAATCAGTCAGTTTCAGTCGTCGCTGTGACCAAATCTGTTGATGCTAATCTTGCACGTGAAGTTTTTGAAAATGGAGTTTCACATATAGCGGAAAATCGAACAGAACTTTTTTTGGAAAAATACGAAGCTCTTAAGGATTTAGAAATTACTTGGCATTTGATTGGTAATTTACAAAGACGTAAGGTTAAACAAGTTATTAATTATGTTGATTATTTCCACGCTTTAGATTCTCTGAAATTAGCTCAGGAAATAAATAAACGTGCTGAACACACCATTAAATGTTTTATTGAACTTAATATTTCTGGTGAGAAAAGTAAACATGGATTTTCTGTCAATGAACTTATGGAAATATTACCTGAGTTTTCTGAATTGGAAAATATTGAGATTGTTGGTTTGATGACAATGGCTCCGTTTGATGCGACTGAAAGTGAATATAATGACATTTTTGGACGAATGAAAAAATTACAAGTTGAAATATCCGAAATGAATCTTTCCAGAATTCCTTGTACTGAATTAAGTATGGGAATGAGCAGAGATTATGAGATTGCCATTAAAAATGGTGCAACTTTTGTTCGAATCGGTACAGAATTTTTTAAAAATCTATAAGTCTTAAGATTAACGTAAACAACGGAGGAAAATATGGCATTTAAAGATTGGATGAATAATCTACGTGATTATTTTGTAGAGGATGATGAAGAGTTCAATGAACCTGCACGTCCTGTGCAAGAATCTAGGCCAACGGTGGCATCTACGCCAAAACCAAAGGTTGAGGAACGCAAAGCACAGCCGGAATATCAGAATCGTCGTCCTGCACAATCAACTTCAAAAGCACAAACACAAACAGCAGCGCCAAAACGCGCTGGTTCAACATTCACAAAACCTATGCCTGAAAAAATCGTACAACAACAAACCGTTTCACAATCTCAATCAGTGGCTGCAACGGTTTCTACTATTGCAATTAAAGAACCACGTGCCTATGCAGACATCATGGAATCAGCACGCATCGTGAAAAACGGTGAATGTGTCCTTGTCAATTTTAAATTTATGGGTGACGCCCAAGCGCGTCGTTCAATTGACTTCATGACTGGGGTGGTCTTTACTCTTGATGGTGATATTCAAAATGTTGGTGGTCAAATTTTCTTGATGACTCCAGCAAATATCACAGTCGATGCAGCGAAAGAAATGTCTATCTTAGCTGGTCAAAATTTTGAAAGTTACGATATTTACTAATGCTTATTACACTTACAATAATAAATTGGCTTTTACGCTTACTTGATGTTTATTCAATTATTCTAGTTATTTACGCCTTAATGAGTTGGATACCAACCCTTTATGGAACTTGGTTTGGACGTATAATTGTTAAAGTTTCTCGTCCTTACTTAAGTTTATTTGAAAATTTACCTCTACAATTTTGGGGATTAGATTTTTCAATCGTTATTGCTTTTATTGTTTTGAAATTTATTCAAAGATTTATTGTTATTGTATTTAACGGAGTATTCTATTGATTACTGAAAATGTCTATCAACACTTTCAAGAAAAGGAACGGCATTTTATTGATCGTTGTTTAGAATGGATAAGTCGAGTAGAAGAATCTTATTCGGTGATAAGTACATTTTTTCTTAATCCCCGAGAAGTGGATATTTTAAAAACACTGGCAAATAAGAGAAATGTTCAGATTTTTTCTAGTGAGGAACTAGCAAGAACGGAGTTAGTCAAAATAATTTTGGCGCCAGATTTTTATGTTCTTGACAGAGAAGACTTTGATATTTCTTTGCTTAAAATTAATTATGCTTCAAAATTTGTAGAACTTTCACATGCCCAAGTCCTTGGAACTTTTTTGGGACAGGCTGGTGTTAAACGGCAAGAATTGGGTGATATTATTGTTAGTGACAATAAAATTCAAGTTTTTGTCAGTAAACATCTTGTTGAGAGTTTTAAAGCAATAGAAAAAATTGGGCGAGCAGCAGTCAAAATTCAAGAAATTTCTTTGGAAAACTTAGTTGAAGAAACAACTAAAGCTGTCAGAGAAGTTGTTCTTGTGGATAACTTAAGAGTTGATAAAATGATTGCAGTCGCTTTCAAAATTTCTCGCAATATTGCTACAAATATGTTAGAATCAAAGAAGGTTAAGGTTAATTACCTAGAAATTGATAAAAAAGATTTCTCTGTTGGTCTTGATGATTTGATTAGCGTTCGAGGTTTTGGGCGTATCAAAATATTAAGGATTTTAGATTTTACTAAAAAAGGAAAACAGAGAGTTGAAATAGAACTTATAAGAAATCGAAAAAAATAGATTCTAAGATGAAAATCAGATTTATAAGATTTTCTAAGGATAAAGAGGAGTGATTGATGACATTAAATAGTTTAGATGTTCAAAACAAAACTTTTAATCCACAATTTCGCGGCTTCAGTAAACATGAAGTTGATGAATTTTTGGATATCGTTGTTCGAGATTATGATGAATTCGCTCAAACAATTAAAGATCAAGAACGTGAATTAAAGGCATTACGCGAACGCGTGAAATATTTTGATGACATGAAAGATTCACTGAACAAGTCGATTGTTGTTGCTCAAGATGCTGCTGATAATCTTCGTGAACAAGCCAAAAGTGAAGCTGATACGCTTAGAATTAATTCTGAAAAAGAATCTGCTGATATTATTGCAAATGCAGGACAAAAGAGTTCTTTAATTATTGAAGCGGCTAAAAAAGAAGCTGGATTTATTTTGAATGCTGCTTCTGATGATGCGCGTAAATTAGTACGTGATACTGATGATTTGAAACGTAAAATGCGTCTCTATCACCAACGAATGACTTCAATTATTGAAAATCAACTTGCGTCTATTCAATCGGATGACTGGGCTGAAATCTTTAGACCTACTCAAGATTATGCAATCAATCCTGAAGAAAAATTGCAATCAATCATTGAAGAACATTTGGAAAATGCTGAATCTACTTTGGCAAAAACCCAAGCAATTAAACCTTTAACAGATGAAGATATTGCACAAGCAAATGAAACATCTGATGAGTCTGAAACAGAAACAATTGTTTCAGAGGAAATTGTTGTTGAAACCGAAGTACCTGACGAAGTAAAAGAAGAAGTAGAAATTACTGACGAAGCTAATACTACTAATGATTCTAACGAAGAATCAGAAGTTGAAGCTCCAAAAGCAGATGATTCAGAAATTTTCCCAGAATTGGATTCAAAAGCACCAGCTGAAACAGCTGAGGTTGTTGAAAAAGATAATCAAGAAACAATTGATTTAAGCGAATTAAAAAATTAAAAATCAGACCAAGATAAGAAAAAATATAATTCAAGCAAGCGAGTGATGATGGAAGACTCGTATTCCCTGTTTTTCTTATTATCAGCTGATTGGACTTCTAAAGTTACTGACAGAATTTATTTTCTCAAAGAATTTTTAGAAAAATCTTGGACTGAACTAAAAGTAAGTTCAAGCGTCTTGCACGTTACGCAAAAGAGTTTCTGTCAGTAAATTTTACTGACAGAAAAAATGAAGGTGGTACCACGGTTTTTCGTCCTTTGCGAAAAATCGTTTTTTTTATTCAATAAAAACAAAATCGAAAGAAAGAAGAAAATATGAAAATCAAAGATACTTTGAATTTGGGGAAAACAGCTTTCCCAATGCGTGCAGGCTTGCCAAATAAAGAACCAAACTGGCAAAAAGACTGGGCAGACGCGACACTTTATGAAAAACGTCAAGAATTAAATGAAGGAAAACCCTCATTTATGCTTCATGATGGGCCTCCTTATGCGAACGGAAATATTCACCTCGGACACTCTTTGAACAAAATTTCAAAAGATATTATTGTTCGTTATAAATCAATGGCAGGTTTCCGTGCTCCTTATGTTCCAGGTTGGGATACTCATGGTTTGCCAATTGAGCAACAACTTGCTAAAGCAGGCATGAAACGTAAAGAAATGGATTTGCTTGATTATCTTGAGGAATGTCGTAAATACGCGATGAAACAAGTAGATATGCAACGTTCAGATTTTAAATCCCTTGGTGTTCTTGCTGATTGGGACCGTCCATATTTGACACTATTGCCAGAATACGAGGCAGCTCAAATTCGCGTTTTTGGTAAAATGGCTGAAAAAGGATATATCTATAAAGGACAAAAACCAATTTATTGGTCACCTTCATCAGAAAGTTCACTGGCTGAAGCTGAAATCGAATATCAAGATGTTCGTTCAGCATCAATTTTTGTGGCATTTAAAGCTAAAGATACTAAAGGTAAATTACCAGAAGATGTGGAATTTGTAATCTGGACAACAACACCATGGACAATTCCATCAAATTTGGGAATCTTTGCTCATCCTGACTATGATTATTCAGTTGTAGCAGTTAATGGTCGTAAATTTGTAATTGCCTCAGAAATGCTTGAAGCTGTTGCTGAAAAATTAGAATGGGAAAATCCAGAAGTCCTTCAAACGATTAAAGGTTCTGAATTAGAATATATGGTCGCAAAACATCCATTCTATGACCGTGAAACTTTAATCATGAATGCAGATTATGTTACTCTTGATTCTGGGACTGGCCTTGTCCACGTTGCCCCAGGACATGGTGAAGATGACTACTTTGCAAGTCGTAAGTATAAATTGCCTGTTCTTTCACCAATTGATAACCGTGGTTATTATACTGATGAAGCTCCTGGACTTGAAGGACTTTTCTACGATGAAGGAAATAAAGTTGTCAGTAAATGGCTTGAAGAAAAAGATGCTTTATTGAAACTCGAATTCTTCACTCACTCATATCCACATGACTGGCGTACTAAAAAACCAGTAATTTTCCGTGCAACACCACAATGGTTTGCTTCAATCGATGACTTCCGTCAAAATATTTTAGATGAAGTTGAAAGAGTAGATTGGGTAATTCCATGGGGTAAAACTCGTTTATTCAATATGGTTCGTGACCGTGGCGATTGGGTCATCTCACGTCAACGTGCTTGGGGAGTTCCATTACCAATTTTCTATGGTGAAAATGGAGAACCAATTATCACACCAGAAACAACTGAACATGTAGCCAAACTTTTTGCTGAATTTGGTTCAAAAGTTTGGTTTGAACGTGAAGCAAAAGACCTTTTACCAGAAGGATTCACTCATCCAGCTTCACCAAATGGTGAATTTACAAAAGAAAAAGATATCATGGACGTTTGGTTTGATTCAGGTTCTTCTTGGAATGGTGTCCTTAACGAACGTGACTACCTTAGCTTCCCAGCGGATCTTTACCTTGAAGGTTCAGACCAATACCGTGGTTGGTTTAATTCATCAATTACAACCTCAGTTGCGGTAAATGGCGTTGCACCATATAAAGCAGTTCTTTCACAAGGATTTGTATTAGACGGTAAAGGACGTAAGATGTCTAAATCAATTGGAAATACAATCGTGCCAAAAGATGTCACTAAGAAATTTGGTGCTGACATTCTCCGTCTTTGGGTGGCATCAATTGATACTGAATCAGATGTTCGTGTGTCAATGGATATTCTCAGTCAAGTTTCTGAAGTTTACCGTAAAATCCGGAATACATTGCGTTTCTTAATCGCTAATACATCTGATTTTAATCCAAAAGAAGATGCAATTGATTTTGCAGAACTTCGTCCAGTAGACAAATATATGCTTGTGAAATTTAATGAACTTGTAAAACAAATTCGTACAGCTTATGATAACTATAGCTTTATGACTGTTTACAAATCAATCATTAATTTCATCACAAATGATTTGTCATCTTTCTATCTTGATTTTGCTAAAGATGTTGTTTATATTGAAGCAGCAAATTCACCAGAACGCCGCTCAATGCAAACAGTTATGTATGATATTTTGAAAGATTTAGTGAAAATTCTTGTACCAATTTTGCCACACACGGCAGAAGAAACATGGACTTACTTGGAACATGAACCAGAAAATTTTGCTTATCTTGCAGAAATGCCAGAAGCGGCAGAAATTCCTGGAAGTGAAGAATTGTTAGGAAACTGGCAAGAATTTCTTGATTTCCGTGATAAGATTTTGAAAGCTTTGGAAAGTGCTCGTGAAGCAAAATTGATTGGTAAATCATTGGAAGCAACAGTAACTATTTATCCAAATGAAGTTGTGCGTACTTTATTGACGGCAATTGATGAAAATGTTGCTCAACTTTTGATTGTATCAAACTTTGTAGTAGCCAACGAACCAGTAAATAATGCCCCAGAGTCTGCAATGAAATTTGATGATCTTGCAGTTCTTGTTGAACATGCGGCTGGAGAAGTTTGTGATCGTTGCCGTAGAACAGATGAAACAGTTGGACACAATGCTAATGAACATCTCAAAATGCTTTGTGAACATTGTGCACATATCGTTGAAACAGAATTCCCTGAAATCCTTGAAGAAGGTTTTGAAGATTAATAAATAAAAAAAGTTACTGACAGTTTTGTCAGTAACTTTTTATTTTAAAATTAATAATTACAATACCGCAAGCATTGATGCAAGTACGCTGAAAAGCGTAAGAACAACCATGATAATCACAACGACCATGGTTACTTTTTGGAAAGTACTTTTTTGTGGTTTTTTATATGCCATAAGTTCCTCAATAAAAATATTTTTAATTAATTGTAACAAGAAAAAGAAGACTTTTCAATTAGTTGGGGTCTTTCTCCTTATTATTTTCTTTTGGAGTTAAAAATTTAGCAAATGGATCTTCCTTTTTTTCAGGAGAAGGAATGTTTTTTTTATCATCATCAGTCACTAAATCAACAGTTGAGACGCCTAAATCGTCCATCATTTTATCAAAATCATCACGTTTTCTAAAAGTTAAGCCCATTGTGGTCTCCTTGAAATAAAATATTTAACAGTGCTCAAAAAGAGAAGAGCAATACTAGAACTATTTTACTACTTCATAGATGAAAAAGCTAGATATATGAAAAAACTTCTTGAAAAAATGCGATTAAAAGCTGATAAGACTTGCATTTCAAAACTATTTTAAGTATAATGATAAAGAACGGTAGTTTGCTTTATGCAGACTACCTATAATAAAACAAATTCCCCAAAGGAGACATTTTTAAAATGGCTAAAGAAGTATACGACCGTAGCAAACCACACGTTAATATTGGTACTATCGGACACGTTGACCATGGTAAAACTACCCTCTCAGCTGCAATCTCTAAAGTATTGTCTGACAAAGGTTACTCTAAAGCGACTGATTTCGCATCTATCGATGCTGCTCCAGAAGAACGCGAACGTGGTATCACAATCAACACTGCTCACATCGAGTACGAAACTGAAAAACGTCACTATGCCCACATCGACGCTCCAGGTCACGCGGACTACGTTAAAAATATGATCACTGGTGCTGCCCAAATGGACGGTGCAATCCTCGTTGTTGCTGCAACTGATGGACCAATGCCACAAACTCGTGAACACATCTTGCTTTCACGTCAAGTTGGTGTTAAATACCTTATCGTCTTCCTTAACAAGGCTGACCTTGTTGATGATGAAGAATTGATGGAACTCGTTGAAATGGAAGTTCGTGACCTCTTGAGCGAATACGACTTCCCAGGTGACGATATTCCTGTAATCGCTGGTTCAGCACTTGGTGCTTTGAACGGTGAACCACAATGGGTTGCTAAAGTTGAAGAATTGATGGACATCGTTGATGAATACATCCCAACTCCAGAACGCGACACTGACAAACCACTCCTTCTTCCAGTCGAAGACGTATTCTCTATCACTGGTCGTGGTACAGTTGCTTCAGGACGTATCGAACGTGGTACTGTTAAAGTTGGTGACGAAGTTGAAATCGTTGGTATCAAAGAAGAAACTAAAAAAGCTGTTGTTACTGGTATCGAAATGTTCCGTAAAACACTTACTGAAGGTCTTGCTGGTGATAACGTCGGTGCACTTCTCCGTGGTATCCAACGTGACGAAATCGAACGTGGTCAAGTTATTGCTAAACCAGGTTCAATCACTCCACACAAACTTTTCGAAGGTGAAGTTTACGTATTGAGCAAAGAAGAAGGCGGACGTCACACTCCATTCTTCGACAACTACCGTCCTCAATTCTACTTCCACACAACTGACGTTACTGGTTCAGTTAAACTTCCAGAAGGAACTGAAATGGTAATGCCTGGTGACAACGTGCATATCGACGTTGAATTGATCCACCCAGTTGCGATCGAACAAGGTACTACTTTCTCTATCCGTGAAGGTGGACGTACTGTTGGTTCAGGTATCGTTGCTGAAATCAAAGCTTAATTATAAATCTAAGCAAATTGGAGCTGTCATTTATGACAGTTCTTTTTTTTTAATTTTCTTAAAATAAAAACCCCCAAAAGGGGAGTTTTTTAAATTTCTGATTTTGTAAATACACCGCGGTCAACAAGTGCATCCATTTGGAAGTAAAATTTATTTTGAATCATTTCACTCGCATTTTTAAAAATATCAACATTTCGTAAACCGGATTTATCAGTAACTGAAAGTTTAAAACCACTTAAATCTGGATTAACAATAATTTTTAATAAAAATCCTTCGTTTGAATTTGGAACTTCTTCAAGAAGTCTTTTAAATTCAAAATTACCAATTTTAGTTTGAATAAAAGTTGTATCTTTTAAAGTGAATTTTTTAACAGTAGGCGCAAGTTGATAAACATATTTGCTACCTTCCAAATGTTTTTCGGTGATAAATGCCATTGTGAGTCTCCTAAATAAATTATTTATTTTTTTAAAATAGAACTAAGTTTTTCAACGAAGAGATTAACTTCATCAATTGTATTCATTTCTGAAAAAGAAATACGTATGTTTTCTTTTAGTTTTTCAGAATTTTTCCCGTAAACAGCTTCAAGAACATGGGAAGGTTCGATTGTACCAGCCGTACAAGCAGAACCGGTTGAGATTGCGAAACCAGCTAAATCAAGTTTGGTCAAGAGTAAATCATGATTTTCATTCGGAAAAGCAAGATTTAGAACGTGAGGCATACTTGGACCAAAATTATTTTTATAAAATGAAATCTTTTGTTCTTCTAGTTTAGTTAGTAAAGTTTCATTAAGTTTTTCAACTGCTTGATAATTTGATTCAATATTTTCAAGGGCAAGTTCTAAGGCTTTAGCTAAACCAACAAGAGAATGGATATTTTCTGTACCAGCCCGTCTTTTTTCTTCTTGTTCTCCTCCATGAATCAAAGCATCAAAATGTAGTTTTTCGTTATAGTACAAGAAGCCGACCCCTTTTGGTCCATGAAATTTGTGCGCTGATGCTGAGAGGAAATCAGCCGAAACATCCAGAGGATGCACTGAAATTTTTCCCATTACTTGAGTAGCATCAACATGAAAAACGGCTTGATGTTGCTTCAAGAGCTCTCCGACTTCCTTTACTGGAAGAAGTTGGCCTGTTTCATTATTAGCCCACATCATGCTGACTAAAATTGTATCAGGACGCAAGTTTTCTTCTATAAGTGAAGCTGGGAATGTTCCGTCTACTTTTGGTTTTACAAAGCTAACATCAAATCCATAACGGTCATGAAGATATTGAACAGTATTTAGAACAGAAGGATGTTCAATAGCTGTTGTGATGATATGATTTCCTTTATCTTTATTAGCCAGTGCATAACCAATTAAGGCTTGGTTATTAGCTTCGCTAGCACCAGAAGTAAAAATGATATTGCGACTTGGAACTTCTAGAGCATTTGCCACAGTTTCACGGGCTTTACGAACAATCTGACTTGAAGCACGTCCAAGACTGTGAATGCTAGAGGGGTTTCCAAAATTAGCGGATAAACTTTCTGAGATTGCGGTGATAACATCAGGAAGTAGAGGTGTTGTAGCAGCGTTATCTAAATATATAATTTGATTTTCCTACCTTTCATAGTAATTGCTGGATATTTTATAAGGAAATTATTTAATTCCATCAGGATTAAAATTCTCCTTATCTGTAAGCTCTATTTTACCATTTTTTTATTCTTTTTATATGAAAAGCAATGAGATTATTCTTTAAATATCTTATAATCTTATTCAGATCAATTAATGTGATTTATTGATGGTATATTTCTAATAATAATTATATAATATTCTTAGGGAGGTTTTATTATGGTTGAAGAATATAAAAATATCTTAGTTGCAGTAGATGGTTCAGAACAAGCTTACGATGCCCTTCGTGAAGCGGTTGACACAGCAAAATTAAATCATTCACATCTGAAAATATTGTATGTTTTAAATGATAAGTTAGCAAATATTCCAGTGCATTTAGACACAATGACCTTGTATAAAAGTGTACAAGAGCATTCTGATTATGTTGTAGAGCAAGTTCAAGAATATCTTAAAGGCACAGAAGTTGATTTTGAGATTGTACGTTTAACTGGCAGCCCTAAAAGAGAAATTATTAATTATGCAAACGAGAATAATATCGATTTAGTTGTAATTGGGTCAACTGGTCTTGATGCAATTGATCGTTTTATCATTGGTTCAACAACACAGTATATTGTTAACCATGCCTCTTGCAACGTAATGGTTATTAAATAAAGAAAAGAAAAAGTCGTCAATTGAGATGACTTTTATTTTATAAATTAATATATCAAAAATAAAAATACCAACTTAGTGTTGGTATTTTTCAATTGCTTAAAGCGTTTCTATAAGAATTCCATTAATCTTGAGGTTTTTCATGTTCAAAAAGTGGAGAAACTGGACGTCCTTCGTGGATACGAAGAATAGCACTGGCTAAGTATTCAGCTGCACTCAAATATTTTACATTTAAAGGTTTGCGATGGTTTGTCACAACAGAATCTGTGACCAAAATTTCTTTGATATCTGCTTTTTCAAGAACATCAGCGGCTCCGCTAGTAAATAATCCGTGGCTGGCAACTGCATAAATTTCACTTGCTCCCGCTTCGCGTACAACATTTGCAGCGTTGGCAAAAGTGACCCCAGTGTTCAAAATATCATCGATAAGAATAACTTTTTTACCTGAAACATTACCGATAACATATCCGTTTTCACGGTTTTTGTCATCATCTTCATAGTCAACAATGGCAATTGCTGACTCTAAGTATTCAGCAAGTGAGCGTGCACGTTTAATCCCAGAATTTTTTGGTGCAACAACAATCACGTCATCACCAAATAATCCACTCTTACGATAGTAGTCAGCAAAAAGTGGGACAGTAAACAAGTTGTCTACAGGGATATCAAAGAAACCTTGTACTTGGACAGCGTGAATATCGAGGGTTAATAAGCGGTCAGCTCCAGCTTTAACAATCATATCAGCAACTAATTTAGCTGTGATTGGTTCACGAGAAGTCGCAGTACGGTCTTGACGAGCATATCCAAAGTATGGGATAACAACATTAATTGTACGAGCAGAAGCACGTTTACATGCGTCAATCATGATTAGTAATTCCCAAAGGTGATCGTTAACAGGGCAGCTTGTTGATTGAACAATAAAGATGTCTTGACTACGGACACTTTCTTCCATGTTAATCATAATTTCACCGTCGGAAAACTGTTTTGAAGAAAGTTTTCCTAGAGGAACTCCTGTAAACTGGCTAATTTTCTCAGCAAGACCAGGGTTTGAGTTTAAGGCAAAAAGCTTTAAGTGTGAATCAGAGTAAACCACGATTTCTCTCCATTTTCTTTTATGAAATAATATAGTTCTATTTTAGCAAAATAATAGTGATTTTCATAGTCTATATCTGTAAATATCTTTGTGAATTAATCTGAAAATAAAATTTGAGAGTATTTTGAATAATTTTTTCAAGCAAAAATTATTTCACAAACTTAAAGTTCTAATAAATTACAAAAGCGCTTTAAAGACTGATACGTATGCAATTGAAAACATTTTCAAAAAAATGAGAATGTAAAGTTTGTGAAAGTTCGTGCAAAGTCTTGCGTTTACAAAAACGAAGTGTTACAATGGTTCTGTAAGGTTCGTGAAAGCTAAGTGTTACGAACAAATTATTTATTTTTAGGGGAATTAAAAATGAAAAAAACAAAAGTGATTTCACTTCTTGCAGTTTCAGTACTCTCAGTTTCTTTACTTGCCGCTTGTGGAAGTAATAACTCTTCAAGTAGCTCTGATAAAAAAACAGAACAATCATCAAAAGCAGAAGTTTTTGCTGGTGCAACTCAAGGAACAAACAACTTCTCTGATTTGCAAAAAGGCTTTGCTAAAAACGGAGCTTGGTTGAATGCAACTAAAGGTGATATGGATGCTTCTGGGAAAACTTTGACTGTTGAAGGTCTTTTCTTAGGTGACGGACAAGTCGCTCGTAAATTGGCAATCTACAATCAAGATAGCAGCCACAAAATTACTGACCGTTATACTTTGACAGTTGATAAAATTGAAGTGAAATCTCCTGGTTTCTATATTTCAAATGGTACTGTTAAAGGGAATGTTGATGTATTTGCAACTGGCTTCCACGGACAAACTGGTACAGGTGTTGAAGGACAAGCAACAATTGATGGTAACTTGACTTTTGCTAGCCAAGACCTTCTTGATGCTTACAATAAATTACCAGATGCTCAAAAAGTTAAAGTAACTGGTACAACTTCAGTTGTTAAAGGCGATGTTGTTTCATTCAAACCTGGTGGAATTACAGCTGGCGCTCACGGAAATGTAACTTATTCATTTGAAGGAAATGGTACAGATACAGAAACTGGGGCAACAACTGGTACTGCTGATGTTTCAGTATTGAAAAAAGCACTCGGTAAAAATGGTGCTTGGCTTGTAGCTACTAACGCTGATGTTGATGCTTCAGGTAAAGACCTTACAATTGATGGTACTTTCCTCAATGAAAAATCAGCTGTTCAACGTACACTTGCAATGATTAAACAAAATGATCAACACCAAGTCACTAAATCTTATACTTTGACAGTTAAACGCTTGATTGTTAACTCACCTGCTTTCGATCTTGAAGGTGGTAATATCAAAGGTGACGTTTATGTCGGTAAAGATGCTTCAATTATGGCACGCGACATGAAAGGGACTGATGGTCAATCAATCCAATCTGAAATCACTGGAAATCTTTACTTTGCAACTCAAGAACAACTTGACACTTACAAAGCTCTTCCAGCTGCAAACCAATTTAAAGTTTCTGGCGAAGTTGCTGTAAAAGCCGCTAACTAATGAACTAAAAATTGTCTAAAAGGCTCTCTATGAGCCTTTTTTTCTTACTTAAAATATAGTATAATGGGACATACGTGTAGTTCTATACAAAAGTGAATCTGTCAGTAAAAAAGTTACTGACAGAAAATAAAAAAATTTTTGTCAGTGAAAAATTACTGACAAGAGGTTCAGTAATGACAGATTGATTTTTGTTTAGAAAAACATAAAGCTAAAATATATTACAAAAGCAGGAGACTGGACTGTTAGAGAAAGTTCATAGCATTTCAAGTCAAGGAGAAAAACATTGGCAAAAGAAACATTTTCAATCGAATTTGCAGGTCGGACATTAACTGTTGAAACAGGTCAAGTTGCAAAACAAGCAAATGGTGCTGTTGTTGTACGTTATGGAGATACAACTGTTTTAACAGCCGCTACAATGGGTAAAATGGCTACAGGTGATTTCTTCCCACTTCAAGTGAACTATGAAGAAAAAATGTATGCTGCTGGTAAATTCCCAGGAGGTT
The DNA here is from genome assembly GCF_041026685.1 of Lactococcus sp. AK05. NCBI lineage: Bacteria > Bacillati > Bacillota > Bacilli > Lactobacillales > Streptococcaceae > Lactococcus > Lactococcus sp. AK05. Next base: position 62,803 of record NZ_JBFTEI010000001.1, read on the forward strand.
TCAACAAACGTGAGGCACGTCCGTCGACTGATGCGACATTGACTGCTCGTTTAATTGACCGCCCAATTCGTCCTATGTTTGCTGAAGGTTTTCGTAATGAAGTTCAAGTCATTAATACAGTTCTTTCTTATGATGAAAATGCTTCTGGCCGCGTGGCAGCAATGTTTGGCTCTTCTTTAGCGCTTGCAATTTCTGATATTCCATTTGATGGACCAATTGCAGGTGTTGAAGTTGCTTATATCGATGGAGAATATATCATCAATCCAACTGTTGCAGAAAAAGAGGCTTCAAGTTTGGAGCTCTCTGTTGCGGGAAATATCAACGCAATCAATATGGTTGAATCTGGAGCCAAGGAACTTTCAGAAGAAGTGATGCTTGGTGCACTTTTGGCAGGACATAATTCTGTTAAAGAATTAATTGAATTTCAAAATGAAATTGTTGCAAAAGTTGGAAAAGAAAAAGCTGAAGTTGAACTTTTGCATGTTGATGAAGATTTAAAAGCCGAAGTGATTGCAGCTTACAATTCAGATTTGCAAAAAGCAGTTCAAATTGAAGAAAAATTGGCGCGTGAATCTGCGACAAAAGCAGTTAAAGAGGCGATAATTTCTGTTTACAGTGCAAAATATGAGAACGATGAAAATCTATCAATCATTTTGCGTGATCTTGCTGAAATTCTTGAAGGAATGGAACATGCGGAAGTTCGTCGCTTGATTACTGAAGATAAAATCCGTCCTGATGGACGTAAGATTGATGAAATTCGCCCGCTTGATGCTGAAATTGACTTTACCCCACGTAATATTACACATGGGACAGGTTTATTTACTCGTGGTCAAACCCAAGCTTTATCAACATTGACTTTGGCACCAATGAATGAAGCACAAATCATTGATGGTTTGAATGATGAATATAAAAAACGTTTTATGCATCATTATAATTTCCCACAGTATTCTGTTGGGGAAACAGGACGTTACGGAGCACCTGGACGTCGTGAAATTGGTCACGGAGCGCTCGGTGAACGTGCTTTAGAACAAGTATTGCCTTCTTTAGAGGAATTCCCTTATGCCATTCGTTTGGTCGCTGAAGTTTTAGAATCAAATGGTTCGTCATCACAAGCTTCAATCTGTGCAGGAACACTTGCACTGATGGCTGGTGGTGTGCCAATCAAATCACCAGTTGCTGGGATTGCGATGGGCTTGATTTCTGACGGAACAAATTATACTGTTTTGACAGATATTCAAGGGCTTGAAGACCATTTTGGTGATATGGACTTCAAGGTTGCGGGAACTCGTGACGGGATTACTGCGTTGCAAATGGATATTAAAATTTCAGGAATTACACCAGAAATTCTTGCCGAAGCTCTTGCACAAGCAAAAACTGCACGTTTCCAAATTCTTGATGTAATTGAAGCAACAATTGCACAACCTCGTGAAGAGTTAGCACCATCAGCACCTAAAATTGATACAATTACAATTCCTGTTGATAAGATTAAAGTTGTCATCGGTAAAGGTGGCGAGCAAATCGATAAAATTATTGCTGAAACGGGCGTAAAAATTGATATTGATGACGAAGGACTTTGTTCAATTTTCTCTTCTGACCAAGCAGCGATTGATCGTGCTAAAGAAATTATTGCTGAACTTGTTCGTGAAGCAAAAGTTGGTGAAATTTACGATGCAAAAGTGGTTCGTATCGAAAGTTTTGGTGCTTTTGTAAATCTATTTGGTAAGCAAGATGCAATGGTGCATATTTCTGAAATGGCTTGGGCTCGGACAGAAAATGTTGAAGATGTTGTGAAATTAGGTGACACTGTCAAAGTTAAAATCATGAAAATTGATGACAAGGGTCGCGTAGATGCATCAATGCGTGCTTTAGTTGAGAAACCAGAAGGTTATGTTGAACCTGAGCGTAAACCAAGAGAACGCCGTGAAAATGGTGACCGTCGCAAAGGTAACGGAAATAGTAACCGTGGTAATGGTTTTGACCGTCGTAATAATGACCGTAATAACCAAGGAAATAAAGCTGGAAACCACAGTTTTGAGCTCCGTGAACGTAAATCACATATTGATGAAGAGTTTCCAGAACTCTCAACTAAAAAACCAGAATAAGCTCAATCATAAAATGGAAAAGCTGTAAAAATAGACCTTGAAATAAAATAAAATTTACTGATGAAAATGCTAGTCTATCCAGAAGTCTTAGAGGGCTAATGGATAGATGATAACCGAAATGTGATTATTCATGCTTGGATTTCTGTCAGTAAATTATTTGTTTATTTAGCTTATAAATAATCACTGACAGGTCTGTCAGCAAAAAAATATGTCAAATTATAATCTCAATCCAGAACTAAATGAACGTTTGCGAGTTTCATTAGCAAATCCAGGCTCATTTATGGAAGACCTCTCATTGGTCTATGCTTTTCATCAATTTCCAGTATTGGCACCAAAATCAGTTTTCTTTGTTCCGATTGAAGACCACAAGGCACTACCTGTTTTTACAACAGAAGAAGAACTTGAAGTTTTCCTGTCAGAACTGACAGACTTTGAGACGGAATGGGAATTGCACTCATTAATTGAAATTTTAGACCAATTAATGGAAACGGATATTGATATTTTAGCAATCAATCCTAAATTACCTCAAGATGAAGATAAAGGCAACACCGTTTACTTTGGGACACCAGAATTAATGAAATTTTTAGTTCATTATACTGAAATTTTGAATAAAGTTTTTAGTCCGGAAAATCTTGAGGCTGAACAAAGAGAAAAATATTATTTTGTTCCAGCTTTCGTCACAACAAGTGGTCAAAGAACTTTCCCTAATCTAATCAATCAGGACAATGAAGAATATCTTCCTTTGTTTGATAATTTAGATAGTTTGGCTAAATGGCACAATGAAGCCTACTTTAGCCAAGCCTTTAAGGAAAATAATGGACAAGTTCTACTTTTAAAAATTGATGAATTATTAAATGGAGAAGACGAAGCCATAAATGACTTAGGAAAAAGCCTAGGAATTACTGTAAATCCTTTGGACTACTCACAAGAAGAAGTTCAAAATTCAATGGTCACTTGGGAAGAATTAACAAGAGATTAAATCAATTGAAAAATTGATTTAGTCAATTACACGTTTTTGAATCAACAAGGCCCACAATGCTTATGGTATAATTTACTATAAGTATTTTTTAACGAAGTAGGAAAAAATGAACGAAAAAAAGAAAGGTTTTTGGTCTGAAGCAATTCGAGTGACCAAAGAAAATGATCCGGCAGCTAGAACTGCTCTGGAAGTCTTTTTGACCTATCCAGGAGTAAAAGCTCTTGCAGCTCACCGAATTTCACATTTTCTTTGGCGTCATCATTTGAAACTTTTGGCTCGGATGCACTCACAATTTTGGCGATTTTGGACTCAAATTGAAATTCATCCAGGAGCAGAAATTGCCCATGGCGTCTTTATTGACCATGGTTCTGGATTAGTTATTGGCGAAACTGCCATTGTTGAAAAGGACGTCAAACTTTATCATGGAGTTACCTTGGGTGGTACAGGAAAAGATAAAGGGAAACGTCATCCAACAATTAGACAAGGGGCATTAATTTCTGCCCATTCTCAACTTTTAGGCCCTATTGAAGTTGGAGAAAATGCAAAAGTAGGGGCGAGCGCTGTTGTGGTAACAGATGTTCCGCCAGAAGTAACTGTTGTTGGAATACCTGCAAAAGTTGTTCGAGTTAAAGGGAAAAAAGATGTCGAGCGCATCACAAGCCTTGAAGAAAAAAGAGAAGCAAGCTATCATTCATCACATTTGTGAGGAGAAATGAGAAGTGAAAAAGAGAAAAGTAGCCATTTATGAGGGACATTTACTTGCAACTTTAAAATCATTTACGGATGCTGTTATGTCTATCATTGCAACGATTATGGTTTTAGAAATTCCTTTACCAAAACTTATTGGCAATAATCAGTATAATTTTCGTGAAACAAGCAACTCACTCATTATTTTCTTTGTGAGTTTTCTGGTTGTTGTTTCTTATTATTTTCAATTTAGTAAGTTCTTTGGACGCATAAAGAAAATTAGTGGTTGGCAGATTTTTGCTTATACAATTTTTCTCATGCTTGTCTCACTTTTTCCCTTTATGACCCAAATTGATAATGGAATTCATCCCGCATACTTCACAATCATCTATGTTTTATATATTATTGTGACCTCACGGTTTGCTTCTTTGATTATCAAATATACTTACCGCCTGAATGAAATAATAATCAGCAGACATCAGTCACGTAAACCTTGGGATTTGATTGTGATGTCTGCACTTGCTATTGTGATTTCGAGTATTGGATATCCAGCTTATACGGGGATTCCATTGCTCTATTTACCAATACGTTCTCTTATCACCTCTATTGTTTATGATGAAGATTAAGAAGGAAATAGAATGAAAATATATAATACTTATAGTCGACAGCTAGAAGATTTTCAGCCGATTGAACCTGGAAAAGTAAAAATGTATGTCTGCGGACCGACCGTTTATAATTACATCCATGTGGGAAATGCTCGTTCTGTTGTTGCTTTTGATTTGGTTAGAAAATATTTGGAATTTCGAGGATTTGAGGTTCAATATATCTCTAATTTCACAGATGTCGATGATAAAATTATCAACGGTGCAAAAGCTGCAAACATGACTACGACAGATTTTTCTGAACGTTATATTGCTGCTTTTTATGAAGATACTGATGCTTTAAATGTTAAAAGAGCCAGTCAAAATCCGAAAGCGACAGAATTCATCGAAGCGATGATTGAGTTTATTCAAGAACTTGTGGATAAAGAATTTGCTTATGTTTCTCAAGGAGACGTATATTTCCGTGTATCTAAATCTAAAGATTACGCTAAATTAGCGAATAAAAATCTTGCAGATTTACTTGCAGGGGCTTCTGGACGTACGGATGAAGAAACAAAACTTAAAGAATCACCAGCCGATTTTGCTCTTTGGAAATCCGCAAAAGCTGATGAAGTTTCTTGGCAAGCGCCTTGGGGAGCTGGTCGTCCAGGCTGGCATATTGAATGTTCAGTCATGTCAACTTCACTATTAGGCGAAACAATTGACATTCATGGTGGAGGAGCAGATTTAGAATTTCCACACCATACAAATGAAATTGCACAATCTGAAGCAAAAACTGGACAAAAGTTTGTTAATTATTGGATGCACAATGGATTCGTAAATGTTGACGGTGAAAAAATGTCTAAATCACTGGGCAATTTCACAACTGTTCATGAACTCCTTCAAGTAGTTAATCCACAAATTTTACGTTTCTTTTTAGCAACTACTCATTATAGAAGACCAGTCAATTTTACTGATGATGCACTGACAGAAGCTGAAAATAATATCAAAAAAATTGAAAATGCTTATCGCCATTTGGATGAACAAGCTGAGTCTAATTTGTCAGCACTTACGACTTTTAGAAATGATTTTGTTGCTGCTATGGATGAAGATTTCAATATTGCCAATGGAATGACTGTTTTTTATGACTTTGTTTCTTGGGTTAATAAAGGAAACGGTGGATCTGAAGTCAAAGAATTTTTTGACCAAGTTTTAGAAATTTTAGGGATTAAATTTAAATTTGAGCAAAGTTTGGACAGCGAAATTGAAGCCATGATTGAAGCAAGACAATTGGCACGAGAAGTCCGTGATTTTGCGAAGTCAGATGAAATTCGTGACGCTTTGAAAGCTCAAGGTATTGTTCTTGAAGATACAAAAGACGGGGTACGGTGGCATCGTGAATAAGCAACAAGCAGAACTTTTGAATGGTATTGCATTGGCCTATATTGGGGATGCGATTTATGAGGTCTTTGTGCGTGAGTACTTATTAGATAAAGGCCTGACAAAGCCCGCCATGCTTCAAAAAAATGCAACGAAATTTGTGTCAGCTAAAGCGCAAGCTAAGATTATTTCTGCAATGGATGAAGTTGATTTTTTGACTGAATATGAATTGACTTATTTTAAAAGAGGGCGTAATGCTCATTCTAAAACGACGGCCAAAAATACCGATGTTGTTACTTACAGAATATCAACGGGTTTTGAAGCTGTTGTTGGAATTCTCCATTTAACGCAACAAAAAGAGCGACTTCAAGAATTTTGGGATTTTTGCCTTAAAACAATTGAAGCAGATCTGGTTTAAAGTTTATTAATTACAAAGTTCAAAGTATTAAGCAAATTATTTTAAAAAAAGAAAAAAATCCGCTAGAATAGGTATGCAAAGATACAAAGAAAAAAATCAGCGGAAAGAAGAAGAGATGTATAGAGTAGTTACAATGTACGGCACCGATGAACCATGGTGGTTCTTCGACGGCTGGAAAGAAGATATAGTTTCAGTAGATGAGTTTGATGATTTTTATAAAGCTTTAAAATGTTATAAAAAAGAATGGTTTGAAATGGCTGAGAATTTTAAAGAATTCACTAGCAAGTCTGGTTTGCAAACAGCATTTTGGAAAAACGGAGATGAAGAATGGTGTGAAGACTGTGTAGGTTATTTACAGCGCTATCACAGCATTGCTTTGTTGGAAGACTGGCATGCGATTCCGCTTGAGAAAAAACGCTCAGGTTATAGTAAAAAATCTGGAGAACTCCCAGAACGTTTCTGTTCAATGAAAACCGAAAATTAAAAAATGAGAAAGTTTACTGACTGAGTAAGCTTTCTTTTGTTCTGATAGAATAATCGTAAGCATTTCATTGGTAAGAAACTTGAAATTATATTATAATTATTTTATAATATAAATCTAATGCTGGGAGAGGCTATGAAGAAACCGTTAATTATATTAGATGGATTTTTAATATTACTTATCGCAGTTCTTGGACTGGCATTATTTCATAATGTTCAGGAACAATCTAAAGAGCATTCACTATCGAATTCAACAGCAAGCACACAAAATTCGACTGAAAATAAAACAGAAACAAATAAAACAGGAATCAAAATAAATACCAAAGAAATCAAAAAAGAAAATTTTCTAACACTATCAGGTCTTTGGAAGAATAGCTCAATTGCTAAGAAAACTAAAACTCTTGTTATTTCAGGTCCTTCGGCAACTTTTGAGGGTCAACAATATGACTTAACTTTGGAAGGCGTGAGTTCTGAAAATGAGCTACCTTATTTGAAGTTGATAGGTGAAGGAATTAACTCAGGGAAGTTTCTAGGCATCTATCCACAAGGGAGTGCTATTCCAGTAAGATTAGCTAATGGAAAAATTGATTACGCAGGTCAATACGATCCTACTGACAAGAAGAAAGATCGTATCATTCTTTTTAATGATTATATGTCTGCTCAAGATATCATTGAGCAAGTTTTATACCGTGAATTGGAAGAAATCTTTTAAAAACAGTCTAAGATTTAAAATGATAAGAAAATAGTCTTGAAAAAATGTTTAAAATGAGTTAAAATATCATTATCTTAGATAAGAACTCGATGGTCAAAGCTCGGGAAAATATGACAAGAGACTTTTAAAAGTTACTGACAGAAAAATCAATTTTGATTATTTTCTGTCAGTAACTGATGAGAGGATTTTTTGACATATTTTTCACAGCTTTGGCTTTTTTATTTGCAAAATATTTACTGACAGCTTTTAACAAGGCTAGTTAAGGGCTATAAAAGCTGTCAGTAAATGAATGATTAATAACTCTGTCAGTATTTTGCAAGAACTTTTATCAAAATATAAAGAAAGGCGAATTTAAAAAATTCGTAGTAAAAAATGAATTTTCAAGAAAATTATGATGTTGTTGTCATTGGAGGAGGACATGCAGGGGTTGAAGCTTCACTAGCAGCTGCACGGATGGGCTCTAAAACATTACTCATGACGATTAATCTTAATATGGTTGCCTTTATGCCATGTAATCCATCAATTGGTGGCTCAGCTAAAGGAATTGTTGTCAGAGAAATTGATGCGCTCGGTGGTGAAATGGGTCGCAACATTGATAAGACTTATATTCAAATGAAGATGCTTAATACCGGAAAAGGTCCAGCAGTTCGAGCTCTTCGTGCTCAAGCCGATAAAGATGAATATGCCGCTTCAATGAAGAATACAGTTTCTGACCAAGAAAATTTGACACTCCGTCAAGGAATGGTTGAAGAACTTATTCTTGATGAAGAAAAGAAAAAAGTCATCGGAATCAAGACTTCGACAGGAACTAAATATGGTGCTAAGGCAGTAATTATCACTACAGGAACAGCTTTGCGTGGTGAAATTATTATTGGAGAACTTAAATATTCTTCAGGACCTAATAACTCTCTTTCATCAATTGGTTTAGCAGATAATCTACGTGAAATTGGATTTGAAATTGGTCGTTTTAAAACCGGAACGCCTCCACGCGTTTTGGCAAGTTCTATTGATTACGACAAAACAGAAATTCAACCAGGTGATGAAGCGCCTAATCATTTTAGTTTTATGAGCTCTGATGAAAATTATCTAAAAGATCAAATTCCATGCTGGCTCACTTATACTACTGAGAATAGTCATACTATTTTGCGTGATAATTTACACCGAGCACCACTTTTTTCAGGAATTGTTAAAGGAGTAGGACCACGTTACTGTCCTTCAATAGAAGACAAAATCACTCGCTTTGCTGACAAACCTCGTCATCAACTCTTCCTTGAACCAGAAGGACGGAATACAGAAGAAGTCTATATCGGTGGACTTTCAACTTCAATGCCTGAAGATGTCCAATTTGATTTAGTTAAATCAATTCCAGGACTTGAAAATGCTCAAATGATGCGTCCGGGTTATGCTATAGAATACGATGTGGTGATGCCTCATCAACTCCGTCCAACACTTGAAACAAAATTGGTTTCTGGACTATTTACAGCGGGACAAACCAACGGAACCTCAGGTTATGAAGAAGCAGCAGGGCAAGGCTTAGTAGCTGGAATAAATGCAGCCCTTAAAGTTCAAGGAAAGCCTGAATTTATCTTAAAACGTAGTGAAGCCTATATTGGGGTAATGATTGATGATTTGGTAACTAAGGGAACGCTGGAACCTTATCGTCTTTTGACATCACGTGCAGAATACCGTTTAATTCTTCGCCATGATAATGCTGACCGCCGTTTGACTGAAATTGGCCGTCAAGTGGGCCTTGTTTCAGATGAACAATGGGAACATTACCAAGCAAAAATGGCTCAATTTGACCGTGAAATGAAACGATTGAATTCAGAAAAACTCAAACCTTTGCCTGATACACAAGAAAAATTAGGAAAATTGGGCTTTGGACCAATTAAAGATGCGCTGACAGGTGCAGAATTTTTGAAACGACCTGAAGTTCACTATAATGAAGTCATCGATTTTATCGGACAAGCACCAGAAAAGATTGACCGTACCGTCATTGAATTGATTGAAACTGAAATTACTTATGAAGGCTACATCAAAAAAGCAATGGACCAAGTGGACAAAATGCATCGCTTGGAAGCAAAACGAATTCCTAAAAATATGGATTGGGATAAGCTTGACTCAATTGCTACTGAAGCCCGTCAAAAATTCAAAAAAATAAATCCAGAAACGCTGGGACAAGCGAGTCGGATTTCAGGTGTAAATCCTGCTGACATCGGTATTCTCATGGTTTACCTTGAAGGAAAATAATTAAAAATTAAAATTTTACTGACAAAAAGTTACTGACAGAAAATTTTGGGGATAGTCCTTGTGTTTTGGCACTGAGGAAGCAACTTAAAATTTTCGTCAGTAACTTTTTTTCTTGTGGAATACTTTAAAAGTTGATAAAATAGGCTTAAACAAGGAATGAGGGAAATAGATGACAGAAATAAAAAATATTATTTTTGATTGGGACAATACACTTTTCCCTTTTAAAGAAAAATATTGGGAATTAGCTCACCGCCAACTTTTTTCAGAACAATTAGGACCATTTACTGACCAAGAACTCAATCGTTTCATGGAGAAATACCATGAATTTGATGAATTGCTTTGGCCACAAGTCCATCAAAGAAAAATGACGATTGAAGAGCTAAGAGAAGAAAGATTAAGCTTGACTATCGAATATTTTGATTTGAAAGTCGATGAAAATTATCTTACAGGCTTTTTCAAAAAATTTTTGAATAGATTGTTTGAATTGATAGAGCCTGATGAACAACTCATCCAAAATCTAAAAAACCTTTCCAAAAACTACAAACTTGCCCTATTAAGTAATGGGGGGCATGTGGAGCAGAGAGAAAAATTACGTCGTTCTCAAGTTGAAAAATTATTTTCGGTTTACATCTCTGGTGAAACAGGCTATCTGAAACCAGATGCGCGTGCCTTTAAAAATGTGCTCACCAAAGAAAATTTCCAAGCGTCTGAGACTTTAATGGTTGGAGATCTTATCGAACATGACATCAAACCCGCCCAAGAGTTGGGAATGAAGACAGCATATATTGGACCTGAAAAAGAAACGATTGCTGATTATGAATTTACAAACATTCAAGATTTTTTTGATTCATTTATAGAAAAAAACGGTGATTAACCGTTTTTTATTATTGGACTAGTTTTAAAGAGTCAGCAGCTAAATAAAGTCTATCAATAGGCTTGTTAGACAACCGATAAATTCCATTTTTGTTAAAAGTAATCTTTTTTTCTTCAAAAGTTTCGTTAGGACTTTCAAGGTAAAAAGTAAAATCCCCAACAAGATTACCAGTAATAACAAGAGCTATGTCATTTGAACCACGTAAAACCTTTAGCCAACTATTAGAATTTAAAATATATTGGATGCCTGCTTCGTCATCAAAAGATAAAATATGTGAAAATTGAATAGAGGGACAAGTTGTTTTATGATTTTCGACCATTTCCTCAAAAATCGAAATTTCATCATATTCAATCAGCTGGTCAAGAACTTCACTGACCAATTGCGCAGTTAATAAACGGTCACTTGCAGGAATAATTGAATGTTCATTTTCGTTATTTGAACCATCAGTAATATAAAGCTCATGCATTAAACCCATGGCATACATTCTTTTCCGATGAATTGACCAGTTTTTTGTTTTTTTGATATCTTCAGTAAGATGAGTTAAATCTAGTGGAGTCATAGATAATCCTTTCTATTTTTAATTTGATGCTGATGACACTTGAAAAAGTCGTAGAGAATTGTCATCCATCACTTGATAGGTTTTGAGTTGATTGGGAGTTTCTGTAGCACTGGTATTAAAAATTGTAATGAGTTGAATATCTGACATTTTATTCTCCTTTCGATAATTTTAATTTATTATAATCATTTTATCATTTTATTTTCATTTTATTGAATGATATGGTGTTTGAAATTATAGAAAAAATGCTGAATTAACAAGATTAAAGCCATATTCTAAAATTGTATTCTATAAGTGTCAAAAAATTAGAATTATAATCAGAATTAGAGATAAATTTCACTATAAATAATAAAAAGAATTAGGACTTGACAAGTCTTTAAATAATTGATAGAATAATAGAGTTGAAAAGCAGAAGCACCCGCTTCTCGCCTTAGAGGTTATAGCCCTGGGCAAACGAATGGAATTATTCAAAAACGAATGTTTTCATGAGCGGGGCGAGATTGTCGTTCCGCTTTTGTTTTTCTTTAAAAAAGAAGTTGCCTAAACCTTAGTCAACTTTCACATCATATTAGAAGGAGAACGAACATAGCTAAACAAGACAATAGAAAACCTATGATGAACGGTGCAATCCGTGCTCGTGAGGTTCGTCTCATTGGCGCTGAGGGTGAACAATTAGGTGTCACACCAACGTCTGAGGCGCTAATGCAAGCTGAAAATCTTAACATGGACTTGGTTTTAATTTCAAACCAAGAACCACCTGTTGCAAAAATCATGGATTATACAAAATTCATGTTTGAGCAAAAGAAAAAACAAAAAGAAGCAAAGAAAAAACAAGCTGTTGTTTCTGTAAAAGAAGTCCGTTTGTCACCAGTAATTGACCAAAACGACTTTGATACAAAGCTTCGTCAAGCCATCAAGTTTCTTGAAAAAGGCGATAAAGTTAAGGTTTCAATCCGATTTAAAGGTCGGATGATTACTCACCAAGATGTGGGTCGTCAAGTAATGGACAAGTTCGCGCAAGCAACAAAAGAAGTTGCTGTTGTTGAACAAAGAGCCAAAATGGATGGTCGTCAAATGTTCTTGCAACTTGCACCTATTAAAAAATAGGTCTTAACAAGACAACCGTCTGAAAGGTTAACCTTTCACCTCTCTATTCATTGAAAACGAATGTTTAAAATGAATAGAGGTGCAGAATAATTTTTTCTGCCAACTGATATAAATTAAGGAGAATTACAATGCCAAAACAAAAAACTCACCGCGCATCTGCTAAACGTTTCAAACGTACAGGTAACGGCGGTCTTAAACGCTTCCGTGCTTACACTTCTCACCGTTTCCACGGTAAAACTGTAAAACAACGTCGTCAACTTCGTAAATCTTCTATGGTTTCTAAAGGGGACTTCAAACGTATCCGTCGTATGGTTGCGACAATGCGTTAAGCGAACATTGTTCGCTGCATTGGACAGTCCTCGCAGGAGCGTAAGCGACTAAGAGGGACAATGAAATAAGTCATCTAATTTTAGAGAAATCTCTAAACAGGTAGAACTGAATTTTCTTGCTCCAACTCAATAAAAAATAAATTTGTCATTATGACAAAATTGAAATCTACTAAGAATTAAAGGAGAACACACATGGCACGTGTTAAAGGTAGCGTTGCAACTCGCAAACGCCGTAAACGTATTTTAAAACTCGCTAAAGGTTACTACGGAGCTAAACATAAACTCTTCAAGACTGCTAAAGAGCAAGTCATGAATTCATACTACTACGCATTCCGCGATCGTCGTCAAAAGAAACGCGACTTCCGTAAATTATGGATTGCACGTATCAACGCAGCTGCACGTATGAATGGTCTTTCATACAGCAAATTGATGCACGGTTTGAAATTAGCTGATATCGAAGTAAACCGTAAAATGCTTGCAGACATCGCAATCGCTGATGCTGCTGCATTTACTGCACTTGCTGAAGAAGCAAAAAAAGCTTTGGCTAAATAATTATCTTAAAAAATCTGCTGGTTTTCTAGCAGATTTTTTATATTTTAAGCAGACGCTCTCTTAATTATGACATTAGGGGAGTGTTTTTTTATTCCGAATATACTAAATTGTTGCAAAAATTAATAAAAAAGAATATAATACCGTAAGTCCTTGTTTTGAAACAAAAGTAATTTGTTTTCAATAAAAGACATTTAGTATAAATAAGAATACGGGATGGAGGTAAATGTGGAAAGTGAAAATATTTTGGAAGCAAAACAAGTGAGTGTTGCTTTTCGGATTGCTGGTAAATTTCAAAAAGCAATTTATGATATTGATTTAAGGCTTAGACGTGGTGAAGTTTTAGCCATTGTTGGGGAATCAGGTTCTGGGAAGTCAACTTTTGCAACTGCTGTTATGGGATTACATAACCCAAATCAAACTCAAATTACAGGCTCCATTTTATTGGATGATGAAGAAGTGATTGGTAAAACGGGTGATTCCATGGCAAGTATTCGAGGAAGTAAAGTTGGAATGATTTTTCAAAATCCACTCACTGCGCTTAATCCATTGATGAAAATTGGGCAGCAAATCAAGGAAATGTTGGCCGTGCATGATGTTTATCCAGAAAATCAGTATGAAAGTAGAATCTTTCAACTTTTAGAACAAGTAGGAATTCCAAATCCTAAAAGAGTCGTTAATCAATTTCCCCACCAACTTTCAGGCGGGATGAGACAAAGAGTAATGATTGCAATAGCCATTGCCAATGACCCAGATTTGATTATTGCTGATGAGCCAACGACTGCTTTAGACGTTACCATTCAAGCTCAGATTTTAGACTTGATTTTAGAAATACAAAAAAAGAAAAATGCTGGGGTTATTCTAATTACTCATGATTTAGGAGTTGTTGCTGAAGTTGCTGATACAGTGGCGGTGATGTATGCCGGACAACTCGTCGAAAAAGCTTCTGTTGAAGAGCTTTTTCAAAATCCCAAACATCCATACACCCGGTCACTTTTGCGTTCAAATCCATCTGCCGAAACAGTTTCGGATGATTTATATGTGATTCCAGGGTCTGTGCCCTCTCTGTCAGAAATTGAGTATGACAAAGATTTATTTCTTGCTCGAGTGCCTTGGATGAAAGAAGAAGCTCAAAAAGTAATTTCGGAAAAAATGACTGAAATTTCTCCAAATCATTTTGTTCGAGGTCAGGCTTGGAAAAAATTTGAATTTCCAGATCAAAAATTGAAAGGGGGTGAAAAGTGAGCGAAATTCTTAATTTAAAGGACTTAAAAGTTTATTATCCTATTCGGTCTGGTTTCTTTAATCGAGTGACAGATAATGTTTTAGCCGTTGATGGAGTAGATTTAACGATTCATGAAGGAGAAACTGTCGGTTTAGTTGGTGAATCTGGCTCTGGAAAATCAACGATTGGCAAAACAATTGTTGGTTTAGAACAAATGACATCAGGACAATTGATTTACAAAGGACAAGATGTCAGCAAAAAAAAGATAAGAAACCAGCTCAAATACAATAAAGATGTTCAAATGATTTTTCAAGATGCATTTTCGAGTTTGAATCCACGGAAAACAATTTACGATATCATTGCGGAGCCTATTCGAAATTTTGAAAAATTAGATGCTAAGATAGAAAATAAACGGATTCATGAATTATTGGATATTGTTGGACTACCTAAACAAGCTTTAGAACAGTATCCTTTCCAATTTTCTGGAGGTCAACAACAAAGAATTGGAATCGCACGGGCAGTTGCTACTAATCCTAAGTTAATTGTGGCAGATGAACCAGTTTCAGCATTAGACTTATCTGTTCAAGCTCAAGTTTTGAATTTCATGAAGCTCATTCAAAAGAACTTGGGAATTGCATTTCTTTTTATTTCTCATGATTTAGGGGTTGTCCGCCATATGACCGATAATATTGCGGTCATGCACAACGGTCGAATTGTCGAAAAAGGAACACGAAGAGATATTTTTGATGAGCCACAGCACATTTATACTAAACGACTCTTATCTGCTATCCCTTCGATCGATGTTACAAGAAGAGCGGAAAATCGGGAAAACCGTCTAAAAGTTGAACAAGACTTTGAGGATAAAAAAGCAAACTTTTATGATAAAGACGGACACGCTTTGCCCTTAAAAAAATTAAGTGAGAGCCATTGGGCAGCTTTGCCAAAAGGAGGGGAAAATGTGGAAAGTAATTATTAGACGTGTTTTATTGATGATTCCTCAATTATTTATCTTGAGTATCCTTGTTTTCTTCTTTGCTAAATTGATGCCTGGTGATCCATTTTCAGGTTTGATTGGTCCTCATACTGACCCACATGAAGTTGAGGCATTAAGACGGGCAGCAGGTTTATATGACCCTTGGTGGGAGCAGTATCTCAGGTGGTTAGGGCATGCCATTCATGGAAATTTAGGAATGTCCTATAATCTGCACGAGCCTGTGACGACTGTCATTGGACAAAGAGCGGTTAATACTTTTTGGATGTCACTTTTGTCAGTTATTTTAACTTACTTAATTGCTATTCCGATGTCAATAGTTGCAGCTCGAAATGAAGGAAAATGGCAAGACCAATTGTGGTTGACCTATAATTCAATTACTTTTGGTATTCCACCTTACGTATTCTATCTCTTGATTATCTTTATCTTTGGTTATAGTCTTAATTGGTTTCCGACAGGTGGGACAGTGAGTCCAAATGCGATGGGAACAATTCCTGTTTTCTTTAGTAAGATTTATCACATGATTCTTCCAGCATTTAGTTTGGCGGTCTTTGGAACAGTTGGAATCTTTACTTACTTCCGCTCAGGAATTTTAGATGAACAAACACAAGATTATGTACGAACGGCTCGAGCCAAAGGGGTCAAGGAAAGAGTGATTTTTAGACGTCATATTTTGAGAAATGCCTCATTACCAATTGCTTCTAATTTTGGATTTGTGATTACTGGACTCTTAGGAGGAGCAATCTTTGCTGAAACAATTTTTGGCTATCCTGGCTTAGGACAACTTTTTATTACTTCAATCACTGGGCGAGATTATTCAATGATTACGGCTTTGATTTTATTAAATGGTTTTTTGGGACTTCTTGGAGCCCTCCTGTCGGATATTATCATGGCAATGGTTGACCCACGAATTCGGATTCAATAAGGAGTGAAAATGACAGAAAAAAAACGCAAAAATTCTTTATCATTAGTTCACTCAATCAAAGAAGAACTAAAGAATGACAAATTAGCACTGATTTCAGCACTTTTCCTAGTTGCTGTCTTTCTAATCGTTTATATTTACTCGATGTTTTTAAAACAATCAACTTATGTTGATGTGAATATCATGGACCAATATCTTGCACCACTGACAAATGGACATTTACTGGGAACTGATAATGGTGGTCGAGATATTGTCATGATGCTGATGATTTCTGCACGAAACTCTTTCAATATCGCTTTTGCAGTTACACTTATTACTTTAGTTGTAGGAAATATCTTAGGGGTAATTACGGGCTACTTTGGCGGACGGTTTGATTTAATCTTCATGCGTTTCACTGATTTTGTCATGATTTTACCATCATTGATGATCATTATTGTTTTTGTAACTATCATCCCACGGTTTAATTCTTGGTCTTTGATTGGGATTATCAGTATCTTTAGTTGGATAGGGACAACGCGTCTGATTCGGGCAAGAACAATGACGGAAGTCAATCGAGATTATGTTCGAGCATCAAAAACTTCGGGAACCTCTGATTTTAAAATTATGTTTCGGGAAATATGGCCCAACTTGTCCACCTTAGTCATTGCTGAAGCAACGCTTGTTTTTGCTGGAAATATTGGTTTAGAAACAGGGCTTTCTTTCTTAGGTTTTGGACTTCCAGCGGGAACACCATCTTTGGGGACAATGATAAATGAAGCGACTAATCCAGAGACAATGACTGATAAGCCTTGGACTTGGGTTCCAGCAACAGTGGTCATCCTAATTGTGGTGCTTGCCATTATCTTTATCGGAAATGCGCTAAGACGAGTGGCTGACCAAAGACAAGCTACAAGATAAACAACATTCAAGAGTGATAAAAATGTTTATCTATTAAAAATGGATATGATAAATTAAATATTATATTGAAGTAAGAAATAAAAAGAAATTATTGGAGAAACTAAGATGAAAAAATTAAAAGTAACTTTATTGGCGAGCAGTGTAGTTTTAGCAGCTGCCCTTCTAAGTGCTTGTGGTTCTAACCAGAGCTCAAGTACAAGTACGAAAAAATTAAAAGTAGGAGATTTTGACGTTGCTTATCAAAATCCAGACAAGGCAATCAAAGGTGGAGATTTAAAAATCGCTTATCAAAGTGACTCACCAATGAAAGCTGAATGGTTGGCTCCACTTTCAGATGACGCTACCTTTGGTTCTATGTCTGGCCCTGGTGGTGGGCAAGATGGTCTCTTCTTTACCAACAGTTCATTTAAATATATCAATGGTGGGCCTGCTAATGTAAGTCTTGACAAAGATGCAAAAACAGCAACGATTACCTTGCGTAAAGATTTGAAATGGTCTGATGGCTCAGAAGTGACAGCTAAAGACTATGAGTTCAGTTATGAGCTTACCGCTAATCCTGCTTATGGTTCCGACCGTTGGACTGATTCTCTGGCAAATATTGTTGGTTTGAGTGATTATCATGCGGGTAAAGCTAAAACAATCTCAGGAATTACTTTCCCAGATGGTGAAAACGGAAAAGTCATCAAGGTTCAATTTAAAGAAATGACGCCTGGAATGAATCAAACAGGAAATGGTTATTTTCTTGAAACTGTAGCTCCTTATCAATATTTGAAAGATGTTGCCCCTAAAGATTTGGCTTCTAGTCCAAAATCGACAACAAAACCTTTGGTTACAGGCCCTTTTAAACCGGAAAATGTGGTTGCTGGTGAATCTATTAAATATGTCCCAAATCCTTACTATTGGGGTAAAAAACCAAAACTAAATTCGATTACTTATGAAATTGTATCAACCGCAAAATCAGTTGCAGCCCTTTCTGCGCATAAATACGACATTATCAATTCGATGGCTAATAGTCAGTATAAACAAGTAAAAAACTTAAAGGGATATAAGGTTTTAGGTCAACAAGCGCTTTATATTTCCTTAATGTACTATAATTTAGGCCATTATGATACTAAAAATTCAATTAGTATCCAAGACCGCAAAACACCTTTGCAAGACCAAAATGTTCGTGAAGCCCTTGGTTATGCTCGAAATGTCGCAGCAGTTCAAGCAAAATTCTCTAATGGACTTGCCACACCTGCTAATGGATTGATTCCACCAATCTTCAAAGAATTTACTAGCCCGTCAGTTAAAGGTTATGAAAAACAAGATCTTGATAAAGCGAATAAACTTTTAGATGAAGATGGTTGGAAACTCAATAAATCTACAGGCTACCGTGAAAAAGATGGAAAAGAATTATCGCTTGTTTATGCAGCTCGTGTAGGTGATGCAAACTCCGAAACCATTGCCCAAAACTACATCCAGCAATGGAAGAAGATTGGAGTAAAAGTAAGTCTTTATAATGGTAAATTGATGGAATTTAATTCTTGGGTTGACCATATGACGACTCCTCCAGGATCAGATGATTGGGATATCACTGACGGTGCATGGTCACTCTCAGGAGAACCTTCTCAACAAGACTTGTTCTCAGCAGCGGCACCTTATAACTTTGGTCACTTTAATGACCCTGAAATTACAAAAGATTTGAATGATATTGATTCAACCAAAGCTGAGGATTCAACTTATCGTAAGGCTGCTTTTATTAAATATCAAGAAGATATGAATAAAAAGGCTTATGTTGTTCCAACGGCTTATGCTATCAACTACACCCCAGTTAACAAACGTGTGGTAGGGATGACGCTTGACTATGGTGCAATGAATACTTGGTCAGAAATTGGTGTTTCTTCTGATAAATTAGCCACCAAATAGTTTTACTTAACTTTTGTTTACAAGTTTTTTTGTAAAAATACCCTCACTTTAGTTTTCGCAATTCTAAAGTCAAAGAAGCTCAAATTTATGATTTGAGCTTCTTTTGTTTGATGATTTTTAAGGTTTGAACTTACGAATTTAAAAATTAATTAATTTAAAAATGCTATAATAAGCCTAACTAATAATTAATCGAGGGGGCAATATGCTAGTAAATTTTAGAGATATTCAGGCACAAAACTCAAAAGAATCCGGACTAAAAAAGAATATTTTTTTTAGAGGAGGTCAGTTGACCGATTTAACAGCTGAGGATAAAAAAATTCTTACGAATAAATTCCAAATTGGGAAAATTTATGATTTTAGGGGACAAGAAGAGGTCACTACTCAACCAGATGTTGAACTCAAAGGAATTAAATATGAAAATATAGATATTTTAGCTTCTGAAACTTCAGGAAATAATGGCTCTTTACAGGATATGATTATTAATGCCACAGATATTAGTGAAGCGATGATGAAAACTTATGAAAGTATCGTCATCAGTAAGTCTGCCTTAGAAGGATATCGAGCTTTTTTACTGGATCTTTTAGAGCAAAAACAAGCTGTTTATTTTCATTGTTTTGCTGGAAAAGATAGAACTGGATTTGCGGCTGCCTTGCTTTTAAGACTGGCAGGAGCTTCTGATGAGGAGATTATGAAGGATTATCTCAAAACGAATATTGCTCGGAAAGAGGTGAATCAAGAAATTATCAATTCATTGAAAGAAAAACTCACTGAAGACCAAATCGAGGGATTACAGATTGCTCTTACTGTGGATAAGAACTATTTATTTCATGCCAGAGAAATAATGAATGAAAATTTTGGATCTTTTGAGGGCTACTTAAGTGAAGGGCTCTCACTTAAGAAGGATTATATCGATCATTTTCAAAGCCTCTATTTAAATCACAAATCATAAAAAAGTGATTTTGAACTCTTTTGCTAATTGATGTATAATTAAATTAATAGAATACATTGGAGGTACAAAAGATGATTGGATGTAGTAGTTTTACATTAGAGAGTCAAGATAATAAACATTTTCTTTCTCGTACAATGGATTTTCAAATAGAAATGGCGGAACAAATTCTTTTTATTCCAAGAAACAAGGAGATAGGAATTGCCCACTCTAATAAAGAAACAATTGAAACATCCTATGCTTGTTTAGGGATGGGGGCGATGGAAGAGGGTCATCCAGTACTCTTTGATGGAATCAACGAAAAAGGGTTAATGGGTGCGACTTTATATTTCCCAGGCTATGCTGACTATAGTGAGAATATCAAAAAAAATCAAAAGGGAATTTCACCTGATATGGTTATTCCAACGGTCCTCACTCAAGCGAGTAATTTAGAAGAAATCATTGATTTATTTGATAAGAAATTTGTTATTATTAATGATACTAATCCAACCTTAGGTCTTACGCCTCCTTTACATTTTATTTTTTCTGATTCTAGTGGTCAAAGTTTGATTATTGAACCAAGGCAAAATGGACTTTCAATTATAAAAGATTCAATTGGAGTGATGACAAATAGTCCAGATTACCAATGGCATGAAACTAATTTAAGAAATTATCTTTCTTTTACACCTAATCAAAAAGAAAGTATCGAACTATTAGGAAAGACATTAAAACCATTTAGTCAAGGTTCAGGTACTTTTGGATTTCCAGGAGATTTTACGCCTCCTTCAAGATTTGTTAGAACGGCTTATTTAAAAAACTACGCTGAGAAACCAAGTAATGAACTAGCCGCTATTACGCTTTGTCATCATATATTAGAATCTGTAAGTATTCCAAAAGGAATTGTTATAACTGAGCATGGAGCAAGTGATTTTACTTGTTATTCGGCATATATGTGCTCAGAAACTCTAAGTTATTATTTTTCAACTTATGGTAATCAAAGAATCAGGAAAATAAGTTTGTCAGAATCCTTGAAAAATGAGAAGGAATTTAAAAACTTTCCTATTGTCAATGAGGAAGATATTTTAGAGTTAAATTGATAAATATTTAATCGAGTAAATAGGAGGGATATTCATTAAGTTCTTTGAATTCAAGAAGTATTTTTTAAATATTAGTTTTAAGTATAGCAATCCTAAAAAGAAATTCGAGAAATAATAGAGATAAATTAAGGAAAAAAATAGTGATTTTAAATTTATTTATAATAGTTTTAATGATTTTTCTTACGGCATTTTTTGTTGCGGCTGAATTTTCGCTGGTAAAAATACGTAAAAGTCGTTTAGAAACATTAGAAAAAGAAAATAATAAAAGGGCAAAATTAGCACTTAATATCGTCAATCACCTTGATTCTTATTTAAGTGCCTGTCAACTTGGAATCACTTTGACTTCGTTGGCAATTGGGTGGGTAGGTGAAAGTACAATGCATAGTATTTTAGCTCCCCTCTTGTCTTATGTTCCTCTACCTTCTGCGTTATTAGACAGCTTGTCTATTATTTTAGCCTTTTTATTAATTACTTTTGTTCATGTGGTAATCGGAGAACTTATTCCAAAATCTTTAAGTATTACAAAAACTGAAGGAGTTGTTTTAACGGTTGCTGCTCCGCTCCATTATTTTTATAAACTTACCTATCCTTTCGTGTGGTTATTGAATGCTTCAGCAAGTTCAATTGGTAAATTGTTTAATTTAAGTTTGGCTACTGAAGGTGATGAAATCCATTCAGAAGAAGAGTTAATTTTAATTGCTAATCAAAGTTTTATTAAAGGGGAAATCAATGAAAAAGAGTACGAATATCTCAATAATGTCTTTGAATTTGATGATTTGATAGCTAAGGATATCATGGTGTCGAGATTAGATATGGAGACGATTCCCGTTGATGTTTCGATTGAAGAAGCTTTAAAATTTGCGATTAAAAAAGGGCACACTCGTTTCCCTATTATTGCTAAAACTAAAGATGATATTCTTGGCTATGTTACGCTCCAAAATTTGATTAAAGAGTATTTAACTGCTCCTGATCAAGAAATAAAGAAAATCATGCAAGAACCTATTATATTTATTGATACTATTCCTGTAAAGTTATTACTCTCAGAGATGCAAAAAGAGCATAAACATTTTGCTATTTTATTGGATGAGTATGGTGGGACAAGTGGACTTGTGACAATTGAGGATATTCTTGAAGAGTTAGTTGGTGATATTCAGGATGAAGAAGATCATGAGAAAGAATTGGTAATAAAGCTTTCTCCGACTACTTATCAGGTAGATGGTAAATTGCTTTTATCTGAATTTGAAGAACTGTTTAATATTGATTTGGCTCAAAATAATTTAAGTAAAACGATTAGTGGGTTTATTACAAATTATTCACTAGAGCAAAATGAGCCACTTGAGGTGGGTCAGACTTTCGAATTTGATAATTTAAAAATTACTATTATTGAAATGGATAAAATTACTCCTCATATTTTAGAAGTTAAACGAGTGTAGATTGTATTTGAGGTATAAAAAAAACGGAGCTTAAAGAGGCTCCGCTTTTTTATTTTATTGACGAACGACGAGGACATCGCATGGTGCATTTTTGATAATGTAATCCGCCACTGAACCGATAAAGATACGTTCAATGTAAGAAAGACCAGTAGCTCCAAGAACAATGAGGCTAATTTCTTCTTCTTTTGGAAGAGTTTGGCCAAGCATGACTTTTGGAGAACCAAATTCAACACGAGTTTTGACTTTTTTAACGCCAGCTTTTTTTGCTTCGTCAGCAAAGTCATTAATGAGGTTTTCAGCACCTTTGTGTGTATCATCAGCAACAACTGAATCATAGGCTGAGATAGATTGGAAGGCACGAAGGTCAATGACGTTAGCGATAACGAGTTCGGCATCGTTACGAAGTGCTGTTGCAACTGCTTTGTCAAAAGCTTTAGTAGCTTCTACCGAACCATCAATACCAACAAGGATTTTCTTATAGTTATCTAACATAGGCGACTCCTTCATAAGTTTTTATCTATATTTTAATTTTACTCTTATTTTGTCAATTTGTAAAAAGAAAACTGTTAAAAAATGGTTTATGGTATAATTGATGAAGTGAATTTCTTTAAAATAGTGGAAAAAATTACTGACAGAAATAGAAGTTCTATATTGAAAGTCTGTCAGCAAATTTTGATGACTTATGAACTTAAAGAAAACTGTAAGAAATAGGTGAAAAATATGACTCGATATGCTGTGGTGGATCTGGAAGCGACCGATGCTCATAGTAGTGAAAATAAAATTATACAGATTGGGATTGTTCTTGTTGAAGATGGAGAAATTGTTGAAACTTTTTCCACTGAAGTCAATCCACATGAACCTTTGCTTCCAAGGATTAGTGAACTGACAGGTTTGTCAGATAAACAGTTAAAGACGGCTCCTGAGTTTTCAGAAGTTGCTGCAAAAGTACGAGAATTACTGACAGACAGTGTTTTTGTTGCTCATAATGCTAGGTTTGATTATGGACTTTTAGAAAAAAGTTTTCTTAATGCTGGCTTGGAATTTAATGAAATGTTGCGTGTCGATACAGTCGATTTGGCGCGTGTTTTTTATCCAACTTTTGAAAAATATGGTTTAGAATCATTGAGCGAAAAGTTAGATTTAGCACATGACCATCCGCATGCCGCAGTTTCGGATGCGTATGCTACAGCCGAATTATTGCTGAAAATAGAAGCAAAAATCCAAAAGTTACCAAGAAGCGTTTTGGAAGAGTTGCTTAGACATTCGGACAATTTACTTTTTGAAAGTAAAACTTTTTTACAAGAGCAGTTGGATAAAACAAAAATTCGACCAGCTGGCTTTAAAGTGGTTCATAATATTGCGACACGTAAGTTTAGGGCTTCTGTCAGTAAAAAAAGTCCACTGACAGACTTGTCAGCAAATTTTTCAGAAAATATCAGTAGATTGGGCTTGGCTTCTCGCTCAAAACAAGAAAAATTAGCTCATTTAATGGAAACAGAGCTTAGGCATTTACAAGCAAGTTTTATTGAGGCACCGACAGGACTTGGAAAAACTTATGGTTATTTACTGCCAATTTTGGCCTCAGGAAAAGGTTTGGTCGTTTCAACGGCAACCAAAGTTCTCCAAAAGCAATTAGTAAATGATGTGGCACCAAAACTTGGGAAAACATTTGGTTTAAAAATGGCCAAGATTGTTGGGACTAAAAATTACATTTCTCTGAGAAAATTTTCTGAGCTTTTATTAAATAATACTGACGGCAAAAATTTTGAAATTTTTAAAATGAAAATTTTAATTTGGCTGACAGAAACAAGAACGGGCGAATTGGATGAAATTTCAAAAGTCATGACTAATGATGACTATTTTGAAGTCATTCGCCATGATGGCTATGTCAATACAAAACAGCTTCATTATGAGCAAGATTTTTGGTTGAAAGCCCAAAAAGAAGCTGAACAAGCTGAAATTAAAGTGGTGAATCATGCCTATTTGATTGAACGTTTAGCTGATTATCCCGAAACATTTTTGGAAAATCGTGTTCTTGTTGTTGATGAGGCTCAACAGTTATTTCCTATCATGGAAAATGCGGGTCAAAAATCTTTAAAAATTACTGACGAACTAGTAAAAATTGATGCTGAAACAAGTGAAAATCCCCAGCTGACTAAAAGGCTTCAAGAAAGTCTTGTTTTTCAGCTTAATAAAAAAGAACTTGATTTAAATAAAATAAAGATAGATGCTGATGAACTTGGCTTGAGAAATCTGTCAGCACTTTTAGAAGCTGATAATCAAATTGTTTGGCGTGAAAATGGGATGCTTTATGCGAGTGACCAAGATTTCTATAATTTTGAACGATTGATTCCTAAAAATACCAAACTTTTTATGTTGGGAGCGACATTGTCATTATCTAAAGACAAACCTTCATTTCCTGACTTGCTTGGTTTTACAGACTATCGATTTTTCAAAATTGAAGGAAATCAAGCCACTAATCAGCAATTGCTGACGGTGACAGATGCGCCTAATATCAAAAATTTAAGTTTAATTGATTATGCAGATTATACAGCAAATTCAATTGGAGAACTTTCAAAATTGAATTTGCCAATGGTGGTCTTATTTACTTCAAAAATGTCCTTGACTTTTGTTGCTGAGAAATTATCTGCGGAAGGGTTTGATATTTTAGCACAAGATATTAATGGGAGTCCAGCCCAAATCAAGAAAAAATTTGATAAAGGTGAAGGAAAAATTTTATTAGGTTTGGGTTCTTTTTGGGAGGGAGTCGATTTTGATAAGCAAAATCAAGTGATTCTTGTTATTCCAAGACTTCCTTTTGCAACGCCTGATGATATTTTAACTAAAAAATATGCCCAAAAGTTTGAAAATCCTTTCTATGATTTTAATGTTCCAATGGCAACTTTAAAATTACGTCAGGCCATTGGTCGGGTAAATCGTCGTAAAAATCAGTACTCAAGTATTGTAGTATTAGATAAAAGACTTGCAGGAAAATCTTACGCCAAAAGAATGCGAAAAAATCTTTCAGAAACTCTACCTGTAAAAATGCTGAATTTACTAGACACAATCAGCGAAATCAAGAATTTTTTGATATAATAAAACATGTTTAAGCAAAAACTTAAAATGGGAAATTGGACAAATTATTTTTGCCTAATCATGAGAAATTTTACTAATAAGCCTTCAAATAATCTTTGAAAAAGATTTTCTCAATTTTTGAAAGAAGAAAAATATGAAAAAGCGAAAAATGACTCGACATTCGCAAATTATAATTGGAATTTTAGTGATAATTTTAGCCATTTATTTGTCTATCAGTCTTTTCTTTTGGAAGAGTCTAAATCCCTATCATTCCGTTCGAGCGCAAGCGATTGACATTGCCACAGAAAAAACAGATTTAGTTAAAGCGACAGGATTTGATATTGCTGCAACTGACACTGTGACTTATTCAATTGTTGGCCTTAATAAAGCGAATCAAGAAATTGGAATTCTAATTCCAAAAAAATCTGGTAAAATTAAAGAAGTTAAATTATCGCAAGGGGTTTCACCAGCAAGCTTAACGACAAAAGATACGAAATCAGTTGTCTTAGCGCTTTACAAAGGAAAACCGGCTTGGGAAGTAAATAATAGCAATGGTTTTAAAGTTTATGACTTTGAGTCAGGAAAAGAGTTGATATGAAAAAATGTTCTGATTTTGTATTAAAAATGGATGAGTCCGTCACTCTTGCTGCGGCAAACCGCGCAAAAGCATTAAAAGCACAAGGGCGAGATATTATTGACTTGACACTTGGTCAGCCAGACTTTTCAACACCAAAAATAATTGGTCAAGCAGCCATTGAAGCAATCGATAATGGCAAGGCAAGCTTTTATACACAAGCTGGTGGTCTTCCAGAATTAAAAAATGCAGTTCAACATTATTGGACGCGTTTTTATAATTATGATATTCAGCCAAATGAAATATTGATTACAGCTGGAGCAAAATTTGCCCTTTATGCTTACTTTATGGCAACTGTTGACCCTGACGATGAGGTAATCATTCCTGCTCCTTACTGGGTTTCTTATGTTGATCAAGTGAAAATGGCTGGAGGAAATCCGGTAATTGTAGAAGCCAAGCAAGAAAATAATTTCAAAGTGACTGTTGAACAATTAGAAGAAGCAAGAACAAGTAAAAGTAAAATTTTATTACTCAATTCACCTTCTAATCCAACCGGAATGATTTATTCTAAAGAAGAATTAACAGCCATTGGCGAGTGGGCTGTCGCTCATGATTTATTAATTTTAGCAGATGATATTTATCATCGCTTAGTTTATAATGGAGCGGAATTTACAGCAATTTCAAGTCTATCTGATGAAATTCGGAAAAGAACGACAGTGATTAATGGTGTTTCTAAAACATTTGCAATGACTGGTTGGCGGATTGGACTAGCTGTAGGTGATCCAGAAATTATTTCTGCGATGACTAAGATTGCGAGTCAAACGACTTCTAATCCAACTGCTGTTGCTCAATATGCAGCAATAGAAGCTTTTGAAGAAAGAGATAATAGTTTTGAGATAATGCATGCAGCATTTGAAGAACGTTTAAATATCATTTATGGTCAACTTTCTGAGGTTCCAGGATTTGAACTTGTAAAACCAAATGGTGCTTTCTATTTATTCCCGAAAGTGACTAAGGCAATGGCGATGAAGGGCTATACAGATGTGACTGATTTTACAACTGCTATTCTTGAAGAAGCAGGTGTAGCCTTGGTTACAGGAGCAGGTTTTGGTTCGCCAGAAAATGTTCGCTTGAGCTATGCAACAAGTCTTGAAAATTTAGAAGTTGCAGTGGCACGTTTAAAAGATTGGATGAATGAATGATCGATAAGAAAGAAGCAAAATCGGCCTATAAACTTTCAAAAAAAGTTGGAGCAGTTGTTGCTTATAAGAATCTCGAAACGAATGAACGCTATATTGATATAGCACCAGACTTAGCAGGCGTAAAAAATCGTTTTGAATTTGCCAAAAAAACAGGAATTGGCTTACCTTATGCCATTGAAAAAGCAGCAAAAACAGCTGATTTTGAATTGGAAGTTCTTGAAGAATTAGAAAAAGATGAACTCCAAACCACTAAAGAATTCAAAGATGATTTAAAAACTTTAAAAGAAATCTGGCTTGAAAAGTTATAAAAGTATTATTTAAAAATTATAAAATTAAAATATAGAAGGACTTATTTATGAAAGACTTAATTTCAATCATCGACGTCAAAGACCACGTTGGTGAAACAGTAAAAATTGGCGCTTGGGTTGCTGACAAATCAGGTAAAGGGAAACTTCAATTTCTTCAACTTCGCGATGGAACAGCATTTTTCCAAGCTGTTGTTTTCAAACCAAATATGATTGAAAAATTTGGTGAAGAAGAAGGAACAGCTAAATTTGATGAAATTAAACATCTCTCACAAGAAACTTCAGTTTACGTGACAGGTGTCGTTAAAGAAGATTCACGTTCAAAATTTGGTTATGAACTTGATGTGACTGAGTTGGAAGTGATTGGTCAATCACATGATTATCCAATTACACCAAAAGAACACGGCGTTGAATTCCTCCTTGATAACCGTCATTTATGGTTGCGTTCAAAACGTCAAATGGCAATGATGCAAGTGCGTAATGCAATTATCTATGCAAGTTATGATTTCTTTGCGAAAAATGGCTTCATTAAGTTTGATAGCCCAATTCTTTCAGGAAATGCTGCTGAAAACACAACAGAACTCTTTGAAACAGATTATTTTGGTAATTCTGCTTTCTTGTCACAATCAGGACAACTTTATCTTGAAGCTGGAGCAATGGCTCTTGGACGTGTTTTCGACTTTGGACCAGTATTCCGTGCTGAAAAATCAAAAACTCGTCGTCATTTGACAGAATTTTGGATGATGGATGCAGAATATCCATTTGTTACTCATGATGAATCATTGGATATTCAAGAAGCTTATGTGAAAGCTTTGATTCAAGGTGTTTTGGATAATGCTGCTTATGCTCTTGAAACACTTGAACGTGATACAAGCATGTTGCAAAAGTATATTGACACACCATTCAAACGTGTTTCTTATGATGATGCAATTGATTTGTTGCAAGCACATGAAAATGATGAAGATACAGATTATGAGCATGTAGAACATGGGGATGACTTCGGATCGCCTCATGAAACATGGATTTCAAATTACTATGGTGTTCCAACATTTATTGTCAACTATCCTGCAAGTTTCAAAGCTTTCTACATGAAACCAGTCCCTGGTAATCCAGAACGCGTTTTGTGTGCTGACCTTTTGGCTCCAGAAGGTTATGGTGAAATCATTGGTGGTTCAGAACGTGAAACAGATTATGATTTGTTACTTAAGAAAATTGCTGATTTCGGTTTAGATCCTAAAGATTATGATTGGTATTTAGAACTTCGTAAATTTGGTTCAGTTCCTCATGCTGGTTTCGGACTTGGTCTTGAACGTATGGTTACTT
Source organism: Lactococcus sp. AK05 (assembly GCF_041026685.1). NCBI lineage: Bacteria > Bacillati > Bacillota > Bacilli > Lactobacillales > Streptococcaceae > Lactococcus > Lactococcus sp. AK05. The sequence goes on from NZ_JBFTEI010000001.1 coordinate 91,684, forward strand.
TTGTCGCTGGGACAGAACACATTCGTGAAGCTATTCCATTCCCACGTATGATTAACCGTATCCAACCTTAATAAAAATAAAAAATCCTCTATTTTTAGAGGTTTTTTATTTTTATAATTAAGAGGTTCAATGTCAGTTTTAAAAAGAATATTGTATGAAATGATTCAATAAATTTGGAGAATGATAGCCTTTGCAAGACTGTGATATAATAAACTTATGAAAAATAAAGAAGAACCTCGGATGAAGTGGTCAGATGATGAATATGAAGCAATGATAGATTTGGCAACAAGACAGTTGGCTGAACGAATGGCTGAAAGAGCTTTGATGACTTATGAGATTTATAAATATGATTATCTTGATTCGCAGTTTGTGGCCGATTTTATTGCAGAGTTTGTCATTAGTGCTTATCGTTCGTATTTAATCAAACCAGAAAATCTTGATGAAGAGGTGATGCTTTTATTATTTGTCAACATGGCTTATGAAAATATGCGAGGATTGCCAGATGAAGTGGCACAATACCACAAACTTTTTAGACAACTTTGTGACCTTTATTATGAACAAGGTTGTTTACGTGATGCTCTGATTGACGAAGCAGACTATCAGGAAATGGTTTTGGCAATTTTAGCTGATATTTTTATGGAAGTGAAAATGAGAAAAAAATTTAAAAAGTAATTTTGTAATCTTAAAGGGGAGAAAATGGATTTAGATGCTTACCAAAAAGCAATTATCAAATTTGATTTGAATGAAAAAATAGAGAGTCAAAATGAAGTAGATTTTGCATTTGTGGATAAAGTTTTGGGATTATCTGGTGAAGCAGGTGAAGTGGCTGACAAGGTAAAAAAAGTTATCCGTGACCAAGAGGGAAAGCTGTCAGCCAATGATAAAAAGGCCATCGGTCAGGAGCTTGGTGATATTCTTTGGTATGTAGCAACGAGTGCACGTTATCTAGGAATTTCTCTTGAACAAATTGCGAGTGAAAATATTGAAAAATTAGAGAGTCGATTGAGTCGTGGCAAGATTTCAGGCTCAGGGGATGAGAGATGAAAATATTGATTGTGGCTGGTTTGCCAGATTTTATACCTAATGAAAGTTTTGATAAATATATTGGTGTGGATAGAGGGTCACTATTTTTAGTGGAAAAAGGTTATCAATTGGCTCTAGCAATTGGTGATTTTGATTCTGTCAGTAAAACTGAACTTGAAAAAATTTCTGTCAGTACTGACAGATTGATTAAATTGCCTGCTGAAAAAGATTTGACAGATTTAGAAGCGGCTTTAGATTTTGTTTTAGAGTATTTTGCTGATGCGGAAATTGTAATTGCTGGTGCTTTAGGGGGACGTTTGGACCATTTACTGACCAATGCTTATTTAGCAACACGACCAAAATATCAAGCCCTCGCTCCAAAAATGACCTTAGTTGACCAACAAAATGTGGTGACCTATTTGTTGCCAGGTCAGCATTTACTAAAGAGAAAGCCAACTTACCAATATGTTGGATTTGTTCAAGTAGAAACAAAGGATAGTTTAGCCATTGAAGAAGCAAAATATCCTTTGAAAGCAGAGGATAATTTTAGTCAAATCTATGCTAGTAATGAATTTATCAGTGACCAAATGAAAGTTTCATTCAATCAGGGAATGGTCATTGTAATTTATTCAGGCGATTCGCATAAAAAATAAATAATAAGAGGTTAAGGAGAACGGAAAAAGTATGATTATTGGAGTCATTGGGGCAACATCAAATATTGCAAGTAAGGCTTATTTACCAGTTTATGCGAAAATGCAGGCGGACCATCGTTTTATTTTGTATTCTCGTCAGTGGGAAAAAGCTGAAGAAGTTCGCAAACATTATAAATTTGAATATGCGACAGAGGACTTGTCAGCACTAGAAACTGTGGATTTGGTTATTATTCATGCGGCAACTTCCCAACATTTTGAGTTAGCTAAAAGATATTTGTCAGCGGGAGTTCCTGTTTTAATGGATAAACCTGTTTCTGAAAAATTAGCCGAAGTAAAAGAATTGCAAAAAATTGCTGACCAAAATAATACTTTATTTGTCGTCGCTTTTAATCGCAGATTTGCACCACAAACAGCTAAATTAAAAGCTCTCCCAGATAAAAATATGGTGAAAGTAAGTAAAAATTTAGCAAATTCTGCCAGTGAAAAAATTACATTTTCAATGTACGATATTTTTATTCACCCTCTGGACACCTTGATTTATTTGCTAGATGATGAGATTTTAGAAGTCAATTATTCATTAAAGAAGAATCAAGACGGGCAATTAACAAGAGCAATTGTTATGCTAGAAACAGCGACAACGAGTGGAATTGCCACAATGAACTTAGAAGCTGGTGCCTTTACTGAAGAATTTACAGTAGAAAGTCCTAGAGAAAGCCTTCGCTTGTCAGAACTGTGCGAACTTGAAAAATTTACAGGAATTGACCGTCAAAAATTTGGAATAAGTGGTTGGCAAAGTGCGACATACAATCGTGGTTTTGATGAAATCATTTCTGCCATGGTTCTAGCGGTTGAAAAATTTGATGGTCAAAATCGTCAAGAATTACTGACAGAACTTAGACAAGAAAATATTCTAAAATCCCACGAAATCATTGACCAAATGTTAAAATGAAAAGTTACTGACAGAAATATTAGCATATCTGTAAACTGCTAAAGCAGTCACAGCTATCCTATGACAGAAACATTAGACTATCTTAAAATGACTGACAGAGTTAAAAAATTTCTGTCAGTATTTTTTTAGGCTGAGCCTTGCATTATTGTCAATAAAAAAGTATAATTATAAAAAAATTAAGAAAAGGAGTCCGCATGACAACACAACAATCTAAAGTCTTTTATTTTTGGTGCAGATAGTTTGTGTTTATGCAATTGGCGTAGATACAACTTTTGAGTATACTCAAGTTTCTGCGCCGGGATTCAAAGAAGACCGGATAGTAAAAACTATCTGGTCTTTCTTTTTTAATTTTTTTACCCTTTCTTTCGACTCTAAAGTAAAATTAATCGTAAAGACCGACTCCAAGCAGGGTTTTGCTAGATGAATGGAAGGGAACTTATAAAAGAAAGCTTTGCTTTCACACATTAGAAAAGAGGAATTTTATGGAAAATTCTACAGGCTTGAAGTCTTCTTTAAAGACTCGCCACATTGTTATGCTCTCACTTGGGGGAGCGATTGGTTCGGGACTATTTTTAGGTTCTGGAAAAGTCATTGCACAGGCTGGGCCAAGTGTATTACTCTCATACATCTTAGCTGGACTGACGCTTTATGTTGTCATGTATGGTGTTGGGAAAATGGTCATCCATCAAGATGAACATAAGGCTGGAATGGCAGGAGTTGTTGCTCCTTTTATTGGGGACCACTGGGCGCATTTTGCGGACTGGGTTTACTGGGCAACTTGGATGGCCGTCCTAATTGCAGAAGAAGCAGGGGTATCAACTTTCCTTGCCATGCTAATTCCTGGAGTGCCATTATGGGTTTTCGCCCTGATTGTAGCAGTTCTAGGAACAGCAATCAATCTCTGGTCAGTTAGAGCTTTTGCCGAAACGGAATATTGGCTTGCCTTTATTAAAGTCGCTGTTATTTTAATTTTAATTGCACTCGGAATTTATTTATTAGTTATTAATGATGCTCATCTCGGTTTTGTTGCTGATACCGCTCAAAAAGTATCGACTAAAAGTACAGCACCAAGCTTTGCTCCTAATGGCTTTTCAGGATTTTTAACTTCATTATTGGTTGTTATTTTCTCATTTGGTGGTTCTGAATTGGCAGCAATTACAGTTGCTGAAACGGAAAATCCAAAAGTAGCGATTCCGAGAGCTATTCGAGGTGTTTTAATTCGGATTATTAGTTTTTATGTTATTCCAATCTTTTTATTCTTGCATTTATTGCCATGGAGCGAAGTTTCAAATCCAGATGCAGCAAGTCCATTTGCTACAATTTTTGCTCGAGTAGGAATTCCACACGCTGATAAAATCGTTCTCGTAATCATTGTTATTGCGATTTTCTCAGCGGTTAACTCAGCAATTTATGCCACTTCACGCTCACTCTATTCACGCATTCAAGGTTCAAATTCTTATGTAGGTCAAAGATTGGGCAAATTATCTAAAAACCAAGTCCCAACGAATGCGATTTTAGTTTCATCATTTGTTTTGTTTATTGGTGTACTTTTGTCAGCAATTTTGGGTGATGGATTCTGGCAATTTGTGGCTGGTTCGATTTCATTTACGATTTCAATCGTTTGGATTCTCCTTTTAGTTGCTGCTCTTGTTTTATATTTTAAACATAAAGAAGTAACGAATTGGTTTGTTAAGTTGGCAACACTTGTTGTACTTATTGCTTTAACGATTATCTTCATCATGCAAATTGTCACTAATCCATGGACTTTGTCAGTCTTTGCTCTAGTGATTTGCCTCCTTTCTTACTTTACTTATCGAAAGAAAAAAGCATAATAATAAAAAACATTCATTTTAAATGAATGTTTTTCTTTTGTTTGAGTTCTAGGTATTCAATAAACTTTTCTTTGATTAAATCATTTTTGATAAGTGACAATTTTTGCTTGCGAACAAGTTTATGTTTAAACCACCATTCACAAGACATGGCATCATTTTTATTATCAAAATCAACAGAGGCAAGCAGCTTAACTGGCAATCTTGTTTTTGTGTATTTCGCCCCTTTACCAGAGTTATGAGTGGCAAGTCTTTTTTCTAAATCAGTGGTATAGCCACAGTAGAGAGTTTTATCTGAGCATTGTAAAATGTAAGTAAAATATTGGTTCATAAGTTTTTTTCTAAAATAGTGAGAAATTCAAAAGGAGTAAATTCATGAGTAGGCTCCCAAATCTTTTGAAATTGATTAATCATTCCATTGTGAGAAACAATGAGAATATTTTGAGCAGAAGGAAAAAGTTGAGGAAGTTTTTCTAAAAATATTTTAGCACGTTCATGAATTGAAGCAAGAGATTCAATACCTAAAGTAAGATTTTCTTCATTTTCTATATTAAGTTGTGCCCAATCTCGATTTTCTTTTGTTTGATTTTCCAATTTTCCAAGGCCTCGTTCACGTAATAAAGGTTCAAAGAGTAGTAAGGCTCCTATTTTATTAGAAATTATCATTGCAGTTTCCTTAGCACCTTGTAAATCTGAGGATAAAATCAAGTCAAATTTTACTGACGAAAGTTTGTCAGCTAAAATTTCGGACTGCTGAATTCCTCTGTCAGTGAGAGGACTCTTTGACCAACCCATCAGCAAATTTTGCTGAATATTTCGCGTTTCACCATGTCTGACTAAATATAATTTCATAGTCAGATTATATCATTTAACGTAGCCAAAGTTAAGAGCTAGCTTGCCATTCGTGGTATAATAAGAGTATGATTACTTCACTTACGATTCTTTCAAGTCTTGCAATAATTGTAACCGCAGTTATTGCTTTTGCGGAATATCAAGCTGGAAAAAGACGTCATTCAACCACTTTATCTATCGAAATGCTTCATAAGCAAAAAGACGATTTTATTAAATGGTTTTATGATTATCTTCATATCTCACAAGTGTTGATGCGAGTAACAATTCAACTTAACATGGACCGCTTAGAACAACGTCATTTTGAAAATACAAATGACTCTAGTAATCAGCGACGCATTATTCGTATTAATGAGAATACGATGTCAAGAGATCGTAATGCAGCAGATTTAAATTATCAAATGATGCTTTTAAATCTGGTGATTGATGACCGCAAGCCTTATTTTGAAAATACTCAGATCAAGGTCCGCTCAAATTTTGAGACATTGATGCATGACATCAATGAATTTACAAGAAAAATTCATATAGAATATGATGAAAAAATGAAAGAAACGGATGATGCAGGTTGCCGTTCCATTATGAATGAAGCTCGAAAGATGGCTAGAAATACGATGGAAACTATCGAAAAATCTAACCATGAAATGGGTGAGCAAGTCAAACATGATATTCAAGCACTCGAAGATGAAGTAGAACATTATTTTAAAAAATAAAAAAACATGAATATACACCTTCACTATGGAGAAGACACCAATATCTGCAATCAAAACAAAATAATAAAAGGAAAATAAATGCCACAAGATAAAATAGTAATACATGGTGCACGTGAGCACAATTTAAAAAATATAGATGTTGAAATTCCAAGAGATAAATTAGTTGTTGTTACTGGGGTTTCAGGGTCTGGGAAATCATCTCTGGCCTTTGAAACTTTATATGCAGAAGGTCAACGTCGATATGTTGAATCTTTGTCAGCTTATGCCAGACAGTTTTTAGGAAATATGGATAAACCAGATGTTGATTCAATTGATGGTTTGTCGCCAGCAATCTCTATTGACCAAAAAACAACTTCTAAAAATCCTCGCTCAACAGTCGGGACGGTTACGGAAATTAATGACTATTTGCGTCTATTATACGCCCGTGTTGGGACGCCATATTGTGTGAATGGTCATGGAAAAATTTCGGCACAGTCAGTTGAAGAAATTGTTGAACAAATTCTTGAACTCCCTGAAAAAACACGTTTACAAATTCTCGCTCCTGTCGTACGTACCAAAAAAGGGACTCATGTTAAAATGTTTGAGCGTATCCAAAAAGATGGTTATGTTCGTGTTCGTGTTGATGGCGAAGTTTATGATATTTCAGAAGCTCCAGAACTTGATAAAAATAAAAAGCACAACATTGAAATTGTCATTGACCGGATTGTTGTAAAAGAAGGAATTCGTTCGCGTCTGTTTGACTCTGTAGAGGCTGCGCTTCATCAGGCTGAGGGTTATGTTATTGTTGATAAAATGGATGGTTCAGAGCTTTTATTTAGTGAATTTTATGCCTGTCCAGTTTGTGGATTTACTGTTCCAGAACTTGAACCACGCCTTTTCTCATTCAATGCTCCTTTTGGCTCATGCCCAGATTGTGATGGTTTAGGAGTTAAATTGGAACCCGATGTCGATTTATTGATTCCTGATACAAGCAAAACACTCCGTGAGGGAGCAATTATCTATTGGTATGGGAAAACTTCAACTTATTACCCAGCTCTTTTAGAGCAAGCAATGGAGCAATTTGGTATTGATTTAGATACACCTTGGGAAAAACTGTCAGAAAAAGAACAACAAATTGTTTTATATGGAAATGGAGATAAACTTTTCCATTTTCTGCACGAAGGAGATTTTGGATTACGTGACCAAGATATGACCTTTGTTGGGGTCATTCCTAATCTTTGGCGTCGTTATCGTTCAGGAATGAGCGAGTCAGCTAGAGAAATGGCGCGTTCTTACATGACCGAATTGACTTGTACGACTTGTCATGGTTATCGTTTAAATGATCAAGCACTTTCTGTTAAAGTGGGAGAGAAAAATATTGCTGAATTTTCAATTCTGTCAATTGGCGATACGCTTGATTATGTGAAAAGTTTAGTTCTTTCTGCAAATAATGAAATTATCGCAAAACCTATTTTGAAAGAAATTAAAGACCGTTTGACTTTCTTGAAAAATGTTGGTTTGGATTATCTTACGCTATCTCGTTCAAGCGGAACACTTTCTGGTGGAGAGTCACAACGCATTCGTTTAGCGACACAAATTGGTTCAAATTTATCAGGCGTTTTGTATATTCTGGATGAACCTTCCATTGGTTTACATCAAAGAGATAATGACAGATTGATTGAGTCTTTACAAAAGATGCGTGATTTGGGGAATACCTTAATTGTCGTTGAACATGATGAGGACACGATGATGGCAGCCGATTGGCTTATTGATGTTGGGCCTGGGGCAGGTGATTTAGGAGGTGAAATTATTGCCTCTGGAACACCAAAACAAGTCATGAAAAATAAAAAATCACTGACAGGGCAATATTTGTCAGGAAAAAGAGCCATTCCAGTTCCTGAAAAACGTCGAGCCATTGATAAGAAAAAAATGGTTAAGATTACAGGTGCAAGTGAGAACAACTTGCAAAACCTCGACGTTGAGTTTCCAATGGGAGTTATGACGGCTGTAACTGGGGTTTCTGGTTCTGGTAAATCAACTTTAGTTAACAGTATTTTAAAGAAGTCATTAGCTCAAAAATTGAATCACAACTCAGAGAAACCTGGTAAGCATAAAAAAATTACTGGTTATGAAGGAATTGAGCGTTTGATTGATATTGACCAAAGTCCAATTGGTCGAACTCCACGTTCAAATCCGGCAACTTATACCAGCGTCTTTGATGACATTCGTGATTTATTTGCCAATACAAATGAAGCAAAAATTCGTGGCTATAAAAAAGGACGTTTCTCATTTAATGTCAAAGGTGGACGTTGTGAAGCCTGTTCTGGTGATGGAATCATCAAGATTGAAATGCATTTCTTGCCAGATGTTTATGTTCCATGTGAAGTTTGCCATGGCAGACGCTACAATTCAGAAACTTTAGAAGTTCATTATAAAGGGAAGAATATTTCGGAAGTACTCGATATGCGCGTGTCTGATGGATTGGAATTCTTCCGTCATATTCCAAAAATTGAACGTAAACTCCAAACGATTGTTGATGTAGGTTTGGGATATGTGACGCTTGGGCAACCAGCAACTACTTTATCAGGTGGGGAAGCTCAACGGATGAAATTAGCTTCTGAATTGCAAAAACGTTCAAATGGTAAAGCTTTTTATATCTTGGATGAACCAACAACTGGTTTGCACAGTGAAGATATTGCGACCCTGATTCAAGTATTAGATCGTTTGGTTGAACAAGGAAATACGATTGTTGTCATTGAGCATAATTTGGATGTTATTAAAACAGCAGATTACATCATCGACTTAGGCCCAGAAGGTGGTGCTGGTGGTGGAACAATTCTCGCCAAAGGAAGACCAGAAGAGGTAGCAAAAGTTGCTGACAGCTATACTGGTCAGTATTTGAAAGCAAAATTAGAAAAATAAGACTGATGGAAATTTAGACATGTAATTAAAATACTTAGTTCAATAATCGAATTGACAGAACTGCCTAGAAAATGCTTGCTCCGGTCGCATTTTACTGACAGGATTTATCTTAGAAATATTTATCAGATAAGCTTTTTGTCAGTAAATTTTACAATAAAAAGCGTAATCTATAAACTTAGATTACGCTTTTAAGGAAAGAAAATGGATAAATTTAAGGAAATTTTTGAAGCGATTAAAGCTGACCCACAGAACAAAAAATATACAAAAGATGGGATAGAGCCGCTTTATTCTGTCCATAAAGAAGCAAAGATTTGTATTATTGGTCAGGCACCAGGCATTCGAGCACAAGAATCACGACTCTTTTGGAATGATCCGTCAGGTGACCGTCTGCGCGATTGGCTTGGAATTGACCGAACCACTTTTTATGAGTCAAATAAAATATCTATTTTGCCTTTAGATTTTTATTTTCCTGGAAAAGGAAAATCAGGTGATCTGCCACCTCGGGCAGGTTTTGCTCAAAAATGGCATAAAGCACTTTTAGAAGAAATGCCTGAGATTGAACTTTTTATTCTAGTAGGTTCTTATGCCATAAAGTATTATTTAAATTTAAAATCATCAGCAAAAACAACAGAAGTGATTCGTGATTTTGAAGCCTACTTACCAAAATATTTTCCGCTTGTTCATCCCAGCCCACGAAATAATATTTGGTTAGCCAAAAATCCGTGGTTTGAGCCTGAACTTTTACCAGAACTAAAAAAAAGAGTTGCTCAATTAATGAAATAAATTACTGACAGACTGTCAGTAATTTTTTCCATGGCTTAGTCTTCAATTAATGAATTGTTCTTTCCATTTGAATATGTTGAATACCAGCTTCTTCAAAGATTTGTCCTATTTCATTAAAACCGTGTTTGCTATATAAACCTTTGGCAGAAAGTTGCGCGTGAAGCTCCAATTTATTTAATCTGTTTTCTTTGGCAAATTCAATCAAACGATTGATTAGAAGAGTTGCATAACCATGACCTCTTGCTTCTTTTAAAATAGCCATTCGTTGAATTAGCGCTGTTTTATCATCTAAATCAGCAAGTAAACGAACGGTACCTTTGGCAAGACCATCGTCATAAAGAACGAAATGAACAGAAGAGGCCTCTTCTAGAGCGTTTCCAACTTCAAGTTCATAAGGAACGCCTTGTTCTTTTACAAAAACTTGATTACGAATCCGTAAAGCATCAAAATAAATATCAGACATAGTATCACGAGTTACTCTAATTTCCATAATTTCTCCTAAAGATTAGTTTGCTTAAAAGCCTTGGATTTATTATAAAGCTTTCTATAAACACTTGCAAGCATTGGAATTACTACATTTCAATGCTTTTATTTTTGTTCAAAAAGTAATTAACAGAGTTTTTAACAGAGTTCCAATTAAAAGTTGGCATACTTAGTAAATAGTTCAAGCTCTTTATTTTTCTTTTCAGGCTCGAGATGCGAGTATAGGTCCATTGTCATTTGTAAGGTTGAATGTCCTAATCTCTCTTGTATAACTTTATATGTCATACCAGCATTTAGGCATAAACTAGCGTGTGAATGTCTAAAACCATGAAATGATAAAGAAGTAAGTTTTGCAGCATCCTCTATCTTTTTTAGCCGGTAGTTTAGACCGTGGTAGTCCATAACATTACCTTGCCATGTCGGAAACACTAAGGATTGATGTGGATTTCCTACGCTCATAAAATGTTTTTTCTGGAAGAAGTACCAACGTTTTAAAGTTGAAGCTGCTTTGGAATCAATGCTGATTACTCGATTACTTTTATTTGTTTTCGGTGTATCTTGTATAACAGTACGTTGTACTGTTGTTTTACTGACAGAAACTGTTTGATTATCTAAATCTACATCAAACCACTCTAAGGCCATAGCTTCGCCAATACGCAAGCCAGAAGCAACAAGCAAGCGTAGGAGAGCATTAAAGTATTGAGTGGACCATTTTGTATTGTCCAGACTTTCAATGTGTAAGAATAGCTCTGACAGCTCTGTTTTAGTATAAAAATTTACTTCTTTGTTTGGTTTATCAATTTTTACTTTAGGAATGATTACTGAATGACAGGGATTTCTATCAATTATTCCAATTGATAAAGCATGCTGAAAAATGCGATTAATTACGTTAAGTTGTAATTTGTAATCTTTTCCTGACCCAACATCACGTTTTTGTTTTCCGCCAAGAGGTTCTGCAGCATTCTTCGCCCATTCAATAACTTTTTTTTGAATCTGAGCAGTAGTAATTTTACTGATTCGCTTATTTCCAAAAGCAGGAATAGCATAAGTATCTAGGTTAGATCTCATTTGTCGTATTGATCCAACTTTTTGTTGCAGCTTATAAAGTTCAAAAAAGCTCTCAGTAACCTCTCCAAAAGTTTCGAGTGATTCTTTACCTTTGGTGTTACCATTCTTTTTAAAATTATTTTTCAGGCGTTCGAGTTCATTCTTGACGCCTGTTTTTGTGCGCCCTCTAATATCTGTTTTAACTTGCTTACCTGTCAGTACATCAGTACCAATATAAGCGCCGCGGAGAATATATCTCCCCTCTCCGCCTTTTGTTTTGTATTCTTTTATATTTAGTTTGTTCATGTTGATTCTCCTGTTTGCATTTGGCCGTGCGCATAATGGAAAATCATGAAATTATTGCTATATTTTGAAACTGATTTTGATTATTGTGATGATAAGTTGATAAATTTATTAAGTTTTAATTAACATGTAGCTTCCTAATTCATTGCAAACTTTAAATGACTTGTTGAAATTAATAGTGTTTACTACTGCTAATTTAATCAATTTTTTTCATGGTCATTTCATCATTTTTGATTTCTTCGTAAGTTATATGATTGAGTGTTTGAATTATATCATTTGTCTTTGAAAACAGTTCATCATCAAACTCTATTTTGTTATGTTGTAGTATTGAAGCAAAGGAGGCAACTGCTTTTTTTCTTTCATCACTTTCAACTCCTTTTCGATCTATAAATTCACTCCATATCGTGTTTAATATGCTTGCCAATTCACTGTTTTCTTCTAAGAAGTTAACATATTCTGAAAGGGGAATGCGTTTGGGCTCTTTTTGTGTATATAGTAAATAGTTAACATCAACATTAAATACTCTGGCGATTGCTTCCCAAACTTCCGGATTTCTTGGTGCCCTTTTCCCATTTTCATAAAACGAAAGCTGGCTGTCTGTTACCCGAAGGGGTTTTCCATTAATAATAGTTTTCTGTTCAGCCAGAATAGAATTCACTCTTCTCATTAATCCTATTAAAGTTTCGTTTTGCTCTTCTCTAAGCTCTTTTATTCTATTTTTAGTCATAGTCAGTGATCTCCTTAATAAACTATTATATACAATTTTTAAAATAATACAAGAAAAAATTATCAAATTGAAAGTATAAAAACTTGACATAACCAAAATGAAAGTGTAGAATGATTTTACTATCAAATTGAAAGTGAGGTTATCATTTTGTACTTAACACAAGAAATTAAAACTGCTCTACGTAAAAAGCGAGGGATATTGGACTTAACCAAAGGCGAAGCAGCCGATCGACTTGGCATTAATCGTTTGACCTATGGACGTCTTGAAAGTCCGATACGTAACGAAAAAGTACGTCAAAGTACGTATGAACGTATTACTGAATGGCTTGCTAAAGATTATTAATCATTATCATCTATCCAAGAACAAACAGCACGGTTTGCCTAGCTTTCCGTAATGTGCTTACGCAACTATCCAGCAGTTGCAAGTATTAATAGATGATTTCCACAGCCCAAGCAATGGCTATAAACTGCATGTCCTAACATAAAAATAGCATTTGCCGTGCGCTGTAATAGAGAACCATGAAAAAAGGCCGATTAAAAACTGCAAGATGTCTGGCAGTTGTCAGTAGAAAAAGAGGAAATAATAAAAAGAATTGAAGAATGAGAACGAAAAAAAGCCCGCACCGCCAAGTAAGAGCTTTTAATCAACATGAGTAGAGCAGCTTGAATAAAGCTTTTCTACTCTCTATTTTACCATAATGAGAGGAATTTTCAATATGAACAAACCAGTAAACAAGGAAACTTATATCCTAGATGATTCTATCGCTTTTGAGCTTATGGACTTGTTAAAAGCCAAGGCCCGCCATTTTATCCAACTTAATGAGTATGTCTACCGCTTGTTTGACGGTCAATCAGTAGTGACTTTCACAACTTTAGAAAATGACATTCAAGTAGAAATGGTTAAGGGGTAAGGCATGAAATTTAAAACATTTGAATTAAATGCCTATAAAAGTAGGGCAGGAATAACACTTTCATTCGATAAGAAAGATAGAGGCTTAGGGATAATCACAAGCAAACTTTTTTACCTAGATTCTAAGCACCCTTTAAAACTTAAAATCACTAATAATCAAGCTGAACGCTACCATATCAAACAGGAAATCAAGCAAACAGATTATAAGGGGTGCGTTACAGAGGGAGTTATGACATTAGCTGACATCATTGAGGAAAAAATTATCTTGATGGACTATCACAACGCAAATAAAGAAAATTTTCAAGATTGGATGCGTGTTTTTGTTTATGGATACCTGTATGATGTGGCGTTTAATCGTGGTATTCGCCATGAAAGACAGCGTAGAAAAACCAAGCACAAAGCATTGACAGCATTTGATATTATCAGTTCCGAAGATGTTTCAGAGCTTTCTCATGAGCTAGGAATTAGTGAGGATAAACTAACATACGCAGTTATGGAAGTTATTTCTAAACGTAAGAATGGAGGCATGGCATGAGTATTTTATCAATTGAAGCAGAGCATGAGCTGACTCAATCAGTATTAAGCCATGTTGATAAGTTAGTTGAAGCAAGAGTTGAACAAAGTCGTGAGTTTCCCTATAAGAAAAAAGCTGATTTAAAACGTGAACTCTCAATTAATGAAGCTTATTATAAGAAGCTGGTTGTTGCTGGACTTCGTGAAGTTATCCTTGAAGAAGGAGATAAAACGGTTTGGGTCTCAAAGAAACAACTTGAGCAACTCATGGATCAATTGGCAGAGTAAGGGGGGATATGGAACTTTTGACCATTCGTCTAAATAAAATAGTAGCTAAAAAGCTGATGAAAGGGGCAGGAGAGACATTGATTTTGGAAAAAGAAGATTTCTATCAATATGTTTATCTTGTCCCTAATAATATGAGTTTTAGCGGTCATTTTGATTCAGTGCTTGATATCAGCGTGAGCCAACATTGGGAGATTTTCAACTTTCTAACCTCACAGTATCAAGAACTAGGCTATAAAAAAGTGCATTATAAACATCCAGCTCATCCATCAAATAAATTTATGAAGTTTCTTAATAAGCTGCAGCGTGATCAATCTGAAAAATTCGCTACAGTTTATCGACAAAATGCCTTTGAGAAATTCAAAGATGAAATCGTGATGCATCAGGGCTTCTTGAATAGTAAGAACATGATGAAGTTTATTATTTTAGGAAAGAAGCACGGATATAACTATAAATATCTCATGATGTGGGCTGTTTCAGAAATTGAAGCGACTTGTGACGGGACTCAGAAACAAGGCTTACTGGCTGATTTTATAAGTCTTGCGGATGAATATTTTGATGAAAAAGAAAGGGAGGTGTTGAGTGACTAATGTAGATGATGATTTTCAAACGATGATTGACAGCTATGAGGAAGAAAAAGCAAAAGCTGATAATAAAAAACAAGAAATAAAACCACCTCAGAGCGATAAAATCGTTAAAGTTAAATTTGAAGCTGAAAATTTCGCCGTCAATCAGTATGGTAAACCCAAAGTAAATTCTTTAAAAAACATACGAATCGCCATAGAAAATGACAACATTTTAAAAAACCAATTTGTGTTTAATTCTTTTACACAAGAAATAGAAATTAGAACCCCTTTCAAGTTAAGAGGAGTAGAGATTGAGAATGACGGGTTAAAAGAGGTTTATATTACGGCTATTCTTGAACATTTTGAAGAAAAATATGATGTTTTATTTGATAGTCGGCTTCTAGTCAATGTGATTAATAAAATTGCTTACGAAAATAAATACAATCCTGTTCAAGATTTCATGGAAGATTGTTACAAAAATTGGGATAAGGTCAAACGTGCAAGAAGTCTATTTCCTGATTATTTGGGGGCGAAAGAAAGTGATTTAACCGAACGAATGACCAAATTATTTTTTGTTGGGGCTGTCAGTAAGGTTTATTGTCCTTATGATAAGTTTGACTTTGTTTTGGATTTGGTAGGAGGCCAAGGCTCTGGGAAGACGACCTTTCTTACTAAAATGGGGCAAGGCTGGTACACAGATTCAATGAAAAATTTTGATGATAAAGACCAATTAGTTATGATGTTACGTGCTTTGATTGTGAATGATGATGAAATGGCAATCAGTAATAAAATACCCTTTGCGGATTTAAAGAAGTTTATCACTCAAACAGTTTTGTCTTTCAGGGCGCCCTATGGCACAAAGGTAGAAAATTATGCCAAAAACTTTGTTATTGCTCGAACAACTAACCATGAAGAATATCAAAAAGACAGAACAGGGGCAAGGCGATTTCTTCCCGTTCATTGTTCAAAAGAGTTACAAAAATATCATCCTGTTTCTGATTTAGATGATGCCACCGTCCGCCAAGTTTGGGGTGAGATGGTTCACTACTACAAGGAAGGGTTCAGCTTTAAACTCTCAGAGGAAGAAGAAAAGCAACTCAATTTAGAACGGTCAGATTATGAATATTTTGATGAACAAGAAGAATTACTTGAACAGTATCTTGAAATTCCTATTCCTACAGATTTTTATAAAGCACAAGGAAATAATACAAGAATGCACGAGCGGAGAGCCTATATTGGCTTTATTCTTCAATCCGGAGAAACTCCTAAGCATGAATTTAGAGGGGAAATCAAACCAAGAGAGTTTGTGACGGCTACTTATTTCTATTGGGAAGCAATGGGGATCGAGACGGGGAAAGGAACTGCTAAGATAGTTTCTAAGTTCAAGAACTCAATGAATAATAAGAAAGAATGGCAAAAAACTACTCGAAGAGGTAAAAGGGGTTATGGCAGAAAATAGGGTGCATTTAGTAATGCACCCAAAAGTTAAATGCACCCCGCAAATGCACCCCTTAAAAACTTATATTATATAAGGGTTTATAGATAGTAGGGGTGTAAGGGTGCATTTATATCTTAGTAAAATAATAGTTAGTGTTAATTATAAAAAGGGCTTGCTTATCAGGGACACATAGTAAAGTTTTCAAATTAAATGCACCCCATGAAAATATCGCTTTCAAAACTGTTCTAAGGTCTGGTATGACTGTATTTGTTGGGGGTGCATTACTAAATGCACCCATTAAATTAAATGCACCCCAAAAATAGGAGAAAAAAATGAGCATAATTAAATTACATGAACAAGAAGAAAATAATGAACCAAAAGAATTTAACAATACCATTAAACGTGTGTTAATGAACGCAAAAGAAGCGGTCTTTGAGCGTCAAGGAAGTATAGACGACTTAGCTGATACCCTAGCGGTTGAATTAGATGTTTTGGCTTACTTGCTAGACATTCCTGAAATTGGCTTCAGTCCATCAATCGTTGATAAAGAGTTGGCACTCAAAGCACAAATACAAGAACTCTACTCACTTAATGATTCAATGGTTACCTCTGACCCTAACCATATTCCAAGATATACAGACGGAACAATTATTACATTATCTGATTTAGTAGATATGAATGTACAAGCCTTAGATAATATCGCAGAGTTAATCGGCTTTGAATTAGAAGAATAAAAGTGAATAAAATTAGTTGTTTTAATTAATTTATAGAAACAGTGATTAACTCAATAAGTATAAGGGATTACAGGTTTTGGTTGTGTTTCCGATTTTAAGATATATTCACTAATAGAAATAGGAGAAAAAAACATGAATAACAGTTACCCCAAATTATGGTCAAGAATCATGACTCAAACAATCGCAGAGTTAAAAAGAAAAAAGAATCTGACTCGGCTAGACTTAAAACGTGGAGCATTGGCACTTGTAAAAGGCTTGAATGTACGAAATAAGAAAATCAATGCGGAAAGTGAAGCAGACTATATCAAAGCGGTTTGGGATAATTTCCAGCTTTATGAAATGGCCTTGTCAGTCATTGGGATGCTTACGCCTAAAGAAGTCATTGAAACATTCCCAATTTACAAAAGATATGATGGTCATAAATACGAGACAAAAGATTACTTTAGTGTACAAAAATCTTTAGCAGCTTATGACCTCAATCAACCCATCAACGCAGTGGATGATAAAGCTTTTGAATTTCTTTGGGATTACGACAATGATGATTTAGTAGAGTTCACGGTAGACTTCATGGGAGCTATGAGTCATATTAATCGCCTTGAGAAAGGTAAAGATTTATTTTCTCAATTTTTAGAGGAAACGCAAGGGATAAAATCTCGTGTGATTGAAATTAACGGGATTGAAGTCATTACTTTTGATCATGATGATGAATTAGATTAAATAAAAAAGGTTGCCCAAAAAGAAAGGAAAGATTATGAGAGCAAGGTCTCCAACAAAATCAGTTGTTTTAATTCAGTTATAAAAAGAGCGATTAACGCAATGAATAAAAGGAGTTACAGGCTTTATCTGTACTTCCGATGATAAGATATATTTACCAATAGAAAATAAGGAATCAATACAATGAATCAAACACTAAATACACTCAATGAGCTGTGGATTGAAGCAGGCGAAAAAGTAGAAAATTATAACGATAAAATCAATCAAATGCTCAAAAATGAAAACTTTTCAGCTCAAACCTTAAGAGATTTAACCGCGAAGAGAGATAATGCGCAAGCTCGTTGTGATGCACTTAGAAATCAAGTCGTCGAGGCACAAGCGACGCAAGTTGCTCATCTTCGCTCGAGCGGTCAACTTCCCTTAGGAAATGGAGAAAACCAAACGGATCAATCTTTTATTTCAGATTTCAAAGCCTTAATGAGAGGCGATTCTAAAATCACAAATCTAGTCACTTCCTCTAAAGATGAATCAGGCGAAGCGGCTGGCTTAACCATTCCCCAAGATCTAAAAACTTCCATTAATGTCTTAAAGCGCCAGTATGATGTGATGGAGCAATATGTCAATGTTGAAAATGTAACTACTGCCTCAGGTTCACGAGTTTATGAGAAATGGACAAATATTACCCCACTTACAAAATTAGATAGCGAAGATGAAACCATTGGGGCAAATGACGATCCAAATCTTAAGCTTGTTAAATATCAGATTGGGCGCTACGGAGGGATTACAACAGCGACCAACTCCCTACTTAAAGATAGTGCCGAAAACATTATGTCATGGTTGACGGGTTGGATTGCTAAGAAAGTCGTCGTTTCTCGTAATAAAGAAATCATCTCACTCATGCAAGCAGCTCCTAAAAAACCAGCGCTCTCTACTTTTGATGATATTATCACTATGATTAATACGGCAGTCGATCCAGCAATTAAAGCAACTTCTATTTTAATTACCAACACGAGCGGACTCAACCAACTTACTTTAGTTAAAGATGCGCTAGGGAATTATTTGTTACAACCTGACCCCGTTCAACCTGATCGCTATTTAATCAAAGGAAAACGAGTGGTTGAAATCAGCGATTATTGGCTCCCAAGTGCTGGAGAAGCAAGCAGTCCGCTTTATCCGCTCTATTATGGCGACTTTAAACAAGCCATGACTTTATTTGACCGTGAAAACCTGTCATTACTTCCAACAAATATTGGTGCTGGTGCATTTGAAACTGATACGACTAAAATTCGTGTGATTGACCGCTTTGATGTTCAGCTTACGGATACAGAAGCTTTTGTGGCAGGTTCATTTACAGCGATCTCAGATCAAAAAGGAAATATCAATACTGCAGCTACACCTACACCTACAACTACCAACTAATCATAAGGAGAAATAATAATGGACATTCGTCATATTGAAGAAAAAACAAAAGAATTAAAAGCACAATCGCTTCCTCTGGTTCAAGCCGTTGAAAAAACCCAAGCCTTAGTCAATGAGTTAAGCACAAAACTTGAGAATATGAAAGTAGATAAACAACAGCCAGATATTGATGCGACTCTTGCACAAATGGCTAAAGAACGAGATGCTCGTATTTTACTTGATGAACTGAAGGAACATCTTACCAAGCAAAAAGAAGCGCTTCATCAATTTTGGAATAATAAAGAAACCAATTATACCATTAAAACTGAGGCTAATCGCTCACAAGAATACTTGAGTCCAACAGAATCTCAATTGATTGAGGGATTAATTGATAACTCTTTAAAACGAAAATTAAAAGCTTATGGTAAAGAAGTGGAAGAAGTTCGAAATAAAGCCATTGAGATTGTGAACTATTTGAAAGAAAACAATTATGATCAATCCGTTGGTAATGCCCTCCATCCGTTAGTTGAAGCCAAAAACTTTTATTACTTTAGAATGGCTCAGTTGATTAGTTCTACATTTCAACATGAATTGATGGAATATTTGCTTGAGGAGGGGCTGATTACAAACTATCCTGGCTATTATACCCCACGCCGATAAGTAGGGGAGGCACTTAAATAGAGCCTTTAATATGGTATAATAGAACTATCATAAGTCCCAGAGATGGGCAGTGGTATAATAGTACAGGAAAGTATCTCTAATTGTGGAGGTACTTTTTTGTTTAAGAGGGATAACATGATGAATGAAGTTAAATTCAATATTAGGCTTTATTTTACGGGCGGGATGAAACGCTTAACGGATAGGATAGACAGCACAGACAACCTCACACCACAGCGCATTGTATTGAATGCAATGACAGAGCTGTTTGATTCATTGAGTGAGGATGAGATAGAGATGATCAGGCTTAGGTACATGAAAGGATTAACACTATCAGAAGTCGCAAGTCGTTACTCGATAAGTGAACGTACTGTTAGAAATCATACCAATCCAACCGTTAAGCAAGTGAAAGAAATTATATCTAAAGCTAAAGTTTTAAATAAGGAACCTTAGTAATAGAAACTTATATCAAAAAAATGTATGATAATAACATTAACAAATAGGAGGAACTAAAAATAAAAACAAAAATAAAAACAAAAACAAAAACAAAAACAAAAACAAAGACAAAGACGAAGACGAAGACGAAGACGAAGACAAAGACTATTATTGTAATGACAGTGATTTTCCTCTTTTCACTAATAATATTTTATAAACCTACAAAAAACACAGCCGAACAAAAAGTAAATAGCACACAAGTTCCACTTATTTTAATACCAGGTACCAATGGGGACGGAGATCGATTTGATAATTTTATGAACATGATAACGAAGAAGATTGGGAAGAGAGACATTCTAAAAATTAATGTTAAGACTGACGGCACTACAGAATGGACATCTTCTTTAACCAAAAAATCTATTGCTCCTTTTATTGTAATAAGCTTTTCCGATAGTTCCGAAAAAGGGGTAGAGAAACAGGCAGAATGGACTGATATAGCTATGAAAAAAGCTCATCAGCTCTATTCTTTCAATTCTTATAATGCATTGGGGTATTCAAATGGAGGGTTAGTCTGGACAATATACTTGGAAAAAATGATACAGAAGTCAACATCACAAATGAAAAACCTTATCACATTGGGTACACCATATAATTATCTTGATTCAAATGCCAACCCTTATCCCAATAGTTCTTCGTTAACCGAAACAGATATGTTAAGACGCATGATAAACAAAAAAGGGAAAATCCCTCATATCTTGCGAATGATCTCAATTGCAGGAAACTATAAGAATAACGGCGATGGGGTTGTACCTCTCACTAGTGCACTTTCAAGTAGTAAAATATATAAGAATCAAGCCAAAAGTTATGATGAAAAGATTTTTTATGGGATTAATGCAAGGCATGGAAAATTAATTGAGAATTATCAAATTATTGACTATATCTCAAATAAAATATACTAACCCTCCCCCGTATATTTTTACAGGGAAAGCACACACATAGGTCTCATCTTATATCAAAACCCAATTTTGAAAATTTTTATATAGGGGGGGTCAAAACACTAAAACATTGATTTAATCACGTTTATAGGCAAAAAAAGGGAAAAACACTTCCCTTTCTTGCCTTTTTTTAGAGTCGTTTAGTACTAATAATCGTTGGTAGCGTGTCTCACAAATAGATTTAGCTTATTTCTCTCATTTTTGGTGGGTAACTTTTAGGGGTCAATTATCCTCGATATCCTTATGGTTGAGCCATTCTATCTCAGAAAAAAGTTTTCAAAATTGGTCTGTGATGCAAGAAAACAGTATGTGTATGCTCTCTTAAGTCTTATTTATTGGCAATTATTGGAAAAAAGGAGAAAGAAATAAAAATGTTGTAAGAATATACTCTAACGTGGAGGTACTTTCTTTTATTCATAAAATTTAGGATTACTACTTACGGTCATGATAAATGAATGCAGATAAATTATAAAATAAACCCCTGACTTCGGTCAGGCTTTTTTTAGTGAAACACTTATAAAATGTTATACTTTAAGTATCGAAACATTTAGAGGGATAAAATAATGAAAAAAATATTTTGGGGTTTAGTTGCTGTATTAGTAATAATTATTGGGGCTGGTTGTGTTTGGTATAAAGTAAATTATGGGACTGCTCCATATTATGTTCAACTAACACAAGATGGTAAGAGCGAGAAAATAAATTACAATAACGGAACTTCAGGAACTCTCTATCGTTATAATTTAACAGGTTACGACAAAAGTGGAAAAAGTCAACAGGTAAAATTGATAGAATCCCGAATCCTCAAGCATGATGCATATCTAAAAGTAGCATACAGTAAGAAGGAAAATGTGATTAGCTGGGAGGAAGTAAAAAAATCAGAAGTACCAGTAGCGGCTTTGGAAGAATTAAATAATAGAAAGTAAATCAACCCCGCTTCGGCGGGTGTTTTTTTGTTTAGAATAGGGGTGTATTTTACAGAAAACTTTCTCGAATGTTACTTTTAAAAAATCGAGACGGTTTGTATGAAAAATTATGATATAATGATCAATTGGTCTTTTTGTATTGACAGGAGCTCGTAAAAAGGTTATAATACTTATATAATGAGAGAATATATCTATAGAACATAGAACGCAGGTGACAGATGTGCTACTTGTGTATTTTTATATTTTAGTGGAGAGAGAAAGTGGATCAGGATATTGACTCATGTTTAGAGGTAATTAAAATTGTATATGAAATCAATGCTATCCATAAAAAATTTTCTCTTGATAGAGCAGATTTTTTAAACAAGAATCTGACGAAAACAGTTAGATCGGTTGTAGGTGCTGCAGGAATTAATAATGATTTTCTGTTACAGATAAATAAATATAAGTCAGAATTAAATGCTAATTTTATTAGTTTTTCAGAAATACAAAGTAGTGTACCTATAAGATATAGAATTAAACAATCTGAGTCCATTAATGAGAAATTACTTTATTATATGAGTGAAGCTCACCTATTTGGTAAGGTACCATTAAATAAATGCTTGAATGATTTTCTAGGATTTAGAATACTGGTAGATGATTTAGATGTTATTTATAATTCGTTGGAAACAAATGATGATTTGAAAACCATTGTAAAAATGTACTTAAGAGAAGATGGCGAATATAAAGGTTTGCATATATATTTTAAGAATGGGAATAATCGATTTTTTCCTTGGGAACTACAAATTTGGGACATTAACCAATCGGTGCAAAATGAGTCATCTCATCAAAAACATAAACAAAAACGTAAGTATATATTATTACCTCAAAACTATCATGACGGAAACTTAGAAAAGGAGGAATAACTCATGTATCAACACTTTATATTAGTTGCTAGTTCATATACAGAAGGTACAAGAATTGGTTTTCATTTATCAGCAGAGAGTCAAATAGAAAAAAGTATCATAGAAGATAAGATGAAAAGGATTAGTCAAATTAACCGTGAGGATGTAGGCGTTCATTCCCTAATTACCGAAAGTTCAAGTTGGGAGAGCGTAATTAAGTTAGATTCCTTCTTTAAAGATGTGATGATATGTCAAAGCTTTGATGAATTTGAAGCGGCTCTGGCATTTGATTCAAAAATTACGGCTATAGATATCGCTAAATTCTTTTTAGCAGTTAAACCCATGTCTCATCTAAAAATACAAAAACTAGTCTACTTAGCTTATAAAGAGTATCTTTCTAAGTACAAATTATCATTATTTGATGAGAAAATTGTTGCTTATAAATATGGCCCTGTAGTAGAGGAAGTGTATCAAAAATTTAAAGAATATGGTGCAAGTACAATTAAAATAGATGATAGTACAGAATATATTTTAAAGGATATACATTTACCACAGGCTATGGGAAGAATGCTGTTGGCTAAAGATGTAGAAAAAATCGTCCCTACTTTATTAAAAATAATTGAAGATTATGGTGATTTTAGTGGGGGACAATTAGTTGACTTTACTCATTCAGAAAAAGGACCATGGGAAACAGTTTATAAACCACATTTAAATTGTGAAATAACTGATGAAGTTATTCTATCTCATGCGGAATATGAAAAATTATAAATGATTTGTTTCTCGCCCTCCGGGGCGTTTTTCTTTTGCAAAAAAATCCTACTAGCACCGGACTAGTAGGATGATTTTAATAATGAAGGAGGTGGGAATTGAACCCACTAAATAAAAATATTCTCCCAACCATTTCGGGTTTCCTTCTTAATTGATAGTTTAAGAATACCAATAAAAGATAGCGTTGTCAAAAGAAATGCTCTAAGCGTTATTGGCATATTTTATTTTTGTTTGATTTAAGAATGAAGTAGTATAATATGAATATTCCAAAAAACTTTTCATAAGTTTATCCTAAGCGTCCCTCTCCTAACTGGGGCGCTTTTTAATTCTAATGTTTGCAAACGCATTCAAAAAATGATAGAATAAAATTGTGAAAACAATAACATTTACAGGAGGTGCCTGAGATGAAAGATGTTTACAAGAAAATTTTGGTTCCAGTTGATGGTTCTGCCCCATCGAAAGAAGCAATCCATGAAGCAGTTGCAATTGCAAAAAGGAATAAAACTTCATTATTTATTTTACATGTTAAAGATGAAACAAGACTCCGTGGGACTCCTTATGCTTTAGCAATTAATTTAGATGATTTAGAAACTGAATCCAAAGCAATTATTTCTGAAGTTGGGGACTTGATTAATGGAGAAGTTGAGTTTGAAATCCATACCTATACAGGAAATCCCAAAAAATATATTGTTAAATTTGCTGAAGAAAATGCAATAGATTTAGTCGTGATTGGGTCGAATAGTAAAAAATTAGTAGATCGTATTTTGGTAGGTTCTACAACTTCTTATGTTGTTGAAAAATCACCATGCAATGTTATGGTTGTAAAATAATCTTCTATAATTATTGACAAAATCTAATCAGGGAGTTATAATAAGTTACCCTAAACAATCTTTGAGAATTTTTGCTGATAAAATGCTCAAGATAAAACTCCTAAGCGCCTAATTACCCTAGGCGCTTTTTTGTGCTACAATATATTTGGGATGATTGCGGGATTTCATCCTATTTCTAAAGTTAAGCTGCTCTTCGGAGTGGCTTTTTTCAAATAAAAAAACTCTAGTCGGATGACTTCAAGGAGTCCAACTAGAGGATGATAGTGTTAGTACAAATTCAGAAAAAATTTCGTATATACAAAAAATAAGAGGTACTAACAATTTAAATATTATCAATTTTTCAGACAATTGTCAATTATTTATAGTAGTATGTTATAATATATTTAGTGGATGAGAAATTGATTTCTTTTACAGTATCTTTGATAATCTGCAGTTCCATCCACATATATCTAATATAATAACCAAGATATGTGCTGCAGATTGTCATATTTCGGTTCTTTAGCTCAGTTGGTAGCTAACCGTTCGGTCGATGGTTCGAGTCCAGCAAGAACCATAAATATATAGTAGAAACTCCTTAAAAGGAGTTTTTTATTTTGACTCTTTTGTGCGTTTTAACAATAAAAAAATACCAACGAAAGGTTGGTATATATGAATTATTGATATATTTTATAAATAAATCACTGTTCCTCTTTACAACAAAAAGCAGGGATTGATCCTATCTTTTAATATTGTTTTTTAACAAACTCCACTGCATCAGTAGTCCCTAATGTGCCATCTTTACTTACTTGTTGAAATTTTATATGGCTCTTATCAATTGGAGTGATATGAAATTCAATGCCCTTCTTATCAATAAGTAGAATTTCTTTACTATCTTTATCATCTATATATTCTTGTGAACATTCAGCGATAGGATGCTCTTCATCTCTAATTTCCCAGTCATTTTCATCTTGTTTAATGATAGTGTAAGTTACATTCCAGTCCTTACTATACCAGTCGCCTTGTAACCAATCCGAACTATCTTCTCTAGTTTGACAACCACTTAATACGATTAAACTAAAACCTAAGGCTAAAATTGTAAATAATATTTTTTTCATATTGTTCTCCAAGTATATTTTTAAAAAGAATATCAAAATGTAAATGATTATGCAAGGTATTTTAATCAAAACAATATTCTTTAAAAAATAACGTGATGGTAATATAATAATTCTACGAGTAGTATTTTAATAGTGTTTCAGGAAGCACCTTTTGGCGAGGTTGTTTTTCTTGTTTAATATACTTTATTAAAACTGTTTAAAGGATTGACAAGTCTCAATGAGAGCGTTATAATATCTATATACTGCTGTGACGCCATTTCTTATCTAGAAGTGGCGTCCTCTTATTTTGGAACAAATAATTAGTAATATATTTTTTTTAATAGTATATTTGTATTAAAGAGGTCACAGTCTCTTGTTATTCATAGCTATAGAAGTCGTGCGCTGCGGGTTCTATTTTATTTACAAAACAATAAGATTATGGTATACTGACAGATGACTTTCTAG
Organism: Lactococcus sp. AK05; assembly: GCF_041026685.1. Taxonomy (NCBI): domain Bacteria; kingdom Bacillati; phylum Bacillota; class Bacilli; order Lactobacillales; family Streptococcaceae; genus Lactococcus; species Lactococcus sp. AK05. Next base: position 117,525 of record NZ_JBFTEI010000001.1, read on the forward strand.
AGTTATCGCTCCTTATTTGGAGCGTTTTTCTTTACAACGAAAGCAGTAAATTGTATAATAATCTTACCTTTTACATTAAGGTTATAAATAACTCCCAAAGCATCGTTCTTGACTAAGTGACGGTGTTTTTTATTTGAAAACGAATACAAAAAGTAGTAGAATGAATTCATCTTACCTATATAAGATGACGTCTGCCCTTAAACAGGGCTTTTTGTTCTAGTTAAGGAAGTAGATATATACTATATTTACCCAAAAATATATAATTTTTCATAAATTTACTCTTTAGCATCTCTCTCCTAACTGGGACGCTTTTCTTGAAAAAAACAAAAGGTAACGCTATAATTAGTTACCATAAATAATCCTGAGTATTTTAATCCATGAAATACTCACTGCATATTTTCCTAGTCGCCTCACCATCGTGGGGCGTTTTTTGTGCTATAATATTATTGGACATCGATGAAGAGTTTTACTCTCCTCATTAGCTGCTCTTCGGAGCGGCTTTTTTTATATCAAAAAAGCACTAGCATTAAGCCAGTGCCGAAAAGTGATTAGAGCAAGGTATGAATAATATAGTGCGGAACTAGATTAACTTGCAATAACTTTTATAATATTATCAATTTTATGAACAATTGTCAATAATAATATCTTATAATGTATTCGGGATGTTTGTGAGATTTCATCCTATTTCTAGAGTTTAGCCACCCTTCTGAGTGGCTTTTAAAATATAAAAAGACCGCTAACCCAGCGCTAGCGGAATGTAAACGTATTCCAAGAAATGGATAAGCCAAATCTTTTACCTACGAAAGTAATAATATCAGAAAAATTAATCATAGTCAAGTTTTTTGTATGCGTTTACTTATAATGTATTAAGTTCATACTATGCTATAATAATAGTGTCTCCGTTTAGTGTCTAGGCGGAGATTTGCTCGAATGGCGGAATTGGCAGACGCTGCGGACTTAAAATCCGTTGGTTATTAAACCGTGAGGGTTCAAGTCCCTCTTTGAGCATAGTAAAAAAGCACTAAACAAGTGCCTAGTCATGATTCTCAATTTTACGCACGGCGGTGCAATGAATAATTTTTGTATATTTTTTTAACAGAGTTTTTAACAGCGTTACGATATTAAATCAGGTTAATTTAAATAACTTGAATTTTTGTTTGAATGCCTTTGTAGCGCAGTAAATCAGTTTATGGTATTATAGATAGTGTCCAAGTCATAAGCCTTGGATTTATTATAATATAAATAGTCTAAAAATAGCAGAAATAAGTTATTTAAAATAACAATTATTCAATCATTTATTTTAAGAAAGACAAAAATATATTAAATAAAGGAAATTTATGTTCAAAAATAGTAAATTATTTTTCTGGACGGTGGAAATATTAGCGGTAACCTTGTTAATTTTTCTTTTGTCTCAGATTGGCTTTGTGTTTCAACCGATTAAAACATTACTGACGCTCTTATTTGTTCCGTTTATTATTGCAGGCTTTCTATACTATGTTTTCAATCCGGTTGTTACATTTATGGAAGAAAAACTTAGAATAAAAAAAGTTTTAGGGATTTTTATTGTTCTCCTATTAATTTTGGGAATGATTATCTTTGCGGTTGCTTCAGTCATCCCAAGTTTAATCACACAGTTGACAAGTTTAATTAGTGCAACTGGAAAAGCTTATCCACAAGTTAAGACGTGGATTGAAGGACTTCAACATAATCCACGATTCGCCCAAATCTACGACCAACTTGATGTTAACAGTCTTGTAGAAAAGTTAAATATTTCGTATACTGATATTTTGCACAATTTGTTAAATAGTATCACGGTTAGTGTTGGAAGTATCGTTGGTGTCATTACAAGTATTGTTATGGTGATGATTCTGGTACCAATCTTGCTTTATTATATGCTAAAAGATGGTGAAAAAATTATTCCATTTTTGAAGGAAAATGTTTTGACCGAAGATAGATTGAATATCTTTGAACTACTTGAAAATATGAATCATACGATTTCACGTTATATTTCAGGGGTTGCGCTTGATGCCTTGCTTGTCTTTATTGTCGTCTTTATTGGTTACATGGTTCTTGGAATTCCTTATGCCTTTCTTTTCGCACTCTTTGCTGGAGTAACGAATCTCATTCCTTATGCGGGACCATATATTGGTGTTTTACCAATGATAGTAACGGTGGCCTTTAATCGACCAGTAACAGCACTTATTGCCGTTATCTATGTGCTTGTTTTGCAACAGCTTGATGGTAATCTAGTTTATCCTAAAATTGTGGGATCAGCCGTTAAAGTTCATCCAGTAACCGTTATGATTCTCATGTTAATTTCTGGAAGTTTGTATGGAATTCTAGGAATGATTATCGCTGTTCCTGCTTATTGCTTAGTCAAAGAGATTGTTAAATTTGCCAATAGCCTTTATAATAATCATAAAGCCGAACAAAGAAAAATTATTTCAAAATGAGAACAAAAATATGATATAATAATTCTATCTAAATTGTTAACTCTCATTTTCATTAAATTTGAGTTGGCAAAGTTTTGAGTGTTAAAAATAAACACTATAATATTTTTCTCAAGGAGCACTAATGTCAAACCCTGATCCCGAGAGTGTATCGATACTCTTGCAGATTCTTTTACTTATTTTTTTAACAGCTTTAAATGCCTTCTTTTCAGCCAGTGAGATGGCCATGGTCAGTCTCAGCCGGACGAAAGTAGAACAAAAGGCTAGCGAAGGTGATAAGAAATATATCAACCTTGTTAATATCCTTAATCAACCAAGTAATTTCCTCTCAACGATTCAAATTGGGATTACTTTGATTAATATTTTAGCGGGGGCTAGTTTGGCCGAAGCCTTATCTTCACGTTTAGCTCCACTGTTAGGTGGAACAGCTCTAGCTAAAACTTTGGCTCAAATTATTGTTTTAGCTGTCTTAACTTATGTCTCACTCGTATTTGGTGAACTTTATCCGAAACGAATTGCCCAAAACCTCAAAGAAAAATTGGCCTTAAGAGTCGCACCACCTATCCAATTTTTGGGAAAAGTGATGAAACCTTTCGTTTGGTTTTTGGCAAGTTCAACAAATTTCTTAAGCCGATTGACTCCAATGAAATTTGATGATTTGGATGAAGGGATGACTCGAGATGAGATTGAGTATTTACTCAATACAAATGATGAAGCACTTGATGCTAATGAGCGTGAAATGATTACCGGGGTGTTCAGCTTAGACGAGTTGGTTGCGCGTGAAATCATGGTTCCAAGAACGGATGCTTTCATGATTGATATTAATGATGATTCGCGTGAAAATATTACCGCTATTCTAAGTGAAACTTATTCACGGGTGCCAGTTTATGATGATGATAAAGATAATATTCTGGGAATTTTACATGTGAAAAAACTTTTAAGATATTCTTTTGACCATGGTTTTGATGATATTGACTTACGAGAAATTCTTCAAGAACCTTTGTTTGTTCCTGAAACAATCTTTGTTGATGACTTAATGCGTCAAATGCGTAAAACTCAAAATCAAATGGCTGTATTATTAAACGAATATGGTGGTGTTGAAGGCGTAGTTACCTTAGAAGATTTACTGGAAGAAATCGTTGGTGAAATTGATGACGAAACCGATATTGCTGAAGAAGAAGTCTTCAAAATCGGTGAAAATCTCTATGTTGTCCAAGGGAAAATGACCTTGAATGACTTCAATGAAGAATTTGATACACATCTTGAAAGCAATGACGTTGATACAATTGCAGGTTATTTCTTAGCGACAACTGGTAAAATCCCAGCCAAAGGACAACAAATTGTCTGCAAAGTGGACAATGAGGAAGACCATTTTTCACTGACAAGTTTAGAAGTCTCTGGAAAACGTGTGGTTAAACTTCGTGTTGAATTTGATGTCGAACCAGAAGAAACAGAAATTTAAAAAATTACTGACAGAAATTCTGTCAGTTTTTTTATAGAATAAAACTGATAATTATTTAGATAAGCCCTTACATTTAGGTACTGACAAGAAATAATTTACTAAAAATTTTTACTGACAGAGCCCTTGTCATTAACTTTTACTGACAGAATTTGATTTGATAAAATCAATGAATTGCGGTATGATAGGGGTGTGAAATAGTGTTTTGAATTGGAGAAGATGATGTCAGAGAATATAGATGAACTTAAAAAAGTTACTGGACTGATTCATTCAACTGAATCTTTTGGTTCTGTTGATGGCCCTGGGGTCCGTTTTATTATTTTCATGCAAGGCTGTCGGATGCGTTGCAAGTATTGTCACAACCCTGATACTTGGGCATTAAAGTCAGATAAAGCGACAGAGCGTACCGTAGAAGATGTCATGGATGAGGCACTTCGTTTTAGAGGTTTTTGGGGAGAGAAAGGTGGAATTACCGTTTCTGGTGGTGAGGCGCTCCTTCAAATTGACTTTGTATTAGCTCTTTTCAAATATGCAAAATCTCTTGGTATTCATACAACACTTGATACAGCGGCTCAACCATATTTGACTGATAAATATGTAACCGAAAAAATTGATGAATTACTAGATTATACCGACTTAGTATTATTAGACATTAAAGAAATAAATCCAGAACGACACAAAGAATTGACAGCTAATAAAAACGATAATATTTTAGCTTTTGCACAGTATTTATCAGACCGTGGTAATGCAATGTGGGTTCGTCACGTTCTTGTTCCTGGTGAAAGTGATTTTGATGAAGATTTAGTTCAATTAGGTGAATTTGTAAAAACTTTAAAAAATGTCTTGAAATTTGAAATTTTACCTTACCATACAATGGGCGAATTTAAATGGCGTGAATTAGGTTGGAAATATCCGCTTGAAGGTGTGAAACCTCCAACAAAAGATCGCGTTCATAATGCTAAAGAAATCATGAATACAGAATCTTATCAAGATTACTTAGAACGTATAAGATAAAAGAATAAAAAATGAATTTGAAGTTATTCAGATTCATTTTTTTGTTACAAAACGAACAATCGTATAAAATCAGTCCTAAATGAAAATGAAAATGTGCTTAATTAGCCATTTTTTGGTATAATTTAAGGGATGATAACCCAAATAATTTTTAGTTAAAACTAGAAGTTTAAGTGGGAAATTAAAATTTTTAAAATGAGGTAAAAAAATGTCTGATAAAATACTTGTTTTTGGTCATCAAAAACCTGATACTGACGCTATCGGCTCATCATATGGATTTTCATATTTGAGCAACCACCGTCCAAATGGTGCCCTTAACACTGAAGTAGTTGCCCTTGGAACTCCAAATGAAGAAACACAATTCGTATTGGATTACTTTGGCGTGAAAGCTCCACGTGTAGTAAAATCAGCAAAAGAGGAGGGTGTGGATACAGTAATTTTGACTGACCACAATGAGTTCCAACAATCAATTTCTGATATTGAAGACTTAACAATTTATGGTGTAGTTGACCATCACCGTGTGGCTAACTTTAATACAGCAGCTCCTTTGTTTATGACTGTTGAACCTGTTGGTTCTGCGTCATCAATTGTTTACCGTAAATTCCTTGAAGCAAATGTTGAAATCCCTAAAGAAGTTGCTGGACTTTTACTTTCAGGTTTGATTTCAGATACTTTGCTTTTGAAATCACCAACGACTCATGTAACAGACCATAAAGTTGCTAAAGAACTTGCTGAAATTGCTGGTGTTAACCTTGAAGAATATGGACTTGCAATGCTCAAAGCTGGAACAAATTTATCAACTAAAACAGCAGAAGAATTGATTGATATTGATGCAAAAACTTTTGAATTGAATGGTTCAAATGTTCGTATTGCACAAGTTAATACAGTTGATATTCCAGAAGTTTTAGAACGTCTTTCAGATATTAAAGCAGCTATTAATGCTTCAATGACAGCAAATGGATACGATGATTTTGTCTTTATGATTACTGACATTGTTAACTCAAACTCTGAAATCATTGCTTTGGGTGCACATCCAGAAAAATCAGAAGCAGCTTTCAACTTTACACTTGCAGATGACCACGCATTCCTTGCTGGTGCTGTTTCACGTAAAAAACAAGTTGTTCCACAATTGACTGAAAGCTTCAATAAATAATGACTATTAAAATCTATAATGAAAATCGGCTGACAAGTCAGCCCTTTTTTAAAGATTTGATAGAATATTTAGCACAACATGATGAAGTCATGCTTAGACAGATTCATAAAGATTTTGCTGACGTAAAAAATATTGACCGGCAAATTGACTCATTTATTGCTGCTGGGTTAATCTTACGTTCTGATAAACGTTATTCGCTGGGCTTTCATGTTTTTAATGACAGTGAGTTTGATTGGGAAACTTTAAAAGACAAAATTGCTGAACCACAGAAAAACATCTACGAAGCTCCAATTTTTATTGAAAAGGAGTCACGGATTGAAAAGCTATTATCCCAAAGTATACTTTATCAATCTTTGACTAATCAAACGAATCAAGTTATCTTGAATTTCATGACATCTTTTTCTTACAAAGAATATCCACAGAATACTGAAATTCCACAATCACTTGCCAATTATTTTGATAAAGTGGCCAAAAATTTACCTTTAACTCCGCTTGAAACAGAGGTTTATCAAATGATTGGCGATGTTGACCCAGAATATGCGCTTAAGTATATGACTACTTTTCTTTTGAAATTTATGCGTAAAGAAGTTGTCAAATCTAAGTCGGATATTTTTGTCAATGTGCTGGAGAAATATAAGTATATTGAAAAAATTTCGGAAAAAGAATACAAATGTCTTTTGAAATTTTCAGAACAAGTGATTCCAGAGCAGAAATATGCTGATGCTAAATCTTTCATTATTGCTCAAATTCAACAAACCACAGCTATTGAGCCATTCATCTCACTGGGAGACAAATAGGCTATTAGAATAAATTTAAGGAGAACAAATGAAGTACGAAAAACTGTTACCACGTTTTCTTGAATATGTTAAAGTAAATACACGTTCAGATGAAAACAGCACAACAACACCTTCAACTCAAGCGCTCGTAGAATTTGCCCACAAAATGGGTGAAGATATGAAAGCCCTTGGTCTCAAAGATGTTCATTATCTTGAATCAAATGGTTATGTTATCGGTACAATTCCTGCAAATACAGATAAAAAAGTGCGCAAAATTGGACTTTTAGCTCACTTGGATACCGCTGATTTCAATGCAGAGGGTGTTAACCCACAAATTTTGGAAAATTATGATGGTGAATCTGTGATTAAACTTGGTGATACTGAGTTTACACTTGATCCAAAAGATTTCCCAAATCTTAAAAACTACAAAGGGCAAACTTTAGTTCATACTGACGGAACAACTTTGCTTGGTTCAGATGATAAATCTGGTGTAGCTGAAATCATGACTTTGGCTGACTATCTTTTGAATATTAATCCTGATTTTGAACACGGTGAAATTCGTGTCGGATTTGGTCCTGATGAAGAAATTGGTGTAGGTGCTGATAAATTTGACGTAGCTGACTTTGATGTTGACTTTGCTTACACTGTAGATGGTGGACCACTTGGAGAACTTCAATATGAAACTTTCTCAGCAGCTGGTGCAGTGATTGAGTTCCAAGGTAAAAATGTTCACCCAGGGACAGCAAAAAATACAATGGTTAATGCATTGCAATTAGCAATTGACTACCACAATGCACTTCCAGAATTTGACCGTCCTGAAAAAACCGAAGGTCGTGAAGGCTTCTTCCATCTTTTGAAACTTGATGGTACACCAGAAGAAGCAAGAGCTCAATATATCATTCGTGACCATGAAGAAGGTAAATTCAACGAACGTAAAGCTTTGATGCAAGAGATTGCAGATAAAATGAATGCTGAACTTGGTCAAAACCGTGTGAAACCAGTTATTAAAGACCAATACTACAACATGGCTCAAATCATTGAAAAAGATATGTCAATTATTGATATTGCTAAAAAAGCAATGGAAAATCTTGATATTGTCCCAATTATTGAACCAATTCGTGGTGGAACTGATGGGTCTAAAATTTCATTTATGGGACTTCCAACACCAAACCTTTTTGCAGGTGGTGAAAACATGCACGGACGTTTTGAATTTGTTTCTGTACAAACAATGGAAAAAGCAGTAGATACTTTGCTTGAAATCATTCGTTTGAACAATGAAGTAGTAAAATAAAAGAAAAAGAGAGAGTAATTAGTTTTTAAGCTCGATAATAAAAGAACAAGTCGCCCAAGAAGGTTTTTGATTAAAAATCTTCATGAGCGGCTTGCTTTGCGCTTATCTTATAATTTTCAGACTAATTGCTACTTTTCGATAACTTTCTGCTACTGTATAAAATATTATTCTGTTTCTAAATATTTTACTGACAACTTTGTTAGTAAAATTGAGCTATTATTCAAGACTTTAAAAATAAAATTGACTGATTATAAGTCAATAAATGTAAAAGGAAAGATTATGTCACAAAACACAAAAGGTAAACTCTCACTCGTAGGACTCTCGTTGATGATATTTACGACAGTCTTTGGTTTTGGGAATATCCCTGTCGCTTTCTACCAAATGGGCTACGGCGCCATTCCTTGGTATATTATTGGAGCCCTGCTCTTTTTCCTCCCTTTTGCCTTTATGGTAACGGAAATGGGTTCAGCATTTAAAGATGAAAAAGGAGGAATTTATTCATGGATGAGTGAGGCAGTTAACCCTACCTTCGCCTTCGTTGGAACATTCATGTGGTATGCTTCTTATGTTATCTGGATGGTAAGTGTTGCCAATAAAATTTTGATTCCAATGGTCAATTTGATTTTTGGTAACTCAACACACACCCCTTCATTACTTTGGATTTCAATTGCAGCTGTAGTTTGGATGGCATTGATTACCTTTATGGTTTCAAAAGGTGTGGAAACCATTAAAAAATTCACCTCTATTGCGGGGGTTGCCGTCCTTTCACTCAATGTTATATTAATTCTTGGTGCTGTTCTTGTACTTGTTGTTAATGGTCATCCAGCAACACCAATTAACCTTGCTGCTTTTACTTCATCTCCTAATCCAACTTTTGATGGTAGTATTGTTGCCTTTATTGCCTTTCTTGTTTTTGCCATTTTTGCTTATGGTGGGGTTGAATCAATTGCTGGTTTAGTTGACCAAACTCATGAGCCTGAGAAAAACTTCCCACGAGGAATCATCACATCAGCACTTATTATTGCTGTGGGTTATGCTGTTGCTATTCTTAGTGTTGGTTTCTTTGTTGATTATTCACAATGGATTCCAGCCATTAAAGATGGATCAATGAACCTTGGGACTGTTCCTTACATGCTTTTGCAAAACCTTGGTGAAGCAGTTGGTCATGCACTTGGACTTTCTACTTCTGGAGCAGATATGCTTGGTGGTATTTTCGCCCGTTATATCGGTCTTTCTATGCTTCTTGCTTACATGGGCGCTTTCTTTACCTTGACTTATAGTCCAATCAAACAGTTGATTACTGGTACACCAGAAAAACTTTGGCCTGGTAAATTAGGAAAACTTGATGAAGAAGGAATGCCAAAATTTGCAATGTGGATCCAATTTGCAATTGTTACCTTAATTATTGTTTTGAATTTCTTGACTTCACAAGGTGGAGCAAGTCAATTCTTCCTCATTTTGACTTATATGGCTAATGTTTCTATGACTTTGCCTTATCTCTTCATCGTTATTGCTTTCTGGTACTTCAAGAAGAATAAAAATATTGCTAAACCAATTGAGTTCTTTAAATCAAACTTTGTTGTGAACTTCTTGACAATTTTGGTCTTGGTTGTTGTTGGTGGGGCTAACTTCTTCACAATTATTCAACCAATTGTGAATTATGTTCAATTACCAGCTGTTGACCAAACTGGTAAAGCATTATCTGAAATGTTGACATCATTTATTTCAATGATTGGTGGGCCACTTATCTTTGGTGTAATTGCCTACTTCATGATGCGCAATTATCGAAAGAAAAATAATTGAGTATAAGATTATTTTGACAAAAATATGTTTTCAACTTTATCAACCTATGAGTTACAGAATAAAAAAGCGACCAGAAGTTTCCATATTATTTTGCTTGCAAAATACTTTATAGAACTCTCTCGTTTTAATGAAATGAATCAAAATCTCTTTCTTTTTTGAAAGGGATTTTATTTTCAGTCAGAAACATATTTTACAACATAGTTTTTATTGCTTAACTTTATTAGTCCAACATATTTGACGCCGTCAGTAGTTGTTAAAAAATTGAAAAAGGGATATAATTATAATGCAACCGATTGCATTGGAATATTTAGGAGTAATATTATGAAGACATATAAAATGGCTGTTTTTGCCTCTCTTAAAACGACTTTAGAAATTTGTAACTCTTTAACCTTAGTAAATAATAAAAAAATTATTTTCATGACTTTTGACTCAAAAGAAAATTTTTTGTTTGAATTGAAAATAAGTTTAGATATTGACATGATATTTTGGGAACCAACAGAAAAATGTAATTATTCATTTTTGTCACAAATTAGACAATATAATAAATCAGCAAAAATTATTATACTATCAAAATTAAAAGATAACAGCATTCATCTTCAAGACGGAGGTAATTCTGTTTACACTATGAATGTTGAACAATTAATAAATTTAGATGTTCTATTTAATCAATTATTGTCGTTTACGAATAGTGAAAGTGATGACAAAGTCATCATTAACGGTATGACTTTATTTCCTATGGAAATACTATTTATAGAAACTTACTGTGAGCATAAAAATTGTGTTATTGTTCATGATGATAAAACAAAAATAATAAGAAGTCCTCTAGCATATTTTGATCATCTAAGAGACTATCTTGTAAGGGTTGATCGTTCTCTGATTGTAAATTTGAATAAAATAGAAAAAATAGATTTTCAAAAAGCAGTAGTATGTTTTGAGGATAGTAATGAAGTAGCAAGTGTGTCGTTTAGTAATATCAATAAGCTCAAAAATCTTTTTGAAAACTTTACAGATTTTTATTGAATGTCCGTCATAACTCAATACAACAGTATTGAGTTTTCTTATGGATAACTCTTTGAAAATATCCCAAATTTTTTGAAAACATCCCAAATATATTGCAAAAAAAGTAGATTGTGATATCATAAACTTATGTAAACGGTTACAGGAGGTTCGCGTGTTGTTAAAGACGTCAAAGTTTAATCTTGTTAAGAAAAAGGAAGATGGAATTGTTGTTTTTAATACCTTATCAGGGAAAAAAGAATATAACAAATTCGATAAATCAATTGTAGAGATTCTAAGTAAGAAAAACAGGGATATTGATAGTACGAGTCAAGACTTAACTGATTTGATAGATGACGGTATTATCGTAGATAGTGAAATTGATGAATTTAAAAAAGCTGATGAGGTTTATCAAAATATCATGAGTTCGAAAGTTTTAGAGTTCACTATTATAGTGACGGACGATTGCAATTTTAAGTGTGGTTATTGTTATCAAGAAAACCGAGAATACATTTATATCGAGGATTCTGTTTTGAATGGGGTATTGAATTATATCCGTCAAAATGGCAAAAAATTTAAAACTGTTCGAATTAATTGGTTTGGAGGAGAACCCCTTCTTGGAATAGATAATATTATAAAATTTATGGAACAGTGTAATTCAATCTGTAAGTCATTAAAGATATCGTTAATTAGTGGAATGACAACTAATGGCTACTTGCTTAGTGTGGAAAATTTAAAAAAATTACTTTCTAATAGAGTATTTCTTTACCAAATTACTTTGGATGGTTCTAGGGAAACACATAATATGTTAAGACCTCATAAAGAAAATGAAGATTCTTATGATAAGATAATAGAAAACTTGAAGGAAATAAGTCATGAAGTTAACCGTTATTATGAAGTCGTCATTAGAATTAACTTAACGAAGTCCATAGTTAATCATATGGAAGAGTTTATGAAAGATATTGAGTTTATGAAACTAAATAAAAAAATTTCATTAAACTGTCAAAAAATGGGGAATTATGGTGGAAGTTCTATAAAGTTATTAATGAGTGAGATGATTAACAATGCTGATTTTATAAAAGCTCATGATACATTAGTAAATCATGGATTTCGTGTGAATCAACAACCGGTAGCGCAAGCTGGAGCTGGATTATGTACTGCGTGTAAACCCAATTCCTATTATATTGACCAAAAAGGGAATATGTTGAAATGCTCACTAGCAATTTATGATACGGAGATATCAAGTTTGAATAAAGTAGGTACTATAACAGAGAATGGGGATATGGTCATTGATGAAAAAATGGAAAAAGCATGGATTCAGAGAGAGATTCCGGATAAACAATGTCATAGTTGTAAGTTTTATCCAATTTGTTTTAACCATTATTGTCCTTTTAGAAGACTAAGTAGTGGTAAAAAGATTTGTTATGGCTATCAAAAGGCGACTATAGATTCATTATGACTGGAGAAAAAATGTACGATACACAAAAAATTGAGGGAATTAGACAGATATTTATTACAAATGGAATAAATATTGAATATGGTGAAGAGGATAAAATAATAGACTTAGACTCTTTAAACTTTTTATCAATAATGATAGATTTAGAAGATTTTCTAGGTGTTGCGCTTGATGATAATGAAGCACTCTTTAGTTTAGATTATGATACGGTGACATTCAATAAAATATTGAATTGCATCGAAAGTTATATTAAATAATTTTAGATAGTCTTTTTCAGATTCACTGAATAACTATTATGGAAGTTCAAGAAGAGTTTTATTTGTAACAGAAAAAAATAAAGAAAGGAGATATATCATGCGTAAACTTGTTAAAGGTCAAAAATCTAAAAAACATTTTGCACTTTATAATGAAAATAATTGCCAATGTTAATTTACTAGTGAATCTGAAAATTTTCTATATATAAAAAGAAAATTTAGTTACTTGAACTTACTATAACATAATTAAATACGGTAAATTATATATAATTTATCGTATTTTTTTAAGGAAAATATAATGGAAAAAATAACTACTGATATAGTTTTAATTGATAGTGGAGTAGAAATGGGACATCCAGCCTTAAAAAATTATAAGGTAGATGGAATCTCAATTGCAAAGTGCGGTAATAAATACATCTTAGATAGTGATATTAATGATACTTATGGGCATGGAACAGCTATATATTATATGCTAAAAAAAGACAATCCAGATATCAATATTTATGTTATAAAGTTATTCCAAGAAGATTTGACTGTAGAATTAGAAGATATTATTTTTACACTAAATTTCATAAAGCAAAATATTAATTGTAAGATAATTCATATGAGTTTAGGTGTATCTTTTTGTGAAGATATTTATTTATTCGAAAATATTTGTGACGAATTTTATCAAAATAAAGTGTTTATTATATCTGCATTTGACAATCTTGGGACTTTATCATATCCTGCCGCATTTAAGACAGTTATAGGTGTTGATATGGTGTCTAAGGGAATTTCGAATAAGGGTTATCAATATGTTATAAACAGTCCGGTTAATATCCGATTTTTGGCTCATAAACAGTTGCTCCCATTTCTAGATAAAAAGTTTGAAAATTTAATAGGGAGCAGTTTTTTTGCTCCACATATTTCTAATTTGGTTTGTAAAAATTATAAGGAAATTGTAAATGAAGACTATGATATTCATCAATTTTTAAAAAATAAAGCAACTACAATTATTAATATTGAAAATTATAGTGAGGAGAGTAAAAAAAGCTTTCCAATAAAAAAGGCAGTGGTATTTCCTTTTAACAAAGAAATTCATAGTATCGTCGCTAATACGGATTTATGTTCTTTTGATATCTTGGGTATTTTTGATACTAAATATTTAGGTAATGTCAATAAAAAAATTTCTGAAGTGCTTCCCTACTGTTCAAATGACAATATCATTCAAAATATTGAGAAATTAGATTGGTCATTACCATTTGATACTTTTATTTTAGGTCATATTTTGGAAATAAATAATTTAATACGCAAAGACTATATTTCATCAATTATTGAAAAATGCATAAAGTTTAACAAAAAGTTATATGCTTTTGATGACATATCAGCTTATCTGACAGATAATGTTATAAAGACTAATCTAAACTATTATCATCCAGAAGTCAAAATGGGAGATGTTAAAAATAATACCTTTGGAAAGATGAGATGTATTAATAAACCAGTTGTTGCAATTATGGGAACTTCTCCAAAACAAGGAAAATATACCTTGCAATTGCAATTGAGAAGGCAATTAAAAAAAGAAGGATACAGAGTTGGTCAATTTGGAACAGAACCAACAGGATATCTATTTGGATTTGAAGTTGTTTATCCTTTTGGTTATAATTCATCTGTCAAAGTTACTGGCAATGACTCTATATATGCCATCAATAGAATGTTGGGAGAGATTGAGCGAACAAACCCAGATATTATTATAGTTGGATCACAGTCTCAAACAGTTCACTACAATACAGGTAACTTAGCATTTTATTCTATCCAAAATACAGAACTTCTATTAGGTACGGAACCTGATGGAGTAATTTTAGTTGTTAATTACAATGACCCAATTGAATATATTAAAAGAACCATTAATTACATTCAAAGCCTGCAAGAAACAACTGTAATAGCTTTGGTAGTTTATCCCATTAGTAAAGATACAAAGTGGACAGTTTTAGGGAGTCTTACAAATAAATGCAACTATAAGGAATTAGTGGCTTTTCAAGAAAAAGTGATTAAAGAAACTGATAAAAAGTGTTTTATTGTGGACAGCCAAATAGATATAGAAGCAATCACAGAAGAAATCATAAATTTTTTTAGTGAAGATTCATAATGTTTAAGGAGAACTATAATGTTTTATTATATTAAAAATTTTAAAATGCAGAACACATTATTATTTATTTTCATTATACTTTGGGCTTTTCTTAATGTTATTAGTTCTCTTACATTAACTTGGCTTTTAAACGCATTAATATCTGGAAAATGGAACAGTTTTATATTCTGGGCTGTAATGAATGTCTTGTGTTGGGGAGGATATAGTTTTTTACAAGCGCTAAAAGATACTTTTAAAGAAAGAATCATGCAAAATCAAATCAATAAAATTCGGGAAGATATTCTGAATAATATAATTCATAAACCATATTATAAGGTCAAAGAAAATAGTAAAGAGGATTATAGTTCGTGGTTAGTTAATGATATGACCTTGATACATGACAATGGTTTTGCACAATTTTATGGAGCTATAGAAAGCGTTGTTACTGTATTAATGAATGCTTTTGCTATTATTTATTTTCATTGGTTACTGCTGATTGTATCTGTCATAATGACTGCTTTTGTATATTTTGCTCCTCAATTTTTTGAAAAAAGAATCTCAAAAGCAACTAATGAAGTTTCAGAATTTTCGAATAAAGCGCTAGGAAAAACTACAGATTTTTTTAATGGCTTTGAAGTTTTTTATCACAATAATCAAGGAGGATATTTTAAAAAACAAATTTTAAGTAGCTTTAATAATTTAATCAATCCTAAAGTTAAATTAGCTAAACTATCAGCTACTGCTAATTCGGTTTCCATGATGGCAAGTATTATTGCTCAATCTGTAATGTTTTTAGTCACAGGCTATCTAATTATACGTGGTGAAGTGACGACAGGCGTGATTTTTTCAATTGCGAATTTAACAAGTTGTTTATTTAATTATACAAGAGGTGCAGCATACAATATCGTAACATTTAAAGGGACTTTCCAATTAATAGATAAATATAAACAAATTGAAAATGACGAAGAAAGTTTATTTGATGGAACTAAACTCCAAATACAAGATTTTACTGACTCAATAGAAACAAAAAATTTAGTGATTAGATTTGAAAATAACCAAATCATAAAATTTCCAAATATTAAAATAAAAAAGGGAGAAAAAGTGGCAATAGTTGGAGATTCGGGTACTGGTAAGTCAACTTTAGTTCAGTTATTAATGGGAGATTCAAAAAATTATGAAGGAGATATATTGATTGATCAGTTAAATTATAAGAAAGTAAATATTCAAAGTTTACAGAATGTGATAAGTTTAATTAATCAATCGTCTTATGTTTTTCATGAAAGTTTATTAGATAATTTCAAAATAGGAAGAGAAATTTCTACAGAACTATTCGAAGAAGTTTTGAAAAAAAGTATAACAGAGGAATTTACAAAAGATAAAATGGACATGATTTTTGATGATAATTTATCTGGAGGACAAAAAGCAAGAATTTCAATTGCACGTGAGTTGCTTGGTAATAAACCTATTTTAATTATGGATGAAAGTACGGCTAATCTTGATAAAAATACAGCTATAAAAATTGAGCAAACTATATTAAGAGATTCAAATATGACAGTAATTATTATTACACATCATCTTTATGATGAAAGTAGGCAACTATTGACTCAAATTATTCAACTTTAGAGGGGGAATATTATGATTGGAGATTCATATAATACAGCAAGATTTACAGCAGATACATTGATACTTGAAAAAGAACGATTATCAGAATCTATTAATATTCAAAAAGAGGAAATCGTAAAATGCTTTCAACAACTGGATATTGGTAGATCAGAAACAATTTTGGATTTGGGTTGTGGTACAGGAGAAATATCTTATATGTTAGCTCTTACAAATCCAAGTTGCTCTATTATTGGAATGGATAGGGAGAGTAAATTTGTATTAGAGAATCAGGGGAAATTTAGAGATTTGGATAACTTAAAATTTCAAGAGGGGGATTGCTTTTCACTACCATTTTCTGATGATTCAATAGACGTATGCTTTTGTAGATATTTATTTCAACACTTAAGAAATCCTGAATTAGCATTAAAAGAAATATATAGAGTTCTAAAACCTGGAGGGAAATTAGGAATTTTTGATATTGATAAAGGTTTAGACATTGTATTTCCAGTTCCACAAAATCATCAGAAGTTTATTCAAGCGGAATTAATGATAAAGAAACTTATTAAAAACGATATATATGTGGGAAGAAAGTTATTTACATTGATGAATAGTTCATTTTTTAAAAATATAAAAGTTTTAGATGTAAGTATAAACTCTCAGAATACCACGCGTGAGTCATTAAACAAAATTACTAAATTATGGAAAAAGCAAGGAGAAAGTGGACACATATATACAGCTACAAAACGTATTACCAATCAAGAAATTGAAGAATACTTTGATTCTTTGATTAACATTGCAAAATCTGAAAGTTCATATATTAATTTTGGTAATTTATTTGTTTACGGAATAAAAGAAAATGATTAATGTAAAAAAGAAAGAATGCGATAAATATGGAAAATATGAAAAAAAATTATCTTAAAGAGATGTTTGAATATAGAAAAAAGTTAAAAGAATATCCAAACTTTAGAACCCAATTTAATTTTGAAGATAATATAGATTATTTTAGCTATGCTTCAGATTCAGATCGAAAAATTAATTTTCAAGAATATGACATTCCAACGCAGAATAATTTATCAACTCTTGAATATGTTGATCAATTATTCTCGTGGATAGATGCTCATTTAAAACATGATGGTTATACTCCATATAGAGGAAAACTATATGGAAAAGATATTCTAAAATATGCGATAGACGAAGGTGGGGGAATTAATTGTTTAATGCACGGGATTATACTTCAGGAGATTTTTGTTAATTCTGGATTTAAAGCTTTTCTTGTTCAGTGTAACCCTTATGATTATCGTATCGGTGATTGTCATTGGCTTATTAGTTTATATGTAGAAGAATACAATAAATGGATGATGGTTGATCCTGTTTGGTTGGGATTCTGTACTAATATCGAGGGAATACCTTTAGATTTTTTTGAGATTCGAAATGCAATTATTGAAAATAAAAAATTTTATACTAATAAAAAAATAAAAGTAGATTATTACGAATACTTAATGTGTAGGTATTTATTC
Organism: Lactococcus sp. AK05; assembly: GCF_041026685.1. NCBI lineage: Bacteria > Bacillati > Bacillota > Bacilli > Lactobacillales > Streptococcaceae > Lactococcus > Lactococcus sp. AK05. The sequence continues at coordinate 135,397 of NZ_JBFTEI010000001.1, forward strand.
TTTTTTGGTTTTTTTAAAGGAAATAGTATCGGAACTTTTGAGTTAAGGAATCAACAAAAACTATATATTGGACCGCTCAATTTTGATACAAAATTATTTGTTGAAAGTAAAGAAAAAGCTCGTTTTTTACCTTTTAATATAAAAGAATACCTTTATTTTTCAAGATTTGAGGAAAAATCAATTCATTTATTTAATGGAGGAAAAGAACATGGATGATAAGTGTATTAACTCAAAAATAAAATCTAACATAGGTTTTTACCCAATTGATCAAGTCAATTGTTTTTCAAGAGCTTTTGGAATCTGTTTAAATAGTTTTGATCAATCGTTATCCAATCTTTTTTATATGGTAAATAACTATGATAAATGTTATCACATTAATGGTATTAGTGAATCAAAAGAGCTATTTGCGAGAGAAATCAATACTTTTGAACTGGTATGTGACTTGCGGGTATCAAAGGCGTATTCTAAAGACGACTTATTTAGTTTACTAGAAGAACATATTTCTATGAATAACCCAGTAATAGTTCCTGTAAATTTAAGAGAAATTTATTACTCAGACTATTATCAAGAGAGCGACTGGGAGCATCCGATAATCATCAAAGGTTTTGATAGACCTAAAAAAATACTTTATATATTAGACCATACACAAATTAAATCAGATGATCAACAAGAATTAGAATTTTCAATAGAGTATGAAACACTTTTTAAAGCCTATAAATCGTATTTTGACAATATTGCTGTAGATGAAGAAGAGTTCATACTAATTTTTGAAAAACGCTCCAATGAGCCATTAGTAATTTCAAGATTATTAGACCATTGTCTTAGGATTATATTTGAAAATGAAGCATCAAGTGTTGAGATAAAAAAATTAGCAAATAAGGGAAATCTTAATAAGAGGGTTCTAAATATGCCTAAATATAAAGAATTATTTTTTTCAATTATGATAAATGAGATGAGCCAGTTTGGATATTTAATGCAAAACGATGTAGAATTGTTGACTAATAATAAGTTAAAATTGATTGATAAATGGAGAACATATATTTTGAAATCATATAAAAATAGGTTAAAAGGAGAAAGTTATTTTTGTGAAAAAGAGCTTGAAGAAATAAGAAGCTTAGAAAATCAAATTTGGCAGCAATTGAAATTGAGATATCTAGATAATTTTGGTCAAGCATCTATATTAAATGTAAGCCAAACTACTACAATTGAAAATAATGAAGACAATATTATTACTCAGCAAGAAAAAAACATTTATTTTACGTTTGATGGTAATAAGATTTATAATACTTGGCTTGGTGATGATAGTCCCAAAATAATGTTTAAAAAGAGTAGCAAAGTTGATTTTAAAATAAATGTGAAGGTTATTGAAAATAAGGAATTTTCCGATTTTGCCGCAGGTATTGTTATTAGAATCAAAGATGATGTTTATTATTTTGCGTTAGATTCTGGGAGAAGAATAAATTTAGATCGAAAAGGTAAAGAGGAATCAATCAATGAAAATATAATCCAAACAAATGAAGTAGAGCTTATGATTCATTTCTCTGAGTCGAATTGTCAATTTCTATATAATTGTGAGGGAAAAGTTGAAAGTTTATGCATATTAGATTTGAATGCGAATGAAATTGAGTATGGTATTGGATGTAAGACTTATTTCTATCCTCGACCACTTATAGTTGAAATGAAAGTATTGTAAGCATGAGAGAGATACATATGTAGATTATTAACAAATACTAGTAGCGATAAGGTATAGTTATCCTCAAAAAAACAGTTTATAAAGAGAAACAAAAATAATAAATATAGTCAGAGTGCTAGAACTTTTCTAATTGAGTTCTATTGAGAGTTATTAGTCTAAATTATTATAAGAATTAAAAAAGTATATGATATAATGAATACGTTTAAAATAAATTAATAAGATTGATATCCTTTAAATCTGAATGTGAGGACAAGCTTGTTTTACGATCAGGTTTCATTAAAATAGTGTATAATTTGTTCTACAATTTATTTTTCGCTTTTATCTACTTGAGCAGCATATTTTATTATGAAAGTCCTTCTTGTTATTAAAACTAATAAAAGTCCCCTTTTCATTTTGAAGGGGGACTAGATTTTCACTAAAAGCTGAGATTTACTCAGCTTTTTTGTATTCAGCTATTTTTTCAATAAAAAGAATACCATATTTTTCTAATTTAACAGGTCCGACACCAGAAATTTGTAAAAATTGGCTTGGACTGTCTGGTAAAATTTGTGCCATTTCTTTAAGTGAGCTGTCAGAAAAAATCATAAAAGGAGGGACACCTTCTTTTTTTGCTAGCTCGAGTCGAAGGGCACGAATGCTTGCAAAACATTCTTCATCAAACTGATGTGAAACGGTTGATTTTGGTTCAATGAGTAGGCTGGCTCTGCGATAAACTTTGACTTGACCTTTGAGAACTTTTAAACCTTGAGGTGAAAGAAGTAACAAGGGGAATTTGCCTGACGTAATATTTAAATAACCTTCGGCTGAAAGAAAATCGATTAATTCGCCGACTGTTTTTTGCGAATAGTTTTTCATGATTCCAAAGGTAGATAAAGATTCAAAATTCCATTTGGCAATATTTTTATTTTTGGAACCGATTAAAACTTGTGCTACGGCTGTTTTCCCAAATCGTTCTCCCATTCTTACCACACAAGAAAGGACTTTTTGAGCATCAATCGTGATATCAAGAAGTTCTCTTTCATCAAGACAGTTGCTGCATTTTTTACAGTCTTCGCCTTCATCGCCAAAATACTGTAAAATATAGCGTTGCAAACAGGTTTCGGCACTTGTGTATGCTTGCATTTGTCGAAACTTTTCGTATTCATGTTCCTTGTGCGCTTCATCACCTTCACTTTGCTCAATCAAGAAATTACGAATTCGTAAATCATTTGGTGAAAAAAGGAGGATAGCATCAGATTCAAGCCCATCCCGTCCTGCTCGCCCAGCTTCTTGATAATAACTTTCAATTGTTGCGGGAAGGGCATAATGAATCACAAATCGAACATTTGGTTTATTGATTCCCATGCCAAAAGCATTAGTGGCAACCATTATTGGCACTTCGTCAAAGAGAAAAAGTTCTTGATTTATTTGACGTTCCTGTTCGCTCAGTCCAGCATGGTAACGAACGGATTTGAAATGATTATGGTTGAGCCATTCACAAATTTCTTCAACTTCTTTACGAGTGCTGGCATAGATAATTCCAGCAGCCTCACTTTCTTGATTTTTAAGATAATTTTTAAGAAAAGTTCTCTTATCCATCCCTTTGACTACTTCAAAACGTAAGTTTTCTCTAAGAAAACCGGTTTTAATAGTATGACTGGGGGAAATTGAAAGAAGTTTTTGAATATCATCTGCAACTTTTGGTGTCGCAGTAGCCGTAAGGGCTAAGACGGTAGGATTTGTTGGTAAATATTGGAGGTGAGAGGCAAAATCGACATAACTGGGTCTGAAATCGTGCCCCCATTGTGAAATGCAGTGTGCTTCGTCTATGGCAACTAAATCAATTGGAAGTTTTTGTAAAAAGGCATTGAAATAGTCTAATGAAAAACGCTCTGGTGCTACAAACAGAAGCTTGATTTCGCCATTTTCAACCTGTCGCATTCTTTGATAAGACTCGGAATCCTCTAGGGTAGAGTTAATAAATGTTGCTGGAATTCCGGCAATATTCAGCTGGTCGACTTGATCTTTCATCAAGCTAATAAGTGGGGAGATTACGAGAGTAAGCCCCGGTTGAATAAGAGCTGGTAACTGATAGCAGATTGATTTTCCAGCTCCTGTGGGTAAAATACCAAGAGTGGCCTGGCCCTCTAGGACTTGTTCAATAATTTGTTTCTGACCATTTCGGAAATTGTCATAACCAAAAATTTCTTTTAATTTAGCTTCTAAATTCATTCTTACTATATTATACGTAAAAGAAGAAGAAAAATCACAAATGACTCATAAAAATTGATAACGAATGGTTCAAAGATTACATTAAAAAAACCAAGATGTTTTTGTTACTTTAAATGATACAAAATGAAGTGAAAAGTGATATAATAAAACGAAAGAATGCGTTTACAAAATTTTATATATAGAGGAGACTTTCTTATGAAAGCAGCAGTAGTAAGACACAATCCAGATGGTTATGCGGACCTTGTTGAAAAGGAACTTCGAGCAATCAAACCTAATGAAGCTTTGCTTGACATGGAATATTGTGGAGTCTGTCATACCGATTTGCACGTTGCAGCAGGTGATTATGGCAACAAAGCAGGGACTGTTCTTGGTCATGAAGGAATTGGAATAGTCAAAGAAATTGGAGCTGATGTAAGCTCGCTTCAAGTTGGTGATCGGGTTTCAGTGGCTTGGTTCTTTGAAGGATGTGGTCACTGTGAATACTGTGTATCTGGTAATGAAACTTTTTGTCGAGAAGTTAAAAATGCAGGATATTCAGTTGATGGCGGAATGGCTGAAGAAGCAATTGTTGTTGCCGATTATGCTGTCAAAGTTCCTGACGGACTTGACCCAATTGAAGCTAGCTCAATTACTTGTGCCGGAGTAACAACTTACAAAGCAATCAAAGTATCAGGAGTAAAACCTGGTGATTGGCAAGTAATTTTTGGTGCTGGAGGACTTGGAAATTTAGCAATTCAATATGCTAAAAATGTTTTTGGAGCAAAAGTAATTGCTGTTGATATTAATCAAGATAAATTAAATTTAGCAAAAAAAATTGGAGCTGATGTGATTATCAATTCTGGTGATGTAAATCCAGTTGATGAAATTAAAAAAATAACTGGCGGCTTAGGAGCACAAAGTGCAATAGTTTGTGCTGTTGCAAGGATTGCTTTTGAACAAGCGGTTGCTTCTTTGAAACCTATGGGCAAAATGGTTGCTGTGGCACTTCCCAATACTGAGATGACTTTATCAGTTCCAACAGTTGTTTTTGACGGAGTGGAGGTTGCAGGTTCACTTGTCGGAACAAGACTTGACTTGGCAGAAGCATTTCAATTTGGAGCAGAAGGTAAGGTAAAACCAATTGTTGCGACACGCAAACTGGAAGAAATCAATGATATTATTGATGAAATGAAGGCAGGAAAAATTGAAGGTCGAATGGTCATTGATTTTACTAAATAAATATAAAAGAGGCGATGCAGATGAATTCAAAAAATTTGGTCAATTATTCAAGTGATGAATTTAACAATCTTTCGCAATTTCAACAAGAAGAAATTACAAACAATTTTAAAGAAGCTATTTTGTACAAAATGAAAGAAAAAAATTTGCATATTGATGAGGTAAGTGAAAAAGCTGGCTATTCTTCACGGAATCTTTCAGCATTACTTTATTCGGATACTGTAAGTTATGAAACTCATGCGGAATTACAAAGAATTCTTGCTGTTGTTAATTCTTTTGCCTAGTCAGAAGAAAAAGAAAAAACGACTCCCATTGAGTCGTTTTTTTATGATTAATTTACTGACAGAATTTTTGTCAGTAAATTAGAGATATTTTTGAGCAGCAGCTGTATCTCCAATATAAGGTTGACGTTTCCCGTCTTTTAATTGGAACATATCAGTCCCTTTTCCGGCGATAATCACAGCATCGTCAGCACTTTTAGTTTTACTGACAGCTTTTTTTATTGCCAATTCACGGTCAAGTTCAAAATCAAGCCTGCGACTGACAAAAGAAGCAATCTCGTCAGCAATTATTTTAGGGTCTTCTCGATTTGAATCATCAGTAGTTAAAATGACATCAAGTCGCGGATGTTTTTCAATCACTTGTCCGAAATCTTTCCGGCGACTTTCGCCTTTATTTCCGGTTGAACCAAGGACTAGAACAAGCTGACCAGCATGGTGTTCTTCAACAACTTCAACAAGATTTTCTAATGACAGGCCGTTGTGAGCATAATCAATATAGATGTGAGCACCATTTTTGGCAGTAAGAAGTTCCATGCGTCCTGGAACAACAGCAAGGGCTAAACCGTCATGGATATTTTCTAATGAAGCACCTAAAGCTTTAGTTGCTAATGCTGTAGCTAAGGCATTTTCTTGGTTGAAGCGTCCTAATAAGCGAATGTCAAATGCTCCACTGACAGAACCGTCAGTAACAAAATGAAGTCCTTTTGATTCAATAATTTTATTTTCAGAATCAGCACCATAGAAAGCATGTGGAATTTTACGTTCCTTAAGTTCCTCTTTAATGATGGCAAAGTGATTCATTTCGGAATTAGCAACAAAATAACGTGAATTTTTGAGAAGTTGACGTTTGCAGTAAAAATAATCTTCAAGCGTTGGATGTTCAACTGGGCCAATGTGGTCAGGAGAAATGTTTAAGAAAACTCCAACATCAAATGTTAAACCGTAAACCCGTTCTGTTTTGTAAGCTTGGCTTGAAACTTCCATGACCAAATGTGTCATTCCATTTGTCAGAGCTTTTGCCATCATTTCCAGTAAATCAAGACTTTCAGGAGTTGTCAATTCTGATTTAAAATAATTTTTTCCATCCAAAGTTGTTTGGGCAGTAGATAAAAGTGCAGTTTTGCCACCGTTCATTTTGTCAAGGATTGCTTTAGCAAAATAAGCAGAAGTGGTTTTTCCTTTTGTACCAGTCAAAGCTAAGGTTTTGAGTTTATTTTGTGGAAAATCATAAAAGCTTGCAGCGATTAGAGCCATTGCTCGTTTAACATCAGTGACAATAATTGCTGGGAGAGCTACTTCATAATCAAATTCTGAAACATAAAAAGCAGCTTCTAAGTCTATTAAATATTCTTTTTTAAAATTCAAACCCTTGGCAAAGAAAAGGGTATTTTCTGTAGATTTTCGTGAATCATAAGAGAGTTGGTCAAAGTTTACTTCCTTTGGCCAGTTGAAATAATATTCGCCAGCAGAAGAAATTTCACGGAAATTATTATCTTTTTTTAGTATTTCTATAACTTGTTCAAGCCTAATCATGTGAGGAATGCCTATTTATCGCTAAATTCGCGATACCTTTCTAAAACAAGGAAACTAAGGGAAAAAATCCCATTACCCTATATTATAGCACAAGCCAAGAGCTGGTGCATGTCCCATTTGTTTATAGATGGTAATAGATGACATCGTGAATTAATGATCTAAAACCATTCTTTTATTGTCAAAATACAGAACTTAGGGTAAAATGGAACAATGGAAGATTCAGAAAAAATAATGAATACAGGTCAGCAGTCACCAAAAACGGCTGCAAAATCAAAAGATCAGATGCTCTCTGGTGCTGCTTGGCGGACTGGTGCGGACATGATTGGGAAAATACTAGGGGTAATTTATATTATTCCTTGGTATGCTTGGATGGGGCGTTTTGGTAATGAGGCCAACTCCCTCTTTAGTATGGGTTATAATATCTATGCTCTTTTCCTATTGATTTCAACAGTGGGGATTCCGGCGGCAATTGCGCGTGAAGTGGCTCGCTATAATACATTAGATGACCCTAACATGGCTTACCGGCTCGTTCGGCAAATGCTCGGAGTGATGCTGGTTCTTGGAATTGTTGCGTCAGGGCTCATGTTCTTTCTTGCAGGTCCACTCTCAGCCCTTGTTGGAGGTAAGGATAGCGCAGATTTAATTCCAGTCATGAAAAGTTTAGCATTGGCTGTCTTGATTTTCCCATCGATGTCAGTTATTCGAGGATATTTCCAAGGTCTGAATCAGGTGAAAGCTTATGCTATGAGTCAGCTTTTGGAACAAATTGTTCGGGTCATTTGGATGCTAGCAGCAACTTTTGCTATCATGAAGTTAGGTTCGCACAATTGGCAAAATGCCGTGACACAATCTACCTTGGCTGCTTTTATTGGGATGTTAGGTTCCTACGCTGTATTATTCTATTACTTACAGAAATCAGGAAATCTTAATAAATTAATTAATCCTGGTCCTGTAAAATCTAAAATTAATGCTTTAGAAATTTTTAGATCAACATTACACACAGCCATTCCATTTATTGTCATTGGTTCAGCTATTCAAATTTTTAAAATTATTGATAACTCAACCTTTATGAATATGATGCCTTGGGTAACAAACTATAGTCATAATGAATTGCTTGTTCTGATGAGTTATTTCTCAGCAAATACTGATAAATTAACGATGGTCTTGTTGGGTGTCGCATTGACGCTTGGTTCTGTTTCAGACCCTCTGATTACAGAGCATTATGTTCAAGGAAATCGGCGTGAACTTGCAACGTTAGTAGGTTATAATTTCCAATTATACGTTGGTTTTATGCTTCCTGCCGTGATTGGAATGTCACTATTGACTAAACCGATTTATACAATTTTCTACCAAATTCCTTCTGGGTTACAAAGTAGTTTGTTTGTCTTTGCTATTTTACAAACCTTCTTGTTGGGACTTTATATGATTGTCTATCCTCCACTGACAGTAATGGACCATAAACGTTTGGCAATGCGAATCTTTACCTTGACTCTTGTCATTAAATTAGTTTTGCAAGTTCCAATGATACTTATTTTCCATACTTATGGACCTTTACTTGCGACCACTGTCTCATTCTTAGTTGGTGTTTTCTTATTCATTAGAAAACTACATGAGTTAACTCATTTTTCAATTAAGAATACAGTTCGCGGAATTCAAGGGGCAACTTTACTGACAGGATTTATGGCTATTGTGGTTATTATCGTTGAAATCATTTTAGGTTTTATTTTCGGTAAGAGCCCAGGTCGAATTGCCTCAGTATTTATTGCTGCCATTGCCGGAGGTGCAGGTTTTTATACTTATCTCTGGTTTGCTGCTAAACTTGGACTTCTAGAAAAATGGTTTGGTCCAAGAGGTTTGTCACTTCGTCGAAAATTACATATCTAATAAAAAATAAGTCTGTCAGTAAAAAAGTTACTGACAGACTTATTAATAAGAGCTAAAAAGGATAATAAATGGCAGAAATTACCGAAAATACAAAAAAGATTTTAGAAGTTATTCTAAATTTAAAAGAGGGGCAGGTCATGAGTTATCGAGATGTGGGAGCTTTAGCTGGATTACCAAATGGTGCACGGCAGGTTTCTAGAATTTTGCATTCGATGTCTAAAAAATATGAACTACCATGGTGGCGTGTAGTGCGTTCTGACAGAACAATTGGATTGCCAGAGCCTGCTAAAAGTGAGCAAATGGAACTTCTAAAAAAAGAGGGAATTTCTTTTACAGCTCAAGGGAAAATAATTATTGAAGATGAATTGCTCTAATAAATAAAAAGTACTTCTATATTTTAGAAGTACTTTTTGTATTCAATTAACTATTACCAAATTTTAAGACGATTTTCTGGTGCACGATACATCTTATCAGTTTCTTTAACATCAAAAGTTTCGTAAAACTCTTCGAGATTTGTTGGAGGAATATTGGCACGAAGTTTAGCGGGTGCATGAACATCCATTGACAAAAGCATTTGTTGGAATTCTTTACTTGCTTTCATGCGCCAAATCTTAGCCCACTGACTAAAGAATGCCTTCAAATCAACGTCTTTCTCATCTTTAGCTGCTGTCAGTGCCGCTGTAATTCCTCCTTGGTCAGCAATATTTTCTGACACAATGAGTTTTCCGTTTGCTGGACCAGCTTCGGTTTCTACGCCGTCAAAGAGTGCAATCATTTCTTTTTGCTTTTCTTCAAAAGCTTCATAATCTTTATCTAACCACCATTTGTTCAAATTTCCTTCTTTATCGAATTGGGCGCCGTTGTTATCGAACGCATGAGAAATTTCATGAGCAATGACTGCGCCGATTCCACCGTAATTTTGTGATGAAGATTGTTCAAGAGAGTAAAAAGGAGCTTGCAAAATTGCTGCTGGAAAAACAATTGTATTACTATCAGGACTATAATAAGCATTGACCATATGAGCAGGCATATGCCAGCTTGTTTTATCAACATCTTCTGAGAATTTTTCAAAAGTTCGAGCAGTCAAAATTTCATCGAATTTAAGGGCATCTTCATAGAGAGAGCCAGAAGTTGTTTTTAAACGACTATAAATTTCAGGCAATTTATCTGGGAAACCAATGAAAGGAGTAATAGCATCTAATTTTTCAATGGCTTTTTCAGCTGTTTCTTGACTAAGCCACTCATTTTTAGACAAACGCGCTTGGTAAACTTTAATCATCGCAGTGACCATCCGTTTGACATCGGCCTTAGCAGCTTCACCAAAATATTTTTTACCATAGAATAAACCAATCACTTGGCTAAAATAAGACTCAGTCAAATCAAGTTGATGTTTTTCTTGACTTCTTGCTTCTTGAACATTTGAAAGGAAACGTCCGTAAGCTCCACCAAGAATTCTAAGGTCTTCATTGAAGAAAGAAGTAGCGCCACGTGCAATTTTAGTCAGCATCCAAGCTTTAATGAGTGACCAATTTTCTTCATTGATAAGTGAATCAAATGATTCATAAAAACGATCTTCATAAACAATGACTTTATCAGGTTCAGTTTTTACTAAATCTTTAATTAAAGATTTTAAATCCAGGTTTTTAACTTTACTGACAAAGCTGTCAGTAGAAATTGGATGATAAAGTTCAGCATATTTTGCCCACTCTTCAGAAGTATTTGCTGACGGAACTAAAAGAGCATCGAATTTAAGGGCAGACTTTGCAATCTCTTCTGCATTTTCAACATCAAATGTCTTTAAAATTTCGCTTGTATTTTTAGCCCAAAAATCAAGTAATTCTTTTTTTCTAGGGTGTTCATCATTATAATAAGTGGTATCAGGTAAAATCAATCCCGGGCCAGAGAATCCAAGAGAATAGTGAATAGCATCTTTCATATCAGGTTCAACACTAAAAGAAAATGGAAGAGGTGCCTGTGAATGGAAAACGAGTTGAGTCAAATTATTTTTAAAATCTTCAAAAGTATTTAAAGTTTCAACTTTAGCAAGTTCATTTTTTACGGCAGAAAAATCCGCTTTTTCTCTTGCTTGCCAATCTCCTGCTTTATTATAAAATTTGATTGCTTCAAGCAATTCTGGATTATCAGTAGGTAGGTTTTGTGATAACTCAGCTAAATCTTTAGCCAAATTTTTCTCATTTTTTAGTACTAATTCATCAAAAGCTGAAATTCTTGGTTTGTCAGCAGGAATTTCTGCATTTTCTAACCAATCAGCATTAACAGTAGCGAATAAATCATCTTGAATCCTTGTCATATCGACCTCCTATTATGGATATTTTTTATATTATATCACTTTGATTATGCATTTTCAGCACCTTGATATAATTATTGACCTATTATATCTTGCTGGAATTTTTTATAAAAGTTGAATGTTAATATTAATAATATCTACTTCCCAATCTTTAACATAATCTTCCGAAAAAAGACTAATGAAACGGTAGCTGTCATCGCTAATAAATGTATAATATGCAAAGTAAGTTTCCTCTTTTTGTTCAATCATATTTCTGTTAATGAGCTGTTCCTTATTTTCGGTGCAAAGATATAATTTACCTAGAAAAAAAGATTTTTCGTTTCTTTTTAGTTCAAAACTTATTTTATATTTTGAGTTTTTTTTGAAAGATGTCTTGATAGAAAAATTTAATTTGTTCTCTTTATTATCTTCAACATTATATGAAGTTCGGACTACTTTTAAAGAATCATCTAGAATTTTAAAATAGAAAGTTCGACTTGTATCAGGAAGACGTACTGACCAATTCTCCCAATCAAATTGAAGTTCATCTTTTTCCAAGGTGATATCTACATCAATTAAAAGTTCGTTAAGGTAACGTAAAAGAATATTATAATTGTTCCATGCAAATGTACCATGACTATAAAAAGCATTACGGTTAAAAAGCATTTTGTAATTTAGATTAAGCAAAGTTATTTTTTCCAAATGTAATTTTTTTAAAAATGGATATGAACCAGTGACATTATCAGAAGTAATCAATTTTATTTTATTGGGAGTCAATAAGGTAGAGGCTAATAAATGATTATAGCGTTCTAGAAATGAAGTTGGGACTAAATCAAAAGAAAAAGTTGTGTCACAATTATCTTTAAATTCTTCCCAAAAGATAGAGCGATCAAGTAGAGGGTCTAAAAGAACCATAGGATAATCCCCCAAAAGTCCATGTAAGAATGCACCAACAGCTCCTCTACTTTCACCAACTAAAAAAATATTCTCTTTTTCGATATGATTTTCTTTTGCTATTTTTTTTATTAAATTCTGTACATTATCTTCGTAATCAGGAAAATTTACAGTGTTCTGAAAAAATGAACCTGTAATGAGATTAGTATCTGCAATTCTTAAAATAGAAGTATTATGTGGAACACGTTTCATTAAAGATGACCAGCGTTGATTGGGCCAAGCAAAATATCTCATTTCTGCATTAACTGTGAACTTATCTGATAAAGGTGGGAACCAAACGACTAATTTATCTGTTAAATCTCCATCCCAACAATTGGTCTTTTCAAACTGATAATAAACCCCTTTGTATTCCTTCATGTTTTTGTAAATAATATCTTCAATCGGTTTTAAAAGATATCCCTTCTCTTCATCATAACCGTCGAAAGTATAATTTTTTAGAGCATATTCTTTTATTTTTTCATAGTCTGAACTCTCAGGGAGCATAAAATTTTTTAATCCCATATTTTGTTCTTTTCCGGGAAAATTTTCTTTGCTTGGCCAAATATATTCTACTTGTCTTTCTTCCATTATTTTTCTCGATTCACTTTAAGAATTTAATTTTATTAATTAATCTAATGTTTGCCAACCTTCACGAATATTTGATATCACCTTCGGCCTTGGTTCAGGCGCATTTATTGAAGTTCCCACATAAGTCCAACCCAATTGCCGAATTAACTTGATAACTTTAATCTGAGCTGAGCTAATGTCTTTGTAATTGGCTATATTTCTATCGTCTGAGCCTGAAAACATTAAGTCTGAAGGCCCTGCAAAAGAATAATCAGCTAAAGTTCCATCGATATTATACTGTCCTGAATGCCCCAGACCCAAAGCATGACCTAATTCATGCATGATAATATCAGTGGCTTGGATATTATTTAATAAAGCTTCGGTGATGACGTTAGAAGAACCTGTATTATTCAAGGAAATCATTATCTTTGAATTTCCAATACGTGTGCCTGGAATTTCGTTGCCATTTGCATCAATATTATAATAATATCCTCGACTTGTTGATGCCCACAAGCCATCATTGAGAGGAGTTTCATTAAAATTCACATTTATATCTGTATCAGATTGAGAAGGAGTATCTGCAAAAATTCCCGGTAGAGCAGTATTCCATCTATTAATAGCATTTTGAATAGTTCCTGCTAAAGGGTCATCAGGAGCAACATACCATTTTATTGCACCATTGATTCCTGAACCCTTTAAACTTTCGTAGGCTGTTTTATTACCATCTGGTCCATAACTTAGTGCTCTTTTGTCAATCCAAAACCAATTAATACCGTCATTTGAAATAGATACCGCAGTAATAATCATTCCGTCAGTTCCCAGCAGTGTTTCTTCTTGGGAGGCGATATAATAGTTGCTTACTTGATTGAGAGAGTTGTCTATTGGTTGGTTGTAGTTTCCAAACTGACCACTAAATAAAGTATAGTTACTAGTGGTAGGTTTTATTGTTACAATACGACTTCCGTCACTTTGAAAATCTTGCCAATAACTATTATCATTAGTGTCGATTGTATACTTCTGTATTGAAGTTAAGGAGTATTGGTTGATTAAAGCCTGTTTGTCTATCCAGCATATATTTCCGTTATTAAGTTGAATTTGAACCCAACTTCCATGTGAAGAGGTGGCACTCTCTTGCAGTATTTTTACAACTTGTCCATCAAATTGTTTATCAGAACTACTGCCTAGTGACCAAATCGATTTGTCACTTGTCATTATAGGACCATCTTGATATAAATCGCTATTGATACCAGTTGCTTTAAAATTAATTTGTAAAGTACCTGCTAAAGTTTTGCTAGATAGGATTTTGTCGAAACTGTCTAAACTCAATCCAGCTTTGTCCATCCAATAACTTGTACCATCAGATAAATTTATAAATGCCCAAGTTACACCATTATTTGTCGTTTCTTCTTTGGAGACGTATACTTTCTGATTATTATAGTTTTTAACAAGCGTATTTGAAAAAATTGTATTATAAGTTGTAAAATAAGGACTTGGATAATATAAGCCATCAGAACGAGTAGCTTGATTTATTGTTGCAGGATAATCCACATTTTGAGAGGATATTATAGAATAATATCCATAAAGCGAAGTTCCGCTTTTATCTATCCAGTAAGCTGTATTATCCATAAAATGAATTTGTAACCAGGTCACATTATTCCCACTTGTAACTTCCTCGTTAGTTACATAAGCATATTGATTATCATAGTTCTTAGCTAGAGTGTTAGAAATGGAAGTTTCTAAATTAGTATAATATGGAGCAGAGATGTACAAACCGTCATTGCGGCTATTTTGTTGAATTTTTATAGGGTAATCAACTGTTTTTGTTGAAATTACAGTGTTATATGTCGTTGCTCCCCAAACTTTTTGCGGTGATAATATTAAACAGACACAAGCCACTAGACAGAGGGTAACAACTTTAATTAATGATTTCATAAGATTCTTCCTCAAAGTTTTTATCACTTTACTAAAAAAGCGCTGACGAATTCCATCAGCACTTTTTAACAGCAATTTGAAAATTAATGAAAACTCGTAATTAAATAGTTCTGAAACGATAAATTTTAGCAATTTTGCCAAAAAGTTCAGGGACTTCGGCAAGGCTTCCAGCATCACGGCTTAGACAAGTAAGCTTTTCATCTTTTACTGAAAGCTTGGCAAAATGGTCATGTTGCAACAAGAAATTATGGATCAGCTCTGCAAAATTTGCGTCAGTAAATTTTACAAAAAGTAAATCTCCATTACCAGGAGCTTCCGCATCTAAAGGACCCCCAACGAGTTCAAAAACTGCATCGTAATCATCAGGAAGTTGCTTTGTGAGCAGTTTGATTGTTTTGCGGCTTTCTTGTAGCGCCCAAGTATTGTCGCCACAAAATACAAATTGTTCAGTACTCAAAGAAATAGGCTCTCTTTCAAGAAGTTCAAGCTCATCAATTCGATTTTGAATATAATTTAGCAAGTTTTGTTTATTATCTAATGTAAGATATTCAAACAAAAGCTTTGCCTTATTATAACTGTACTTGTCATCTTTACCAAGAAGGTATTCAGTTGTGACATTAAAATAATCAGCAATTTCTGTCAATCTTTTGGCAGAAGGTTCTTTTCCCAAGCGATAATTAGCAAGGGCGTTTCTGGGATATCTCAACTCTCTTTCGACCTGGTTGAAAGATTTCTGAGAATCAATAACTAAAGTTTTTAGACGGTCATAGAACATTAAAATCACCTCAACATGTATTGAATAAATATTTTTAATATTTGTAACAAATACATTATATCATATAGTTATTAGATATAAAATACCTAAAAATTAAAAATATAGCAATATTTAAGTTAAAAAATTAATTGTTGCAAATTATATAACAAAATTGACATCTATAACGTTATATGGTATCATAAAAGTAATCATAGGAATACTCAATATGCTTTTTGAGAAGAGAAAGGGAAAAATTGAAAGAAATTTATGACAAAATCCAAGACATAAATATTATTTTGAAAAGATCATTTATTGACCTTGGAAAACCACTAGCTTATCAAGAGGTGGTAGAGAAAAGTGCCAAAGTTTTAGAGTCTAGCCTTTTTATCATAGATACCAAACGAAAATGTTTAGGTTATGGTTTTACTGACTCTGATAATTCTTATCAGGATGATATAGACCTCCAAAATTTTTTCATTTATCAAAAAATATCAAAAGATATCTCCAGTCAACTATTAAATCACTACGAAATGAGCGCAAGCCTACCAATGGCCCAATCAATTTTAGAACCAGTGAAAGAAATTTCGAGCAAATTTCCAAATAAATTTCTCACTTTCTTACCTATAGAAGGAAATCATTTGAGATTGGGAACTCTTTTTCTACTGACGAATTCTCCTCTGGAAGAAGAAAAGAGAATATTGGTAGATTTTTTATCAACATTTATAGGGAATCAAATGTCTTATATCATGTTGGCAGAATTGGAAGGGCAAAGACGAAATGAAACCTTTGTTTCTTTAGTTCAATCATTATCTCGTTCAGAATTAGAAGCATTTAAAAGCATCATTGAAAAAATAAACCGTTAAACTAGAAAAAGCTTGAAAATTTTCATATAAAATAGTATAATAGAAATAATGGTTTGTCAGCAAAATCTGTGGGATATATTGTCCCCATAGGCTTTGTAAGCAACGAAACACTACTGTTTTCGTTGCTTTTTTGGCGTCTTTTATATTGAATAAACCAGAAAAGTTATAAAAAAGACAAACTACAGACTTTTCGGTTTTTTTAATTAAAAATTCATCAAAAACACAGACTTTTTTAATCAAATCTAAAAAATAGAGGAGAAAACACTTGGCAGGACATGACGTAAAATACGGTAAACACCGTACAAGACGCAGTTTTTCACGTATTAAAGAAGTAATCGGTTTGCCAAACCTCATCGAAGTTCAAACATTAAGTTATAAAAACTTCCTCGATGAAGGTCTTGCAAATGTCTTCAAAGAAATGTTTCCAATCGACAACTTTGCGGGTACAATGGAACTCGAATTTGTTGGTTATGAAATGAAAACCCCAAAATACACTGTTGAAGAAGCTCGCGCACATGACGCAAACTATTCAGCACCTATCTATGTAACCTTCCGTCTTGTAAATAAAGAAACTGGTGAATTAAAAACACAAGAAGTCTTCTTTGGTGACTTCCCACTCATGACTGAAATGGGGACATTTATCAATAACGGTTCAGAACGTTTGATCGTTAGCCAATTGGTACGTAGTCCTGGTTCATACTTCCATCTTAAAGCTGATAAAAACGGTCTTGAAAGTTTTGGACATACAACAATTCCTAACCGTGGAGCTTGGTTTGAGTTAGATACAGATGCTAAAGGCATTGGTTATGTTCGTATTGACCGTACACGTAAATTAACTTTTACAACTATGCTTCGTGCGCTTGGATTTGGTTCAGATGAAGAAATCCTTGAATTGTTGGGAGAAACTCAACTTTTAACAGACACTATTGCAAAAGATGTTCATAAAAACCCAGCTGACACTCGTGTAGAAGAAGCGCTCAAAGACATCTATGACCGCTTGCGTCCAGGAGAACCTAAAACAGCAGATAGCTCACGTGGCTTGCTTGTTGCTCGTTTCTTCGATCCAAAACGTTATGACTTTGCGCCTGTTGGACGTTACAAATTTAACAAGAAATTAGCGCTTAAAAATCGTTTGCTTGGATTGACCTTGGCTGAACCAATTGTAGACCCAGAAACTGGTGAAATTCTTGTTAATACAGATACTCTTGTTACTCGTGATGTGCTTGATTTAATCGAACCATTGCTTGATAACGGTCTTGGAAACTTTGTTGTTGAACCATCTGACGACGCTGTAATTCCAGAACCAATTACTTTGCAAAGTATCAAAGTTTATTCACCTAAAGATCCAGAACGTGTTGTTACATTGCTCTCAAATGGTAATCCTGATGCAGAATGCCGTGTCTTGACACCAGCCGATGTGATTTCAAATATTAGCTACTGGCTTGGTCTTGCTGAAGGAATTGGTAAAGTAGACGATATTGACCACTTAGGTAACCGTCGTATCCGTTCAGTAGGTGAATTGCTTCAAAACCAAGTACGTATCGGACTTTCACGTATGGAACGTGTTATTCGCGAACGTATGTCATCTTCAGAAAATGAAAACATCACACCACAAGGTTTGATTAACATTCGTCCTGTGACAGCTTCAATTAAAGAATTCTTTGGTTCATCACAATTGTCACAATTTATGGACCAACACAATCCTTTATCTGAGCTTTCACACAAACGTCGTTTTTCTGCCTTAGGACCTGGTGGTATCTCACGTGACCGTGCTTCATATGAAGTACGTGACGTTCACTATACTCACTATGGCCGTATGTGTCCTATTGAAACACCTGAAGGACCAAACATCGGTTTGATTAACAACTTGTCATCATATGCCAAAGTAAACGAATATGGTTTCATCATGTCACCATACCGTCGTGTTGACCGTGTGAACGGTGTGGTTACTGACGAAGTTGAATATTTAACTGCCGATGAAGAAGACAACTATACTGTTGCCCAAGCAAACTCACCATTGACTGAAGATAGCCGCTTTGCTAACGAAACAGTTATGGCTCGTCATACTGGTAACAATATTGAAGTTGAAGCTTCAACAGCAGACTATATGGACGTTTCACCTAAACAGGTTATCGCCGTTGCTGCTGCATGTATTCCATTCTTGGAAAACGATGACTCCAACCGTGCCCTCATGGGTGCCAACATGCAACGTCAAGCAGTTCCATTGATTGACCCACATGCACCTTGGATTGGTACTGGTATGGAACATCAAACTGCTCGTGACTCAGGTGCTGCACTTCTTGCAAAACATGCTGGTGTTGTTGAGTATGTTGATGGTAATGAAATTCGTGTTCGCCGTACTTCTGGTGAACTTGATATTTACAATATTACAAAATATCGTCGTTCAAACTCAGGAACTTCGTATAACCAACGCCCATTGGCTCGACTTGGAGAAAAAGTTGAGAAAGGGGACATTATTGCTGATGGACCTTCTATGGAAAATGGAGAAATGGCCCTTGGTCAAAATCCACTTGTTGCTTATATGACTTGGGAAGGTTATAACTTCGAGGATGCGGTAATCATGTCAGAACGTTTGATTAAAGACGACGTTTATACATCAATTGCCATCGAAGAATATGAATCAGAAACACGCGATACAAAACTTGGCCCTGAAGAAATTACTCGTGAAATTCCAAACGTTGGGGATGAAGCGCTCAAAAACCTTGATGAATCAGGAATTATCCGTATTGGTGCTGAAGTTAAAGATGGCGACTTGCTTGTTGGTAAAGTAACTCCTAAAGGTGAAACTGATCCAACACCAGAAGAACGTTTGCTTCGTGCAATCTTTGGTGAAAAAGCTCGTGAAGTTCGTGATACATCACTTCGTGTTCCTCACGGAGGTGGCGGTATTGTTCATGACGTTCGTGTATTTACACGCGAAAATGGTGATGAATTGCCATCAGGTGTGAATAAACTTGTTCGTGTCTTCATCGCTCAAAAACGTAAGATTCACGTTGGGGATAAAATGGCCGGACGTCATGGTAATAAAGGGGTTGTTTCAAACATCGTTCCAATGGAAGATATGCCTTACTTACCAGATGGAACACCTATTGATATCATGTTGAACCCACTTGGGGTACCATCACGTATGAATATCGGACAAGTTATGGAGCTCCATTTAGGTATGGCTGCTCGTACACTTGGAATTCACATTGCAACTCCAGTGTTTGATGGAGCATCTGATGAAGATATCTGGGATACCGTTAAAGAAGCTGGAATGGCTGATGATGCGAAAACAGTCCTTTATGACGGACGTACTGGTGAACCATTTGATAACCGAATTTCAGTCGGTGTCATGTATATGATTAAACTTCACCACATGGTTGATGATAAACTCCATGCTCGTTCAGTTGGTCCTTACTCACTCGTTACACAACAACCGCTCGGTGGTAAAGCGCAGTTCGGTGGACAACGTTTTGGGGAAATGGAAGTTTGGGCACTTGAAGCCTATGGTGCTGCCAATGTTCTTCAAGAAATCTTGACTTACAAATCAGATGACGTGATTGGACGTACGCGCGCTTATGAAGCTATTGTTAAAGGTGAACGTATTCCTAAACCAGGTCTTCCTGAATCATTCCGCGTATTGGTTAAAGAGTTACAATCACTTGGTCTTGATATGAAAGTCCTTGATGCTGACCGTAATGTTCTTGACTTACGTGAATTGGATGAAGATGAAGTAATGACTCGTCCAGATAATACAGAAATTACTCCTGAAATGCTTGAAGCACAGGAAGCTATTGTTGCACAAGCAGAAGCTGAAGAAGAAGCTTTGATTAACGCTGATACTGAAAAATAAGATTTTGTAATTAATATTTTGAGATAGATTTACTGACAAAAATTTCTGTCAGTAAATCTCTAATCTCATAATCGTCTAGCGTTAAATTTATTAGAAGTGGAGAAAGAATTGGTTGATGTAAATAAATTTGAGAGTATGCGTATTGGTATCGCATCTCCACAAAAAATTCGTTACTGGTCATTCGGTGAAGTTAAAAAACCAGAAACAATTAACTATCGTACACAAAAACCTGAACGTGAAGGACTCTTTGATGAACGTATTTTCGGTCCTCAAAAAGACTGGGAATGTGCTTGTGGAAAACTTAAAGGTGTTTTCTACAAAAATCAAGTCTGTGAACTTTGTGGTGTTCAAGTAACAACTGCAAAATCACGTCGTGAACGTATGGGACATATTGAGCTTGCTGCTCCAATTTCACACATTTGGTACTTCAAAGGAATTCCATCACGTATGGGACTTGCTCTTGATATGAGTCCACGTGCACTTGAAGAAGTGATTTACTTTGCAAGTTATGTTGTGATTGATCCTAAAGAAACTGATCTTGAGAAGAAACAACTCTTGACTGAACGTGAATATCGTGAACAACTTTTGAAAAATGGTTTTGGTTCATTCGTTGCAAAAATGGGTGCTGAAGCGATTCAAGATTTGTTGAACGATGTTGATATTGATAAAGAAGTTTCTGAACTCAAAGAAGAGCTCAAAACAGTTACTGGACAACGTCGTGTAAAAATTATTCGTCGTTTGGACGTTTTGTCAGCTTTCAGAAAATCAGGAAATGCTTTATCTTGGATGGTCTTAAACGTATTACCAGTTATTCCACCAGATTTGCGTCCAATGGTTCAATTGGATGGTGGGCGTTTTGCCACATCTGACTTGAATGACTTATACCGTCGTGTTATTAACCGTAATAACCGTTTGAAACGTTTGATGGAACTTAATGCTCCAAATATTATCGTTCAAAATGAAAAACGGATGCTTCAAGAAGCTGTTGATACTTTGATTGACAATGGTCGTCGTGGTCGTCCAATCACTGGTGCTGGTAACCGCCCATTGAAATCTCTTTCACACATGTTGAAAGGGAAACAAGGACGTTTCCGTCAAAACTTGCTTGGTAAACGTGTTGACTATTCTGGACGTTCAGTTATCGCTGTAGGTCCAACACTCAAAATGTACCAATGTGGTGTTCCGCGTGAAATGGCGATTGAGTTGTTCAAACCATTCGTAATGGCTCAACTTGTTAAGAAAGAATTGGCTGCTAATATTCGTGCGGCTAAACGTAAAGTTGAACGTCAAGATTCTGATGTTTGGGATGTACTTGAAACAGTTGTTAAAGAACACCCTGTTCTTCTTAACCGCGCACCTACGCTTCACCGTTTAGGTATTCAAGCTTTTGAACCAGTCTTAATTGATGGTAAAGCCATCCGTCTTCACCCACTTGCTTGTGAAGCCTACAACGCCGACTTTGACGGTGACCAAATGGCCATTCACTTGCCATTGTCTGAAGAAGCACAAGCTGAAGCACGTCTTTTGATGCTTGCTGCTGAACATATCTTGAACCCTAAAGATGGTAAACCAGTCGTTACACCATCTCAAGATATGGTCCTTGGTAACTACTACCTTACTATGGAAGAAAAAGGTCGTGAAGGCGAAGGAATGATTTTTGCAACTCCTGAAGAAGTTGAAATTGCAATGCGTAATGGTTATGTACATTTACATACTCGTATCGGTATCGCAACAAAATCACTCAACAAACCTTGGACAGAAAACCAAAAAGATAAAATCTTGGTAACCACTGTTGGTAAAGTTATTTTCAACTCAATCATTCCTGAAGGAATGCCTTACTTGAACGAACCAACTGATGTTAACTTGACAACTTCAACTGATGACCGTTTCTTTATGGATGCTGGTCAAGATATCAAAGAAGTTTTGGCTGGAATTGATACTGTTCGTCCATTCAAAAAAGGATATCTTGGAAATATCATCGCTGAAGTCTTCAAACGTTACCGTACAACAGCTACATCTGAGTACCTTGACCGCTTGAAAGACCTTGGTTACCACCAATCTACTTTGGCTGGTTTGACTGTGGGTATCGCCGATATCCCTGTTGTTGAAGATAAACATGAAATCATCGATGCTGCACACAAACGTGTGGAACAAATCACTAAACAATTCCGTCGTGGTTTGATTACTGATGATGAACGTTATAACGCTGTTACAGGTGTTTGGCGTGATGCAAAAGAAGCCCTTGAAAAACGATTGATTGATGAACAAGATTTGACAAACCCAATCGTTATGATGATGGACTCTGGAGCCCGTGGTAACATCTCTAACTTCTCTCAACTTGCTGGTATGCGTGGTTTGATGGCCGCTCCTAATGGTAAAATCATGGAATTGCCTATCATCTCAAACTTCCGTGAGGGTCTTTCTGTCTTGGAAATGTTCTTCTCAACTCACGGTGCCCGTAAAGGGATGACCGATACGGCCCTTAAGACAGCCGACTCTGGTTATCTTACTCGTCGTTTGGTTGACGTTGCCCAAGATGTTATCATTCGTGAAGACGACTGTGGAACTGACCGTGGACTTGTAATTTCTGATATTGCTACTGGTAAAGAAATGGTTGAACCACTCTTTGAACGTTTGGTAGGTCGTTATACTCGTAAGTCAGTGCTTCATCCAGAAACTGGTGAAATGATTATTGCTGACGACACTTTGATTTCTGAAGATGTTGCCCGTAAAATTATTGATGCTGGTGTTAAAGAAGTAACTATCCGTTCAGTATTTACATGTAAAACGCCACATGGTGTATGTAAACATTGTTATGGTATCAACTTGGCAACAGGTGATGCTGTTGAAGTTGGTGAAGCTGTTGGTACAATCGCCGCTCAATCAATCGGTGAACCTGGTACTCAGTTGACAATGCGTACATTCCACACGGGTGGTGTTGCGTCAAGTTCAGATATCACTCAAGGTTTGCCTCGTGTTCAAGAAATCTTTGAAGCACGTAACCCTAAAGGGGAGGCAATCATCACTGAAGTAACTGGTACAGTTGAATCAATCGTTGAAGATCCTGCTACACGTACTCGTGAAATTACTGTTAAAGGTAAAACAGACACTCGTAGCTACACTGTAGGTATGGCTGATGTCTTGATGGTTGAAGAAGGTGAATTTATTCACCGTGGTGCACCTTTGATTCAAGGTTCTATCGAACCTAAACACTTGCTTCAAGTTCGTGATGCTTTGTCAGTTGAAACTTACTTGCTCGGTGAAGTACAAAAAACTTACCGTTCACAAGGGGTTGAAATTGGTGACAAACACATCGAGGTAATGGTTCGCCAAATGCTTCGTAAAGTTCGTGTCATGGATAATGGTTCAACTGATATCCTTCCAGGTACTTTGATGGATATTTCTGACTTTGAAGCTTTGAATGAAACTGCACTCTTGAATGGTGAAATGCCTGCAACTGGTCGTCCAGTCTTGATGGGTATTACTAAAGCCTCTCTTGAAACAAATTCATTCTTGTCAGCTGCATCATTCCAAGAAACAACTCGTGTCCTTACTGATGCCGCAATTCGTGGTAAAGAAGATCACTTGCTTGGTTTGAAAGAAAATGTTATTATCGGTAAGATTATTCCTGCTGGTACAGGTATGTTCCGTTACCGTAACATTGAACCTTTAGCTGATTTAACAAATGCTCCAGAAGTAGAAGAAGTTGAAACAGAAACTGTGGAAAACTAATTTTAAATCTAGAAAATAAATAAAAATTACTGACAGAATTTCTGTCAGTAATTTTTTTATTTTTGTCAGTAACTTTTTTTATTAAATTTACTGACAAAATCATTAAAAACATAAAATCTCTGTCATTTTTGGTAAAATAATTCTATGACTTATTATCTCCTTGCAAATCCCAATTCTGGTGCAGGTAAAGGTGCTCGGACTTTGGAGACTTTGATTCCATATTTGGAAAAAAATAATTATGAATATCGACTTTTTAAAACTAAAGCTGCTGGAGAAGAAGGCGCTTTGGTCAGACAAATATTAGACCTTAAAAATCCGGATGACCACTTAGTTATTATTGGTGGGGATGGTACCATTTCACTTGTCATTAATGAACTTCCAGAAGAAGAGGCCTTTTCTTATATTCCTTCAGGTTCTGGCAATGATTTCGCCAGAAGCTTAAAGTTGAAACTTGACCCAATTGAATCTTTTGAAGCTGCTCGTAGAGGAATTAATCATGAGATTTTTATCATGAATTATCAATCTAAAGGATTGAGTGGCTATGCACTAAATAATATTGGAATTGGTTTAGATGCAACTATCGTGAAATCTGCCAATGAAGGAAAGCTTAAACAAGTGCTTAACAAATTGAAATTGGGAAGTTTTTCATATATTTTGACTGCCTTGCACGTTTTGATAACTAAAAAACCATTTCCAGCTTTAATTGAAGTAGAAAATCAAGAAATTTCACTAGAAAATGCCTTTCTGATGACTTTTACCAAACATCCATACTTTGGAGGTGGAGTAAAAATTTCTCCTGAGGCTACCAATGAAAATGCAGATATTCACCTTGTTGAATATAATAAACATCATTTATTACGGACTTTTTCATTAATTCCAAGTGTTCTTCGTGGAATGCATTTAAAACATCCCTTATTTTTACACCGAGTGAGTCCTCAGTTTTCCGTAGAATTAGCAGAAAGTCAACCAGTCCAAATTGATGGAGAAATTCATGAGTTAGTTGCTGCTGACAGACTTTCAATCAGTACTGAAAGAAGAATGATTATTTACTGACAGAATAAAAAACTCCAATTATGGAGTTTTTATTTATTATTAATTAATTATTATACATTAATTGTTGTATTTTTATACTTTTTATATTATAATTATGCTATTGTTTTTTTATAAAAATAGAAATTATAAAACAGAAAAGAGAAAATATGAACTTTGATTTTTTACCGAAATATCTGCCCTATTTTAATGACGGGATGATTGTCACAATTTTGATTTCAGCTTTCGTGGTTTTGATTGGAACACTCTTAGGGATTGTCACAGCCCTTGCCAAGATTTCTAAAATTGCTCCTTTGCGCTGGTTGGCAAATATCTATATTGAAATTTTCCGTGGAACACCAATGCTCGTTCAAATTATGCTTGGTTTTGGCTTAATGGGAAGTCTATCTTTACCAACCTTTCAAGTTGGGATTTTACAACAAGATTTGGGGCGCTTGATTCCAGGGATTATTGTAATCTCATTGAATTCGGGGGCTTATATGGCGGAAATTGTCCGGGCTGGAATTGAAGCCGTTCCTCTTGGTCAAAAAGAAGCAGCCTATTCATTAGGAATTCGCCCAAGACAAGCGATGGCAACCGTTATTTTACCTCAGGCTTTGAGAAACATTCTACCAGCCGTCGGCAATGAATTTGTGACAATTATCAAGGATAGCTCGCTTCTTTATACAATTGGAGTAATGGAAGTTTTCAATGGTGCACAAACAGTAGCAAATTTGACTTATCAAACCATTAGCCCGATGTTATTTGTAGCTCTCTACTATTTTGTAGTTACTTTTGTTGTCAGTCGCTTACTTGTTTTATTTGAAAAGAAACTCGGGAAAGGATATGCAAAATAATGAATGAATATTTAATCGAAATAAAAAATCTGCATAAATATTTTGGAAAAAATGAAGTCTTAAAAGGACTTGATATCCAAATAAAAAAAGGTGAAGTCGTTGTGATGATTGGACCCTCTGGTTCTGGGAAATCAACTTTTTTAAGAACGATGAACTTATTAGAAAAACCAACAGATGGTCAAGTCTATTTTGAAGGAGTTAATATTGCTGATAAATCAGTGGATGTCTTCAAACACCGAGAAAAAATGGGGATGGTTTTTCAACAATTTAATCTATTTCCTAATATGACAGTCCTTGAAAATCTATGTTTGGCTCCAGTTAAAACGGGTAAAATGACCAAAGAAGAAGCTAAAAAAACGGCTGAAAATTTACTTCAAAGAGTTGGACTCTCAGATAAAGCAGAGGCTTATCCACAAGCATTGTCAGGTGGGCAACAACAAAGGGTAGCTATTGCTCGTGCTTTAGCCATGAACCCAGATGTGATGCTTTTTGATGAACCAACGTCAGCGCTTGACCCTGAAATGGTTGGTGAAGTTTTAGCCGTGATGCAAGAACTTGCCAAAGAAGGCATGACAATGGTTGTTGTAACTCATGAAATGGGATTTGCTAAAACAGTTGCTGACAGAGTTTTGTTCATGGCTGACGGAACAATTGTTGAGCAAGGAAAACCGGCACAAGTTTTTGATTCTCCAAAAGAAAAAAGAACACAAGACTTTTTAGCAAAGGTCCTATAATTTAAAAGCTTATAGTTAAAGAGAATATCAAAAAAACGGCATGTCTGCTGTTTTTTTTCTGGTCTGTGGTATAATACTAATAAGACTGGTAAAGTGATAGAAGACAAATTATAGAAAAGAGAAAACAAAATGAAATATGAGGATATAAACGAAAATACTATAAAAATCACCTTGTCTTTTGATGATTTGACAGATTATGACATCAAATTATCAGACTTTTTCGGAAATCAAGAAGTCATTGAACAATTTTTCTATGAATTGGTTGATGAGCTTGGTTTAGAAAATCGCTTTGGAAATGTGGGAATGTTAACTTTCCAAATCCAACCTTTTCCTCAAGGTGTTCATATGATTGTTCATGAAGAAGCGATGCTAGGTGAAGGTGGAGAAATACCAGATGACCCAGAAGAGTTTGAAGAATTGATGACTGGTTTTTATAATAAATTAAATGAAATAGGGGCAGATATGGCGCGCGAGCGAGGAATTACTGATTTTAAACCTGGGCTTGGTTTACCAGGAACAAAAAAAGATGAAGCTGAACAAGAGCCAGATTTTATTTATTACTCTATTCGTTATGAGGATATTATGTCTGTCTTAACAGGAATAAAAAATGTGAAGTTTGCTGATGAAGAATCAGAGTTTTATCGTTATGATGGCAATTTTTATCTTGTTGTTTTGGATAATCAAAAAGAAAAAGGCAAGATGCATGTTGAAAGTACCCGTTCACGAATGATGGAATATGGGGAAGCAACAAAAATGAGTCGAGAATTTTTGCAGGAGTATGGTGAATGTCTTATTGCGACACGTGCTTTAGATGTTCTTAGAAAAATCTAAATATGGTTGATACATTAAAAGAAATCCCCTTTGCACTTAAGTTCCTAATTGTTATTATTATCACTTTTGGTATCTCTGTGATTTTAACGCCAATTATGACTTTTGTATCCAAAGCAATTGGTGCGGTGGACAAGCCTAACGAGCGTCGTGTGAATAAAAAACCAATGCCCTCTGCTGGAGGTCTGGTCATTTTCATTGCTTTTGCGATTGCAACCTTGTTTATTCTGCCACATATTGTTCATAATCAGCCTCCCATTCATTCGCAACCTCCAGTACATGGCGCAAGTCATCAGCCGATTCAGCTAGTCAGCTATTTTAGCTACATTTGGCCCTTTATTGTTGGTGCTGGAATTGTTGTTTTGACTGGTTTGATTGATGATATAAAAGAAATTTCACCTAAAATGAAACTTTTAGGATTGACAGTTGCGGCGAGTTTTATCTGGTTCTTTACCAACGCCCGCTTTGATAATTTAAAAATTCCTTTCGGGGGACCTTTACTAATCTTCCCTGCTTGGTTATCCTTTATTTTTACCGTTTTTTGGATACTTGCGATTACTAATGCAATAAATTTAATTGACGGGTTAGATGGACTAGCAAGTGGAGTATCAATTATTTCACTGACAACAATGGGAATTGTTTCTTACTTTTTCTTACCTAGTCCAAATGTATTTTTACCGATTACCATTTTTATAATGGTGGCTGCAATTATGGGATTCTTTCCTTATAATTATCATCCGGCGATTATTTATCTGGGGGATACGGGAGCACTGTTCCTTGGTTTTATCATCTCGGTTGCTTCTTTGCAAGGATTAAAGAATGCAACGGCTGTAGCCGTTTTGACTCCTTTATTAATTTTAGGAGTACCAATTACGGATACAATTATGGCAATGGTTCGTCGTAAACTTAATCGTCAATCAATTGCAACGGCTGATAAACGACATCTTCACCATCGCCTAATGGCACTTGGTTTTACTCATCGTGGAGCTGTTCTAGTCATTTATGGAATTGCATCGATATTTGCATTTATCTCCATTCTTTTGCAATTTTCAAGTCGTATCGGTGGGATTCTCTTAGTGATTGCTTGTCTCTTTGGATTGGAAATATTTATTGAACTTGTTGGAATTCTAGGCGAAAATCGGCAGCCAGTCTTAAAAGCACTGAAATTTGTTGGAAATTCTAGTTATCGTGATAAAGTTCTCCATTCTGATGAAGATGCAGATACAGATGAAAATGAAGAAAATATTGAAAATCATTCAATGATAGATGAGGAAATTGATGAACCTACACAAGAATTCCCAATTCAAAATTATCGTAGAAGTCGAAATAAAAATAAGAAAAACCTCTAATTTTAGAGGTTTTTTTGATATCTAAAAATGCCGGTAGTCATTTATTATTTATATTGCGATTAATAAAAATAATGTATGCGAAAATAACAAATTTTGTCAATTTTTTGTTAGAATAGAGACTATAAATGTCAAATACAATTGACAATTCAAAGGAGCGAAAAAATGGCTACACTTGAAATTAAAAATCTTCATGTGGCGATTGAAGATAAAGAGATTCTCAAAGGAGTCAATCTAGTCATCAACACCAATGAAATCCATGCGATTATGGGACCTAATGGGACTGGTAAATCAACATTATCTGCTGCAATTATGGGAAATCCTAATTATAGCGTGACACAAGGAGAAGTTCTTTTTGACGGTCAAAACGTTTTAGAAATGAGCGTTGATGAAAGAGCTCGTCTTGGGCTTTTCCTTGCCATGCAATATCCATCTGAAATTCCAGGAATTACGAATGCAGAATTTTTGCGAGCAGCAATGAATGCTAAACGTGCTGAGGATGACAAAGTTTCTGTTATGGAATTTATCAAAAAATTGGATAAAAATATGGAAGTTTTGAGCATGAAAGAAGAAATGGCTGAGCGCTATCTCAATGAAGGCTTTTCTGGTGGTGAAAAGAAACGTAATGAAATCCTTCAACTTTTGATGTTAGAACCAACTTTTGCCATTCTTGATGAAATTGACTCAGGACTTGATATTGATGCTTTAAAAGTTGTTGCTAAAGGTGTTAATTCAATGCGTGGTGAAAATTTTGGGGCATTGATTATTACTCACTATCAACGTTTGCTTGATTATATAACACCAGATGTTGTCCACATTATGATGGATGGTCGTGTGGTGAAAACAGGCGGCGCAGAACTAGCTAAACGTCTGGAAACTGAAGGATATGTCAATATCGCTGAGGAACTTGGATTAGAATATAAAGAAGAAGTTTAAGGAAAGGAGATAGTAAGTTATTTTTGCTTACTGACAGAGCTGTCAGTAAGTTTAAAGTTCATTAATTTACTGACAGAATGTTTTGTCAGCAAATTAGTGAATTCAGTTAAGAAAATGCAAACTTGCTAATATTAATTATGAATCAAGAAATCTTAAACTTTTCACAAATGCATGCTGAACCAGCTTGGTTATCAGATTTACGTCAAAAAGCTGCACTTGAATTTGAAAATCTAGAATTACCTAATATTGAACGAGTAAAAATTAATCGTTGGGGCTTAGACCATTTAAGCATTTCTGAAAACGAAGAAATCGGATCTGTTCCTACTTTTACGGAAATTCCAAATCATCCTTTGCTTGTTCAAGTCGGAAGTCAAACGGTTATGGAACAAATGACCCCAAATTTGGCTGAACAAGGCGTAATTTTCACAGATTTCAATTCAGCTTTAACCGAAATTCCTGAACTACTTGAGGAAAATTTTGGTTCTGTGGTTCCATTTATTGAAAGTCGTTTAACAGCAGCAAATACTGCGACATTTAATTCTGGATTAGTTCTTTATGTTCCAGATGGTGTGGAAGTTCTTGACCCCATTGAATCAATTTTGATGCAAGAGGGTTCATCAGAAGTTCCTTTTAATAAACGAATTTTAATTATCGTTGGAAAAAATGCCAAAGTTGACTACCTTGAACGTTTGGAAACAAGTGGTGAGCAAAGCTCAAAAGCAAAAGCAAATATTGTCGTTGAAGTAATTGCAAAAGCAGGGGCTCAAGTCAAATTTGCAGCCATTGACCGTTTAGGAGAAAATGTTACAGCTTCAGTTGTTCGTCGCGGATTGATTGGTGATAATGCAACAGTTGACTGGTCCGTTGGTGTCATGAATGACGGAAATGTTGTTGCTGACTTTGATAGTGACCTCAAAGGGAATGGTTCTCATTCACAAATTAAAGTGGTTGGGATTTCAACAGGTCATCAAACGCAAGGAATTGATACAAGAGTGACTAATTTTGGTCTAAATTCGGTTGGTCATATCTTGCAAAATGGTGTAATTCTTGATAAAGGAACTTTGACATTTAATGCCATTGGTCATATTATCAAAGGGGCGAAAAATGCGGATGCTCAACAATCTTCTCATGTTTTAATGCTTTCTGATAAAGGACGAGGAGATGCAAATCCAATTCTCTTGATTGATGAAAATGAAGTAACTGCGGGTCACGCAGCTTCTGTTGGTCAGGTAGATGAGGAAGATTTATTCTATCTTCAATCTCGTGGACTTGATGAAGAAACTGCTAAACGACTTGTTATTCGAGGATTTCTCGGTTCAGTTGTCAGTGAAATTCCTGTCAAATCAGTCCAAGCAGAATTTATTGAAACTATTGAAAGAAAGCTGGGCATGTAATGCTTGAAGGCATCAGAAAAGATTTTCCAGTATTGAATCAAATTGTTAATGATGAACCTTTGGTCTATTTGGACAATGCGGCAACGACTCAAAAACCTTTGAAAGTTTTGGCTGCGATAAAAGATTATTATGAAAATGATAATGCTAATGTCCACCGTGGTGTTCATACTTTGGCAGAGCGAGCAACTGAAAAATATGAAGCGGCGCGTGAAAAAGTCCGTCATTTTATCAATGCTAAATCAACAAAAGAGGTTTTGTTTACTAGAGGAACAACGACTTCAATCAACTGGGTTGCTCAGTTTGCCGGGCAAATCTTAAAAGCAGGTGATGAAATTGTCATTTCGATTATGGAACACCATTCTAATATTGTTCCCTGGCAAGAAGTTGTTAAGAAAACCGGAGCAATCTTAAAGTTTGTCTATCTTAAAGATGGTCAGCTAGATATGGATGATTTACGTAAAAAAATCACTAATCAAACTAAATTTGTATCGATTGCTCATGTTTCTAATGTATTAGGGACAATTAATCCAGTAGAAGAAATTACTAAAATTGCTCATGAACACGGTGCTTACATGGTGGTTGATGGTGCACAATCTACACCACATATGGCGATTGACCTTCAAAAAATGGATGTCGATTTCTTTGCTTTCTCAGGTCATAAAATGATGGGACCAACCGGAATTGGCGTGCTTTATGGCAAAGAAGAACTTCTAAATCAATTTGAACCTGTCGAATTTGGGGGAGAAATGATTGATTTTGTTTATGAAAGTCATTCAACATGGACAGAACTTCCTTGGAAATTTGAAGCTGGCACACCTAATATTGCGGGTGCTATTGCTTTAGGAGCTGCGATTGATTATATTCAAGAGCTTGGAATTGACCAAATTCATCAGCACGAAATTGAATTGATTGATTACCTAATGCCAAAACTTCAAGAAATTGAAGGCTTAAAGATTTATGGACCGAAAGATAATGTAAAAAGAGGCGGTCTAATTGCTTTTAATATTGAAGGACTTCATCCACATGATGTCGCAACTGCCCTTGATATGGAGGGGGTAGCTGTAAGAGCTGGTCACCATTGTGCTCAACCTTTATTGAATTATCTCGAAACTCCGGCAACTGCTAGAGCAAGCTTTTATCTTTATAATACAAAAGCAGATTGTGATAAATTAGTTGAAGCACTTAAAAAAACAAAGGAGTTTTTCAACCTTGATTAATATGCTTAATTGGGTCGCCTCCCTCCCACTTTGGTTGGCAACCACATTTCTATTTGTTGTTGTTTTCTTTAGAGCTCAATGTACTTTCTGGTTAGGAAAATTGAGTTATCATGGAATTTTGAAAACGAAGTGGGGCAAAAAACTTGAGAAAAATTCAGAGACTTCCGCTGGAATTTTAGCCATTCAAAAAATGGGTTGGCCAATTATTCCTCTGTCTTTTTTAACGGTCGGTTTTCAAACTGCTGTTCAATTTGGCGCTGGCCTAACAAATTGGTCTTGGTATAAATACACATTGGCTGCGATTCCAGGTTACTTAGCTTGGGGATTTATATATGCCTCAGGAGGACTAAGCCTATTTCGTTCACTCGTTCAGGGTTCGATTGGCTTACTCATTCTATTTATCATCATCATTTTAGCTGTGGTAATTGCAGCAAATCTCGTCCTTCGTTATATTCGTAAAAATGGAATAAAAACGGATGATTAGAGAACAAGAATAATCAAAAAGTTACTGACAGAAATTTTATAAGTCATTAAAGAAGGCTGTCAGTAACTTTTAGAATTTATTTTTATCAATATTAAAATAAAGAAAGTGTGAAAATGTGGCTTTATCTAAATTAGATAATCTATATCGTGCAGTAATTCTTGACCACTCATCAAATCCTCGTCATGCTGGAGAATTACAGACAGGATGTATGGTTGACCTCAACAATCCAACCTGTGGTGATGTGATTCGCTTGACTGTTGAATTTGAAAATGATGTCATTTCAAACATTGCTTTTAGCGGTCATGGCTGCACAATCTCAACAGCTTCAGCTTCAATGATGACCGTTGCTGTTCTTGGAAAAACAAAAGAAGAAGCAAAAGAGCTGGCAACTATTTTTTCAGCAATGGTGACCGGTGAAACTGACGAACGACAAGAAAAACTTGGGGATGCTCAGTTTCTTGCAGGGGTTAGTAAATTTCCAGCTCGAGTAAAATGTTCCACTCTGGCTTGGAATGCCCTAAAAAAAGCCATTGATGTTGGTGAAGCACAAGAAACAGTAATTCATGGCGAATAGCTAAAAATTACTGACAGATTTTTTATCAGCAAATAAAAACTCGTCAGTAAAACTGATGAGCTTGTCAGTGGCGGCTGAAAAAAGCTTTTTATCAATGGATAAAGGACTTGTTAGTAAGGCTGACAAGTCTGTCAGTAAAAAGCGATTGAATTGAGCTTTTTATCAATGGATGAAGGATTTGTCAGCAAAGCTGACAAGTCTGTCAGTAATAAATATGCCAAAGAGGAAGAAAAATGACAGAAAATAGTACACAAGAAGTCGTCAAAGACCTCGAAGAATATAAATTTGGATTTCACGATAATGCAGAACTTGAATTCACAACAGGTTTAGGTTTGACCGAAGAAGTTATTCGCGAAATTTCTGAAACAAAAAATGAACCTGAGTGGATGTTAGAGTTTCGTCTGAAATCTTTTGAAGCTTTTAAAAAATTGGACATGCCAAAATGGGGCCCAGATCTTTCTGGTATTGATTTTAATGATATTGTTTATTATCAAAAACCATCAGCAAAAGCTGCGCGTTCTTGGGAAGACGTTCCTCAAGAAATCAAAGACACTTTTGAAAAAATTGGTATTCCAGAAGCTGAACGTTCATATTTGGCAGGAGCTTCTGCTCAATATGAATCAGAAGTTGTTTATCATAATATGAAAGATGAATTTGAAAAATTAGGAATTATTTTCACTGACACTGATTCAGGACTACGTGACTATCCAGAAATTTTCAAAAAATATTTCAGCAAACTCGTTCCACCAACTGATAACAAATTGGCAGCCTTAAATTCTGCCGTTTGGTCTGGTGGGTCATTTGTCTATGTTCCTAAAGGAGTCAAATGTGAGATTCCGATTCAAGCCTATTTCCGTATTAACAACGAAAAATCAGGACAGTTTGAGCGGACATTGATTATTGTTGAAGAAGGGGCATCTATTCAGTACGTTGAAGGATGTACTGCACCAACTTACTCCGCAAGTTCACTTCATGCAGCAGTGGTTGAAATCTTTGTTGAAGAGGGGGGTTATATGCGCTACTCTACTATTCAAAACTGGTCAGATAACGTCTATAATCTGGTTACCAAACGTGCTGCTGCAGAAAAAAATGCGACGGTTGAATGGATTGACGGAAACTTAGGGTCAAAAGTATCCATGAAATACCCAGCCGTTCATTTGAATGGACCAGGAGCGCGTGGAACAATGCTTTCAATCGCTTTTGCTGGAGCAAACCAAAATCAAGATACAGGTGCTAAAATGATTCATAACGCACCAAATACTTCAAGTTCAATCATTTCTAAGTCTATTGCCAAAAATGGTGGAGCAGTCAATTACCGTGGACAAGTTACTTTTGGAAAAAATTCTAAAAAATCTGCTTCTCATATTGAATGTGACACAATTTTAATGGATGATTTATCAAAATCAGATACCGTACCATTCAATGAAATTCATAATTCACAAGTTGCCTTGGAACACGAGGCGAAAGTGTCAAAAATTTCAGAAGAACAACTCTATTATTTGATGAGTCGTGGACTTACAGAAAAAGAAGCAACTGACATGATTGTCATGGGCTTCATTGAACCCTTTACCAAAGAATTGCCAATGGAATACGCTGTTGAATTAAATCGCTTGATTTCTTATTCAATGGAGGGTTCTATCGGGTAAAATAAAAAATCTGCTCCCTTAATTTTGGGGAGTATTTTTTTATGATTTATATCTTACTTAGTTTGTGATATTAGAGAAAATAGGTACAATGAAAACTCTGATAGAATCACTTTAAATAATAAAGAGGATTAATCTAAATTTTATTTTTTCATAATTCGTTGAATAATAGTTTCAACAGGCTCAATTTTTTCAAGATAAGCAGAAGCGCTACCAGCCATAAATGCACCATTGATTAAATCGCCTGTTTCTACTGCGGCTTTCAATGATTTATTTGAAGAATGTTCTGATGAGATATTTAATAGTCTGGTCAGATGACCATTCTCATCTGAGATTAAACTTGTTCCATTTTCTTCACTTTTGCAGATTATTTCTTGGTAAATTGGTGAAATCTGACATTCTTTTGCCAATAAAAAGGCGGTGCCAACTTGTACTCCATTTGCACCTAAAATATTAGCCAAAGAAGCAGTATGGTGATCATAAATTCCACCAGCAGCGATGAGTGGCAAGGGACAGATTGGAGCGATATCTTTGAGAAGTGAGTCTAAGTTTTGGCTCCCCACGTGACCTCCTGCTTCATTTCCTTCTACAATGATTCCGAAGATAGGAAGTTTTAACATTTTTAGGGCAATTTCTTTATTGGGAACCACAGGGAAAAGTTTGATATTATTAGCAATTATAGTATCAATAATTTCTTTAGGACTTCCTGCACCAGTTGTCACTACTGATATTTTTTCTTCACAAATCACTTCTAAAAGTTGCTTGATATTTTTATCGAGTAACATTAAATTAACGCCAAAAGGCTGTGAAGTGAGAGTTTTTGTTTTTCTTATCATTCTTCTCAGTTCATTTGCTGTCCGTCCGCCGCTACCAATAATTCCCAAAGCTCCGTTGTTTGAAACAGCAGCTACTAATTCAGCATTAGAAGCCCAAGCCATTCCACCTTGAAAAAGAGGATATTTTATTCCTAATTCGTGATACCAAGTCATTTAATTCTCTTTCTATACCTTATTAAAGTTTATGAAATGTAGGTTCTTGCCAATAGCCAATCTCAGAGCCGTTAACGGAAAAAATTTTGCCTGTCATTTCGCTTTCAATTAAATCATTAATAATAAAATTAGCGACATCGGAGCTTGAACCCATTTTCCATTCATCAGGGATATTCTGACCATAAGTTTCTTTTAAACTTTTTAATACTGGTAGAGTCATATCAGTTACGGCAGCAGGAGAAACAGAATTTACTCGTATCATACTTTTTTGCAATTCTTTAGCTAGTGTTTTCGTAAAAGCAATGATGCCGGCTTTGGACGCCGCGTAGTTTGCTTGCCCAAAGTTACCAAATAAAGCTGATTTTGAAGTTAGTGTAATGATTTGTCCACCTTGATTGATTTTATCAAGCAAAGCGTGAGTACTATTAAATACACCAGTCAAATTGACAGAAATCACTTCATCCCAAATTTCCGGACTCATTTTCTTAAAAGTACTATCAGCAGCAATCCCAGCATTATTAATTAGAATATCAATATCCTTTATTAATTTGGCTGCATTAGCAACGCTAGAGCGATTAGAAACATCTAGTGGAATAGCTTGGATTTCTGTTTTGGGAAATTTTTTTTTCAATTCTTCAACTCTACTTTTTAAACTAAGTGGGTCACGGCCAGTTAAAATGACTTTGTGATTGGCTTGAGCAGCTTTCTGAGCAATTGCCCAGCCGATTCCCCTTGTTGCACCGGTAATCAAAATTGTTCGTTTGTTCATTGCTTCCATTCTCCTTTTAGGATTAATGTTTGATTTCTGTCAGTAATTTGAAAAGCGTTTTGATTAAATATAAAACAAAAGCGTTCATTCAAATAGGCTGGTGAGCAGAAATTTGCTTTTAAGTATGATAAAGGCACAGAATAGAACTCTTGATACATCTCTTCTAAAATAAATAATAAAAAATTTCCAGGTATAATGGG
Organism: Lactococcus sp. AK05; assembly: GCF_041026685.1. Classification (NCBI taxonomy): domain Bacteria; kingdom Bacillati; phylum Bacillota; class Bacilli; order Lactobacillales; family Streptococcaceae; genus Lactococcus; species Lactococcus sp. AK05. The sequence goes on from NZ_JBFTEI010000001.1 coordinate 172,138, forward strand.
ATTTTTACCGTAGTGTAAAGAATTGGTATCTTTAACTGATTGAAGATAATCAATTAAATCAGCCTTATTGATTTTTTTGTATAATTTCATTCCAGGAATCCTCAGATAATAGACTTAGGTTAATTTTTGCCAATAACTTTGTATTGCTAGTTATTTCAAGACTTAGATTGATTATATATTTTTTTGAATGACGAGTGATGTGTTCACTTAGTAAATAAAGTTTCAGTTTATCAAATGAATAATTAGAAGATGGATAGCGAATAATTTCTTCGGATAGTAACCAATTTTCTCCATTTTTAAGACTGTGGGGAATTCCTTCTAATTCTTGCCACAATTGCGGAAGTAAGGAGAGAAAAATTTTTTGCCCTTCTAATTTAAAATGTCTTGGAAGAGTTTTTTGAGCGATTAAAATCATTTTTGATACCAGTGATTACCTATCAGTACACTGATTCCCATACCTCCAGCTACGCACAAAGTTGCGATGCCAAGACATGGTTTTTGCACTTGGTTTAGGCGATTTAAGAGTCGAGAAATTAGAATGCCACCAGTTGCACCGTAAGGATGACCAAATGCAAGAGCACCACCATAAGCATTTAATTTTGTATCATCAAGCTTAAAATAATTTTGGAATAAAATGGCCTGACTGGCAAAGGCTTCATTTAATTCGATAGCCTCAATATCATTAAGTTTAAGGCTAAATTTCTGTAAAAGTTTTTCAGTTGCTTTTATTGGGCCTAATAAGAAATCTGATGGAGATAAAGCAACAGTTGTTTGTCCTAAATAATAGCCCTGAAAATCAAAAGGATTATTAGTGGATGACAATATGATTGAAGAAGCACCATCGTTTATTGGGCAAGAGTTTCCAGCAGTGGCTGTTCCGTTAGTGGTAAAAGCAGGGGTTAATTTGCTCAAGGCTTCCATTGAGGATTTAGGGCGAACAGTTTGATCACTACTTATTGTAAATCCTTCATCTTGATAGGGGAAAACTTCATTTTCTAAAAGTTTTCCTTCAATAGCTTGAGTCGCTTTTTTATGACTATTTAGAGCGTAAAGGTCTTGAACACTACGAGAAATATTATATTTTAGGGCTGTCATATCGGCAAGTGTTCCCATGTCAAAATCTTCATAGGGTTCAGGAGCCATTTTAAATCGGTTAATCAGCTGATGACTCTCTGAATCAAGAACAATATTGGCTTGAGATGTGCTTTCTACCCCTCCTGTACAAATAATGGAAGCTTCACCAGAAATAATGTAGTTTGCAGAACTAATCATAGCTGTTAGTCCAGAACCGCACTGCTGGTCAATTGTAAAAGCTGGGACCTGGATAGAAAATCCCGCTTTTAAGGCACAACGTCGAGCTAAATTTCCTCCTTGATTAGTCACATTTCCCAAAATAATATAGTCAATATCAGATTTTTTGAGAAGTGGATTTTTATTAAACTGTTGTTTAATTAGATTTTGATATAAAGTTTCAGGAGAAATTTTTTTATAAAAACCATTGATTTTTCCTATAGGTAAACGGTTTGCTGCTATGATACCGACGGGATTTTTAAAGCTCATGATAGACACCTCTAAAATATTCTTTTTCTAATTCTTTTCTGGATATTTTTTGATTTTTAGTAAAATTAAGAGTAGGAGTTTCTAAATATATTTGAGGAAGTTTGTATTTAGGAAGTCTTTGAGCTAGTATTTTGATTAATTTCTCTTTCTCGATAGGATTTAAGAGTAGTAGAGCAATTTTTTGACTATATCTTTCATCAAAAACTCCAAAAGCGATGCAGTCTTCACATAAATCTTTTGCCATACGCTCAATTTCTTCTGGAAAAATTTTATTTGCACCATGTTCGATAATGTCAGACCGACGTCCAAATAAATAAAGATGATTATTTTTTAAGGTTCCTAAATCATCAGTTGTCCATGATTGTGGATAAGGTTGATTAAGATAGCCAGAAAATAAATAAGGACTTTGAACTGTAAGACGATATTTTGGTCCTAAGGTAAGCTCTACGTATGGAAAAAGTTTTCCTACAGATGCCGTTTTTTTACCATCATTAACTGCTTGCCATGAAATAAAACTTGTTTCAGAGCTTCCATAAAATTCAATCATTTGAGTTTGCGGAAGTTTTTTTCTTACTTTATTAATCGCCTCTGGGCTCAGTGTTCCTCCACCTAAAAAAATAATCTCTGGAGAAGTTAAAGCAAATAATTCATTGAGGTTATTTAAGAGGTAGGTTGGGACGGTAAAGAGAACATAGCTTTCCTTAATATTTATAAATTGTGAAGGATTTGTAATTGCTAGGAAGGTTTTTCCTAAATATAAAGCACACATGAGTGTATGAAGTCCCAATGAAGTAGTGAGTGGGCTAGTAGTTGCAAGAGCTTGTGAGTTGCTCAAATGAAATAAATCATCACAAACTTCAAACCCAATTTTCCAAGATTCCCAATTACGATAATAGATTTTGGGCTGTCCAGTTGTCCCAGATGTACTTGCTAAAAACAAAGTATCCTCAGGGATAAATCCGAATTCAAAAGACTTTTTCTTAAAAGATTTATCCACGACAAGTGGGTAATTTCCACTTTCGATAATTGCGAGAAAATCTATAATAAAATTCAAGGGACTATCATTTATTAGAGTAATAACAGTTTTGGAGGAGTGGCTATAATCTGTTAATTTTTTTTGTATTAAATCATTGATTTGTTGGTAGCTATAGGAAGTTTCGTCTATTTTAAGAGCTGGATAATCAGTAAAAAGTGCGGTCAGTTTTGAAAAATTAAATTTATTTTTTTCCATCTAAAATTTTCCTTTGTGTGAATAAAAAAGCGAACAATAAAATTAATAGTTAACCTAAATTTGATTTTAGGGTTACTGTTTGATATGATATCAGTATAATAAAAAATTCTTTTATTGTAAAATATAAAATCAGGAGTAGCAAATATGACTAAGAATCAAAAAGTCAAAACATTAACGTATTCAGCCTTTATGACTGCATTTTTTATTATTCTAGGATTTTTACCAGGAATACCAATTGGTTTTATTCCTGTCCCAATTATCTTGCAAAATATGGGTATAATGATGGCTGGGGGACTTCTTGGCCCCAAATATGGTACAATTTCGGTAGGAGCATTTCTTACTTTAGCTTTAATTGGCTTACCTGTTTTAACGGGTGGAAATGGCGGAGCAGCGAGCTTTTTAGGGCCTTCGGGAGGCTACCGAATGGCTTGGCTTTTTACACCATTTTTAATAGGTTTTTTCCTTAAGAAATTGCAAATTACAGATTCAAAGAATTGGATTGGAGAATTAATCATTGTTTTAGTGTTTGGAGTTATTTTTGTTGATCTTGTCGGAGCAATCTGGCTATCTATTCAATCTAATATTCCATTAATTACTTCGTTGATTTCTAATTTAGTTTTTATTCCTGGTGATTGTATCAAAGCCATTTTGACTGTTCTTATCGTGCGACGTCTTAGAAAAGAAGGAGGCTTTGAAATGTATTTTAGAAAGTGATAATTATGCGAACAACAAAACAATTTGTCTTGTTAAAACTTCTTCAACAAAAAGGAAACTGGATTTCGGGTGATGAATTAGCTGAAGAGCTAAAACTTAGTCGAGAAAGTATCTGGAAAGCAATTAATACTTTAAAGCGCAAGGGCAATCAAATTGAAAGTCGTAAAAATTTGGGCTATAAGTATGTTGGAAATGATTCATTAGATGAAGATACGATAAATTTTTATAGTGGAATGAAATTTGAAGATAAAATTTTTGTTTTTGATGAGGTGACTTCTACGCAAGAGTTAGCGAAGCAATATTTGTCTTCACATGAGGTCAAACAACCTCTTATTTTTGTTGCAAATAATCAAACGGAGGGACACGGTCGGCGTGGCCGAAATTTCTATTCTCCAAGTGATACTGGATTATATTTTAGTCTCATTTTACCCAACCCCAGTCATGATATTTTGAAAATAGGATTATTGACGACAAGTACGGCTGTGGCCGTTGTCAAGGTCCTTGAACAATTTTATAAAGATAAAAACTTTCAACTCAAATGGGTTAATGATATTTATTTGGGGACCTATAAAGTTGGCGGAATTATCACTGAAGCTGCTTTAGATTTAGAATCAAGCTCTGCTGGAAATTTCATTATGGGAATTGGCTTAAATCTGTCAACAAAAGATTTTCCAGCGGATTTATCCGAAAAGGCTCAGGGAATAAATCCTGAGTTTAAGATAGACAGAAATCAGCTTTTAGCAGAAATGGCTAAAGAAGTGATAAATAATTTCGCAAATTATAGAAAACCAGATTTAATTGATGAGTATCGCAAGAGGTCATTGTTGTTTGGTAAAAATGTGACTTTGAAATTGGGAACAAAAGCTGTTAATGGACAAGTAGAAGGAATTTCTGATGACGGAAGCTTGATTTTAAAAGCAAAATCAGGAGAACTACAAACTTTTAAAAGTGGCGAAGTTGTGAAAGTTGATTGGTAATGAAAGGTGAATTTTATTGCGAGAAAAAATCTGGGGGAAAGTGATAGATGAGGAAGGCAGGTGTACTCATTATCATCAAGAAAATGATATTGTCGCCCTAAAATGTTCAGACTGTGAAAAGTATTTTTCTTGTTATCATTGTCACGATGAATTAGAGAATCATTTATTTAGGGCTACTGATAAAGAAGACTTTCCAGTACTTTGTGGCCATTGTGGAACAAAATTAAATTTTAATGATTATTCGCAAGGAGAGTGTATCAAGTGCTGCTCCGCTTTTAATCCAAATTGTCATCGACATTGGCAAGTTTATTTTAATGAATAGGTATATGCTTTTAATATTATGAAGGAAGAAGTGAAATGTTATTTACCGAATTAGCAAGAGAAAAATCATCAATATTTTGGGAAAGAAGTTTTGAACATCCTTTTATTCAAGAATTAGTGAGTGGAGAATTAGCTCCTGAGGTTTTTCGCTATTATTTGTTGCAAGACCGTTATTATCTCGAACATTTTAGTAAGTTATATTTTCTTATTGCCGAGAAATCTGCTAGTGAAGAGATTCAAGCACATTTAAGATTAAATGCCGAAGAACTAAAAAATGGAGAGATTTTTGTTCGCGAGGGTTTTTTTAAAGAATTAGAGATTGGTGAACAAGAAATTTTAGAAACGCCGGTTGCTCCCACTGCTTATCATTACGTTTCTCATATGTATCGTCAGCTTATTGATGGCACTGTTAATAGCGCAATTGCGGGAATGTTGCCTTGTGCTTGGCTTTATCATGAAATTGGTTTACGATTAATTGAAGTGGGGTCGCCCAATCCTTTGTATCAAAAATGGATTGAAACCTATGCGAGTGAAGAAGCTACCGTCCAAATCGCAAAAGAGTGTGATATTATTAATCGGCTTTATCAAGAAAGTGATGAACAAGAGCAAGAACAGATGCTTGAGGCTTTTCTGATTAGTAGTAAAATGGAGGCTGATTTTTGGGAAATGGCTTTGGTCTTAGAAAAATGGTAGTTGAAATTTTTCTGTAAAAGTAAAAAAGTCTTATATGACTTCTAATATAAAAAAAGATTAAATCTATTTCAGTTAATTCTTGCAAACGGATACACAAAATGATAAAATGTATTTATCCTTATAGGAAAGCGTTTACCTAAAAGTCATGGTTACGTAAATAAGCTATAGCGAGTAGCTTAATTTCTTTCAAATCCCTCCTAGTCAGGGGGATTTTTTTGATGAAATTTTATATGGAATCTATAGATAGTAAATGCATATTCTACTTGAAAAGGCCACTTTGAAATTAATTTACTTTTATATGAGAAAAAGCTTGTCACTGCTATCTTTAGATGTTATAATTTATTGTGGTGCAAAATTTTATATGCTAGTTAGGAGAAGTAGTGGAACATTCAGCTACTCAGCGCGAATCCCAAAAAATATGGACGGCCATTAAAAATTGGTTTCTAGTGGACAAAGTTTTTCTGATTTCGTTTATTATTGCAATTATTGCCATTAGTTTGGGTGGAGTGACAACGCGTTTCTTTAATTATCACGTCATCGTTACGGTTTCAGGTTTGATGCTTGTAATTGGTGGTTTTAAAGAAACAGGTTTGTTACAGTATTTGGGACAATCCTTAGTCAAAAGAAGTACAACAACGCGTCAGCTCGTTCGATTTACGACGCTACTTACCTTCTTTTTAGCCGTTTTTTTTACAAATGATTTAACAATTTTGACGGTTTTACCGCTCTATTTAGCGATTACTAAAGAAATTAAAAATCGAAAGTCAGTTTATATTGGAGCAGCATTGATTGTTCCAGCCTGTCACATTGGTTCTGCCTTACTTCCGCAAGGTAATCCGCATAATCTTTATTTGTATTCTTTTTATAAAGTAGCAGCACATCATGGTGGTGTCGCTTTAACTAATTTGGACTTTTTTAAAGGAACAGGCGCTTTATGGATTTTGGGTTTATTGATTTTGATGATTGCTTGTCAATTCATTGATAATGAGCCTTTGGTGATTGAAACTAAAGTGACGCAATTTAATAAAGTTGAAACTTCTATTTTTGTTGTTTTGATGTTATTGATGGCAGCTTCTGTTTTTGGCTATGTGAATTTTTATCTTGCTGGAGCAATTGTTGCTTTAGTTGTGTTAATTTATCGTCCGAGACTTTTTAAAGGAATTGATTATCATCTTTTATTTACATTTATCTTTTTCTTTTTGATTGTAGGAAATATTGCTAATATCAGTGTGTTGACTGATTTTATCAGTAATACTTTAGTTGGACCGCAGGCTTCTTTTTTAGGAACTGTGATTATGAGTCAATTTATCTCTAATATCGCGGCCCCAATTTTGATTTCTCCGTTCACTCCTCATGCTGTTTCTTTGGTGCTTGGAGCTGATATTGGGGGAATTGGAACAATTGTTTCGTCAATGGCAACGCTGATTGCTTACAAAGTAATTAGAATGAATGCGCGTGGTGAAACGCGAGGATTTGTAAAATATTTTACAATTGTAAATGCAGGATTTGTTGTGATTCTAACTTTGATTGGTTTAGTCATTGTGACAATTGTTGGTTAAGATGTAAAAGTTGGAGCATCCAGCTTTTTTATTATGGAAAATTTTTACTGACAGGGCTGTCAGTAATTTTTTATTTATCTCTGATAAAAAAATATTAAATAAAAATGTGTAGAAATTTCTGTCAGTAATTAATAAATGGTGTATAATAGTTAAAAATGTAAAGGAGAAGGAAATGGAGTTTAGATTAGCGAAAAAGTCTGATGCTAAAAGACTTTTAGAAATTTATAAACCTTATGTTGAAAAGACTGCCATTACTTTTGAGTATGAAGTCCCAACGATTGCAGAATTTGAAAAGCGAATTGAAAAAATAGGAAGTCGCTATCCTTATATTGTGGCGATTGAAAATGACAAAATCATTGGTTATGCTTATGCTGGCGTTTATCGAGAACGGGCAGCTTATGATTGGGTGGTTGAATTATCAATTTATTTAGATGAAAATGAACGGCAACATGGCGCTGGTAGTGCCCTTTATCAAAAGTTACTGACAGCTTTATCGGCACTTAATTATCAGCGTGCTTATGCTTGTATTACCTATCCAAATCCGGCAAGTGTTGCATTTCATAAAAAATTTGGTTTTGAACAAATTGGACTTTTTCCAAAAGCGGGTTATAAGTTTGAACAATGGTATGGTATTGTTTGGTTAGAACGCTCTCTCCAAACTACTGATAAAGTTACTGCGATAAAATTACTGACAGATTTGTCAGAGAATGAACTAGAAAAAATCTTGGCTAATTAGTCAAGATTTTTTATTATTTTATTGAAAAAGTAAAACATTTTGTGTTTGGTAAGAAAAATATTAAAATAAAATTAAATAAATTAAAAGTAGAAAGGAAGAAAAAATGAACAAATTTATCTGGTCCATTTTTATCCCCGTCCTGATTTTTGCAGGACTATTGACAGTTATTGGTTTTACCCTTGAGAGTCAGCATTTTTACTGGCTTCAATCCGTCGAGCTCATTTATCTTTTTGGAAGTTTAATCTTTACTTTTGCTGCTTTTTGGATTTGGCATCTGGGGATAAAATCTCGAAAAATGAAAACTCTAAAAGTTTTATGGCTCATCCTGAGTTTAGTTTTTCTAATTGACTTAATCAACACAGGAGTTTATTTAGCTCAGGGGCAAGGATGGCTGTGGGGGATGAGTAGTTTTAGTTCTGCTGGACCTGCTTTTTTTGCAAGCATGCTCCTTTTGATTCTAAGTTTTTTAGGATTTAGAGGTCAAATGAAGAAAGAAAATTAAAATGACAAAATTAAGACTTTTTTTGTCTTACCTAAGAGGGAAAAGAAGGTTAAAAGTGAAAATAAAATGATATAATTAGAAAAAAAGGAAGAGTAAGGAAAATTATGACATTAAAGATTGACAAAGTTCGAAAAAGCTTTGGTGATAAAATCGCTGTTGATAATCTCAATATGGTTGTTAAACCAGGTGAAGTTATGGGCTTAATTGGTCAAAATGGTGCTGGGAAAACAACGACTTTTCGGATGATTCTTAATTTTATATCAGCTGACCAAGGAAAAATTACTTGGCAAGATGGACCGATTACGCAAGAAATCAAGCAAAAAATTGGGTTCTTACCTGAAGAACGTGGTCTTTATCAAAAGATGACAGTTGAAGACCAAATTCTTTATTTTGCGGAACTTCATGGAATGAAACGAGCAGATGCCCGGCTAAAGCTACAAGACTGGATGAAACGCTTAGAGGTCGTTGGTAAACCAACTGACAAAGTTCAAACCCTCTCTAAAGGGAATGCCCAAAAAATTCAATTCATTGCCACTTTGATTCATGAGCCTGAATTTTTGATTTTGGATGAGCCATTTACAGGGCTTGACCCAGTGAATACAGAACTCTTGCGAAATGAGATTAAACGGAGTCGTGATAAGGGAGCGGCGGTTATTTTCTCCAACCATAATATGAGTGATGTTGAGCTTTTATCTGACCATTTGTTAATGCTAAAAGGCGGTCAAACAATTTTAAATGGAACGGTTGAAGCCATTCGAGCTTCTTATGGCCGTACCCGTATTTATTTGGAGTCTGATCTGCCCAATGAAGAGCTCTCTGTAATTACAGGAGTTGAATCAATTGAAAAAAGAGGAAGTGGTCGTTCAATAAAAATATCTGAGGCAGAAGTTGGACGTGAAATTTTCCAAAAAGTGGCTAAAGATGGCTATGTTCAAGCATTTGTTCAGTCTCCACCGTCACTAGATGAAATTTTCCGAATGGAAGCAGCTGAGAACAATCAAGAAAATTTAAGTGCAAGAAGTGAGGAAATAAAATGAAAAATCAAACTTGGCTTGTTGCAAAAAATATTTACCGAAGTCGTGTCAAAGGAGTGGGCTTTTGGGCACTTGTCCTTTCACCATTTTTGCTAGGAGCGATTTATTTAATTATCGGTTTAGTCATCAGTAGCGGGGCTAATCAAAGTCCAAAAATGGTTGTAGTCGATAATCCTGCTCTAACTCAGATTCTTTCTAAAAATGACACTTTAAAAGCAGACATTCGTAACGAGTCTTCTTTAGATGACGCTAAAAAAGACCTTTCTTCCGGAAAAATTGATGGATTTTTAACCGAAGATAATGGAGCTTATACCATTGTCACTGATAATAAATCAAGTGTCAAATTTGACCAATCAAGTTTTCAAACTGCGCTGACTCAAGTTAATATTTCAAAAACAGCACAACGTCTCAAGCTGTCAGCCGCCGATGTTCAAGAACTTCTTAGTCCAGCTAAGTTTACAATGAAAACACAAACAAGTTCTGGACAAAAGTCAACAGGTGATGGACAGACTGGCGCGAATATTGCAATTGGCTCCATTGCCTCGATTTTAATTTTCACATTGATGATGATGTATGTGGGAATCATCGGACAGGAAATTGGTAATGAAAAATCTAGTCGAATTATGGAGACGTTACTCGCGGCCACTAGCTCAAACGTACAGTATTATGGGAAAATTATTGGTGTAATTCTACTATTAGCGACTCAGCTTGGAATTTATGTGCTTGGTTTTGGGATTGCTTATCCTTTTATCAAAAATTTAGATCAGATTAAAGCAATTGGTGCCATGCTTTCAGGGATTACTTTCGGTTTCGGAATTTATTTGGTAGCCATGTCTTTAATTGGGATTTTAGGTTATTTAATTCTCGCATCAATTGTGGCATCTCTGGTTAATGAACAAGCTCAGGTGCAACAAGCTACTCAGCCAATTGCCTTTTTAGCGATGATTGGTTATATTGGGGGAATTGCTGGCTCGACTGTTCCGGGGAATATTGTTTTGAAAGTTCTTAGTTTTATTCCATTTATCAGTCCGACATTGATGACTAGCCGACTGGCTATTCAATATTCAACAACGACAGAAGCCTGGATTGCTCTTGGATTACAACTTTTAGCAACGCTTGCCATAGCAAAAGCGGGTGAGAAAATTTATGCGCGAAATGTTCTTTCTTACAGTGATGAAAAAATTATGAGTCAACTTTTTAAAGGACTGACAGGTCGAAATTCAAAGAAAAAAACAACTGACAGACTAGTCAGTGAAAATGGTGAAAAGAAAAATCCATGGCGGAGAAATTCTCCCTTGCGTCTGGCTCTTGTCATCATTATCATTCTAATAATTTTGGCTTATCGATTCATCTTTAAATAAAAAATATTTTATAATTCAACTCTTGGAAACTTTCCAAGAGTTTTTTCGTATATAAAAGTATGGATAAGATTTTAGAAAAAGTAAAAGAATACTGGAAAATGATTGTTTTAGTTGTTTGTGGGCTCATTGCTGGCGGGATTTTTTACGTTTTAACCAACGGTCAAAAGCCAACTACAAATCTGTCAGTAGAAAATTTAAGTTCTGTCAGTAGGCAAAGCTCTGTCAGTAAATTTAGTGAACCTAATGAAAAATCTGTCAGTAAAATTATGGTTGATTTAAAAGGTGCGGTAACAAAACCTAATGTCTATCAAATTTCGTCAGATGAACGTCTAGTTGATTTAATTAAGGAAGCTGGTGGTTTTACTGACCAAGCTGACCAGAAATCAATTAATCTGTCAGCAAAATTAAAAGATGAAGAAGTAATTTATGTCCCAAAAATTGGTGAAAATTCAAGCACAGAAAATACTGACAGCTCTGCTAATTCGGTCATTAATCAAGTCTCAACAACCACTGCAAAAATAAATATCAATCAAGCAGATGTGACTGAACTACAAAAATTAACAGGTGTTGGTCAGAAAAAAGCTCAAGACATCATCGATTTTCGGACGAAAAATGGTGATTTCAAATCACTTGAAGACTTGGGAAAAGTTTCTGGTTTTGGAGATAAAACACTAGAAAAATTGAAAGATGAGTTGTGTTTTGAATAAAATTCCTTTGATATTTTTAGCTTATCTTTCTGTTATCTTGTATTTTTTAATCTTCAATTTTAATTTAATTTGTCTCATTTTGTTCATTTTTTCAAGTTTACTTGCCTTATATAGAAAATATTATTTAGTCATCCCATTTTTATTAGTTATGGGAAGTTTTTTCTTAGTAGTAAAAATGGATACGATTAAGAATAGTGAAAATCAGCCAACCACTCTTTCCAAAATTACAATGATCCCCGACACTATCCAAGTTAATGGTGATTTACTAAGTTTTCAAGGAAAAGAAAGAGGCCAAAATTATCAAGTTTACGAGACTCTAAAAAGTAAAAAAGAACAAAAATTTTATCAAAATCTAAGTCAAAATTGTCAGCTGAGTTTCACAGGAAACCTTCAAATTCCAGAAAAACAAAGAAATTTTAATGGATTCGATAATCAAAAGTATTTAGCGAGCCAGAATATTTATCGGCAAATTACGATTGATAAAATTAATAAAATAGTTTTAAATGACACTTTTGACCTCCATGTTTTAAGACGAAAAGCAATTGTCTGGTCACAAACTCATTTTCCAAAACCAATGAATGATTATATGACTGGCTTACTTTTTGGCTTTTTAAGTAAAGATTTTAATCAAATGGGAGACATTTACAGTTCATTAGGAATTATTCATCTTTTTGCCTTATCGGGAATGCAAGTTAATTTTTTCATTGATTGGTTTCGTAGAATTATTTTTCGACTAGGAATAACGAGAGAAAAATTAAATATTTGGCAAATTCCCTTTTCAATTTTTTATGCATTTATGACAGGATTTTCGGTTTCAGTATTACGAGCTTTATTTCAAAAAAATATTCGTCTAAATCCTTTAGATAATATAGCAGTGACAACCTTTCTTCTGATGATTGTCAGTCCTAAATTTTTACTGACAACAGGAGGACAACTAACTTTATTTTATGCTTTTGTCATTTCAATGATTAGTCATAAATTTTCAGAACTAAAAGGAATAAGAAAATTACTGACAGAATCATCAGTGATTTCTTTGAGTGTTTTACCTTTACTCATTTTGGATTTTCATATCTTTCAACCCTTTTCGATTTTACTGACGATTGGCTTTGGCTTTTTATTTGATGTAATCTTATTGCCTTTACTATTAGGAACTTTTCTCTTGTCTCTAATTGGCTATAATTTTAATATAAATCATATTTTTCAAATTCTAGAATGGCTAATTCATGAGGTTGATTTACCCTTACATTATCCTTTGGTTTTAGGAAATTCCAGGCCAATTGAATTATTAATCTTATTTTTCCTAATCGGTTTGTTAATTGATAATCTCTTTAAGAAAAGAAGACGAATAATTTTTTCTGGCCTAATTGTTTGTAGTTTTTTTATTTGTAAAAATCCAATTTACCCCAGTATCACAGCAGTTGATATTGGCCAAGGGGATAGTATTTTTTTGCAAGATAAATTTAATAAAGAAACAATTTTGATTGATACAGGCGGACGATTAGCCCTTCCGCAAGAAAGTTGGCAAAAACCTCAAAGTCAAACAAATGCAGAAAGAACACTCATTCCATATCTTGAATCTGTTGGAGTAAGTCAAATCGACCAGCTCATTTTGACGCATACGGACGCTGACCATGTTGGAGATTTTTTGAATTTAGCTGATAAAATAAAAATAAAAGAAATTTGGGTTAGCCCCGGTGAATTGACAAATAATCATTTTGTAGAAAAATTGAAGAAAGCAAATATTGCGATTCACATCAGTAAAGTTGGAGATAAAATTCCAATCTTTGATAGTGCTTTACAAGTTTTATCAAATGGTTATACAGGAAAAGGGGATAATAATGATTCTATCGTGACTTATGGAAATTTTTATCATACAAAATTTCTATTTACAGGGGATTTAGAACAAGAAGGAGAAAAAGAACTGCTTAAGAATTATCCTAAATTGAAAGTTGATGTCTTAAAAGTAGGTCATCATGGCAGTAAAACAAGTTCAAACCCTGACTTTATTAAAGAAATTAACCCCAAACTTGCACTCATTTCGGTTGGAGAGAAAAATCGTTATGGACATCCCAATCAAGAAACTCTAGAAACATTAAAAAAATACCAAATAAAAACACTTAGAACCGATCAAAAGGGAGCGCTTAAACTAATGCAAATCAATCAACAGTGGCGAATCCAAACAGTTAGATAAATGAAAGGAAAAAGTGAGCAAAAGACATCTATAAAATGTTACAATAAAGAAGACGTTGAAGGCCTGTAGAAACGTAAAAATACTACCATTATTTGATTTCTAATGTACCCCAAAAATAAAATGGAGTAATGACTTCACAGCGCACACTTTGAAAAAAGTGAAAGAAGGTCAGAATAAAAGAGAAAGGAAATTTCAAAAATTAAGGGATTGAAGAAAATCCACTTTTAATAGGTAGAAAGTTGTCAACAAATGATAACAACATAAATTTATTAAGGAGATATTTTATGGCAGTAATTAATATCGAATACTACTCAGAAGTTCTTGGGATGAATCGAAAAGTTAATGTTATTTATCCTGAATCAAGTAAAGTGGAAGATTTTACCCAAACAGATATTCCGGTGCTTTATCTTTTGCATGGAATGAGCGGAAACGAGAATTCTTGGATGATTCGTTCAGGAATTGAACGATTGATTCGGCATACTAATTTGGCAATTGTCATGCCCTCAACGGATCTTGGCTTTTATGTGAACACCACGTATGGTATGAATTATTTTGATGCGATTGCTCATGAACTTCCCAAAGTAATTAACAATTTTTTCCCAAATCTATCCACAAAAAGAGAAAAAAACTTTATCGCTGGTTTATCAATGGGAGGATATGGAGCTTATCGTCTCGCATTAGGAACTGAACATTTTAGTTATGCGGCTAGTTTGTCTGGCGTTTTGACTTTTGACGGAATGGAAGAAAATTTCAAAGAAAATCCAGCTTACTGGGGAGGAATTTTTGGAAATTGGGAAACTTTTAAAGGGTCAGATAATGAAATTTTATCTTTGGCAGAAAGAAAACAAGAAGACAAACCCAAACTTTACGCTTGGTGTGGGAAACAAGATTTTCTTTTTCAGGGAAATGAATACGCGACAGCCGAGTTGAAAAAATTAGGTTTTGATATCACTTATGAAAGCTCAGACGGCGTTCATGAATGGTATTATTGGACCAAAAAAATCGAATCTGTATTAAAATGGCTCCCAATAAATTATAAACAAGAAGAACGCTTGAGCTAATCTAAAAAATTTTCTCTGTTTATTCAGTACAAAATTTAAAAATTTTGTCTATCAAACGCTTACAAAGACAAAAATGAGAGAAATGATGAAATTCTCATGCTTGTCTTTGACAAAAACTACGAATAGTAGTAGAATTTCTTAGTAAAATAAATTTGCGAAATCGCAATATAGAAAGAGGTCTATAATGACAATTACACTTGCCGCTCTTGGAGCAATTGCTATCGGTCTTGCAGCACTCGGAGCCGCTATCGGTGATGGACTTATCGTTTCAAACTTCCTCCAAGCCGTTGCACGCCAACCAGAACTTGAAGGAAAACTTCGTGGTTCAATGTTCATGGGTATCGCCTTCGTCGAAGGTACATTCTTCATCGCCCTTGCTATGGCATTCCTTTTCCGTTAAAATTTTTCTCAACAAAATTTTAAAAACAGAAAGGAAGAACAGGTATGGAATCAACATGGACCTTTAATATTGGGCCAATTCCATTTGATGGAACAATCACAGTAATGACTTTTGTGACTGTCCTCATTGTGTTCGGTCTGGTATTCTGGGCGAGTCGCAATATGCAGCTCAAACCCAAAGGTAAACAAAATGTTCTTGAGTGGGTTGTTGATTTTGTCAATGGAGTTTCCAAAGATAACGTCGGCCCTCATGAAGCACCACGCTTTGCACTCATGAACTTTACCCTCTTTTCTTTCCTTCTTATTGCCAACTGCATTGGGCTAGTAACTAAAATTAGTACGCCAGGTGATGTTTCCCTTTGGAAATCACCAACTGCAAATCCAACAGTCGATTTGACTCTTGCACTACTTGTTGTTGTAATGTCAAATACACTGGGTGTACAAAAATTCGGTTTTAAAGGTTACCTCAAAGTTGCCTTCTGGAAAGATCCGAAAGGTCTTCTTCCAATGAATATTCTGGAAGAATTTACAAATGCACTTTCACTTGGTTTACGGCTTTATGGGAATATCTTCGCTGGTGAAATCATGCTTGGTCTTATCGCCGGTATGATTCAATCAACTATGTGGATGCTTCCAGTTGCGTGGATTCTTGAAGTTGCATGGATTGGCTTTTCACTTTTCATTTCAGCCCTCCAAGCTTATGTCTTTGTCCTTTTGACAAACTTGTACATTAGCCACAAAATTATAGCAGAACATTAAGAAAGGAGTAGAAATTGTCAACATTATTATTAGAAGCTGCTCCGAATACCGTTCTCGGTAACATCATCGTTGTATCTGGTGCATTTATTATCTTATTGGTATTGTTGCGCCTCTTTGCATGGAATGCAATTACTAGTGTTTTTGCAAGTCGTGCGAAAAAAATATCTGATGATATCGATGCAGCAGAAGCGAACAACAAACAAGCTGCTGACTTGGTTAAACAACGTCAAGCAGAACTTGCAGGTTCAAAAGAAGAAGCTGCTAACATCATTCAAGTTGCAAACGATACTGCCTCACAAAACCGTGCGAAAGTACTTGCAACAGCAAATGAAGAAGCAACTAGTTTGAAAAAACGTGCGCAAGAAGATATCGAGCAAGAACGCAAAGAAGCTCTTAACACAGTTAAAGGCGATGTTGCGGACATCTCAGTTCAAATTGCTGAAAAGCTTATTGGACAATCATTAGATGCTTCTGCACAACAGGAATTAATCGACTCTTATCTCGCTAAGTTAGGAGAATAAGATGACAAAAGTAAATTCACAAAAATACAGTAAAGCTTTACTAGAAGTTGCCCAAGAAAAAGGACAACTTGAAGCAATTCTTGCTGAAGTTAGCGAAATGATTCAACTTTTCAAAGAAGATAACTTGGCTGCTTTTTTAAGTAGCGAAGTTTATTCATTCTCTGCAAAATCTGAATTGATTGATACTTTACTTCAAACTTCTTCAGAAGTAATGTCAAATTTCCTTAATACCGTTCGTTCAAATGGTCGTTTAGGAGATTTGGGTGAAATACTTGATGAAACTAAAAATGCAGCAGATGATATGTTTAAGATTGCTGACGTTGAGGTGGTTTCAAGCATTGCTTTGACAAATGCTCAGATTGAAAAATTTACAGCTATGGCGAAAGCAAAATTTGACCTAAATGAAGTAACAGTAATTAACACAGTCAATGAAAAAATTCTCGGTGGATTCATTGTGAATTCTCGTGGAAAAATTATTGACGCCTCACTAAAAACACAATTGGCTAAAATCGCCGCTGAAATCCTCTAATCAGGATAGAAAAATTTTCTTTCTCTGCTCAAAACTCAGTGGAAAATTTTTCAAACTCATACTGTTAAACTTTTGTGAACATGTAAAGGTAATTTCAAATCTTACCTATCATGCTCAAACGGTATAACTGCAGTTTAAAGCTAAATAGCCTTGAACTAGTAAAAATTTCTAGAAGGGAGCATATTTTTGGCAATTAAAGCTAATGAAATCAGCTCACTGATTAAAAAACAAATTGAAAATTTCACACCAGATTTTGAAGTTGCTGAAACTGGTGTCGTTACCTATGTTGGTGACGGTATCGCCCGTGCCTATGGCCTTGAAAATGCGATGAGCGGTGAGCTTGTTGAGTTTTCAAATGGTGTCCTTGGTATGGCGCAAAACTTGGATGCGACAGACGTTGGTATTATCGTACTTGGTGATTTCCTCTCAATTCGTGAAGGTGACACTGTAAAACGTACAGGTAAAATCATGGAAATCCAAGTTGGTGAAGAACTCATCGGACGTGTTGTAAATCCACTTGGACAACCTGTTGATGGACTTGGAGAACTTAATACTGGTAAAACTCGTCCTGTTGAAGCAAAAGCTCCTGGTGTTATGCAACGTAAATCAGTCTCTGAACCATTGCAAACTGGTCTTAAAGCGATTGATGCCCTCGTTCCAATTGGACGCGGACAACGTGAATTGATTATCGGAGACCGTCAAACAGGTAAAACATCAGTCGCTATTGATGCAATCTTGAACCAAAAGGGTCAAGATATGATCTGTATCTATGTTGCGATTGGACAAAAAGAATCAACTGTTCGTACACAAGTTGAAACGCTCCGCAAACTCGGTGCGATGGATTATACAATCGTCGTAACTGCGTCAGCTTCTCAACCTTCACCACTTCTTTACATCGCTCCTTATGCTGGAGCTGCAATGGGTGAAGAATTCATGTACAACGGTAAACACGTCTTAGTTGTTTATGATGATTTATCAAAACAAGCGGTTGCTTATCGTGAACTTTCACTCTTGCTCCGCCGTCCACCAGGTCGTGAAGCATACCCAGGTGACGTGTTCTACTTACATTCACGTCTTTTGGAACGTGCTGCCAAATTGTCTGACGATCTTGGTGGTGGTTCAATGACTGCATTGCCATTCATTGAAACACAAGCCGGAGATATCTCAGCTTATATTGCAACAAACGTTATCTCTATTACTGACGGTCAAATTTTCCTTGAAAATGACTTATTCTATTCAGGTGTACGTCCTGCCATCGATGCTGGTTCTTCAGTTTCTCGGGTTGGTGGTGCTGCACAAATCAAAGCCATGAAGAAAGTTGCTGGTACTTTGCGTCTTGACCTTGCGTCATTCCGTGAACTTGAAGCCTTTACTCAATTTGGTTCTGATCTTGATGAAGCGACTCAAGCAAAATTGAATCGTGGTCGTCGTACCGTTGAAGTTTTGAAACAACCATTGCACAAACCATTGGCTGTTGAAAAACAAGTTTTAATTCTTTATGCATTGACTCATGGTCATCTTGATGATGTTCCAGTTGATGATGTTCTTGATTTTGAAACAAAAATGTTCGATTTCTTCGATGCAAATTATGCAGAACTCTTGAACGTGATTACTGAAACTAAAGATTTGCCAGAAGAAGCAAAACTTGACGAAGCAATTAAAGCATTCAAAAATACAACGAATTATTAATAAGGAGGCTAACTAATGGGAGCTTCACTTAATGAAATAAAAACTAAGATTGCCTCAACGAAGAAAACAAGTCAAATAACTGGAGCCATGCAAATGGTTTCCGCTGCGAAACTTCAAAAAGCTGAATCTCATGCGAAAGCATTTCAAATTTATGCTGAAAAAGTTCGTAAAATTACAACTGATTTAGTTTCCTCAGACAAAGAGCCAGCAAAAAATCCAATGATGATAAAAAGAGAAGTCAAAAAAACTGGCTATCTTGTAATTACTTCGGATCGTGGACTTGTCGGTGGCTATAATTCAAATATTTTGAAATCTGTCATGAATACTATCCGTAAACGTCATGCTAACGAAAGTGAATACACTATTCTTGCACTTGGCGGTACTGGAGCAGATTTCTTCAAAGCACGCAATGTTAAAGTTTCTTATGTCCTTCGTGGTCTTTCAGATCAACCAACTTTTGAAGAAGTTAGAGCGATTGTCACAGAAGCGGTAACTGAATATCAAGCAGAAGAATTCGATGAACTCTATGTTTGCTATAATCACCATGTGAACTCATTGGTAAGTGATGCACGTATGGAAAAAATGTTGCCTATTTCTTTTGAAGCATCAGGTCAACAAAAACCATCTCTTGAAACATTTGAATTAGAACCAGATCGTGAAACAATCTTAAACCAATTGTTGCCACAATACGCTGAAAGTATGATTTATGGTTCAATCGTTGATGCTAAGACAGCAGAACATGCTGCAGGGATGACAGCAATGCGTACTGCAACTGATAATGCTCACTCTGTTATCAATGATTTGACTATTCAATACAACCGTGCTCGTCAAGCATCAATTACGCAAGAAATTACGGAAATCGTTGCAGGAGCCTCAGCTCTTTAATTTACTGATAGAAATTCTGTCAGTGATGGCTTTGAATCTTAATTGTTTTTGTCAGTAAAATTTTTACTGAAAAACATAAAAATGAATAGAAATTCTGTTCTTTGACAGAAAATAAAAACAGGAGGAAAAACATTGAGTTCTGGTAAAATTACTCAGGTTATCGGTCCCGTCGTTGACGTGGAATTTGGTTCTGATGCCAAATTACCTGAGATTAACAATGCCTTGATAGTCTACAAAGATGTCAATGGCCTAAAAACAAAAATTACTCTTGAAGTTGCTTTGGAACTTGGTGATGGTGCAGTTCGTACAATCGCTATGGAATCTACTGATGGCTTGACTCGTGGACTTGAAGTCCTTGATACAGGTAAAGCAGTCAGCGTTCCTGTTGGGGAAGCTACTCTTGGTCGTGTTTTTAACGTCCTTGGTGATGTTATTGACGGTGGGGAAGAATTTGCTGCTGATGCAGAACGTAATCCTATCCATAAAAAAGCTCCAACATTTGACGAATTGTCAACTGCAAATGAAGTTCTCGTAACTGGGATTAAAGTTGTCGATTTGCTTGCACCTTACCTTAAAGGTGGTAAAGTTGGACTTTTCGGAGGTGCCGGAGTTGGTAAGACCGTCCTTATTCAAGAATTGATTCACAACATCGCCCAAGAACACGGAGGTATTTCTGTGTTTACTGGTGTTGGGGAACGTACTCGTGAAGGGAATGACCTTTACTGGGAAATGAAAGAATCAGGCGTTATTGAAAAAACTGCCATGGTCTTTGGTCAAATGAATGAACCACCAGGAGCACGTATGCGTGTTGCCCTTACTGGTTTGACAATTGCGGAATATTTCCGCGATGTTCAAGGTCAAGACGTATTGCTTTTCATTGACAACATCTTCCGTTTCACACAAGCTGGTTCAGAAGTTTCTGCCCTTTTGGGACGTATGCCTTCTGCCGTTGGTTACCAACCAACGCTTGCTACTGAAATGGGGCAATTGCAAGAACGTATCACTTCTACTAAGAAGGGTTCTGTTACATCTATCCAAGCGATTTATGTCCCTGCCGATGACTATACTGACCCAGCGCCAGCTACAGCCTTCGCTCACTTGGATGCAACAACTAACTTGGAACGTCGTTTGACACAAATGGGTATTTATCCAGCCGTTGACCCACTTGCTTCATCATCACGTGCGCTTACACCTGAAATTGTTGGTGAAGAACACTATGAAGTGGCAATGGAAGTTCAACGTGTTCTCCAACGTTATAAAGAATTGCAAGATATTATTGCCATTCTTGGTATGGATGAATTGTCTGACGATGAAAAAGTTCTCGTTGGACGTGCACGTCGTATCCAATTCTTCCTTTCACAAAACTTCCACGTTGCGGAACAATTTACTGGTCAACCTGGTTCATATGTACCAATTGACAAAACTGTTCATGACTTCAAAGAAATTTTGGAAGGTAAATATGACGAAGTCCCTGAAGATGCTTTCCGTGGTGTAGGTCCAATTGAAGATGTACTCGAAAAAGCAAAATCAATGGGTTATTAATTCGATTTCTGATGAATTGAGAAAGTGAAAATACTCTATTGACTAAAAAAATTACTGACAAAAAATTACTGACAAAAAATTCTGTCAGTAAAAGTTGATTGAATTGTAAAATTTGAGTGACTGTTAGAGTTTTGTATTTAGAAAAGTATTTTTTATCTTTGTAATTTAAATTTTCATAGAAAAAATTGGAGGAATCGAATGTCTGAAAACGTCATGACGCTTCAAGTAATTACCCCTGCTGGTATGATTTACGATCACCATGCAAATTACATTACTGCTCGAACTACGAATGGTGAAATTGGTATTTTGCCAAATATGATTTCAACTATTGCTGGACTTGAAATTGATGAACTCAAAGTTCGTCGTCCAGACGATGAAACACACGTGGATTATATTGCAGTAAATGGTGGAATTATCGAAATAAAAGATAGTCTTGTAACAATTGTTGCGGACTCCGCTGAACGTAATCGCGATATTGATGTTTCGCGTGCGGAACGTGCAAAAATTCGTGCGGAAAAAGCACTTGAAGTTGCTAAAGCTGAGAAAAAATCAGATGAAATAAAGAGAGCGGAAGTAGCACTCCATCGAGCGCTCAACCGATTGAACGTTTCGTCTCATAGATAAAAAGCACCTACGGGTGTTTTTTTATCTCAGATTAAAATGTTGCAAAAACAAGACATTAATGTTAAAATTATAAATAGTAATGATTTGAGAATCTAAGAAATAAGTGAGGGAGAATGTGATTCTTGATTATTGTCGAGATCTGTTTGATATCCTAGAAAATTTAGAAGTGCTTTTAAAAAGTTCAGAAAAATTAAGAGAGGATTATCAGCAAAAAATAACAGACCAGATAGCGCGTCAGGCATCGATTTTAGATATTTTAGTTTCAATTGGAATGATTGTTTATTTAATGCCAGACAAGACAGTATTTTTTAGTAATCTGGTTCCGGGTACAGGACCTGTTGACCTGTTTTTTAGAATGTCTGCAATTACTTTTCTCTCTTTAGTTTTGGGTTATGGAGCCAGATTAGGATTGACTTGGCTTTGGCAACGGAATTTTTTACCGGCTGGAAGAAAAGATATTGCACGTTTATTTAAAAAGAAATATTTAAGAAAACAAAAAGAGATAGTTGAGCAAATTCAAAGAGTTTTGGACAGTGAAATGATAAAAGATTCAAAACTGCCGAGCGATTATATGAATACAAAAAGTCTTAATTATATTATAGATTGTTTGGAAGCAGGGGAAGTCAATACCTTAAAAGAAGCCATTAATTTATTAGAATTAGAATCGCGTGATTCGCATGTCCATTCTTTAATTAAGACTGAAAATAATACTATCACAAGAGCATGGACCTTGATTAGAAATGACAAAGAAGAAAGGAGTTAAATGAAAAAAATTAAATTAATAATTAGCGAAAAAAATGTAATTTTTGGACTACTTTTAGTAATTTTTGTTGTTGGATTTTTTCCGAATATAAACTTTAACTCTGACTCTCTAAGTCATGGAAATGTAAAAATTGAAAATAAAGTTGCTGCGGATACGATAACTGATGTTGCTGAAAAAGAAACAGTAACAATTAATTTTTATGATTCGGTGAATCGCAACTCTAAAGTCCAAAGTTCAGAAACAATGACAGTTAATGTTGGTGAGTATGTTTGGCCCGTTAATTTGGGTGATACGGCAGACCAATCATTAAAAAATGTCTATCATATCTACCAAATTCCCCAAATTGCTAATTATACTTATCAGTCCAGTAGTCAATCATCGCCCTTACTTGTCACTGATAATCCAGCAAATAATGTTATAAATCTTTATTATAAGAATGATAAACAACAGAGTCAGGTAACGATTAATTTCTTTAATTCAGAAAATCAGTCCTCTAAAGTTCAAGATTCAGAAACAATGACCGCTAATGTTGGTGAATATGTATGGGCAGTTGATTTTGGTGCAATGGCGAATCAGTCGTTAAGTAATGTCTACCATATGTACCAAATTCCTCAAATTGCTAATTATACTTATCAGTCCAGTAGTCAATCAACAGCCTTGCTTGTCACTGATAATCCAGCAAATAATGTCATAAATCTTTATTATAAAAGGGATAAGAGTCAAGTAACAATAAATTACCTTGATTCTGATAGCGGTAAATCGATTAGTCCTTCTAAAAATGTAGACGTCAATGTTGGCGATTATGTTTGGATTATTTCTTTTGCTAATAAAAGTACAGAACAGTTCAAAATGGGAATTTATTGGTGTGTTGCTCCCCCAATTACAGGTTATTCCTTTGACCATGGAACACCAATTAAAGTAAAAGAAAATCCAGAAGAAAATGTGGTTAATCTCTACTATAATGCTGACCCTCTTCCTGCCAAATATACCTTTAATTATGAATATGCAAAAGATACACCAGATCAATCTGAGACGCTTCCTCCGTCGCAAATAGTTGAAAAAGGGGATTCTGTTTCATCTAAGCTTCCCTACGGTTATTCAATTTCAAAAGTTGTAAATGTAGATGATGAAAATGAGTCTTATTCAAGTCTTGAAGAGGCACTTGAGAACCAAAAGGGCAGTGAAGCAAAAACTTTTAGAGTAATTGTTTCAGCAAATAAAAGCAGTTTAAAATTAACCGTTCATGAGCCAAATGGCGAAATTAAAATAGAGGATTTCTCTGGACTTTATGGGGCAACTTATCAGCTTCCAATTGAGAAAAACTTGATTTTTAATGGAAAAAATTATCATGCTATCATCACAATTACTAAAAGAGATTGGCGGATGGGCACTAGTATTAGTCTTGCCCAAAGTCCTGATGAAATTGCTTCTTTATTAAAAGATAATATTTTAGTTGGAAAATATGACAGTTCAGTCATTTCAATCGATGTCTCTTATAAGGAAGAAGGAATAGTACCAATTCCTCCTTCTGATGGTGGAGATAATAGTAGCTCGTCAACACAATCTTCAGAAAAAACTGCGGACAAAACGGATACTGAAAAAAATAATGAAGATAAAATAGTTTCTTCAACTACCACTCCTCCACCAGCAAGTAAAGAAAAAGAAAGCTCAGTAGAGAAGAAAAAAGAAGTCGAACAAGTTCATTCAGAAAATAAAGTCATACCTAAAAAAGAAATAAAACTTCCCTTAGCACCACCAACTCCATCATTTTCTACGGCGAAAAAAGTGATAGCTAGCCCATCAGTTACAAGTGAAATCAACCAAGAAGCACACATTCTTAAAATGAGAATTGCAGGTGCGGCTGGACTTGCTACTGGTACTGTCTCAGCTTATGGCATTTTACGAGCTTTAAAAATGATGATTCAACATTTTGGTAAGCTAGGTAAATTTTAGATAAGTGAGTTAAAGTCAATTGAATATAAAAAAAGCACCCTGGGGTGCTTTTTTTTATTTATGCATTCAGAACTTTTGATAAGAAGTCTTGTAAACGGGGATGCTTTGGGCTATCAAAGAGTTCTTCTGGTGTACCATCTTCCAAGATAACTCCACCATCCGTAAAGATTACGCGGTTAGCAACTTTACGTGCAAAGCCCATTTCGTGAGTAACAATAAGCATTGTCATTCCTTCTTCGGCCAATTTTTGCATAACGGCTAGTACGTCACCAACCATTTCAGGGTCAAGTGCTGAGGTTGGCTCGTCAAAGAGCATAACGTCAGGATTCATTGCGAGGGCACGGGCGATAGCAACACGTTGTTTTTGACCTCCTGAAAGCATTTCAGGCATTGCATCTTTTTTATCTAACAAGCCAACTGTTTCAAGAAGTTGAATTGCTTTTTTATCTGCATCGTCTTTTGACATCTTTTTCAGTTCAACTGGAGCATAAGTAATATTTTGCAACACAGTCATATTTGGGAAAAGATTGAAATGTTGGAAAACCATTCCAACGTTTTGACGAACAAGATTAAGATTTGTATTTTTATCAGTAAGGTTAAATCCGTCAATAATAATATCGCCAGAAGTAGCTGTTTCAAGCCCATTTAAAGCTCTAAGAAAAGTTGATTTTCCAGAACCCGAAGGGCCAATGATGCAGACTACATCACCTTTTTCAAATTTTGTTGTAATTCCTTTTAGAACTTCGTTTTTTCCAAAAGATTTGTGAAGATCAGTGACTTCGATTTGAGTATTGATTCCCATATTAGTATGTTCTCCTTATTTCATTCTTTTTTCTACACGACGTCCAATCCACATCAAGAAGAGGAGGACAATCATGTAAACTAAACCAATTAATCCATAAACACGGAAGGCTTGGAAGTTACGTGCCACAATAATTTGACCTGTTTGGAGCAATTCAACAAGTCCGATAACTGAAACTAATGTTGTATCTTTCAATGTGATGATGAATTGGTTAATCAAACTAGGGATTGTAATTTTAATGGCCTGAGGTAAGATAACTTTGCGCATTGATGTCAGGTAAGTCACACCGAGTGAACGACTGGCTTCCATTTGTCCAGAAGGTACAGCTTGAACACCAGAACGAACGATTTCTGCAATATAAGCAGAAGAGTTCAAAGTAAGGGCAATAACACCCGCTGTAAATTCATTAAGTGGTGATTGATGACCAGTAATGATTTGTAACAGGTTAGGAATTCCGTAGAAGATAAAGATTGTTAATACTAAGAGCGGAATTGAACGGTTAAGGTCAACATAGACGCGTGCAATTGTACGAAGAATCTTGCTTGGAGCTACTGAGAAGAGTCCAAAGATAATTCCGACGATCATTGCTAAGATAAATGAGAGAATGGCAAGTTCAAGTGTAACGAGTAAACCATGGCCAATTTGTTCCCAGTTATTTTGTAAAATACCAAAGAAAGTATTTTCTTTTGCACTTGATTGGATTGTTTTAGCATCACTAGCTAAATATTTATCAATAATTTTATCATATTCACCATTGGCACGGAGATTTGCTAAACCATTGTTAAACATTTCAATCAACTCTGGATTGCTTCCTTTTTTAACAGCAAATCCATATTGTCCGTCAGGAATTGGTTTAATTGGAGTGGCAAATTTTTGCCCTTGTTTAATGGCGTATTTAATGACGGGTTCGTCATCCATTAGAGCATTGATAGAACCGTTATTCAATGATGAATACATGGTTGTTGCATCAGTGAAAGTTTTTACAGTGTAGCCATATTCTTTTGCATGGGCATTAAGATAATCAAAAGAAGCAGTTCCGTTTTTAGCACCAAGTGTTTTACCTTTAAGGTCTTTCCATGACTTGATAGAGTCATCTGTACTTGATGTGGCAATAGTCAAGTTTGAAGAATAGTAAGGACTACCATAATCGAAAACTTGTTTACGAGCATCAGTGATTGACATTCCTGACATCATTCCGTCAGCATGTCCAGATTGAACAGAGTCAACAGCTGCTTGGAAACCAATGAAATTCCATTTTAGTTTGAAACCTTGGTTTTTAGCAATAGCGTTAAGCAAGTCAACGTCGATACCAGTGAATTGTTTATCATCATTTTGGAATTCAAATGGAGCGAAGCTATTATCTGAAGCAATGGTGTAAACATCTTTTTTAGGTGTTGCTTTTTTAGTGGCAGTAATCCCATATTTTTTGAGGATTTTATCATAATCTCCGTTTGATTTCATTTCAGCGAGTGCTTTATTGAAACCATCGACGAGCGTTGAATTTTTGCCTTTCATTACGGCAAAACCATAGCCGCCTGGAAGGGAGATTGATGGGAAGTTCATTGCTAAATCTTGCCCTTGTTTCATAGCGTAAGAAATAACTGGAACTTCGTCCATTGCTCCAACAATATTACCAGAGCTTAGAGCGGCAAACATATGAACACCGTCAGAATAGGTTTTGATTGTGTAACCATATTTCTTTTGATTTTCTTGAAGCCATGTTTGTGCAGCAGTCCCATTTTTTGCTCCAACTGCTTTACCTTTAAGATCACTGTAATCAGAAAGTTTAGAGTCTTTAGTTGTAGCAATGGTTAATGCTGATGTATAGTAAGGATTTGAAAAATCAAAAGTTTCTTTACGTTCATCAGTGATTGTCATTCCTGCAATTACACCATCTACTTGTCCAGCTTTAAGGTTTTGGAGAGCTGCATCAAAACCAGGATATGACATTTCTAGTTTCCAGTCATTGATTTTAGCAACTTCTTGCATGATATCAACATCAATCCCTACCCATTTTTTCTGACCATTTTGAAATTCAAATGGAGCGTATGAGCTATCGGATGCAATTTTTACAGTTGTCTCGGCCTTAACCGAAGGTGCGACTAGGAAAGCTGTAACAGTGGCAAGCATCATTGCCAGAGCGAAAAATAATTTCTTCATTTTGTCTCCTCGAATATGAGATTTGAACCTATCCTTTAATATAAAAAAAATGAAAATTAAAAAAATGTTCTTCTAAATAAGTATTGGAATAACATTCTTTTAGTTTCCTATATTAGGAGCTAAGCTCAGTTTATTTTATTCTGGGAAAATTATACCACAAAAGTAGCTTATAAGCAAGTTGATGTCAGGTTTTCTGACATTGTTTGACCATTGAATTTGAGATTTCCCTGATAAAATATAAGAAAGTTGTTATTGTCAAAAAAGGCTTTTTATTGTAAAATTGAACGAGTGCTTGAATGAATTCTTCATGTATTCTATTTAAGTAAATAGAACTATTGTAAGAATTTTTAACTTTTGAAAAGGAATATTATGTTTGTACAACTTTCGATTTTTGGTTTCTTTAATGATTGGATGGCTAATTTTGCTCAGATGCCTAATGGTCATATTTGGATATATGTTGTTTTAGGGGCGATTATATTTATTGAAACAGGATTAGTAATTTTCCCTTTCTTGCCTGGGGATTCAATTTTATTTTTTGTTGGTTCTTTAGCAGCAATGTCAAATGGAAAATTATCCATTGGCTTATTGATTTTGGTGATGGGGATTATTGCCTTCATTGCTAATCTGTTAAATTATGAAATTGGTCGAAGATTTGGAGATGTCATTCCAAAACATAAATGGCTTTCTCGCTTCTTGAAACCAGAATATATGGAAGAAGCTCATCAATTTTTTGAAAAATGGGGTTCTTGGGCCATTTTCTTAGGGCGATTTATGCCAATCATTCGGACGATTGTTCCATTTACAGCTGGTGCTGGTAAAATGCCACATAAAAAGTTTATTTTCTTTAACTTTATCGGTGGTTTTGCTTGGGTTATTGTTGCCTTAGGTGCAGGATATTTATTTGGTGGAATTCCTTTTGTTAAAAAACATTTTGAAATCATCATGATTGCCATTGTCTTTGTGTCACTACTACCGGCAATTATTGGCATTTTGAAACGCGTTCTTGGAAGTCGCAAGGAAGCTTAACTTTATGATAAAATAGGACTTACAAAACTGTCAGTCCTTTTTTTTATCGATTGATATGTCAATGAGAATAGAATTTACTGACAAAGACACTAGCATAGCTGAGCCTTTTGCGTCTTGCGCAATCATGGATATATTAGTAGTTTCATCAGTAATTTTGGAGAATTTTTATGAACATTAACGGCTACACTCGTATGGCTGCTGTTGTAGCAAACCCAATTAAACACAGCTTGTCACCTTTTATTCATAATCTGGCTTTTGATTTAACGAATGAAAATGGTGTTTATTTAGCATGGGAAGTTGAGGCGGAAAAATTGCCAGCTATTGTGGAAAATGTTCGTACTTTGGACATGTATGGACTTAATATTTCAATGCCTTATAAAGGCGAAATCATCAAATTCATGGATGAATTGAGTCCGGCAGCTGAATTAATTGGAGCTGTTAATACGGTAGTTAATCAATCAGGGAAATTAACTGGACACAACACAGATGGCATAGGATTTTTCAATAGTTTAGAAAAATATCATTTCAATATCCAAAATAAACAAATACTTATTCTTGGTGGAGGGGGTGCAGCAATTGCAATTATTGCTCAGGCGGCTTTGTCTGGAGCTAAAAAAATTGTGGTCGCAGCAAGAAAATCAGCCTCATATATTCCGCTAAAAGAGAAATTGGAAAAGCTATCAGTAAAAACAGGGATTGAAATTTTACTGACAGACTTATCTGAAGCTGATAGATTACAAAAAGAGTTGAAACAGACTAACTTATTAGTAAATGCAACCTCAGTCGGAATGGATGGAGAATCTTTGCCACTGGAAAAGAACTTAGTTCTTCCTGAAAAACTTTTGGTGGTAGATGCTATTTATAAAGTAAGAGAAACACCATTTTTACGTTGGGCAAAAGAGCAAGGAGCTCAAACTGAAAATGGACTTGGCATGCTCATTGGACAGGCGGCGGAAAGCTTTTATTTATGGACAGGTAAAAAAATGCCTGTTGCGAAAATTACATTAGAAATGGAGAAAGAAGCATGAAATTAAATGTGAATTTACCAGAACATCCCTATGATGTCATCATCGAAAATGGGGCCTTGGCTAATATTGGAACTTGGGTTTCTTCATTGTGGAAGAAGCAAAAAATTGTTTTGATTTCTGATAATCATGTCAACGAACTTTATGGTCAAAAAGTTGTTGGCCAACTTGAAAAAGCAGGTTTTGAAGTGGCAACTTTTGAATTTCCGGAAGGAGAAGCCAGTAAAAATTTACTGACAGCCGAAAATGCTTGGAACTTTTGTGCCGAATTTGAATTAACTCGTTCTGATGGAATTATTGCACTCGGTGGTGGAGTGACAGGTGATTTAGCTGGTTTTGTAGCCTCTACTTACATGCGTGGCATCCATTTCTTACAAATTCCAACAAGTTTGACCGCCCAAGTGGATAGTTCTATTGGTGGGAAAACAGGAATTAATTCCAAAATGGCTAAGAATATGATTGGGACTTTTACACAACCTGACGGGGTTTTAATTGACCCAGAAGTTCTGCAAACGCTCGGCCAAAGAGAATTTCGTGAAGGATTGGGAGAGGTCATCAAGTGCGCCCTAATTGCTGACAAAGACCTCTGGAATTTACTGACAAACTTGTCAGCGGATGATTTGGTAGAAAAGCTTGATAAGATTGAAGAAATTATCTATCGGTCTTGTGAAGTAAAACGAAAAGTGGTTGTTGATGATGAATTAGACAATGGTGTGCGGCTCTATTTGAACTTTGGTCATACAATTGGACACGCTGTTGAAAATACTGCGGGCTATGGTAAAGTGATGCATGGAGAAGCAGTTGCTATCGGGATGGTTCAAATCAGTAAAATTGCCGAACTCAAAGGTCTTATGCCCAAGGGAATTACTGACCAAATCCGAAAGATGGTCAAAAAATTTGGTTTACCTGACGAATATCAACCTTGGGATGAAGAACTTTTGTTTAAAGCCTTAACTCATGATAAAAAAGCACGAGGAAGAATCATCAAAACCGTTATTGTTCCTGAAATTGGCACCGCTAAAATTAATGAAGTGACTTTTGAAGAAATGAAAGACTATCTCCAAAAATAACTTGAGTTATTCGGAGAGGAATCCTATCTAAAAATTACAAAAATGTGGTAGCATTAAAAAACTCCCAGCTTTTATAAAAGCTGTAAAAACACTTATTTAAAGGAGAAACGATGTATATTTACCTAGCTTTTGCTTTAGTTGGCGGTTTTTTACTTGCTAATCAAAATCCAATCAATGCGGATTTACGAAAAATTGTTGGCTCACCATTTTTGGCCTCTGGAATTTCCAACTTTGTTGGTTCGATTTTTTTAGGAATCATCACTTTAGTGACCAGTCAAACGCTTTTTCCTAGTTTTCAATTTGTTGGCTCACACCCAGCATGGATATGGATTGGTGGGGTTCTTGGTGGAATTTTCCTAACATCTAATGTTTTACTTTTTCCAAGATTAGGAGCTGTCCAAACGGTGATTTTACCTATTTTGGGTCAAATATTGATGGGGACACTTATTGATTCATTTGGCTGGTTTCATGCCATGCAACTTCCGATGACTCTGATGCGCTTTTTGGGAATTATCATTACTTTAGCTGGGGTTATTGTCGCGGTTGTTCTTCCTAATTTAAAAGAAAAAGAAGCAGAAACGCACCAAACTAACTTACTAGGCTGGCGAATTTGGGCGGTCATCGTTGGGGCAATGTCGGCTGCTCAACAAGCAATTAATGGCCGATTGGGAGTTTTACTTGAAAATACTGCACAAGCAGCCTTTGTTTCGTTCTTCATTGGATTTTTAGCTATTTTTATCGTGTCGCTTTTTATTGACCGCCGTTTGCCAAAAATTTCAGAATTAAAAAAAGCAAAACCTTGGAATGGAATTGGTGGATTTTTAGGAGCCTCATTCGTTTTTGCAACAGTCGTTGCTGTTCCGCAAATTGGTGCAGGGTTGACAATTATGATGGGCTTGATTGGACAAATTTTAGGCAGTATGTTGGTTCAACAATTTGGTTGGTGGCGCTCAAGTAAATATGGCATTCAAATTTGGCAAATTGTTGGGATTCTAATTATGCTGACCGGAATAATATTCATTAAATTTTTATAAAGTAGCTAGTAATATGGAACAGGGCTTCACGCTCACTGCCTTCCGTCTGCGCGTTCACTAAGCAGTAATACCTGTAAAAGAACTTAGAAAATTGAGGATAATCACTCTAAAATGTTTACTCAAAAATCATTTGAAATTTTTAAAATAGAAGGTTTAGAACCAAGAATGACTGAGATTCGTTCTGAAATTCAACCTGTTTTTTCTGAAATTGGTCAAAAGTTACTGACAGAGCTGTCAGTAAAAATTCCAAATCAGGAATTTTACTTTCACATTGCTCAACATCGCAGAAGAACAGCAAATGCGCCTGAAAATACTTGGTCAGCAATTTCCACAAAAGCCCGTGGTTATAAAATGGAAGCCCATTTTCAATTAGGAATTTGGGAAGATTACGTTTTTATTTATTTATCAATGATAGACCAGCCTAAAAAGCAAAAAGAATACGCCAACTTACTGACAAATCTGTCAGTAGAAAAGTTACTGACAGAAGATTTCGTAATCTCAAAAGACCATACAAAAGCAGAAACTCATCCCCTGTCAGCATTTAGAGAAGCCGCTGAACGCTTAGGAAAAGTAAAAAAATCTGAATTGGAAATTGGACGGCTTTGGCCTAAAGAAAAATTTAACGGTAAAGAGGACTCAATAATTCTAGCGGAAATGATAGAAACAATTGATCAACTCCTACCGATTTATCAAAAATTAATGGAGGCCTAATCTAATGACGACATTTATTTGGGATTTAGATGGAACACTAATTGATAGCTATGAGGTGTTTTTAGAAGCCTTGTCCGAATCATTTGCAAACTTTAATCGACCATTTGATCGAGAAACAGTATATAATTTTATAAAGGGTCAATCAGTCAATGCTTTACTAAAAGAACAACCCGTTCCATTTCAAGAAATAAAAGAAGATTTCACGGCAAATTCGACAGCTAAAAATGACAAAATTAAATTAATGGTTGGTGCAAAAGAGGTTTTAGATTGGACTCAAAAAGAAAAGATTCAAAATTTCATTTATACTCACAAAGGCAAAAATGCTTATGATTTGCTTAATCAGCTGGAAATTTCACCCTATTTTCTAGAAATAGTCACTTCTGAAAATGGATTTAAAAGAAAACCTCATCCTGAAGCAATCAATTATTTACTTAAAAAGTATAAATTAAAGCCTGAAGAAACCTATTATATTGGTGACCGAATCCTTGATATTGAAGCAGCCCATAATAGTGGCATTCAATCAATCAATTTTCTTTCAGCAAAAAACTCACAGCAAATTAATAAATTAACAGATATTATTCAAATATTTGAGGAAAATTAATGGCAGATTATATTAAGTGGTTACGTAGTAAAGTTGGGCACCAACAAATCATAACCGTTGCGCTTGTTGCCTTTCTTGAAAATGAAAATGGTGAAGTCCTGCTTCAAAAAAGAATGGATTCAGGACTTTGGGATTTACCTGGGGGGTGTTTGGAACTGGGTGAGACGCTTGAAGAAGCTTTACGTCGTGAAGTTTATGAAGAAACGGGAAGTAATGATTTTGAAATTCTCAAACAATTTGCTACCTATAATTGGGGAGACTTTTCCTATCCAAATGGGGATAAAGTTCAACCAATAGATATTTGCTACGCCTGCAAAATATCTAAAAAATCAATTGATTTAGAATACCAAGACGAAGAGACAAAAGCGCTCGCTTGGGTAAATTTAAAAACAGATAATAAGCCTCTGTTCAATCCAAAAATGCAGCAGGCAATCAATGACTATCTAAAAATGGAGGTATAAAATGCGTTATTTTACAGCGGGAGAATCTCACGGCCCAAGACTTACAGCAATTATTGAAGGAGTGCCAGCTGGTCTCTCATTGTCAGCAGAAGATATTAATATTGAGCTTAAACGTCGTCAAGGCGGCTATGGTCGTGGTGGTCGGATGAAAATTGAGTCTGACCAAGTTGAAATTACTTCAGGCGTTCGACACGGAAAAACAATTGGTAGCCCGATTACACTTAATGTTACAAACCGTGACTTCAAGAATTGGGAACAGATTATGGCAACCCAAGATGTTGAAGATAAAATTAAAAAACAACGTCGTTTGACCAAACCGCGCCCAGGACATGCCGATTTAGTTGGCGGAATGAAATATGAATTTGAAGACTTACGAAATGTTTTAGAACGTTCGTCAGCGCGTGAAACAACAATGCGTGTTGCGGTTGGAGCTGTGGCAAAAAAACTACTTCACGAATTAGAGATTGAAATAGCCAATCATGTCGTAAATTTTGGCGGACGAGAAATTACAAGTCCAGAAAATTTAAGTGTTCAAGAGATTCGTCAGACAGCTGGCCTTAGTGATTTGTCTATTTTTGATGAGAGTCAAGCAGAAGAACTACGCACTTACATTGATCAAATAAAAAAAGCTGGAGATACAATTGGTGGAATAATTGAAACCAGAGTAGAAGGAGTTCCGGCAGGTCTTGGTTCTTATGTCCAATATGATAGAAAGCTGGATGCAAAAATTGCTGCTGCGGTTGTTTCTATCAATGCCTTCAAAGGAGTTGAATTTGGTCTTGGATTTGAAGCAGGAAAACGACCAGGAAGTCAAGTGATGGATGAAATCATCTGGTCTGAGGATAAAGGCTACACTCGTTCAAGTAATCAGTTAGGCGGTTTTGAGGGGGGAATGACAAATGGTGAACAACTCATCGTCCGTGGAGTCATGAAACCTATTCCAACATTGTATAAACCTTTGATGTCTATTGATACCGAAAGTCATGAACCCTACAAAGCAAGTGTAGAACGTTCTGATCCAACTGCTCTTCCAGCAGCAGGAGTTGTGATGGAAAATGTAGTAGCAACGGTAGTCGCTCAAGAAATCTGTGATAAATTTAATTCTGATACAATGAATGAACTGAAA
Source organism: Lactococcus sp. AK05 (assembly GCF_041026685.1). Classification (NCBI taxonomy): domain Bacteria; kingdom Bacillati; phylum Bacillota; class Bacilli; order Lactobacillales; family Streptococcaceae; genus Lactococcus; species Lactococcus sp. AK05. The sequence goes on from NZ_JBFTEI010000001.1 coordinate 206,465, forward strand.
ATTGCTGTGGATAACTACAAAAAACGTTTATCAGAATATTAATAAAAAATAAGCCAGTCTCTGGCTTTTTTTTATATAATAAATAACTTACGAATTTGTAAGTTTTCAGACGAATATTTCTTGTTACAATGAACCTATCAAGAAAAGTTAAGGAGAACAAAATGAAAAAAATACTTTTTGGAATAATAGCACTTATCATCCTCATCGGTGGATCGGGATTTGCATGGTACAAAGTAACTTATGGTGGAGGAACTTATTACGTTCAAATCACTAAAGACGGAAAAGAAAAAGAAGTCAGTGACGATTCAGGAAAAAAATTCAAAGAATATGATTATGATATAAAATCATATCAAAAAGATGGAAAAGAAAAGAAAGTTACATTTATGGCAGACCACAACCTCCGTAAAGAAGCTTACCTGAAATTAACAGTTAATTCCGTTAAAGGCGTAACCTCTTGGGAAGAAGTAAAAAAAGCAGAGGTTCCTAAAGAAGCCCTTAAGAAATTAAATAATAACTCATAAAAAGAGTCTCAGAAAGAAAGAGGAAAGAACATGACATTTTTGCAAATTAATATTATGCTAATGACCATTACAGTTATTTTGGCTTCACTAATGGGCGCTTGCCTCCTTTATTCCATGAAGACAATGCGAACACGATTAGCTAAAATAAATAAAAAGAACGAAATCGAAAGATAAGATAGGAGAAAAACATGTTACTCGAAGTAAAACATCTCAAGAAAATTTTTAAAACAAGATTTTCAAAAGAAGAAACCACAGCCCTAGTTGACATTGATTTTGGTGTAGAAGAAGGCGAATATATTGCCATTATGGGGGAATCTGGTTCAGGAAAAACAACCTTGTTGAATATCCTATCAACTCTTGAAAAACCAACTTCTGGACAAGTACTCTTAAATAAAGAAGACATCACAGCTATTAAAGATAAAGAAATTTCTGCATTTAGACGTGATCACCTCGGTTTTGTCTTCCAAGATTTCAATTTACTTGATACCCTTAACGTCAGAGACAATATTTATCTTCCACTCGTTTTATCAAAATCAAGCGTAGAATTAATGAAGAGTAGACTAAAAATTCTCGCACCTAAACTAAACATTGAAAATCTCTTAGAAAAACAACCTTTTGAACTTTCAGGAGGACAAAAACAGCGGGTTGCTGTAGCACGCGCCTTGATTAGCCAACCTGATTTAGTTCTTGCCGATGAACCCACAGCTGCTTTGGACTTTAAAAACTCAGAAGACTTACTCAATCTTTTTGAAGAAATTAATGATAGTGGTCAAACCATTATCATGGTTACTCACTCAAGCTTAGCTGCAAGCCATGCGAAACGTGTTCTTTTTATAAAAGACGGTGTCCTTTATCACCAACTTTATCGTGGTGAAAAAAGCTCAACTGAATTTGCAAAAGAAATCACTCTTTCAATGACTGCTTTCTTGGGAGCAGCAGAGGATGAGGAGGTGTCCTTGAATGCTTAGTCTAAAGCTTGCGGCCAATAATATTAAAAAAGGTTTTAAAAGTTTTGCTCCTTTTTTAATGGCCTCTGTTACGATGTTTGTAATGATTTTCGTTACTGCGTCAATCGCTTTATCTCCCTCAATTAGTAAATTAAAAGGAGGGAGTTCTCTTTCACAAGTAATGGGATTTGCATTGATTGTTTTATCTATTTTTGCAGTTCTTATCTTAGTTTACAGTTATCGTTTTTTACAAACCCAACGTTCTAAAGAATTTGGACTTTATGACATTCTTGGCTTTGGTAAAACAAGAATCGTAGGAGTCGCATTTTTAGAATTACTCTTAAGCTATATCATTACGGTTATTGTTGGAACGATTTGTGGGATTGCTTTTTCGAAATTCCTCTTCTTAGTGTTTGTAAATATGATTGGAGGAAATTATTTTAATCTAGTCATTAGTCCCACAGCAATTTTATTACTTGCCATTCTCTTCTTTGTTTTCTTTTTAGTTTTAATGACGATCGGAGTTTGGATTATCTGGCGTTCTTCAAGTCTTGATCTTCTAAGAGAAGAGTCAAAAGGTGAAAAAGAACCAAAATCAAATTTATTTTTCGCCATTGCCGCAGTCATTCTTTTAGGAGCTGGTTACTATATCGCTTTGACGGTTGAAGACCCAATGGCAGCAATAATGAAATTCTTTATCGCTGTTTTACTGGTTATATTTGGTACTTATCTTTTCTATATTAGTTTTACCGTTTGGTACCTTAAATTGAAAAAGAAACGTCCAAGTTACTATAAACCAAATAATTTCATTACAACAAGTTCTATGCTTTATCGAATGAAAGCAAATGCTGTTGGTCTAGGGAATATCACTATTTTGTTATCTATGACAATCGTGACCGTAGTTGTCAGTTTAGGTGTTTTTCTTGGAACTGAGAACTCAGTAAAAACCTACTATACCCGAGAAGCAAAGACTTATTCGGTTGCAAATAATACGGATGTAAAACAAGATATTGAACGAATTAAAAGTGCCGCAGCTAGCAAAAATATAGAAATCAAAAATCTATCTGATATGTACTATGCTCAAGATTTACAAGTCGATAGAGTCAAGTCGTCTAAAGATCAATTTATTACTTCAAATATGCAGGGAGCAATGTTTGATAAAAATTCATATTTTGCAACCTTAACAACTGCTCAAACACTTAAATCATTAGGAAATAAAGATATTCCTTCTTTAAAAGATAATGAGGTCTTACTTGTAGATATATCGAAAAATAAAACTTCATTTGATAGTAAGATTAAATCAATTCAATGGTATGGAGAAACTTATCAAGTTGCAGACACGCTTAAATCAGTCAAAGATTTTCCAGCAAGTGGTGTAACAACAATTTCTTCTAAAGTTATGATGATTGTCTTTGCTAACAATCAAGCTTTTGATAAAGGACTAGCAAATTTCAATAAAACAAATAGTGGTGATCAAGGATTTTCAAATCTTGCATCAACATCAATCATCTTTGATATAAAACCTGTCGATGAAAAACGATTTACTAAAGCTTTCAAAGAAGAGTTTAAAAATAATAAAGATTTAACGATTTCGTACAGAAGTGAAGCATTGCAAGATCAGCGCGCTCAAATTGGAGGATTTGTCTTTGTTGGTTTTGTTTTAGGAATTAGTTTCATTCTTGGAGCTGCATTAATTATCTACTACAAGCAACTCTCAGAAGGGGCACAAGATAAACGCTCATTCAAAATTCTACAGGAAGTGGGACTTTCAAAAGAAGAAGTTCAAAAAACAATCAAATCACAAGTTCGTTTGATATTCTTCCTACCATTAGTTATCACTATCGCCCATTTTGCTGGTGCATATTTAATGATTGAAAAAATAATAATGTTGTTTGACATTAATGACCGCTCAGTTATTTTTACTATTTCCTTAGCAACAATTGCAATCCTTGCAATTATTTACTACCTCATCTATAAGGCAACGAGTCGTGTTTACTACAAAATTGTTGAAAGATAAAAAAGAAGGCATAAATATGCCTCTTTTTTTGTTTAAATCCATATAGAAGAAACAAGGGAAGGAAAAAGCTACAAAAGAGAGCTACTTTTGATATAATAAAAGGAACAAAAACAATGGTTTTCTCGGCACTAAATTTATCTTTTGTTAGAGAAAAATAGTTACCTTTAGGGAAAGGAAAATATGACGATCTATCTTCATTCAATTCAAATTGGAGTTCTTCTCTTTTTTATATTTTTATTTATATCATTAATTCCATATTTGATTGTACAATATCGTCGGTATGGTCGGATTAATTTTTGGCGCTTTTTTGTCAATTTTTCATTTATTCTTTATCTCATTTGCGCTTATGCCATGACAATTTTCCCGCTTCCTCCTGTGAGTGAAGTAGCAAAACTGACAGGTCCAAAGCAAAACTTAGTTCCATTTGAGTTTGTTCGTCAATTTATTTTATATAGTCCTTTTAATATAAATGAACCTTCAACTTGGCTCGCAGCTCTAAAAGATTCAACATTTATCCAACCATTTTTTAATCTACTTTTAACCTTGCCTTTTGGCCTTTATTTAAGATATTTATTTAAACGCTCATTTAAACAAACTTTTATTTTAAGTTTTTTATTAACTTTATCATTTGAACTTATCCAAAGGTCAGCTCTTTTTGGACTATATCCTCGACCTTATCGTTTATTTGATGTTGATGATTTAATGATTAATACGCTTGGAAGTTTAATTGGATTTGGAATTGCGGTTATTTTTAGTCGATTTTTACCAGATTTGGATGCAACTAAGGTTGAAAGTTCAAGAGTTAGTCTTTCAAGACGTTTCATTGCCTTTTTAGTTGATTTGGTTCTTATTTTTATCATTGGAAGTCTATTTCTTCCAACAGGCTATTATTCAGAATTAATAATTTTAGGACTTGTCCCGCTAGTTCTCAAAGCAACACCAGGTCAATTATTATTGAGAATTCAAATAAAAGCTAAAAATCGTTTTAGAATTGCTTTTCGCCAATTTTTATCTTTTGGAAACTTTGCTTTGATTGTCTCAGCAGAATATTTTCTTCAACGTTCAGGTACAATACCTCAGGATCAATTGGGACAAAACTTTTTACTTATTTTACTCTTTTTAGGATTGAGTCTTTTACCTCTACTAGATGTTTTAATTGCTTTTCTCTCGAAAACAAGAAAACTTTGGTATGAAAGAGTGAGTGATACAGAAATGATAGCAAAATTGAAAACAAATGAGGAGTGAATATGACTAAAATATTTATTGTAGAAGATGATGAAATTATTGTGAAAGCAATTAAGATTGCTCTGGAAAAAGAATTTCAAGTCAGAAGTGTTTCCAATTTTCGAGCAGTAAAACAAGAAATTATGGAATTTGAAGCAGATTTAGTATTAATGGATATTGGGCTACCATTTTATAGTGGTTTTTATTGGACAAATGAGTTAAGAAAGCTTTCCCAAATTCCTATTATCTTTATTTCTTCGGCATCGGATGACATGAATCAAGTAACCGCCATGAATCAAGGAGCTGATGATTTTGTAACCAAGCCATTTTCATTAGAAATTTTAAATGCAAAAATAAAAGCTTTATTGCGCAGAAGTTATTCTTTTTCAGGGATTGAAAAGTTAGAATTTGCTGGTTATGTTTTATCTGAAAATACTTTGATTTCAACTCAAGAAGGTGAACGCGAAGAAATTGAGCTAACAAGTTCTGAAAATAAAATTTTAACTCTTCTTTTTCGTGGAAATGGTGAAGTGGTGACCAAGGAAAAAATTCTACAAGAGTTGTGGCAAACAGATGAATTTATTGATGCAAATACTTTAAATGTAAAAATGACTCGTTTACGCAAAAAACTTGGTGAAATTGGCTTTGATAAGCATATTATGACAAAAAGAGGAAGTGGTTATGCTCTGGTTTAAATTTTTTAAGTCTAAAATTCCACAAATTGGTGTCTTTTTGCTTATGTCAGCTATTTATATTGTGACATTTTGGCTTTGGCATCTACCAATGATGGCATTTGTTAACAGTACTTTATTTGCTGTCATTATTTTTATTATTTACCTTATCTCATCCTATTTTCGCTGGAAAGCAAACTGTGAGGCTATTGAGAGAGTAGTGAAAGACAATGAAGAGTTGCAAAAAAAGTTAGAACAACAAAATCTTGCTGAGCGTGAAATGGAAGATATTATCAGAGTCTGGTCGCACCAAATGAAGGTCCCTTTGGCAGCTATTGATTTAATGACTCAAACTCAAGTTAATAGTGAGGAGCTGAAGAATCAGGTTTTTTCTTTAGAAAATTATCTAAAAATTCTTCTGGAATATCAAAGAATTAATAATTTAGCTACTGATTTCAGATTTGAAAAAGTAAGCATGGCTTCACTCGTGAAAGAATTAGTCAAAAAATACAGTAGCTTTTTTATTCAGAAAAATCTTTCAATCCAAATTGAAGGAGAATGGCTGGTCAATAGCGATCAAAGATGGTTGAGTCTTGCTGTTGAGCAATTATTGAATAATGCTGTAAAGTACACTAAAGAAGGTGGGATTCTAATTAAAATTAAAACCGGTGAATTAATCATTCAAGATAGTGGGATTGGGATATTAAAAGAAGACCTTCCTCGCCTTTTTGAACATGGATTTACTGGATATAATGGTCGGATTCAACAAAAGTCAACAGGTCTTGGACTTTATTTATCTAAATTAATTTTAGATAAATTAGAATTTGAAATTTCAATTAACTCTGAAATTGGAAATGGGACGTCTGTGACAATAACGAAAGAATAAAAATGAAAAAAATATTAATCATTGGACTTGGTCTCATTGGAAGTTCAATTGCCTTAGGGATAAAAAGAGCTCATCCTGATTTTGAAATTCTTGGCTCTGATCGTGAGAACATTCAAGAAATTGCTCAAAAGCGCGGAATTATTGATTCTAAAGTTAGCTTAGTTGAAGGAGCTCAAAAAGCAGATATTATTATTTTGGCTGTTCCAATTATAACCACTTTGGAGCTTTTGAAAAAGCTAGCAACTTTGAATTTAAAAAAAGGTCTTTTGATTACAGATACGGGTTCAACCAAGAGTGAAATTGTTGAACTGGCAAATCAACTTTTTGATGAAGACAAAGTACGATTTATCGGTGGACATCCGATGGCTGGCTCTCATAAGTCAGGAGTAATGGCGGCAGATATTAATTTATTTGAAAATGCTTATTATGTTTTGACCCAAGAAAACCAAGAATTACGTGATTTACTTAAAGGACTTCATGCCAAATTTATTATTTTAGATGCAAAAGAGCACGACCGAGTCACTGGGCAGGTTTCTCATTTCCCGCATATTTTGGCTTCGGCCCTTGTTTGGCAGTCAGATGATTTTTCAAAAGAACATCCTTTAGTGAAACATTTAGCGGCTGGTGGTTTTAGAGATTTAACTAGAATTGCAGAGGCTGACAGTTTGATGTGGACAAGTGTCTTATTATCAAATCCAGAAATTACGATTGATAGAATAGAAAATTTCAAAAAACAATTAGATGAAATTGCTTTAAAAATTGCTAATAAAGATTCTGCAGCTATAGAACACTTTTTTGAACAAGGTAAAAAAATTCGTCAAGCCATGGAAATTCATAAAGGGGCTCTGCCAAACTTTTATGATTTATTTATTTCGGTTCCCGATGAAAAAGGAGTTGTTTTAAAGGTTTTAGGCTTACTAGAAGATTTCTCAATAACAAATGTAAAAATTAATGAAGAAAATCGCGAAGATATTCATGGTCAACTTCAAATTTCATTTAAGAGAGCGGAAGATTTAAAAGAAGCACGAGAAATTATTGAAAAAGCAACTGATTTTACAGTTGTTTGATAAAGATTAAAGATAGGACTTTCTTAGTCTTAAAATCTTAGGAAAAATTGTTGAAAATAAAAGGGCTCTGAGCGCCCTTTTATGCTATAATAAATACTAAAAAATGTTTAGGATAATATAATGAAATTAAAGATAAATTCGCAAGGCTTAAAAGGACGTTTAAAAGTTCCAGGAGATAAATCAATCTCACATCGTAGTATTATGTTTGGCTCTATTGCTAAAGGAAAAACTGTTATTTATGATATTTTACGTGGAGAAGATGTCTTATCTACTATTGAAGCTTTCCGTGCGATGGGAGTTGAGATTGAAGATAAGGGTGAGGTGATTACTGTCCACGGTAAAGGAATTTCAGAACTTAAGGCTCCTGAAAAAGCACTGGATATGGGAAATTCCGGAACTTCAACTCGTCTTTTATCGGGAATTTTAGCAGGCCTTCCTTTTGAAACTACTTTGTTTGGTGATGACAGTTTATCAAAAAGACCAATGGATCGTGTAGCAACTCCTTTACAATTGATGGGGGCAGAAATTACTGGTCAAACTGATAAGGTTAAATTACCGATGACAATTAAAGGAAGCACGCATTTGAAGGCAATTGACTATGTTCTTCCGGTGGCTTCGGCTCAGGTAAAATCAGCTGTAATTTTTGCTGCTTTACAAGCAGAAGGGCTGACGAAAGTTGTTGAAAAGGAAAAAACACGCTCACATACGGAAGAAATGTTAGTTCAATTTGGTGGAGAACTAAAGGTTTCTGATAAAACAATTCTTGTACCTGGTGGACAAAAACTTGTGGGTCAAAAAGTAGTAGTTCCTGGAGATATTAGTTCGGCAGCTTTTTGGTTGGTTGCGGCCTTGGTTGTTGAAAATTCAGAACTTATTTTAGAAAACGTTGGAGTTAATGAAACAAGAACTGGAATTATCGAAGTCATTCAAGCAATGGGTGGACAGTTGGAAATTTTAGAGCAAGATAATGTGGCAAAGGCTGCAACTCTAAAAGTAAAAGCTAGTCAATTGAAAGGAACTGAAATTTCAGGTGATTTAATTCCTAGATTAATTGATGAATTGCCAATCATTGCTCTCTTAGCAACACAAGCTCAAGGCGAAACAATTATTCGAGATGCGGCTGAGCTTAAAGTAAAAGAAACTGACCGAATTGCTGTTGTCGCGAATGCTCTTAATAGTATGGGGGCCAAAATTCAACCAACAGATGATGGAATGATTATTCAAGGTGGAACGAGACTCCATGCTCCAGAAAATTCAATTAATACTTTAGGTGACCATAGAATTGGAATGATGGCTGCAATTGCAGCACTTTTGGTTGAAAATGGGGAAATTGAGCTTGAACGCGCCGAAGCAATTCAAACAAGTTATCCAAGTTTCTTTGACGATTTAGAACAATTGTCGGAAAATATTTGAACTTAAGTGATTGGAAGTAAAAAATGAGTATCATTTTAATTGGATTTATGGGTGCGGGAAAGTCCACAGTAGCAAAACTTTTAACAGAAAATTTTACTGATTTGGATCGATTAATTGAAGAAGAAATTGAGATGCCAATTGCTGAATTTTTTGAATTATTTGGGGAAGCTGATTTTCGTAAAATTGAAAATGAGGTTTTTGAGCTTGCGCTTCAAAAGAATATAATTATTGCAACGGGCGGTGGAATAATTGAAAATCCAAAGAATTTAGAGGCTCTTGATAGAGAAACTGGAGTTGTCTTTTTGACCGCTGATTTTGAAACGCTTTGGGAACGAATTTCGATGGATTTGCAGAATGTTCGTCCTCTAGCGCAGGATAAAAAGGCCGCTCAACTTTTATTTGAAAAAAGAAAAAATGACTATGCAAAAGTGGCCGATTTAACGATTGATGTTACTGACAAAAGTCCTGAGCAAATTGTAGAAGAGATTCGTGAAAAATGGGGGATAAATTAAGATGAAAATTGCGTATTTAGGACCTCGTGGCTCTTTTTGTTCGGTGGTGGCTGAGACAGCATTTATATCAGAAGAATTATTTGCTTATGATAGTATTCTGGATGTTATCGAAGCTTATGATGAAGGGAAATGTGATTTTGCTCTTGTTCCTATTGAAAATTCGACTGAAGGAACTGTGAATATGAGTATTGATAAAATTTTTCATGATTCTAAGGCGACAGTTGTGGCTGAATTTGTTTTGCCAATTTCACAAAATTTGCTGGCTCTTTCAAAAGAGGGGAAAATTGAACATATTTATTCCCACCCTCAAGCGCTTGCACAAACACGGAATTATTTACGAGAGCATTATCCACAGGCAAAGGTTGAAATTACTGATTCTACTTCAGCAGCAGCTGAATTTGTGAAAAATCATCCAGATTTGCCAATTGCAGCTGTTGCTAATTCTTACGCGGCTAAAATGTATGATTTAGAGATCGTTGCCAAAAATATTCAGGATTTAGCAGGAAATTCTACTCGGTTTTGGTTATTGGGAAAAGAGAAAAAATCATTTGATTTACTAAAAACAGGTGAGAAGGTGAGTTTGGCTTTGACTCTACCTGATAATCTGCCAGGAGCGCTTCATAAAGCGATTTCTGTTTTTGCTTGGCGTGATATTGATATGACAAAAATTGAATCACGTCCTTTAAGAACAAGGCTAGGTCAGTACTTTTTTAATATTGATTTAGTAAATAATGAAAAAAATAATTTAAAAATTCCTTATGCTCTTGAAGAATTATCAGGTTTGGGAGTAAAGGTTCGTTTATTAGGAAATTATGCAGTCTATTCATTGGGAGAGGTGTAAAGGTGAGAATTTATTTTGTACGACATGGTAAGACGGAGTGGAACTTGGCGCGACGTTTGCAAGGACAAAAAGGAGATTCACCTTTATTACCAGAATCCTATGAAGCGATTGAACGAGTTCATAAGTTTTTAGAACCAATTGAATTTGACAAAGTTTTGTCGAGTCCACAAAAAAGAGCTTTGATTACGGCAGATTTACTGACAAATCAAAGTGTGAGTACTGACAAACGATTGTCAGAATGGAATTTCGGGGAATTAGAGGGTTGGTTCATTAGTGATGCAATTGCTAAATATCCTAAAGAAATGCATGATTCACGCTTTGAGTTAGATCAATTTGATGGAAGTGCTTTTGGAGCTGAATCTGTGAGTTCTGTCTTGAATCGCTTTGATTCTTTGGCTCAGGATTTGTTGAATTCTAAAATGGACAATGTACTTTTAGTTGGTCACGGGGCTTCTGGAACGGCTGGAATGCGCCATTTAGCTGGCTTTCCAATTGCTGAATTACGTTCAGTTGGTGGTTTAGCCAATAATACGGTCACTGTTTTAGAATCAAATGCTGGCCATTTTGACTTAAAAATTTGGGATAAACAGCTATGATTGAAAAAACTTATTTTACTGGTTCGATTGAGGCAATATTTTTCTCCAATCCCAGTAATTTTTATAAAGTTCTACTCATTGAAATTGATGAAACTAATGCTGAATATGATGATTTTGAAATTGTGGTTAACGGGACAATTGGAGATGTGGTTGAAGGAGATTCTTATACATTTTATGGTCAATTGACGCAGCATCCTAAGTATGGGGAACAATTACAGGTCAGTCAATATGAAAAAGCAGTGCCGACTTCTGGTGCTGGTTTAGTTAAATATTTTTCTTCAGATAAATTTCCTGGAATTGGTAAGAAAACGGCAGAAAAAATTGTTGAAACTTTTCCTGAAAATACGGTAGATTCAATTTTAGAAGCGCCGGAAAAATTGGATGGCCTATTGACCCTAGCTAGAAAAAATTCATTTATCAAACGATTACGTGAGAACCATGGAATGGAAAAAGTGCTGACCAAGCTTGCAGAATACGGCTTACCAAGCAAAATCACTTTTCAAATTTATGAACTTTATAAAGAAGAAACGATTGAAAAAATTGAGGAAAATCCTTATCAGCTTGTGGAAGATGTTAAGGGAGTTGGTTTTAAAACAGCTGATAAGATTGCAAGTAGTTTAGGAATTGAAGCAGATAGCCCTAATCGATTTCGAGCGGCATTGATGCATGAGGTCAATACGCATTCGCAATCAACAGGTGATACTTACATTGAAGCCAAAAATTTACTTGAGATGACGATAGATTTACTTGAAGAAGCTCGTAATGTTGAGGTTAATCCGTCTGCTGTTGCGGAGGAAATTAATGGTTTAATTGTTGATGGAAAAGTGCAACAAGAAGGAACAAAAATATTTGAGAATTCCTTGTACTTCGCTGAGGACGGGATTCGGAAATCACTGACAGCATTAACTAATCGTTCTGGTAAAGATTTTGCTGATGAAAAGTTACTGACAGTTTTGGCTGAAGTTGAAAAAGATTTAGAAATTACTTATGATGATTTGCAAAAGCAAGCCATTATTGGTGCAATGAATCAGCAATTTTTCATTTTGACTGGTGGACCAGGAACTGGTAAAACAACAATTATCAATGGTTTTATTGAAACGTATGCCCGTCTTCATCAGCTAGATTTGGACCCAGACCATTATAATGATGACGTCTTTCCTATATTACTGGCAGCACCGACTGGTCGAGCTTCAAGACGGATGAATGAGTTGACTGGTCTTCCAGCAGCGACGATTCACCGCCATTTGGGTTTGGGACAAGATGAAGCAGAAGATGCTCTTGGAAATGAATTGTCTGGTGCTCTTTTGATTGTTGACGAATTTTCTATGGTTGATACTTGGTTAGCTAATAAACTTTTTCAAGCGATTCCTGGTTCAATGAAAGTTCTCCTTGTTGGAGATGCTGACCAGCTTCCTTCTGTGGGGCCAGGACAAATTTTTGCGGATTTACTAAAAATTCCAGAAATTCCGTCAGTAAAATTGGATAAGATATTTCGTCAAGGGGATGATTCTACCATTACTGATTTAGCTCACCACATCAAAGATGGGCAATTGCCAAGTGATTTCACGGCGAAAAAGCCTGACCGTTCTTATTTTGAGGTCAGTGCTAATTTTGTTCCTCAGATGGTTGAACAAATCGCAAGTGCATGGCAAAAAAGAGGGAATAATCCTTTTGAATTACAAATCTTAGCGCCTATGTATAAAGGAATGGCCGGAATTAATGCAATGAATGTTCTGTTGCAAAATCTCTTTAATCCGCTTAATGACCGACTTGAATTTGCTTTGGGTGATATGAAATTTCGTGAAGGAGATAAAGTTCTTCATTTAGTAAATGATGCTGAGGCCAATGTATTTAACGGGGATTTGGGACAAATCGTAGAATTGATTGCAGCAAAATATACTGACAGTAAACAAGATGAGTTGGTGATGGATTTTGATGGTCAAGAATTGACTTATCCAAGAGCGGAGTGGTATAAAATTACTCTGGCTTATGCTATGTCCATTCATAAATCTCAAGGTTCGGAGTTTTGCACAGTTATTGTGCCGATGGTTTCTTCGTATTCACGGATGTTAGAGCGAAATTTGCTTTATACGGCAATTACAAGGGCTAAACAAAGTCTGATTTTACTTGGTGAAGAACGAGCTTTTGCACAAGCGGTGGCGCGTGAAGGAGCGAATCGAAAGACCTATCTGATTGAGCGATTTATGGGAGAAAATCCAGCGGCTAAAAATCTGTCAGTAGAAATTGTGAGTAAAAAAGTTACTGACAAAAAAGAAAGATCTGACAAAGAGAAGAAGCCTGCAGCGCCAGTAGAATTACAAGGGCAAAATCGTTCTGTCAGTAAAAAAATGCCAGCACAAGTAGAAGAAATTTCTTTATTTGAAGATGAAGAAATTGAAACACTGGATAAGGGAAGCTTGACAGAAGCACTTATTTTGTCAGGAAATTTTGACCCTTTAATTGGTTTAACTCAACAAGACTTTGCAATCTTTAATAAATAAAAAATACTGACAGAAATTGCTGTCAGTATTTTTTTGTTTCTATCAGTACTTTTTGATATAAAAAAATCTGCCAAAGAGACAGACATTTTTAATTAGCCAAGTTTAGCAGCAAGACGTGCTTTATCACGTGATGCTTTGTTAGCATGGATAAGGCCTTTTGAAGCAGCTTTATCAATTGATGAAGAAGCAGCTCTGTAAAGTTCTTCAGTAGGTGCAGCTTCAAATTTTTTGATAAGAGTGCGCATTGCAGATTTTTGTTGTGCGTTGCGTTCGTTTGCTACTTTATTCAATTCAGCACGTTTGATTGCAGATTTAATGTTTGCCATTTTTTGTCTCCTTTTATTACTTTTCATAGAAAAGCGGTTGATGTGATGTCCCAGGTGGGCACACTACACCCTCCAAGATTTTTCTAATACCTATCAATTATACAGGAAATTTGAGTTTTTGTAAACTATCGGCCTTACTTTTTTAGAAAAAATAGAAAAAATATTTTTTACTAAAATAATAAATAAATAAAAATGGAAATCAAGTAAAATAGCAAATTTTCAAAATTTTACAAGCATTAAAAATAAATTTCTAAGCATTTAAAAAGAAAAATTTAATCTAAAAACTAAGTAAATCGTATTGACAAAGAGAATTATCGTGTTATAATCAAGTCATGAATTTAGAAGAAAAGCCGTGGTTTAACGACGCAGAATATATGAGTTATGTCGGTCATCTATTAGAAATGGATGAGCTTAAAAAGCTTGATGGGATTACACATCACTATACTTCAACACGCTTGCAACATTGCTTAAGAGTAAGTTATGTCAGCTATCTCATTGCGAAAAAACGTGGCCTCAATGCTAAAGCTACAGCTAGAGCTGGACTTTTGCATGACCTTTTCTATTATGATTGGCGCAATACAAAATTTGCAAAGAGCCATGCCTATGTGCATCCTCATATCGCCTACCGTAATGCGCGCAAACTGACAACCTTGTCAGCTCTTGAAAAAGACATAATCATCAAACATATGTTCGGTGCGACAATCAATCCGCCACGCTATAAAGAAAGTTGGATTGTTACTGCTGTTGATAAATATGTAGCTACCCTTGAAGGGTCAGTTAACCTCAAGTACAAATGGAATCGCCGTAAGCATTTTAAACGTTTACCTTATTTCAGTATTGATTAAAAAAGTAAAAAATAAAACCTATCCATTGATAGGTTTTTTTATTTAGAAATAAGTCTGTCAGTAAAATAAAGCAAGTCTTGTCAGAGATTTTTCATAATATGATAAAATTAATATGTAAGCAATAGATTCCGTTGCACTAAAATAAGGAGGTATTTTATGAAAAATGTAAAAGTATTTTATAATGAAAAATCTGGTAATAATGATGAAGACAAAGTTTTGAAAACAATTAAGGACTTTTTTGCAAGACCAGAAAATTCAGCCTCTAAACTTGAATTTATCAATCCAGAAAGCCCAGAGGATGCAATCCGACTTGCTAAAAAAGCTAGTCAAGACCAAACGGACCTCGTGGTTGCTTTAGGTGGCGATGGAACCATTAATAAAATTTGCGGAGGAGTATTTGAAGGAGGAGCAAAACCGATTCTAGGCATTGTTCCTAATGGTACAGTTAATAATTTATCAAAATCACTTCATATTCCGCAAAAATTAGAAGAAGCACTTAATAATTTAAGTCAAGGCGAAATTCAAAAATTTGATATTGCCAAAGTCAATAATGATTATATGACATCAAGTTTAACATTAGGGATTTTAGCAGATATTGCCCAAAATGTCAGCGGCTCTGAGAAGAAAAAATTTGGACCTTTAGCTTATCTAAAAGATGCTTATAAAGTTATTCGCTATAATAAAACCTATCGAATTAAAGTAAAATATAATGGTAAAACCAAGTCATTAAGAACGAAACTATTATTGATTACAATGACAGATACAATTGGTGGAATGCAAGCTTTGGCCCCCAAAGCTAAAGTTGATGACGGACTTATCCGTGTTTATTCATTAAAAGAAATCAATTTATTTAATATCCTTTTTCATTTGAACAAACTTCGTCGAGGAAAATTTGATGATTTTCTTGAAATAACTCATTTTGATACTGACCATTTAGAGATTCTCACACATTCAAATAAAAAGAAAGATAATCCATATTCAAGAATTGATGGGGATAAGAGTGATCCACTTCCATTAGACATCAAAGTTTATCGAAAAGCACTGACAACCCTTGTTCCTAAAAGTGAATAAAAGGCTGTCAGTAAATAATAGAAATAAAAATCAGACCTAAGACTGATGACAAAAAGACCAATTTTTGGTAAAATAGTCTTAGAATTAAATTAAAAAGGGAGGCCAAATATAATGAAAAATATGAATGATAATAATGTTATCTTTGACCAAAGAAGCGATGGATTGAATGCATTCTTCAGTAAAATTTATGCGTTGATGGGAGCAGGAGTATTGATTTCTGCAGTTGTTTCTTGGATAATGATTACATTTTTCGCAGATAATATGGTAGCAATGCTAGACAGAGGAGGCTTTGGATTCTTACTCTTATGGTTGGTTCCATTGTTCTTAGTATTTCCAATGCAACGAGCAGCACTCAAAAATTCTCCGGCAGCGTTACCGCTCTTTATTGGATTTGCAGCATTCTTTGGATTCTTGCTTAGCTTTACATTGATTATGTATACGGCAACTAATATTACTCTTGCCTTTGTTACAGCAGCAGCGATGTTCTTAGGATTGTCAATTTATGGTCGAGTGACAAAACGCAATCTCTCTGCAATGGGTAAAGTAATGGGTGTTGCTGTTTGGGGCTTGATTGTGGCAACACTTCTCAACTGGTTCTTTGCAAGCACAGGCTTGATGTTCCTTACAAGTATTGCTGGTGTTGTGATTTTCTCTGGCTTGATTGCTTGGGATAATCAAAAAATCGTTAATGTCTATAATGCAAATAACGGTCAAGTAAATGACGGTTGGGCAATCTCAATGGCTTTGTCACTTTACTTAGACTTCTTAAACTTATTCCTCTTCCTGCTCCGTATCTTCGGTATCGCTGGTGGAAATCGCGATTAAGCAAAAATTACTGACAACACATCTGTCAGTAAAAATAATAATAAAAACTCTGCTGTCAGCAGAGTTTTTTCCTTTCATAAATCTTTGACAATCACATAATTAATTTCCAAAGGACCATGAAGTCCAACCACAAGTTGCATTTCAATATCACCAGAATTTGAGGGGCCAGAAATAAAATGAAGGGTTGACCCAGGCTTCTTATGTTCATCAAACCAAGCCGCAGCCTGGGTAGAACGAGGAACCATACGACTTAGCGGAATTAGAGAAATATAATGAGTGGGTAAGAAGTGTAAAGATCGCCCTTGGCCAGCTTCTGATTCGACTACAATCGTTGCTGATTCAGCGAGGAAAAATTTAGGAACAGCCACGACGACATTAGAATTTTGAGCGGCATTAATATTTTCATCACGATTTTCTTTACCAATTTTCCACTTCACCAATTGGTCTGAAATAACATTCACTCCTAATTTTTCAAATTCATCTGTTGAAGGAATCATGACTTGTCCGCCACCAGATTTTTCAATTAATTGGCGAATCACTTCATTCATTTCAAAAGAAGAGGTTTCAATTAAATTAGCAGAAACTCGACTGGCTTGCTCCTTGGCAATATCCAATAATTCCTCAGTAGTTAAATGAGCCAAATGTGTCTCAGGCAAATCTGAAATTGGAACATAAGGTTCAAATGGAAGTTCTACACCTCCACGTTTTTCAAATAACGTTTCTAAAAATTTACTTCGATTTTCAATAGTTCCTGTCATGTTTATTTACCTGCCTTATGTTTTTTATACCACTGACGAAATTGTTCTTTATGTGGGGGAGCAATTGGCAAATCTCGGACATCTGTCCAACCTTTAGCTAGAGCAGGAGCTTTTCTAACGGCGCCATAGTTAAATAAAGAACCCTCAACGCTGACTTCCTTAGCTTTGGGTAACATATTAAGACCAGTGTGAGCCATATTTATTGCCATCCCAAATAGTGCTGGGCTACTTGTTCCTTTCCCAATCGTATTCATTTCAAAATTGACAAAAGAGCCATCATGATGCATTGAAAGATCATCTTCCATCACTTTGCGATGTTCAATTAAAAGTTCATGCAAAGGAATTTTTACCGGACAAGTTTCAGTACATGCGCCACATAAAGTTGAAGCATAAGGTAAATCACCATATTGTTCATAACCTCCTAAAACGGGAGAGAGAACCGAACCGATTGGTCCAGGATAAATCGAACCATAAGCATGTCCACCAATTTGACGATAAACTGGGCAAACATTCAGACAAGCACCACAACGAATACATTGTAAAACAGCTTCAAAAGCAGTTCCAATCGCATTTGAGCGTCCATTATCAACAATGACAACATGAAAATCCTCAGGACCATCGGATTCGTCGTCGGCCTGCTGACCGGCAAAAGTGACATAAGTTGTCAGTTTTTGACCAACGGCCGAACGAGCAAGCATATTATCTAAAATTTCAGCTTCTTTGATTGATGGAACAATTCGTTCCATTCCCATCAGAACAATTTGTGTCTTAGGAATTGAAATTGTTAAATCAGCATTTCCTTCATTGGTCGATAAATTAATGTCACCAGTGTTGGCAATGGCAAAGTTACAACCGGTAATTCCGACTTCAGATTTTAAGAAAAGCTTACGCATGGTATCCCTAGCACAGCGAGCCAAATTAACCGGATTATTATCCCCCTCATAGCCTAATTTTTTAGCAAATATTTCACGAATTTGATCACGATTTTTGTGTAAGGCTGGAAAAACAATATGTGAAGGCTCATCCCAATCAGCCACTTGCAAAATAAATTCAGCCAAGTCTGTTTCCAAAATATCCATATCATCAGAAAGCGAAACGAGCATTGGGTCAATGTCAACTTCCGTGGTCACCATTGATTTTGATTTGACAATCTTTTTCGCGTTTTTTTCAAGAACAATCCGTTTAACATAATCATTGGCTTCTTTAGCATCAGCCGCAAAGAAGACATGACCGCCACGAGCCGCAACATTATCTGAAAACTCTGTCAGATAATGGGGTAAATATTTTAAAGTATGTTGGCGAATGGATTCAGCAATATCACGCCATTCTTGCCAATTTCCAAGCTCATCACGCGCAGATTCTCTTTTCTCCCATTGGGCATCCTGCGCTTTGGCTACCGCAGCTTTAGCAAACTGGTCTTTTTTACTCTCTTCTAAACGTTCAGCGAACGTTTTTGTACTTGTAGAAAGTCCCATTTTCTCCCCCTATGCTTTGATAAATGCTGGGTTTTTCACAGCATCTATTCTTTCTAAATCGACATTTGTGTTTAAAATTTCAGCAATATGCATCACTCTTATTTTTTTACCTTCGCGATTCAATTTTCCACCAATATTCATCAAGCAGCCTAAGTCAGCAGAAATTAAGATTTCAGCACCAGTTGATAGAATATCGTTTGTTTTTTCAGTGACCATCATCTCTGAAATCTCAGGAGATTTAACTGAAAAAGTTCCGCCAAAGCCACAACAATTTTCCAAATGAGGAAGAGGAAGAACTTCAAGCCCTTTGACTTTATCCAATAAAATGAATGGAGCTTCTCGTTCACCTAGAATTCTAGTCATGTGGCAAGAACGGTGATAAGTTGCTTTTTCGCCATTAAATGTGGCACCAAGATCTTCAAGGCCTAAAACCCGATAAAGAAATTGGGTGAATTCATAGGATTTATTCGCTAAATCAATTGCTTTTTGCTTATATGGGTCACCTTCGTCGAACATATGGGGATATTCTGTAAACATCCCTGAGCAAGAACCAGCAATCCCAACGACATAATCAGAAGATTCAAAAGCATCAATCTGATTTTTGATTGTTGGCATGGATTCTTTAACTAATCCTGAATTATAAGTAGGTTGTCCACAACAAATTTGTTCTTCTGGCAAATCTGTTTCAATCCCCAAACGTTCAAGGACTTCAACCATGGCAATTCCAACTTGTGGAAACATCAGGTCCATCACACAAGTGGAGAATATTGAAACTTTCATAAGCACTCCTTAGTATTTTGAAATCTTTGTTAAAAACTAGACATCTCCTAGAGATGTATGCTCTTTCATTATAAGCCGATTTATTTACATTTTCAAAAAAAGGAGTTGTCAAAAGAATTTGACAGACTGTCGTTTAAAAATTATTTTGTAAAAATAAAAATACCAATCATCGATTGGTATTTATTTATTCGGGGTTAAAAAAAGTTTTTCAAGCTGTCTAGCAACACCATCTTCATCATTTGTCCAAGGAAGAATTTCACTGGCATAAGGAGTGAGTCTAGCAGAGGCATTTTTCATAGCATAAGCATTGGGAGCTAATTTAAACATCTCAATATCATTATGTTCATCTCCAAAAGCAATAAGATTCTCTAAAGGAATATCAAGAACTTTAAGTAGATGATTAAGACCAGATGCTTTGGAAATTCCTTTAGGAACAACTTCTAATATGCCGTTCGGTCCACCCCAAACGCCGACATCTATCTTGCCATTATAATGACGTTTCATTTCCTCTGCCAATGCTAATTTATCTTTTTGACGAGTGGAAAGGAGTACTGCATGAGGATTTTCAGTAACTCGGTCTGCACGAAGTCGATTATAGGGTTGAAATTTTTCTACACCAAAGAGCTTGGGCTCGACATTACGGAAAGTGTTTAGAAAGAACTTTCGACGATATTCAACGGCAAAGAAATGGAGATTAAAGTTTTGTTGGTGCCTCAAAAGGTCAAAAATGAAGGAACGATCAATATAATAAGATTTTGTATGTTCCCAGTTTTTATCATTAGGCATTGAAATCAAAGCCCCATTAAAATTAATGACTGGACTTGTCAACTCAAGCTCGCGATAGACATCTAAAGACATTCTAAAAGGGCGTCCGGTTGTGATACAGATAATATGTCCGAGTGATTCTACCTGTTTAAAAATATATTTGGTATAACGGCTGATTGAACGTCCATCAGACTGCAAAGTAGTACCATCTAAATCAATTGCAATCAGTTTACGTTCTTTGTAGTTCTCCATTCAAACTCCCCTTATTCTAAAATTTATTTGTCAATTCATTCATTATATCATAGTTAGAAGCAGGAGCGGAACTCCACCATGTTCTACGAACAAGAAATTACTTTTTGAAAAACTTGTTCGTCATTGCCGAACAATCAACGGATTTAGAGTAGTTTTTATGCTAAATTTCTTGTTTCCTTAACTAAAACTGATTAGAATAATAATATAATGTTTTTTATTTTATGACGTGTTTGCTTAAAAAGCAAAGACAACTTTTTATCAAAGGGTTGAAATTTTAATCACAGACCCTAAAAGGAGAAATTATTCGTGAACAAGTTCTTTAAACTTGAAGAAAACGGCACAACAGTTGGCCGTGAAATAATGGCTGGTTTGACTACATTCTTTGCTATGAGTTATATCCTCTTTGTTAACCCACAAGTTTTGGGTACAACAGGAATGCCTGTCCAAGCAGTTTTCTTAGCAACTATTTTGGCCTCTATTGTTGGGACACTTGCAATTGCCTTAATCGCTAATGTTCCCTACGCTTTGGCACCTGGAATGGGCCTAAATGCATTCTTTGCTTACACTGTTGTATTATCGCTTGGTTATACTTGGCAAGAAGCTTTGGCAATGGTCTTCATTTGTGGGATTATCAATATTATTATTACTTTTACTTCCATTCGTAAAGCAATCATTCTTGGAATTCCAGAAAGTTTACAACACGCAATTGGTGGTGGTATCGGTATTTTCATTGCCTATATTGGGATTAAAAATGCAGGAATTTTGCGTTTTATCGCTGACCCAGGAACTTATGTGAACAACCATGGAACTATTACAGCAAATTCATCAATTGTTCCAGAACTTGTAACTTTTAATAACCCAGGTGTATTAGTCGCACTTGTTGGGATTGTAGTGACAATGTTCTTTGTTATTCGTAAATGGCGTGCAGGAATTTTACTTTCAATCTTAGTAACAACTATCTTAGCTCTTTTGACTGGTGTAGTTAAAGTTGATGTGAATACTTTATTTGCTGAAAACAACTTAGGAACAGCCATCAATCAAATGGGAACAACCTTTGGTGCTGCTTTTGGTCCAAAAGGTTTTGGTTCTTTATTCTCAGACTCATCACGTTACATTGAAGTTTTGATGACAGTCCTTGCTTTCTCATTGACATCTATCTTTGACCCAATTGGTACCTTTATCGGAACAGGCCGCGCAACAGGAATCTTTACAGATGAAGATTTGAAAGATATGGAAACAAGTCATGGTTTCTCTTCTAAAATGGATAAAGCCTTGTTTGCTGACATGATTGCCACTCCAATCGGAGCAATTTTCGGA
Organism: Lactococcus sp. AK05; assembly: GCF_041026685.1. Classification (NCBI taxonomy): domain Bacteria; kingdom Bacillati; phylum Bacillota; class Bacilli; order Lactobacillales; family Streptococcaceae; genus Lactococcus; species Lactococcus sp. AK05. The sequence continues at coordinate 228,075 of NZ_JBFTEI010000001.1, forward strand.
ACATCAAATACAACTGTTTATGTGGAATCTGCTGCCGGAATTGGTGCAGGAGGACGTACTGGTCTTGCATCTGTTGTAACGGCAATTATGTTTGCTATCTCAAGTTTATTCTTACCACTTCTTGCAATTGTTCCAACACAAGCAACAGCACCAATCTTGATTATTGTTGGGATGATGATGCTTGGTTCATTTAAAGAAATTAAATGGGGTGATTTGACTGAAGCAATTCCTGCTTTCTTTGCCTCAGTATTTATGGGACTTGCTTACTCAATCTCTTATGGGATTGCAGCTGGTTTCATCACTTACATTCTGGTCAAACTGTTCACAGGAAAAGTGAAAGAAGTAAAACCTGTCATTTGGGTTGTTGCACTTTTATTCTTGATTAACTTCGCTGTTTTGGCAGTGCTATAAACACTGAAAACTCATCAAAAATTTTTGATGAGTTTTATTTTTAGAATTTCTGGATTACAATGCTAGAAGTGTAATCATTCTTTCAAATAAAACAAACTTACTATTTATTAGAATCTGATAAAATTCAAAAGGAAAGAAAAGACAAATAGGATATTCAAAATAAAAGTAATAAATTACGAATATTTAATAAATTGTGGTAAAATCTAATCATGAAAAAAATTATTTCTCTTATCGTGAGTTTTATTGCAGTCTTTTTTATCGGTATATTCATTGGTCATTCTATTCTTCCACCACACCCACTTGTAGCAGCAAAAGACCGTCCTATTTATCCGACGATTTATATTACTGGCTCAAGTGGCTATGCGTCAACGATGGATACAATGATTAATAGCATTACTGCAGACAAAGACACCCGTGCTAAAAAAGGGCTGACAATTGTCGTTGATACAGAGCATAATTATTCGCTTAAAGTGACTGGAACAATTGACAGACGTAATTCCTATCCGACAATTGAGGTCGGAATGGTCAAAGGAACTAATAATTCCAATAAATATGAAGAATCATTAATGGCTATCATGTCTTATCTGGGTAAGCATTATAATGTTGCTTATGCCAATGTTTTGGGTTACTCAGCTGGTGGCGGTGGTGTTTATCATTATTTAATTGACCATGGTTATGACCGGAGCCTTCCGCCAATTAAAAAATTTGTTTCTCTTGATGGTCAGTACAATGCTTGTACAGCACAACCTGACCAAACGCTGGCACAAGTTCTTGCTGATGGACCAAAAATAAAAACAAAATACTATGATTTTTGGTTGCAAAATTATGAACGTGTGGATAAAAATATCCAAGTTGTTTTACTAGAAGGAGCTTATGATACCAAGAAAGAAACTGATGGTACAGTTCCTTGGGCTGACGGTTTCTCAATTTATCCTTTGTTGATAAAAAATGGAAATTCTGTTACTCATTATCTAATTGAAGGACCGAACACTAACCATACTGCAATGCCAGGTAATCAAAAGGCAATAGGCTATGTCAAAACCTTCTTTTATGAATAAGCTTGATTTAAAAATGCTAAATTGTCCCTATTTGGGGACAATTTTTTTATAAAATATTTACTAGAAAATCTCAGGTAGTCAGCAAATACCTCATTTAAGTCATAGAGTCTGATGTATTGACAGTTGGCTTTAAGTAACGGTATAATAAAATTATGGATTTGAAAAATGTAATATTTATTTTTGGAACAGTTCTGACAATATTTTTTGCAGGGTTGACCTTGATTTTTTGGTGGAAAATCAGAAAACTGAAAGATTTAAGAACTTTACGATTAGGGCGTTTATCATTTTTTGCTTTACTTTTTTTGTGGGTGACTATTAATGGAATTATTGGTTCAGGTTTAGCACTAACTGACTTACATCAGAAGGTGCTCATGTTACTTCTCATTGCAGAAGCAGCTTTGATTTTTTTGATTTTACCGATGACCATTGGGATTATTGTACCGATAAGTATTGTTGTATTGACAATAAAAATGTGGCGCAGGGAATCAAAATCAATCGGAAATCTTTTGTTGCCCATTGTTGTATTGACCTTTTTAGTAGTTGACTGGATTCATCTTTCAATGGGTAAATTACCTGATAGTTGGATTTGGTTAAAAATACTTGGAATGGTTTATCCGGTCCTTTCAATTTATCTTGCATGGCAATTTGGAATTTTCTTTCTATCTAGTTGGGTATATGGACGACGGGTTAGAAAACAAAGAGCAGCTTATCATGTTGTGCTGGGTGCCGGATTAATCCAGGGAGAACATGTGGGTAAATTATTAGGAAATCGAATTTTGGCAGCGGTCAAAGCTGTCCGCGATAATGAAACAATTTTAGTTTTTTCGGGGGGACAAGGTCCTGATGAAAAAGTTTCTGAAGCTAGAGCTATGCAACGGTATGCGGTTGAAGTTCTTGGATTTCCGATTGAGCGAACAATGCTTGAAGACCAGTCAAGAACAACATATGAAAATTTAGTTTTTTCTTCTCAATTGATTAAGGAAAAATTTATTTTCTTCACTTCTGATTACCATGTTTTTCGAGCGGCTCTTTTTGCAGCAACTCTAAAAATTGATGCCCAAGGTGGGAGAGGTGGAAAGACTGCTATGTATTACCGGGTTCCAGCTTTTATTCGTGAATTTATTGCTGTCCTGAATTATGAAAAAAGAAAACATATGAAGTGGGTAGGACTCATCGTTGGACTCTTCATTATTGTCGCTATTTTTTTTCAGGTTGGTTATTTTTGGAATCATAGATAGTAAAAAGTTACTGATATTTTTGTCAGTAGCTTTTTTGGTTACAAACAGTTATTTTTTTCGTATAAAAAAGTATGCTGACAGCAATTGACGAAAATAAAAAAATAGTAAACTTATTAGAAATAGAAGTAAAAGAACTGACAGGAAAATATTTTTGCCCTTCTTGTAAATCAGAGTTATTTATAAAAAATGGTGAAATAAAGATGCCCCACTTTGCTCATAAATCTCTCAATGCTTGCGACTTATGGCTTGAAAATGAATCTGAACAACATTTAGGATTAAAAAAAGAACTCTATCAATGGTTTAAGAAAACTGATAAGGTGGAAATTGAAGCTTACCTTCCTGAACTTAAACAGAGGCCAGATTTATTGGTAAATGATAAAATAGCTATTGAAATTCAATGTTCTCATCTTTCTATGAAACGTTTAAAAGAACGGACAGAAAATTATCAAGTACACGGTTTTACAGTGCTTTGGCTTATGGGGCAGGATTTATGGTTAAAAGACCAAATAACAGAACTTCAAAAAAATTTAGTCTATTTTTCAGAAAATAGAGGTTTCTATTATTGGGAATTAGATTTTAAAACTCAGAAGCTGAGATTGAAGTCACTGATTCATGAAGATTTGCGTGGGAAAATTATTTATTTACAAGAAGAAATCCCTTTTGGTCAAGGACGACTTATTGAGCAATTACGACTGCCTTTTTTATCACAAAAGTTACTGACAATACCACTTATTGTTGATCTTAAACTAGCAGAATTTATTCGTCGGCAACTTTATTATTGTTCACCAAAATGGTTGAAACTTCAGGAAAAATATTACCAAAGAGGTGAAAGTTTGTTGAATTTGACTTTTGAACGTTCATTTATTGCTCCTTTGGGATTGAACTTACTTGAAGTTTTTGATGATGAAATCCCTTTACATAAATTTACTCAAATTAAGCAGAATATTAATCTCTATTATGAAAACTTTTTAATAAATTTTCAGCAAAATAGCTTTAAGGCAGTCTATCCTCCCCGTTTCTATGCTATAATGAAAAAGCAGAAGAAGGATATGAATGAATGAAATTCTGCTAATAAGTTTTTAATGTGAATAAAAATTATTTTGAGTAAAAAGGAGTGATCTTCATGGCTAAGAATAGAAATGAAATTCCTGAAAAATTAACTTGGGATTTGACAACAATTTATAAAACAGATAAAGAATGGGAAGCAGAGCTAACTAGAATAAAAAGCGAACTTTCACTCGTTGAAGAGACAGATCCTGGTCATTTACTTGATTCAGCTGAAAGTCTTCTGACAATTACCGAAAAAATGCTATCCATTTCTCAACAAGTTGAAAAACTATATGTTTATGCTTCAATGAAAAATGACCAAGATACCAGAGAGGCTAAGTATCAGGAGTATCAGTCAAAAGCAACAGCCCTTTATGTGAAATTCGGAGAGGTCTATGCCTTCTATGAACCTGAATTTTTGAAAATTTCAAAAGATGTTTATAATAAATGGTTAGGGGAACTTCAAAAATTAAAAAACTATGACCATATGTTTGAGCGCCTTTTTGCTAAAAAAGCGCATATTCTTAGTCAAAAAGAGGAAAAGTTATTGGCTGCGGCTGGTGAAATTTTTGAAAGTTCTTCAGAAACTTTTGAAATTTTTGATAATGCAGATATTAAGTTACCTATGGTCAAAAATGAATCTGATGAGATGGTCCAACTCACACATGGGAATTACTCTTCTTTAATGGAAAGTAAGAATAGGGAAGTACGAAAAGCAGCCTACAAAGCACTTTATAGTAATTATGAACAATATCAGCATACTTATGCAAAAACCTTGCAGACCAATGTAAAAGTCCATAATCTTAATGCCCAAATCCGCTCTTATGATTCAGCCCGTCAAGCTGCTCTGGCAAATAATTTTGTTCCAGAAAAAGTTTATGATGTTTTGATGGAGGCCATTCATCAACATTTGCCACTTTTACATCGCTATATTGAACTACGCAAGAAAATTTTAGGACTTTCTGATTTCAAGATGTATGATATCTATACTCCATTATCTAATTTAGATTATAAATTTAACTATGAAGATGGAGTGAAAAAAGCAGAGGAAGTTTTAGCGATATTTGGTAAAGAATACAAAGAAAAAGTTAAAGCAGCTTTTGAACAAAGATGGATTGATGTCAAAGAAAATATCGGAAAACGTTCGGGTGCTTATTCAGGTGGATCTTATGATACCAATGCTTTTATGCTTCTCAATTGGCAAGAAACATTAGATGATCTTTTTACTTTAGTTCATGAAATGGGGCACTCAATGCATAGTGCTTTCACGCGTGAAAATCAACCTTATGTTTATGGGGATTATCCAATCTTTTTAGCTGAGATTGCTTCAACTACAAATGAAAATATTTTAACTGAAACTTTATTAAAGGAAAGTAAAGATGATAAGGAGCGCTTCGCCCTTTTGAATCACTGGCTTGATAGTTTCCGTGGTACTGTTTTCCGTCAGAGTCAATTTGCCGAATTTGAACAAAAAATTCATGAAGCAGATGCTGCCGGTGAAGTTTTAACAAGTGAATACTTAAACTCACTTTATGGCGAAATAAATGAAAAATACTATAGTTTAGCAGCTAAAGAAAATCCAGAAATTCAGTATGAATGGGCTAGAATTCCGCATTTTTATTATAATTTCTATGTTTTTCAATACGCAACAGGTTTTGCTGCGGCCACTTTCTTAGCTGAAAAAGTTGTTCATGGTTCAACTGAGGATCGTCAAAAATATCTTGAATATTTGAAGGCAGGTTCTTCAGCTTATCCTTTAGAAGTAATTGCTAAAGCTGGAGTTGATATGGAATCTACCGATTATTTAGATGCCGCCTTTGAGCTTTTTGAAAATCGATTGAGTGAATTAGAAAAATTAGTTGAAAAAGGAGTCCATCTTTAAAAATGGTTGAAACATATAAACGTACAAGCAACCCCATGATGAATCGACCAGTTGTCAAAGCAGAGTTAGTAGAATGGATGCGTTCAAGTCAAACACAAATAACCGGAGAACTTGCAGAAGTACTGAAATTTGCTAAAGAAAATAATATTCCAGTTATCCCACATGAGACAGTTATTTATTTTCAAATGCTGTTGAGCTTGTTGCAACCAAAAAGAATTCTCGAAATCGGAACAGCAATTGGCTTTTCAGCTCTCGTAATGGCTCAAGAGGTTCCAAATGCGGAGATTGTAACAATTGACCGTAATCCTGAAATGATTGAGTTAGCCAAAAAAAATCTGGACAAGTATGACCACCGAAAACAAATTATTCTTAAAGAGGGCGATGCTGCAGAGGTTTTGAGAGAGTTATCAGCCCCATTTGATGTAATCTTTATGGACTCAGCTAAATCAAAATATATCGAATTCCTACCAATTGCTCTAGATTTACTGTCTGAAAACGGAGTGATTTTAATGGATGATATTTTTCAAGGTGGAGAAATATTGACCCCAATTATGGAAATCAAAAGAAATCAGCGGGCGCTAGAGCGTGGATTACGCAAGCTTTTTGATGAAGTCTTAGATAACCCTAAATATTTAACAAGTATTCTTCCGCTTGGAGATGGCTTATTGATGATAAAGAAATCATAAATTAAACTTTTAGGTTGTCAATTCGCTGATTCATTTTTTGGTGTATTTAAAGCTTTATTTAATTTTTTATGATATAATTGCAACAAGTTAAAAATAAAAGGGTGTTGTGGTATATATTAAATACAAACATCGAATCATGCGAAGGAGAATATCTTGAAATTCAAAAAACTCGGATTAGTTATGACTACTGTCTTTGCCGGAGCCGCATTGGTAACCTTATCTGGTTGCTCAAGTAGCGATTCAGCAAGCAAGGATATCATCACAATGAAAGGTGATACCATTCGCGTTTCTGATTTATACAAGGAAGCCAAACAATTTCCATCACAACCGACAAATACATTACTTCAAAATTTAACTTTTGACAAAATTTTTACTAAAGACTTTGGAAAAGAAGTAACTGATAAAGATGTTAGCAAAAAAGTTAAGTCAATCAAAGACCAATATGGTAGCCAATTTTCATCTGCTTTGCAACAACAAGGCTTGACTGAAGCAAGTTTCACACCATACATGCGTACACAAATGCTTGAACAAGCAGCGATTGACCATGAAATCAAAGAAACTCAATATACAGATGCTAATCTTAAAAAAGCTTGGGAATCTTACCATCCAGATGTAACAGCTTATGTTGTTTCTGAAACATCAAAAGATGCAGCAACAAAAGCGTTGGATGCCGCTAAAAAAGATGATGCTGGTAAAGCAAGCTTTGAAAAAACAAATGCTGAAAGCAAAGTAACATTTAATTCAACGTCAACAAGTGTTCCAACAGAAGTTCAAACAGCTGCTTTCAAATTGAAAAATGGCGAGTTTTCAGATGTAATTGAATCTACAAGTTCATCAACAGGTGCTACTTCTTACTATATTGTCGAAATGGTAAAAACATCTGAAAAAGGAACTGACATGAACAAGTACAAAAAAGAACTTCAAAATGTCATTAAAACTGAAAAAGAACAAGATACAACATTTGTAAGTGGAGTTATTGCTAAATACCTCAAAAAGAATAACGTAACTGTGAAAGAATCTGCATTTGCATCACTCTTCTCACAATTTACACAAACATCAAGTTCTTCATCATCTAAATAATTTAGATAATAGAAATTAACTTTAAAGAGAGCTCTAAATGGTGAGAATGAGCAAGTTAAAAAAAGTGCTTATAGCAGCGATAACTGCTTTAACAACCGAACTAAGATGATAGAAATTCTATCGTGAATAAGGGTGGTACCGCGGTATAACTGTATACGCCCCTTTGTTTACGGTAGAATTTTATTGTTTTATTGTGAAAATTTTAACAAAGTATATGAAATAAGTTTATTGTTAGACTTTAAACTTTATATAAAAGGAGAAAATAATGAAAACCATGACTTCCGCAGAAGTTCGCCAAATGTTCCTCGACTTTTTCAAATCAAAGGGTCACACTGTTGAACCTTCTCAAAGTCTTGTTCCTGTAAATGACCCAACTTTACTTTGGATAAATTCAGGAGTGGCAACGCTAAAAAAATATTTTGATGGTTCAGTAGTGCCGGAAAATCCTAGATTGACTAATGCTCAAAAGGCTATCCGGACAAATGATATTGAGAATGTTGGTAAAACAGCACGTCATCATACTATGTTTGAAATGCTCGGTAACTTTTCAATTGGTGATTATTTCCGTAAAGAAGCGATTGCTTTTGCTTGGGAATTATTGACAAGTTCTGAGTGGTTTGAATTCCCAGCAGAAAAACTTTACATCACTTATTACCCAGCTGATAAGGATACTTATAAACGTTGGGTTGAGGTTGGGGTAGACCCAACACATCTTGTGCCAATTGAAGATAACTTCTGGGAAATTGGTGCTGGTCCTTCTGGTCCAGATACAGAAATTTTCTTTGACCGTGGAGAAGTTTATGATCCAGAACATGTGGGCTTAAAATTGTTGGCGGAAGACATTGAAAATGACCGTTATATTGAAATCTGGAACATTGTTCTTTCACAATTTAATGCCGATCCATCAATCCCTCGTTCAGAATATCCTGAATTGCCACAAAAAAATATTGATACGGGAATGGGACTTGAACGAATGGTTTGCATTATTCAAGGCGGAAAAACAAACTTTGATACAGACTTATTCTTACCAATCATTCGTGAAATTGAAAAACTATCTGGAAAAACATATAGTCCAGACAGCGAAAATATGAGTTTCAAAGTGATTGCTGATCATATTCGCTCACTCTCATTTGCTATCGGTGATGGTGCTTTGCCAGGAAATGAAGGACGTGGTTATGTTTTACGTCGCTTACTTCGTCGCGCGGTTATGCATGGTAAAAAATTGGGAATTCAAGGGAAATTCTTGGCTTCACTCGTTCCGACTGTTGGGAAAATCATGCAATCCTATTATCCAGAAGTGCTTGAAAAAGAAGACTTCATCATGCAAATCATTGATCGTGAAGAAGAAACTTTCAACCGCACGATTGATGCCGGTCAAAAATTGATTGATGAACTTTTGGTAAATCTTAAAGCTGAAGGAAGAGATAGACTTGAAGGAGCAGATATTTTCCGCCTCTACGATACTTATGGTTTCCCTGTGGAATTGACAGAAGAATTGGCAGAAGATGAAGGATTCAAAATTGACCACGAAGGATTCAAAGTAGCCATGAAAGCTCAACAAGAGCGTGCACGTGCTGCTGTTGTCAAAGGTGGTTCAATGGGCGCTCAAAATGAAACATTGTCATCTATCGAAGTAGAATCAGAATTCCTTTATGAAGATAAGACTACTCAAGGAAAATTACTTGTAGCTATTCAAGACGATGAAATTGTTGATGAAGTTTCTGGGAAAGCTCAACTTGTTTTTGATGTGACTCCTTTTTATGCTGAAATGGGTGGTCAAGTGGCTGACCATGGAGTAATTAAAGATGCCGAGGGTCAAGTTGTGGCTAATGTATTAGATGTACAACATGCGCCTCATGGCCAAAATCTTCATTCTGTTGAAACTCTTTCACCACTTAAAGTTGGTGAAAGCTATACTTTAGAGATTGACAAAGAACGCCGAGCTGCTGTTGTGAAAAATCATACAGCAACTCACTTACTTCATGCTGCTTTGCATAATATTGTTGGGAATCATGCACTACAAGCTGGTTCACTTAATGAGGTTGAATTCTTACGTTTTGACTTTACGCACTTTGCACAAGTGACTAAAGAAGAATTGGCTGAGATTGAACGTCAAGTTAATGAAGTAATTTGGCAATCATTAAAAGTTGAAACAGTTGAAACTGATATTGCTACAGCCAAAGAAATGGGAGCGATGGCCCTCTTTGGTGAGAAATATGGGAAAAACGTTCGCGTTGTAAAAATTGGTGACTACTCTATCGAACTTTGTGGTGGAACACATACACAAACAACTTCTGAAATTGGTTTATTCAAGATTGTTAAAGAAGAAGGAATTGGTTCTGGTGTTCGCCGGATTATTGCTGTAACAGGTCAAAAAGCTTATGAAGCCTTTAAAGATGCTGAAAATACTTTGAATGAAGTAGCAACAATGGTTAAAGCGCCGCAAACTTCACAAGTTTTAGCAAAAGTTACTAGCTTACAAGATGAGCTTAAAACAGCTCAAAAAGAAAATGATGCTTTGGCTGGAAAACTTGCAGCAAGTCAATCAGATGAAATTTTCAAAAATGTGCAAACAGCTGGTTCTCTCAACTTTATCGCCAGTGAAGTAACTGTTCCTGACGCTAATGGTTTGCGTAATTTGGCAGATATTTGGAAACAAAAAGAACTTTCAGATGTTCTTGTTTTAGTTGCTAAAATTGGTGAAAAAGTAAGTCTTTTAGTGGCTTCTAAGTCATCAGATGTAAAAGCGGGTAATTTAGTTAAAGAATTAGCACCTTTTGTTGATGGTCGTGGTGGTGGAAAACCAGATATGGCCATGGCTGGTGGTTCAAAAGCAGCAGGAATTCCTGAACTTTTGGCCGCAGTTGCTGAAAAATTAGCCTAAGAAGATAAATATCGTAGATTTTCTACGATATTTATTATTTTCTGGATATGAGTCAGTAAATTTTTATGGTAAAATGATGAAAATACTTGAAAGAGATGCCTAAAATGAAGATTACAATTTTTGGAGATTCAATTACCAATGGTTTTGGAATGGATGAAGGGGGGGCGTCAAATATTATTGCAAGATTAATTGAGAAAAATGAGCCCAAGCTGAAAGTGGTACTTCATGGAATTAATGGAGATGATACTTATGGTGGACTTCTACGTCTAAAATACGTTCTAGAGGAAGAAGCGGACTTAAATTTTATTTTCTTTGGGGCAAATGATGCTTCACCTTATCATTTGATTCGACCGGCAGAATTTCGCGAAAATTTATTAAAAATGATTTCGCAGTTGGGTGTAGAAAGAACGGTTTTAATTACTCCTCCTTTTTATAATGATGATGAACCGACACATTATAGTAAGCTTTCCGAGGTTGAACTTTTTAGAGAAGTCATATTAAATTTAGGCAAAGAAAAATCGCTTAAGGTGATTGATATTTTTCAGATAATGAAGAGCTCTGAAAATCCTAAAAATTTGTTGAGAGCTGATGGTTTACATTTTACATCAAGGGCTTATGAGTTGTTGGTCAGAGAGATTTTATCTGTCATTAAAAATCCTTAAATAAATGTTCATTTTGTGGTAAAATGAGGGCATGGTAAAAAATACAGAAGATAAGCCTTTAGCTCAGAACAAAAAGGCTCGGCATGATTATGAAATTTACGAAACTTTTGAAGCAGGAATTGTGCTGACAGGAACGGAGATTAAGTCTGTTCGTCAGGCAAAAATTCAATTAAAAGATGGATTTGCCAGAGTTCGTAATGGAGAAGTTTGGTTATCAAATGTTCATATTGCTCCTTTTGAGCAGGGCAATATTTTTAATGTTGAAGAATTACGTACGCGAAAACTATTACTAAATAAAAAAGAAATTGCTAAGATTGATAAGGAATTGTCAGGGACAGGAATTACTTTTATTCCTTTAAAAGTTTATTTAAAAAATGGCTTTGCTAAGGTTTTGATGGGGCTTGCCCGTGGTAAGAAAGATTACGATAAGCGTGAAACGCTCAAACGTAAAGAACAAAATCGGGATATTGCAAGACAAATTAAAGCTTACAACCGTTAAAGAAATCACTGATAAAATCTGTCAGTGATTTTTTTACTGACAGAATTGTCGGCTTGCTGATAATTCTTTTATCTATAGCTAAAATATGCTCCCTTTGTCATATTTTATTGATAGATTTACCGTCAGTAAAAAGTTTTCAAGATAAAAATATCGTTTACAATCCATTTACCTTGTATTTACTAAGTGTTTACACCCAGTGCCTTCTTTCGATGATAGAATAGTTTTGTAAGCAAAAACGCTTAACAACTTATTTAGAAATTAATTGGAGAAACTTCTCATGAAAAAGAAAATTCTTGTTGGTCTTATTACTGCTGGTGCATTGTTAACTTTGGCAGCTTGTGGTTCATCAAACGGCTCATCATCAAGTAGCTCAAGTTCTTCTGACAAAGCTCTGTCAGGAAAAATTATTGCTGGAGGTTCAACTGCTCTTCAACCATTAGCACAACAATCGTCAACAGAATTTATGGCAAAAAATACTGGTGTTCAAGTGACTGTGCAAGGTGGTGGTTCTGGTGTTGGTTTGACACAAGTTGCAGCTGGTTCTTTCCAAATTGGGAACTCTGATATTTTTGCTGAAGAAAAATCAGGAATTGATGCTTCTGCAATTACTGACCATAAAGTAGCGGTTGTAGGTTTTGCACCGATTGTTAACGCAAAAATTGATGTTAAAAACTTAACTTCTCAACAATTGCAAGATGTCTTCACAGGTAAGGTGACAAACTGGAAAGATGTGGGCGGTTCAGACCAAAAAATTACGGTTATCGGACGGACTGAGGGTTCTGGAACTCGCGTAAACTTTGATAAATTCGCACTTGGTGGAGCAACAGAGGTTAAAGGCCCAACACAAGATGCTTCAGGTTCAGTTGTTCAAATGGTTGGTCAAACACCAGGAGCGATTTCATATGTGGCACTTTCTTATGTTGATACAAGTAAAGACATCAAAGATATTTCAATTGATGGTGTTGAGCCAACAGAAGCAAATGTCGTAACTAATGACTACAAAGTTTGGTCTTACGAACATATGTACACCAATACTAAGAAAGAAACTGCAGCAGATAAAGCTTTCATTAAATACGTGGCAGAAAACAAAAAAGACATCAAAAAATTGGGATACATTCCAATCAGTGACATGAAAGTTGAACGTGACGCTGACGGAAATATCACTAAAAAATAATACTGACAGTAAGTCAATTTCAAAATAATTTATGTCTGTCAGTAAATTTAACAATTAATAAATTAGTTTATAACCATAGGATTCAAAGCAATAAAAATTTTCTTCTTCATAAATTAAAATTTTAAAGTTTGACTCCTTTTTTATAAAAATTTTATCAGTGAACATAAACAGGATGAACTGATGAGAGACGATCTTTAAATTTTTCTTCATAATTCTTTCCCTAAAAGACAGGAAATTGCTCACTCTTTTTCAGAGTTGGGCATTTTCCCGTATTATTTACAAAACATTTACATAAGAACGCTATCATCAACCGCTCATTGATAGGCCATTATGGTATAATTAAGCTATGAAGAAGAAAATTTTTATTGCTTTGATGGCCAGTGTGAGTTTATTTGCATTGGCAGCTTGTGGTTCTGGAAATAAACAGGTCACAGCAGGTGGCTCAACTGCCTTGCAACCCATGGTTGAACATGCTTCTATGGCATATATGAAGCAAAATCCTGATGAAATTATTATGGTTCAAGGTGGTGGTTCTGGTGTTGGATTGGCTCAAGTTGCGGCTGGTTCTTTCCAGATTGGGAATTCTGATATTTTCGCTGAAGAAAAATCAGGAATAGCAGTTGATAAAATTATTGACCATAAAGTTGCTGTCATTGGTTTTGCACCAATTATCAACAAAAAGTTAAAAGTTTCAAATTTGACTCAACAAGAACTGATTGATATTTTCACTGGTAAAATTACCAACTGGAAAGAAGTAGGAGGCCAAGACCAAAAAATTACTGTCATTGGTCGTACTGCTGGTTCAGGAACGCGAGTAAATTTTGATAAATATGCTTTGAATGGCGCCACAGAAGTGAATGGTCCAACTCAAGATGCTTCAGGTTCTGTTGTCCAATTAGTTGGGCAAACGCCAGGGGCTATTTCATATGTTGCTTTCAGTTACACCAATAAACCCGGTGTAAAGGCGGTTAATGTTGATGGTGTTGCGCCAACTTATGACAATGTAAAAACTAATGCATGGAAAATTTGGTCATATGAGCATATGTACACCAACAAATCTCGTAAGAACACAATCGAAAATAAATTTATCAAATACGTTCAAAATGATAAGAAAACCTTAGAGCAGCTTGGTTATATCCGTGTTTCTGAAATGAAGGTTGACCGTGATGCTAAAGGAAATGTTGAAAAAATTAAATAATTACTGATGGAAATTAAACTTACCTCCGTCAGTAAAAAAATTAGTCACAATAAGTTTAATCAATAACTTCATTTGCATTAATCAGATAGATGCAAATTAACAAAAATAGTTAGGTCCCTATGGAAAATTCAAAAATCAAAGAAAAATTGCTTTCAAGCAATAAAAATTCAAGACTTGAAAAATTTGGTAAGAGTTTAACTTTCTTATGTATTGCCCTTATTGTCTTCGTTGTAGGTGCAATTCTTGTCTTTGTTGCTCAAAAAGGTCTGTCAACTTTCTATTCAGATGGTGTTAATCCTTTCCGTTTCCTTTTTGGAACAAATTGGTCACCAGGTAATCTTGGCCCTGACGGTAAACCTGCAGTTGGCGCATTGCCAATGTTCACGGGGTCATTGATTGTTACTGTACTTTCAGCCCTTGTTGCCACTCCATTTGCGATTGGTGCGGGAATTTATATGACAGAAATTTCACCAAAATATGGTAAGAAAATTTTGCAACCTGTCATTGAACTCCTTGTTGGTATTCCTTCAGTTGTTTATGGCTTCATTGGTTTGACTGTTGTTGTTCCAGCCATTCGTAATGTTTTTGGTGGAACTGGTTTGGGTCTTTTGTCAGGTGTGTTTGTACTCTTTGTCATGATTTTACCAACTGTAACTTCAATGACTGTGGATGCTATGAAAGCTGTCCCTTCTTATTATAAAGAAGCGTCACTCGGACTTGGTGCAACGCGTTGGCAAACAATTTGGCGTGTTCTTCTAAGAGCCGCAACACCAGGGATTTTGACCGCTGTTATCTTTGGAATGGCGCGTGCTTTTGGTGAAGCTCTTGCTATTCAAATGGTGGTAGGTAATGCTGTAATGATGCCAAAAGATTTGATTTCACCAGCTTCAACCTTGACTTCAATCTTGACATCAGGAATTCCAAATGCAACACCTGGTATTCAATTGAATGCACTTTGGTCACTTGCCTTACTCCTTTTGATTATGTCACTCTTTTTCAACCTCGCAATGCGTGCTATTGCTAAGAAAGGAAGTCTTAAATAATGAACGCTAAACGCTCTGACAAGATTGCCACTGGTGTCCTTTACGTCCTTTCTGGCATCATTGTTCTTATCCTCGCTTTTTTACTGGCTTATATTTTAATTAAAGGTTTGCCAGTTATCTTTAAAGATCCTAAATTTATCATCACCGCGTCAAATCCATTGACAGGTGGTGGGATTGCTGTCCAACTTTTTAACTCTGTTTACCTTTTGATTGTCACTTTGATTATTTCTGTTCCTTTATCACTTGGCGCAGGAATTTATCTGTCTGAGTATGCGAATCAAAAACATTGGGTAACTGGTGTTGTTCGCTCAGCTATTGAAGTTTTATCTTCACTTCCTTCAATCGTTGTTGGACTTTTCGGGATGTTAATTTTCGTATTACAATTTGGTCTTGGTTTCTCAGTTCTATCAGGTGCCTTGGCACTGACTGTGTTCAACTTACCATTGATGACTCGGAATGTTGAAGAATCACTTCGAGCAATTCCAACTTCACAACGTGAAGGTGGTTTGGCACTCGGAATGTCACGTTGGGAAACGGCAACACAAGTCATTTTACCAGCTGCTGTGCCCGGAATCATTACTGGGGTTATCTTATCTTCAGGACGTGTTTTTGGTGAAGCTGCGGCTTTGATTTACACTGCTGGACAAACGAACTTACCAATTAACTGGGCAAACTGGAATCCGATGAGCTTGACTTCGCCACTCTCACTTTTCAGACCAGCTGAAACTTTGGCTGTTCATATCTGGGCACTTAATACCGAAGGAACGATTTCAACAGCACAACAAATTTCTGCAGGAGCTTCAGCAGTATTGATTATCTTTGTTCTCCTCTTTAACTTGGGGGCGCGTTTCCTTGGAAATCGAATTCACAAGAAGTTAACATCTTCTAACTAAGAAAATCAAAGATTTTATAGAGAAAGAATAATTATGGCAACAACATATGACTGGTCTCAGCGCAAAATTATGGTGCCTGAGAAAGAAGAAATTGCATTATCAACAAATGATTTGCGTGTTTTCTATAACGGAACAAAAGAAGCAATCCATGGCGTGACAATGTCTTTTCCTAAAAATGAAATCACAGCACTTATTGGCCCTTCCGGTTCTGGTAAATCAACCTATTTACGTGCTTTGAATCGCATGAATGACACGATTGATGGCGCTCGGGTGACTGGCGAAATCAATTATGAAGGGGTCAATATTAACGAAAATAAAGTGAATGTTTTTGAAGTTCGTAAGCAAATTGGGATGGTTTTCCAAAGACCTAATCCATTTCCAAAATCAATTTATGAAAATATTGCCTTCATTCATCGTCGTGATGGCGTGAGAGACAGAAAAAAACTGGATGAGATTGTTGAAACTTCATTGAAGCAAGCTGCTTTGTGGGATCAAGTAAAAGATAATCTTAATCAATCAGCACTTGCCATGTCCGGTGGACAAGCACAGCG
This sequence comes from Lactococcus sp. AK05, assembly GCF_041026685.1. NCBI lineage: Bacteria > Bacillati > Bacillota > Bacilli > Lactobacillales > Streptococcaceae > Lactococcus > Lactococcus sp. AK05. The sequence continues at coordinate 244,381 of NZ_JBFTEI010000001.1, forward strand.
CTTATGTATTGCAAGAGCATTGTCAGTAAAACCAGAAATTATTTTGATGGATGAACCAGCGTCAGCTCTTGACCCAATTTCAACAATGCAAATTGAAGAAACAATGATGGAACTTAAAGAAAATTATACGATTATCATTGTGACTCACAATATGGCTCAGGCTTCTCGGGCCTCTGACAATACAGCTTTCTTCTATTCAGGAGATTTGATTGAGTATGATAAAACAAGCACAATTTTTACTCAACCTAGTTTGCAATCAACAGAAGATTATGTTTCTGGTCACTTTGGTTAAGAGAAAATAAAGTTTAAAATTACTGACGGAATTTTCGTTAGTAAAAAAACTACTGACGGATTCTTGATTTGTCGAAAAACTTGTCCGTCATAGGACAGTCGTTTGTACTTTAGTACATTACGAATGTGCTAGTAGTTCTATCAGTAACTTATAAAAAGGTAAAATATGGAAAAAGAAGCAGTTTTAACCGTCAGCGACTTATCGCTTTATTACAGCAAGAAAAAAGCGTTGAATACGATAAACATGACATTCTACAAGAATGAAATTACAGCACTCATTGGTCCATCAGGATGTGGAAAATCAACGCTTTTACGTTCAATCAATCGAATGAATGATTTGATTCCGACAGTAACAATTACTGGAGCCATTGATTATAAAGGTAAAAATATTTACAGTCCTAAAGTTGATACTGTTGATTTACGTAAAGAAATTGGCATGGTTTTCCAACAACCCAATCCCTTTCCATTTTCAATTTATGAAAATGTGGTTTATGGATTGCGCTTAAAAGGAGTGAAAGATAAAGCACTTCTTGATGAAGTGGTGGAAAACTCACTCAAAGCAGCCAATATTTGGGATGAAGTTAAGGATATTTTGCACAGTTCAGCACTTGGTCTTTCAGGCGGGCAACAACAAAGGGTTTGTATCGCACGTGTCCTTGCTGTCAATCCTGAAATTATCCTAATGGACGAACCAACATCAGCCCTTGACCCAATTTCAGCGGCTCGTGTCGAAGAAACCATGCTTGAACTAAAAAAAGATTATACAATCGCGATTGTTACACATAGTATGCAACAAGCATCACGAATTTCAGACCGTACCGCCTTTATGTTAGACGGAAATCTGATTGAGTATAATGATACGAAAAGTATTTTCTTAAATCCAGAAAAACAAGAAACTTCTGATTATATTTCTGGTAAATTTGGATAAATTTTACTGACAGCCTTTGATGCTGACTTTAAAATAGAATGGACCGTCTAGCCAAAAGGCGAAGCGAGATATTTCATTAGCATTCATTAAAGAAAGCGAAATAGCGTTGATTTAAATGAATGTATCATAATAACATTACTATAAAAACAAAGAGGGGTAATTATGTTGCGTACACAATTTGAAGAAGATCTTAATAAACTTCATAATCAATTTTACTCAATGGGCACGCAAGTTTCTGCTCAATTGAATAAGGCCGTTCGTGCCTTTGTTAGCCATGATCGTGATTTGGCTGAACAAGTCATTGAAGGCGACCATGCCATTAATGACCAAGAAAAAAGTCTTGAAAATCAATCATTAGAAATGATTGCACTTCAACAACCGGTTTCTAGCGATTTAAGAACAATCATCACCGTTCTAAAAGCGTCATCTGACCTTGAGAGAATGGGTGACCACGTTGCATCTATTGCTAAGGCAACCATTTCACTTAAAGGTGAAGAAAGAATTCACGTGGTTGAAGAAGATATTAGCTTACTCGGTGAAAAAGTTAAATCTATCGTTGATGCTTCACTCAATGCTTATATTCAAGGCAATGATAAACGGGCTCATGAAATTGCTGAACAACAATATGTCATCAAAAGTATGAGTCATGAAATTCAAGAAAAAATTCTTGACGGAATGAAGGAAAACTCTGAAACAGTAACAACAGGTAAAGAATACTTGTTGACACTGGTTTACTTAGAACGAATTACCGGTTATGCGGTCAATCTCTGTGAGTGGATTGTTTACTTGAATTCTGGAAACATTATTGAACTGTAAAATAAAAAGTTACTGACAAGAATTGCTGTCATAGGATAGTCGTTTGTACTTTAGTACATTACGAATATCCTGGCAGTTCTGTCAGTAACTTTTTTTATTGCTCATAATCAATTTCAATGACTTGGTGGGTCAGATATTTATTTTCAGCAAAGTCCATTTTGATGACATAGGGCATCTTTCCAGCTAAAGATTGAAAATCTTGAAATTGAAAGTCTGGTTGATAAAAATTTAAAATGGTAGAAAGAGAAGTACCATGTGTTCCAATTGCAACTTTTTGATTGTTAGAAGTTGCTAAAATCTGTTCAAGGGCTGAAATATTACGATTTTGAACTTCACGTAAGGATTCTCCATCAGAAAACTTATAATCAAAATCATTCCATTGTCGCTTAGCAAAGGGCCAAAAATCAGCTATTTCATGGCCAACATTTCTTTCTCTCAAATCAGAAATGAGTTGAATTTCAAGATTTTTAGAGTGAGCAAGAGGATTCAGGGTACGAACAGAACGTTGAAATGGACTGGAAAAAATTTGCTCGATTGATACATTTGCAAAAGCATCAGCCAAGATAAGTGCGCGTTTTTCACCCTCGGCAGTCAGCGGAACATCCATATCGTCATAGGCTGCATTATCTCTAAGAGAATGTCGAATAAAATAAACTTCAGTCATGTGACTCTCCTTTTTGATGTTCTAGCCTTCTAAGATTTCAATTTTTAAAGGCTGTGTAGAAATTTCTGCTTGCCCTCCCAGAGGGAAAGTAAAAATAGGTTGAGTATGTCCAAAATCGACATCATAAACGACTGGAATTGTTTTTAAATGAGGATATTTATCTAAAATAAAGTGTAAAATTTCCTCGGTCATCCCCTCTTCCTTAGGAAAACGACCAATGACTAAGGCAGAAATGTTAGGATAAACTTGTAAAAAATGAGCTAATTCTCGGTCCCAATCATAAAAATCTTCACCTTCAGCATTTTCTAAAAAAGCAATTGGTTGATTGGATTTGACCTGAGCACTGGTTCCTGTCACAAGCATCAAGGTATTTAGATTTCCGCCAATAATTTCTCCTGTCGCTTTGCCATGGTTATATATTTTCCAAGCAGCAGGCAGAAGATGACGAGCTTGAGTGGGGTCATACCAAGCATCACTCGTGTAAAAATCGCTGGCATTTAAAGAATAAGTTGACTGACCAGCGACTGCATTTTTCCAAGAATTAGTTTGAAAGTCTTGTAATTCATCCATTAAAAAGGCGATATAACCTGGACCATAGTAAGTGACCAAGCCAGTTTTAGCGAAAATCGCTTGGTGAAGAACAGTGATATCAGAAAATCCACAGAAAATTTTAGGATTATTTTTTACAATATTCCAATCAATATAAGGAAGAAGTTCATTAGAGTTAAAGCCACCAATGGTACATAAAACAGCTTTAACATTAGGTTCTGAAAATGCTGCATGGAAATCTGAAAGTCGTGAATTAATCGAACTTGATTCAAGCAAATCATTTTCTAAAATATGCTGACCAAAAGTAACCTGATAACCAAGTGCTTCAAGACGAGCTTTTGCTTTTAATTTATCTTCAAATTTTCCAGTCCGAGTCAAAGAAGAACTAGGTGAAATCACACGGATTTCATCCCCCTCTTGTAATTTTTTAGGAAATATTTTATTCATTCACCCAAGCCCTCCGTCAGTAAATTGAACTAATTATAGCATTTACTGACAGCATTGTCATCAAAAATATTTAAAGATTTTAATTTAGGTTTTTTTTGAAAGTTACTGACAGAAATTCTGTCAGTATTCTTAAACAAAAAAATCTACTGACAAGTCCAAAAAATTTCTGTCAGTAGATTTTTTTATTATTTAATTACTTCAAGTCCACCCATATATGGACGAAGAACTTCAGGAACAGTGATTGAGCCATCTTCATTTTGATAATTTTCAAGAATAGCAGCCACAGTACGTCCAACAGCAAGTCCAGAACCATTCAAAGTGTGAAGGAGTTGAACTTTACCATCTTCGTCACGATAACGAATTTGGGCACGACGGGCTTGGAAATCTTCACAGTTTGAACATGAAGAAATTTCACGGTAAGTATTTTGTGCAGGAATCCAAACTTCTAAATCATAAGTTTTAGCGGCAGAGAATCCCATGTCACCAGTTGATAAAGCTACAACACGGTAAGCAAGACCCAATTTTTGCAGAATATTTTCAGCGTTTGCTGTCATTTTTTCAAGTTCATCATAAGATTGGTCAGGTTTAGCAAATTTAACCATTTCAACTTTATGGAATTGGTGCAAACGAATCAAACCACGAGTATCACGACCAGCAGAACCAGCTTCAGAACGGAAAGAAGGACTCATTGCTGTGAATTTGATTGGCAATTCTGCGCCATCCAAAATTTCCCCACGATAGTAGTTAGTCAAAGGAACTTCAGCAGTTGGAATTAAAACAAAACCACGGTCATCTTTCAATTCAAAAGTGTCTTCTTTAAATTTAGGATATTGACCCGTTCCAAACATTGATTCTTGATTAACCATATAAGGAGTAATCATTTCAGTATAACCTTCTTTACCGTGCTCATCAAGCATGAAGTTATAAAGTGCACGTTCAAGTCTTGCGCCAGCACCTTTGTAGAAAAGGAAGCGTGAACCAGTGACTTTACCACCACGTTCCCAATCCAAAATTCCTAAATCTTCACCCAAATCCCAGTGAGCTTTAGGTTCAAAATTGAAAGTTGGAGTTTGACCAACACGACGAACCTCAACATTATCATCTTCATCAGCACCAATTGGTGTACTTTCATGAGGAAGATTTGGCAACATGATAATGATTTCATTCAAGTTTTCTTCGATTTCAGCAAGTTCAGCATCAATGGCTTTGATTTCAGCAGAAACTTTTTGCATTGCAGCAATTTGTGCGCTGGCATCGCCTTTTGCACGTTTTACTTGAGAAATTTCATCAGAAACGCTATTACGTTCAGCTTTCAAAGCCTCAGATTTTACAATGAGTTCACGACGTTTAATGTCTAAGTCATGAAGTTTTTCAAGTTTCTCTTTTTCAACACCACGAGTGGCTAATTTTGCAGCAACACCGTCAAAATCAGCACGAATTTTTTTAATATCAAGCATAAGCTCTCCTTTATTTTTATATAAAACTTACTGACAAGAATATTTTAGAAAAAGTTCTGTCAGTAGAAAAAAAGCACCCAAATTCAAAAAGAATTAGGGCGCGGTAATCGCACGGTTCCACCTAAATTATCTATTTATTTACTGACGAAAACTGATATTCAAGCTGTCAGTAAAAATAGAACTCAAGTCGCTTGTAACGTAAGCAGACGTTCTCATTTTCATGAGAAAATTAACAGAAGTAGAAAGTCATTATTTCATTTTACTTGTTTTCAGCACCACAAGCTCTCTAAAAAAATTTAATAAGACCCATTTCTAGATTTATTTTACCATTTTGTGAATTACTTTGTCAAAAATTTTTAAAATCATCATTTTAAAATCAATCATTACTTTTTGAAAGCACGACGGAAAGGGTCAAGCAAACTAGGTGCTCTGACAATATTTTCTTTACCCACATATTCAGCAACTTTTTTCAAAATAGATCCGGAATCCTTAGAAGAAAATCGTACCTTAGCTTGAGTGTCTAAAATCAAAGAAAACTGCTGACCAAGTTTTCCACTGATTGAAACATCAACTTCGGCGCTTTTAATACTTGTCCAAGTAAAGAAAATATTTTGTCCTCGGCGTGGATTTTTATATTCAAATTCAAAACCAGCATCACCCAAGATAATTTTTCCATTTTCAACCACACCTAAATAGGCTGTTCCTTTTGTTTCATAAAAAATTTCAGAATTTTTAGTTGCCAAAATCGTCCTCATTTCCGTTTATACCTGTATTATAACATATCTAAATTATATCAAGAACTAAAGAAGATAATAAATATGGGACCAACGAGGGATATGGTTTAAAGAATAAATATAAAAATGTTATCATTAGATTATAAGAAAAAACTAATAAAGGAGGTAAAATGACTTTAATCGGAGTAAAAATTGATAGACTATTTTTCAGAGATCTATTCATACTACTAGTTGGTGTAGGCCTTTATATTCTCTCTATTCAACTTTTTGTCGTTCCTAACGCGATGGCCAGCAATGGAATCGCAGGATTTTCAGTATTTATTCACTTTGTTTTCGGAATGAATCCAGCTTTGACTTTTTTTGCAGTCAATATTCCACTCTTTCTTTTGAGTTGGAAACTACTTGAGCAGCGGGAATTGTTACTGACCATTCCTGGAGCGCTGGCCATGAGCGGATGGATGCTGATTTATGAAGCCATAGGAATTACTGGCTTTCAAATGGACTCATTGATTACTGTGGGAATTATAGACGGAATCCTCTCAGGAATTGGTGCAGGTTTAGTTGTTCTATCACAAGGAACCTTTGGCGGCTCTATTCTACTTGCGCGACTTTTTGAAAACAAGTGGAAAGTGCAAATAGATAAAACGCTCTTTGGTATTGATATTGTAGTTATGCTATTAGCAGTCGTGACTTATCTTGCCCTTCCAAATTTTTTCGTCACACTCTTATCTTGTTACATCTTCAGTAAAGTCACACGTTTCATCGGACGACCCTCATACCGCCAACAAATTTTACAAAAAGTTGGATTAATAAAAAATGAGTCAAGCTGTTCTTGCACAACTAATGAATGTTCTTGCTCTAACTAACAAAAAAATCCCAGATTGGGATTTTTATTTTTTCTTCTTTCTCTTAAAAGCATTTTTAAAAGTTCCGAGGAAACTAGGGGATTTAACCACTTTATCGTTTCCTAAATAATGACGAATCCATTTCAAAACAGTTCCTGAGTTTTTCGATGAGAATCGAACCTTAGAGCCATTTTGTAAAACGATTGAAAATTGTCGACCAACTTTTACCTCACCTTTGAGGGATTTTGAAACATCACCCTCAACACGAGCCACTGCCGTCCAAGGAAAAGTCATATTTTTTTCAACATTTCGGTCATTATAAAACTCAAAAGCAACATCGCCAATCAGAATTTTTCCATATTCAGCAAAACCTAAATAAGCAATTCCTTCTGTTGAATAATCAGCCTTAGTATTTAGTGATTGAGCCACAGATTCTCTCCATTTCCTAGATTAATAATCTAAAAACCATTATACCATAAAAACGCTTTACTTGCCTTAAATACTTCAATTTATTAGAGAAAAATAAAATAAAAAAATCAATCCAAAGACTGATTTTTTTATACCAAATCGATTACATGATTTGAGCCCAACGACCGAGGATACCCACGACGAAGAGACCAAAGATAATAACGATTGGAGAAACTTTTTTCTTAAGCAACCACATGCAAAGGAATGTGATAAGCAAACCAGCAAGACCAGGAATCAATTGATTCAAGTTATCTTGAAGATAAGTTACTTTTGTAGGATCAAGAGAAAGTTTGTTACCTACTTGACCAAGAATATCATGAAGTTGTGTACCAGATACAGAACCTTTAGGGAATTCTACGTAAGCACCTTTTTGTAAAGGAATTTTTGAAACAACAGCGTTAGGACCATTAAAGTTAATTGTAACCCAACGTTGAATCAATACACCAAGGACGAACATACCAAGGATAGATGCACCTTTAGTAACAGTTTGGAGAAGTCCTCCACCAAGGTCTTTAGTGATTGCAGAACCTGATTTATAACCAAATTCTTGAGTGTACCACAAGAAAGCGATACGGATAGCGTTCCACACGATGAAGAAGAAGAGTGGAGCGATAATTGATCCACCAGTAGCCAATGAAGCTGCAATCGCACCAACGATAGGACGTACTGTAAACCAGAAGACAGGGTCACCGATACCGGCAAGAGGACCCATCATACCAACTTTAACCCCTTGAATAGCGGCATCATCGATATCAGCACCGTTAGCACGTTCTTCTTCAAGGGCAAGAGTTACACCGATGATAGGAGCGGCAACGTATGGGTGAGTATTAAAGAATTCCAAGTGACGTTTCAAAGCTTCTTTAGCTTCTTCGCCAGAAGGGTAGAGTTTTTTCAATGCTGGGATGAGCGAGTAAGCCCAACCACCATTTTGCATACGTTCGTAGTTCCAAGAACCTTGGAGGAACATTGAACGCCACATAACGCTACGACGGATTTTCTTATCAAGAGTTACTTTATTTTCAGACATTTTTTAGATCCTCCTTTCTTAGTAGTCGTTCAAGATGTCGCCAATTGGGTCACCTGATGAAGATGCAGTACCATTTCCAGAACCACCAGAAGCTTGGAGGTTAAGGTAAACGATAGCGATAACAACACCGAGGACACCAGTTGCAATCAATGTTAATTCAGAGATTGGTGCGAGAGCGAAACCAAGGAAGAAGAATGGCCATACTTCACGAGTAGCCATAAGGTTGATAACCATTGCATAACCAACGGCAACAACCATCCCACCACCGACAGCAAGACCGCCAGAGATAACTGGAGGAATAGCAGCAAGTGCTTTTTGGATAGCATCTGGTGAGATAACCAAAAGAAGTCCAGCAGGGATAGCAATACGCAAACCTTGACAGATAAGCGCGATGAAGTGCCACATTTCAACACCTGAGTATGAACCTTTTTCAGCAGCACGGTCAGCTTGGTGAACGAGCACAACTGAAAGCATACGTACAAGAGTAGTCAATACAAGACCAGCAGTTGCAAGCAAGATAGCAGCAGGAACGATAGTACCCATGATGTGAGTCAAATCAAAGTTATTTGATTGAACCATCAAGATAGATGATGCGATAGAGGCAAGGGCAGCATCGGGTGCGACAGCGGCACCAACGTTAGCCCAACCAAGAGCGATCAATTGAAGTGAACCACCGAGGATAATCCCTGCAGAAGCATGACCGGTAACAATACCGATGAGCGAGCAGGCGATAATTGGTTGGTGGAATTGCCATTGGTCAAGGATACCTTCAAGACCAGCAAGGAAGGCAACAACAATGACCAAGATTACAGATAAAACACCGTATTCCATGTTTTTTATATCTCCTTAATTATTTGGCTGCCTAATATTCAATTTTAGTAATCAGAATATCAGACGAGCATATTCTGATTATTGTACGTCAGCTTTGTTAATCAAACCAAAGAGGTCAGATTTAGAGTCAGCTGGAACTTTACGTACGTCGAATTTAACTCCGAGGTCACGCAATTTTTCAAAAGTAGCAACGTCATCTTTGTCCATAGAAAGAACTTTGTTGAGCATTGTTTTACCAGTTGAGTGAGCCATAGAACCAACGTTCAATGTTTCAATTGGTACGCCACCTTCGATTGTTGCAAGAGCGTCTTGTGGAGTTTCGAAAAGAAGAAGGGCTTTAGTGTCACCAAAACGTGGATCTTTAGCAACTTCAATCATTTTCTTAATTGGTATAACGTTAGCTTTTACACCAGTTGGAGCCGCTTGTTCAATGAGCTTCTTACGAAGTTCATCTTTAGAAACGGTGTCAGAAACAACGATGATGCGGTTTGCTCTTGAGTCTGGAGTCCAAGCAGTTGCAACTTGTCCGTGAAGCAAACGTGAGTCAATACGAGCGAGGTTAATTTTAATTTTACCATCACCGATGACTGTTCCTTCAGGAATCGCACCTTGAACAGCAGCCGGAGCAGCTGCAACAGCAGTTTCTTCAGCAGGTTGAAGTTCTTCAGGAAGTACTTTAATACCGCCTTTGGCTTCTTTCATAATATTTGCTACGACTTTATCCACCCCGGCAGACGCATCCATCATGCGTTCTGTGTAGGCTTGGATAAGCATAGGCAGGTTGAGGCCTGTGATGATAGCAATCTTGCGCTCTGGATTTTCACCCATCACTGCACTTGCTTGATTAAATGGAGAACCGCTCCATAAGTCAGCAAGGACAAGTACTTCATCTTCAGCATCAAATGTTGCGATGGCAGCTTCGATTTTAGCATGCAAATCAGTTGGTCCTTCGCTAGGCATAAAAGTAACAACTTGTACTTTTTCTTGCTCTCCGAAAATCATAGAACCAGATTGTTTGATGCCTGCGGCGAATTCACCATGGCTCGCAATAACAATTCCGATACTCAATGTGAGTAACCTCCTATATAAGATTATAATAAAAATTATTACTTAGTTATTATACTACTTCAAATCAATATTTGCAAATGTTTTCATAAAAATATTACACTTGTTTTTTAAGGAATGGAAACCCTTTATAAAAAATTTGTATAGATAGCTTTATAAAGCGTTTTTTGGGCCATAAATAAAAAAAGATTACCAAAGTAAGATAAATCTTTTTGAAAAGTAACAGGAATTGAAAAACTTATGGTAGAATAGTAGTTGATAAAATAATGCACTAATCTCTCTCGATTTTAAGTGCTCCTGTAGGACAGGACTTTATAGCTAAAAGAAGTGAATTATCATCGGAAAATTCTTTTTGAACTTCCTCCGTATCATAAAATTTGACGATTCCATTATCGTGATAATCAAAAACTTCTGGCGCATAGAGATTACATAAACCACATGCGATACATTTGTTGGGAATTATTTTTATCTTCATATAGGAAATGATAATAAAAAAATAGTAAAATTGAAAGGAAAAGGTCGTGTCAACAAAAGAACCCTGGAATAATGAAATTTATCGTGCGATGAAAGAAGAATCGACTGAAATGAAAAGACATGATAGAGCTAGAGATGAAAGTAAACGTCCGTTAACAACGCGTTTTTTGACTTTCCTCGTTATCCTCATGTTTATTCTTGTTGGGCTAGCTATTGGTTTTATTTTATGGAATAATCAAGTACGAAATACAGCTAGTATCGCAAAAAGTTTTCATCAATCTTCATCAGTAGCTAAAACCGAAGAATCAACCAGTCAAGCCGCGGCCTCTTCCTCAACAGAAGCGACTCCACCTGCTAGTAGCAGCAGCACAGTTGCCTCATCATCTAGCAGTAGCGCTGAGTCTGGAACAACTTATACAATTGCTACCGGAGATTATCCAAGTACGATTGCAGCTAAGACAGGAATTCCTTGGGCAACGATTGCAAGTTTGAATGGAATTACAGAGGATGGATACAATGCTGATGGTTCTGCAATACATGCTGGACAAGTTTTAAAATTAAAATAAAGAAATTACTGACAGACCTTTTTACATAATTCTGTCAGTAAAAATTGAACTAAAATAGGAAATAAGGTAAATAAAGAGATTCTATGAAAAAGATTCAAATCGCAATTGACGGTCCAGCGTCAAGTGGAAAATCAACAGTTGCTAAAATTATTGCACGAAATCTTGACTTAATTTATTTGGACACGGGCGCTATGTATCGAGTAGCTACTTTTGTTGCGTTGCAAAAGGAAACAAATGATGCAAAAGAAATCATTGAATTTATTGAAAAAAATCCAATTTCTTTTATGAATGGTCAAAAAGGTCAAGAAGTTTTAATGGGCTCTGAGAATGTTACAGAAGTGATTAGAACAAATGAAGTAACAAATACCGTTTCTAAAATCTCAGCAATGACCGAAATTCGTGAATTCATGGTTGCAGAACAACAAAGAATTGCTAAAAATGGTGGAATTATCATGGATGGACGTGATATTGGAACAGTTGTTTTACCGAAGGCAGATTTGAAAATTTTCCTTGTTGCTTCAGTTGATGAACGAGCTGAACGACGTTATAAAGAAAATCTGTCTAAAGGAATTCCAACCGATCTTGAGCGTTTGAAAATTGAAATTTCGGAAAGAGACCGAAAAGATAGCACACGAGCACTTTCTCCTTTGAAACAAGCAGAAGATGCGATACTACTTGATAGTACTGGAAAAACAATTAATGAAATTGTTCAATTTATTGAAGACAAAGCTAAAGAACTCATGTAAATGAGTTCTTTTTAATTATTAGATAGTCTAATGATTGGTAAGATTTTGCAGGAATTATCAAACTTTGATATAATAATATGACAATGAATGAAAAAAAGTATAAACGCTTAGAATACTTGAGACATAACATCAATTATCTCACAATCCGAGAGCGTCAAGAGTACTATGACTTACTCAATGAACTAAAAAAAGCTGGAAATCAATCTGAACCCGAAGAATTTGAAGAATACGTCGAGCCAGAATATGAATATTCCGACTATGAACCAGAAAGCTTTCAAAAAAATACTTCCTCTTCTAATGGTAGAAATGCTAGTCGAAGAAATACGCGAGAAAGTTTTTCAAATCAAGAAAACAATAGAAATAAACCATCAAAAAAAGAAAGTAAATCTTCTAAAAAAGCTAAATATGGTAAGAAGAAAAAACGTCACTGGTTAAGAACAATATTAACAATTATTGTTGTGATTATTGCAGTCATGATTGGTTTCTTTGTTTATGGATATCAAAGGGGCGTTAAACATGAGGGAAGTGTCGCTAAACAAGAAAAGTTCACAAGTTTAAAAAATTCGGACGGTTCTGTAAATATTCTTTTGTTAGGAGCAGACCAAAGACCATGGCAATCATCAGGTGTTGCTCATACCGATACTATTATGGTTTTACATGTCAATGGTAAGAATCATCAAACACAAATCGTGAGCTTTATGCGTGATACCCTTGTCAATATTCCTGATGTCGGCTCTAGTGATACTCCAGACTCAAAAATAAATTCTGCCTTTACAATTGGAGAACAATACAATAAACAGGGTGTGAATTTGATGAGTGAGACACTGAAAAATAACTTTGGCATTAATTGTCAATATTACGCAGTCGTCGATTTTTCAAGTTTTGCAACGATTATTGATTCTTTGTTCCCAACTGGCCTAAAAATTGATGCAAAATTTTCGACTGTGAATGGTGAGAATCTTTCTGCCGTACCTGTTCCCGATGATTTAGCTGCAACAGAAGGAAAAGTTTCAAGTGACAAAGACTTGACATCTGAAGAAGCAGCTGCTTTAGGTTATCCTGATGGTGGTGGAACATTTATGATGATTAAACCAGGGACTCAAAAAATGGATGGACGAATGCTCTTGAATTATGCCCGATTCCGTCATGATGATGAGGGAGATTATGGACGAGTAAAACGTCAACAACAAGTTTTAGAAACAGTAATGTCTAAAATGAAAAATCCACTCTCCTTGTTTACTGCTTCAAGTGCATTGGGAACAACAAGAGCAGTTACAATGACGAATATTCCAAATTCATTTTTCTTAACTAAAGGAATTACAGCTCTTCTGGATATGAAAAATGGTATAAAATCAACAACGATTCCAGCTAACAATGACTGGGAGAATGCCTATGATATGTATGGAGGTCTAGGACTTTCAATTGATATGACAAAATACAAAGCGAAAGCCCAAGAACTTCTTGGTCAATAAATTAAAAATTACTAACAGTTTTGTTAGTAATTTTTAATTTTAAATATTCATATGAAAAAAATGATGACAATTTTTTTCTTTAGTTATTGATTAATGGCTTATAAATAAATTATAAATTTGTATTTTTATGATATGATATGAGTATGATAATAAGATAAGTAGGTCTAATCCAATGATGTTTAATTATATTTATACTACTTTTTTGACAATTTTATACACAGTCGTGATGTCACTTTCTCTAAGCTTGTATCTAAAAGAGCGAAAAAAGAATTATTTATTGGTAAGTCTTTATTTTTTGCTTCTTATTTTAAACGGTTTAATAGTGACCATGTCCGAAACCTTTCAAATATTTGCAAATGACTATAATCGGCAATTTATGGTTAATCCAATCATTGGAACCATTTATTATTTGGCAACTTTTGGTATTGCCTTAAAATTAGTGACCGAATTATTTGAAGAAAAAATAAAAACTTATCAATATGGTATTTATATTGTTTTTGCTTTATGGCTTATTGTTGTTCCTTTTATGGCAAATTCAGCGCTAAAGGTCTGGCTTTATTATTTTCCAAGCCAGTTACTAACGGTCTATCTTGGAATTTATTTATTAATCCATAATCGAAAAATGATTCCTAAAAGCAGTTTAGGAAAATATGTGAAATTAATTGGAAGCCTAGCGATAATTTTTGGATTAGCTATAGTGGTAGAAGATACTTTTATTATTTATTTTAGAGATATTTATCATACAAATATGCTTAAAATCCATAATAGAAATGTTTCAGAAGATATTTTTCATATCTCACTTTGCCTTATTGCCATTAAATATTTTCTAACCAATTATCAAAAAGGCAACGAAGAAGTAGCTGTCATTGATATTAGAAATGAAAAAAATGAGACTAATTATTCTGTAAGTAATTTTGAAGAAGATGAATATTACTTTGAAAGATTTATGGATAAATATGGAATCACTCAACGGGAAGGAGAAATTCTTGAACTTCTCCTTCAACGTAAACACAATCAAGAAATAGCCAATCAATTATATCTTTCTCTAGGAACAGTCAAAACCCACACTCACAATATTTTTATAAAACTCCAAGTTGAAAAACGTTCAGAAGTTTGCGAAGTCTGGGAAGCGTTTGAAAAATCAGAGCTTACTCAATAATCCTAAAACTCCATTTTTTAATGGAGTTTATTTTTATTTTGATTAAGAAAGCGGTTAAAATAGTTCTAAACCTTACTAAACCTTTTTACTTAACCCTTTGCTATCAAAGGGTTTTCGGCTTTTATAAAAGATTAAATCCTAGAGTTGATTGTTTTATATTTTGGCTCTTGATATACTGAAATCGTTCCCAAGAGGGAAGTCAAATAACTATTTTATTCAGGAGGAATAAAGAAATGGTAACAACAAACAAACGTGATTTCATCACAACCGAAGATTACACTAAAGAAGAAATTCTTGATATTGTAACACTGGGCTTAAAAATCAAAGCAGCGATTAAAAATGGCTACTATCCACCACTTCTTAAAAATAAATCATTAGGAATGATTTTCCAACAAACATCAACTCGTACTCGTGTTTCCTTTGAAACAGCTATGACTCAATTAGGAGGACATGCAGAATATTTAGCGCCTGGTCAAATTCAACTCGGTGGTCATGAAACAATAGAAGATACAAGCACAGTTCTTTCTAGATTGCTTGATATCATCATGGCGCGTGTTGATCGTCATGAATCAGTTAATAACCTTGCAAAACATACAACCATTCCAGTTCTTAATGGGATGTCAGACTATAATCACCCAACACAAGAAGTTGGTGATTTGACTACAATGATTGAACATTTACCAGCTGGTAAAAAATTAGAAGATTGTAAAGTTGTCTTTGTCGGTGATGCGACTCAAGTTTGTTTCTCATTAGGTTTAATCGCAACTAAAATGGGAATGCACTTTGTTCATTTTGGCCCTAAAGGCTACCAACTTAATGAAGAACATCAAGCAAAATTAGCTGAAAATTGTGAGGCTTCTGGTGGTACTTATGAAGTAACAGACGATGAAGAATCAATTGTTGGTGCAGATTTCCTTTATACAGATGTTTGGTACGGTTTGTATGATGCAGAACTATCAGAAGAAGAACGTCTAGCAATTTTCTTCCCTAAATATCAAGTCACACCTGAGATGATGGCAAAAGCAGGAGTACATACAAAATTTATGCATTGTCTTCCAGCTTCAAGAGGTGAAGAAGTTGTTGATGCGGTTATTGATGGTCCAAACTCAATTTGTTTTGACGAAGCCGAAAATCGCTTGACTTCAATCCGTGCCCTCCTTGTTTGGTTGATGTCTGATTATGCTGAAAAAAATCCTTATGATTTGAAAGCACAATCCAAAGCTAAGGCTGAGTTAGAGGCTTACTTAGCAAAATAAGAAAGAGTATCATTTATGGAAAATGGAAAGAAAAAATTTAGTCTGTTTAGTGCTATTCTTTCTGTCATTTGTGTTGTTTTTGTTGCCGAAGCAGCAGCACCGGTTGCTGCTATTGGTAACTCGCAGTTCTTTTGGTGGATTGTTCTCATCGTTGCTTTTCTCTTGCCTTATGGTCTAATTACATCTGAACTTGGAACAACTTATACTGGTGAGGGTGGACTGTATGATTGGATTACAAAAGCCTTTGGTCATCGTTGGGGAGCGCGTGCTTCATGGTTTTATTGGGTAAACTTCCCATTATGGATGGCTTCACTTGCTGTACTTTGTCCTGATTTATTGCATACAATGTTTGGCTTTCAATTAAATACAGGTATTTCACTATTAATTGAATTAATTTTCATCTGGGTTATTGTTTTGATTAGTTTATATCCAGTAAGTGATAGCGTTTGGATTTTAAATGGCGGCGCAGTAATTAAGGTATTCTTAGCATTAGCATTAGGAGGCTTAGGAGTTTATTCAGCTTTGACTAAGGGAGTAGCAAATCATTATACTTTAGCATCATTACTTCCAAGTTTTGATTTGCATAGTCTATCATTTATCTCAGTAATCATTTTTAACTTACTGGGGTTTGAAGTCATTTGTACTTTTGCTGACAGTATGGAAAATCCTAAGAAACAAATCCCACAATCAATCATCATTGGTGGGATCGTAATTGCAGCGATTTATATGTTTTCGGCCTTTGGAATCGGTGTTGCTATTCCAACCGATAAATTATCGACAAGTTCGGGATTGGTAGATAGTTTCCAAGTGATGCTGGGTACACCAACAGGTTGGTTCATTAGTTTAATTGCTTTCTTGTTTATGCTGACTTTAGTGGGTAATATGGTTTCTTGGTCACAAGGGGTTAATAATATTGCTAGTTATGCTGCTGATAATGGTGACATGCCTAAATTCTTCTCAAAAAGACGTGCTTCTAATGGAATTTCTTGGGGTGCAGCTTTGATGAATGGGATTGTAGCAACATTTATTGTTGTGATTGCCCCATTATTACCCAATCAAGATTTGTTCTGGTCATTCTTCTCATTAAATTTAGTTCTATTTTTATTGAGTTATATTCCGGTCTTCCCTGCCTTTTATAAATTGCGCAAGATTGACCCTGAGACTCCACGTCCATTTAAAGTGAGTGGGAGTGACGGAATCTTGAAATTATATATGGCCTTACCAATGATTATTATTATCATATCATTAATTTTTACAGCCATACCTTTGCAATATGATAAGGCATCGTTGACAGAACAATTACCGATTACAATTGGCGCAATTATTTTTATTGTGATTGGTGAATTAATTATTAAATTTAAAAAAATAAAAAAATAGGAGAGAAAAAATGGCAAAACGTATTATTGGTACAACACCAAAAGAAGATGGTTTTCGGATGCCTGGTGAATTTGAAGCTCAAGATCAAATTTTTATGATTTGGCCCGAACGTCCAGATAACTGGCGTGATGGAGCAAAACCTGTTCAGATTGCCTTTACTAATGTTGCTAAAGCAATTAGTAGATTTACACCAGTAACAATGTTAGTTTCACAAGCCCAATATCAAAATGCTCGGTATCAATTACCCGCTGACGTGCGTGTGCTTGAAGTTTCTAACAACGACTCGTGGGTTCGTGACTGTGGGCCAAGTTTTGTAATTAATGATAAGGGCGAACTTCGAGCAAATGACTGGACTTTTAACGCTTGGGGTGGACTTGTTGATGGTCTATATTTTCCTTGGGATCAAGATGATCTAGTGGCACAAAAAGTTTGTGAATTAGAACGTGTTGACTCTTATCGGACAGATGATTTTGTTCTTGAAGGAGGTTCATTCCATGTTGACGGTCAAGGAACAGTTTTGACTACTGAAATGTGCCTTTTATCTGAAGGACGCAATCCTCACATGAGCAAAGAGGACATTGAAAATAAGCTTAAAGAACATTTGAATGCTGAAAAAATTCTTTGGCTTGGGGATGGAATTGACCCAGAAGAAACAAATGGTCACGTGGATGATGTTGCTTGCTTCGTAAAACCAGGAGAAGTTGCATGCATTTATACTGAGGATGAAGATTCACCTTTTTATGAAGCAGCACAAGATGCCTATAAACGCTTGAGCCAAATGACAGATGCTAAAGGACGTCAACTCAAAGTTCATAAATTGACTTGTCCAGCTAAAAATGTAACGATAAAAAAACAATTTAGAATTGATACAGTTGAAGGAACAATGCCACGTGAAGACGGAGATATTTGTATTGCTTCATATATGAATTTCTTGATTACAAACAAAGGAGTTATCGTACCACAATACGGTGATGAAAATGATGCTCTAGCATTAAAACAAGTTCAAGAGATGTTTCCAGACCGCGAAATAGTTGGCGTGAACACTGTTGAAGTAGTTTATGGTGGAGGAAATATCCATTGTATTACTCAGCAACAACCTAAAGCCAAATAAGGAGTAGAGAGGATTTAACAGAAAATGGCAAAACGTATTGTAGTTGCTCTAGGGGGGAATGTTATTTTAACTAGCGACCCTACAGCGCAAGCACAATCTATGGCACTTAATAAGACTGCCGAACAATTAATGCCTTTAATAAAAGACAATGATGTTGAAATGGTCGTCACTCATGGAAATGGACCCCAAGTTGGTAATTTACTTTTGCAACAACTTGAAAGTAATTCAGTTAAAAATCCGGCAATGCCACTTGATACAGCTGTTGCTATGACTCAAGGGCAAATCGGTTATTGGATGGCACAAGCTTTTACAGAAGCTCTTGCTAATAATGGAATGTCTGATGTTCCATTTGTTTCTATAGTGACAAGAACAGTAGTTGATGCTAATGATGAGGCTTTTAAAAATCCGACAAAACCTATTGGACCTTTTTATAGCCAAGAAGAGGCTAAAAATATTCAGACTCAATATCCTGATTGGAAATTGATTGAGGATTCTGGACGAGGTTACCGAAGAGTAGTTCCTTCACCTTTACCTCTCAAAATTGTTGAGGCTAACGCAATTAAACCATTGTTAGAATCATCAGCTTTGGTTACAGTATCTGGTGGCGGAGGAATTCCTGTTATTGAAAAAAATAAGGGATATCAAGGAGTTGAAGCGGTAATTGATAAAGATTTTTCGGCAGCAAAATTAGCAGAACTTGTTGATGCTGATGAATTAGTTATTTTTACCTCTGTCGGTGATGTCTTTTTAAATTTTGGTAAACCCAATCAAAAAGCTCTAGGCGTTGTACCAGTTAGCGAAATGCGTCAATATCTAGAAGAAGGTTATTTTGCGGCAGGTTCTATGAAACCAAAAGTGGCAGCAGCTGTCGCTTTTGTCGAAAATACTGGTAAGCAAGCCACGATTACTTCACTTGAAAATGTGGAAAACTTTGTCAAAAGTGGAGCAGGAACACGGATTGTTCCTGATTGATTAAAAATATCATTAGAAGGTTGCTAGGAAGAAGGAATTCTAGCAACCTTTTTTAAAGGAAAATTGGCCTAAATAATAGAGCTTGTTAAAATTTTTTTGTAAAGCGACAGTATGATTTGTAATCATCTTTCTATCTAGGATATAATATAAAAGTACCTCTTAGCGTTGGGGTACAAAAGCAAATTCTACGGAGCTTCTCCGATATTGGAGTTCCAAAAAAGTTCCTGTTAAGTCAGGAACTTTTTTATTTTAAAAGAAAAAGCTACTGTAAAGTTACAATAGCTTTTAATATATATTAGTCATCAAAAAACTAGATATCATACTGTCCTGTATGCAAGTGTCTAATAGTTTCGCCTCCGGGTAAAGGAGGTAATCCAAGAGAATCTTCACGGCTGAAGGCTTCAAGTAATCCAGGAGTTAAGTGAGAATACTCAACTGTTTCCGGACTAATCTTATGAAGAATTGTGTCCCCTTTTCCTTCAGTAATTTTTTTAGCAAAGTTAGGGTCAATCAAAGTTCCACGAGCAACAGCAATTAAATCAGCATAGTTTTCAATCGCATCAGTAGCCGTATCCTCCCCAAAAATACCACCGACAATAAGAAGTTTTGTTTTATCATCTAAAATTTCTCTAAAAAGTTCAGCATAAGATTTTTCGCTATTTTCAGGTTTAGAATTGTATCCTGCCCATAATGAAAGATGGATATAATCAAGTTCATATTTAATTACTTCAGAGATAAGTGAGAGAGCTTCTTTATAATCATAGCCAATATTTTTTCCATGAAGTTCTTCAGGAGAAATACGGTAACCAATGATAAAGTCTTTAGGAGCATATTCATCAACGATTGCTTTTACTTCTTTAACAACAGCTAGCGGAAAGGCCATTCGACTATCCAGTGAACCACCCCATTTATCTGTGCGAAGATTAGAAAGTTTTGAGAAAAATTGTTGAATTAAATAATGATTGGCACCATGAATTTCAACACCGTCAAAACCAGCATCAATTGCACGTTTTGTGGCTTTACCAAAATCAAGAATGATATCATCAATCTCTGTTAGTGTGAGTTCACGAACAGGGTAATCTAAGAAAGAAAAATCGATAGCAGAAGGAGCCACCACATCTAATCCATTAACATGACGTCCTACAGCGGCTCGCCCAGCATGATGAATTTGAAGAATAGCTTTATTTCCATCTTTTTTTAGAGCCTGTGCAGTTTTGCGTAGTCCTTCAAGATGAGCGTCAGAATAAGCTCCTAATTGTTCAGGATATCCTGGCACATATGCTGGTCCACCATTTTCACTCACATAATGGAATTCTGTAATTAACATACCTGCCGCTTGTGAACGAGCAGAGTAATATTGAATAGTATCATCAGAAGCGAAACCACCTTTTAAACCAGAATGAGTTTGCATTGGAGACATTACAATACGATTGTTTAAAGTTGCCCCATGACGTAAGGTAACATGATCAGTTAGTTGATTTGACATATTTTTATCCTGTTATTATTATATTTGGAAAGTAGATTATTAAAACTATAATTCGAGAAATATCGATATGAAGAAATAAAAAGAAAGTTAATTATAACTCTTCTAATATGAAATTTTTAAAATCGGAAATCATCTCCTCATTTCGACGATAATAGGTCCATTTACCAATGCGAGTAGCAATTAATAAATTGTCTTTTTCTAACATAGATAAATAATGAGAAGTAGTAGACTGAGTTAAGTTAAGTAATTTTTGAATCTCACCTACACAAACACCTGTTTCAACTTCATCTACTTTAGTTTCGTTGTAGAAATGTTTTTTTGGTTCTTTGAGTAAAGTAAGAATCTTCAATCGATATTCATTTGATAGGGTTTTAAAAGTTTCCACATTTTCCATAAATCTATTATATCGAAAAAATACGATATGTCAATATAAAAGATTTTGGGAGTAAGTTAAATACCTATCGTTTGTTGGGGTTTTTTCTTAATTTCAAATAAACTAAAGAACCATCTGTAGAAATCTTATCTCCCCCACCATTTCTACTTCGATAAGGATTTGTGAAATGAGTATATAGCTTCCTTTCTTCAACTAGTCCATGCTCGATGAGTTCATTTGCGATAAGATTTCTTTCTTCATCTATATTCTCATCAATACGATGAGTAATTTGTCCTGTAAATAAAGAAAATCTAATACCAATATCTAATGAAGCGGCACAGACCCAATCAGACTTTACTCCCCCAGGGAGGTAATAATCTTGTGGAGTTTCCCATAATCTGATATGATGCCTTTGTTTAGGACTGCCAGCAATTTCTTTTTCAAAGGCGAGGTCTTGTTTTTTAGAAAATAAAAAGAGAGAGCTAACGGGTGCAGTGGGATAGCTTTGATGTAATAAGCTTGATTTTATAATTTTGAGAGAGGACCTTAAAGTAATTTTATCTGATTTTGTCCAACCCATTCTTAAAAAAGCAGCTTCTATATCTTCTTTTGAACCGTCAATTAATAAATTTACCGAATCACCTAATACACCATCAGAAGTTCTGGACCTTCCAATGAAGTATTCCGGTAGATAAATTTTTGTGATGATTTTTGTGATATTGGGGATAATCAGATAGGACAAAATTAGCCAGGTGACAATATATAAAAAAATGTGAATCTTACGAGTTAATAACTCTCTGAAAAATAAATCATAAATGGTATATCCAAAGACAACTGCTACTAAAACACGAAAAGTACGAGCGGTGAAATTTATAATTTTAGTTTTTTGATCCATTGATATCATCTTTCTTATTTAGAGGTTAATGAATATTTTTTGATAAAGTATTATAGATTTTTTTGACACAAAATCTATTTATATATCTATTCTAATTTAAAAATGACTAAAATACTAGAGAGTGTATTGACTAAAGATTTAGAAATAAATAAAATAGATTCGGAAGAAATTGACTATATTATCAGAAAATTATAAAATAAGCTATCTGAAAGGTTAAAGGAGTGAACAAATGGTCAAAAAAGCGAGTGAAGCAGAAATCTTAGAAGAACTTTATGATTTAATTCTTAGTAAAACATTGAATAGCAAAGAACGTGAAGTTTTAGTGAAGAGTAAGAATAATTTAGAAAAGGGAAATTATACTCCGAAGGTAATCAACGATCTCCAACATTCTCTAGCGCCTCTTGCTAGAAAACAGGAATTATCTAGTGAAGTTGTGAGGTTTTATCTTCAGTTGTCGCAACAATTTATTGAAAGAGGTCAACGTGGAAGTTGGCTTTCGCTTTAATGATAATAAATCTTTCCTTTAGAATGAGCAAACAATTCAATACACTTTATAATAAATTTTTTATAAAATAAGAGTAGTTTTTATTTTATATATTATAAGGAGATTTTGAAATGGTAAAAAATATATCGTTGGATTGGTTTTTGGGAATTTTATTGCCTTGCTTATGGATTGGTATTGTTTCTGGACTAATTTCTGGAATGGTAAAAATTGGTTGGGAAGCCATTCTTCCTCCTCGTACAAAAGAGCGAGATGAAACAAACCCTCCTCAAAAACTGATGCAACAAATTGGCTTTCCCCCCAAAATTACTCATGCTTACTTTTTGTATTCTAAAGACCAAAAAGTGTATTGGTTTGCCTTGATTCTTCATTTCAGTTTTTCAATTGTTTTTTCATTTATTTTTGTTGTCTTATCACAAATATGGAGTGGTATAAGCTTAGGCGAGGGGGCTCTTTACGGTATTATTATCTGGTTTTTATGGCATATTCTGTTAATGCCTATTACTAGAACGGTACCACAACCTTGGAAACAACCTTTTTCAGAACACTTTTCAGAATTTTTTGGACACATCGTCTGGGCTTGGTCAATAGCTGCTGTGAGTTTTTATATGATTGCTACTCACTATTCAGATGTTCTTTCACTTTTCTAAAATAAAAAGAGCCATTCTTAAGAGGGCTTTTTTTATTTCAGATTTGATGAGAATTTATTCACTTTAAAGAGATTTTCTTCAATAACAAATTCCCACTTTTGTACGTCTTTTTGATATGTTTGTCTATCAGGCAGCGGATCTTTTAGCATTTCATTATATCTGGACATTGACCTTGAGGTGACAAGGTACATAAGGCTATCATTTTCATCAAAAGATAGAGAATATTTCGCTTTAAGGGAAATTTCCACAGTAATTTTATTCTTGAATTGGTGTAGGTTGTTTATTCCTTCAATCTGAATATCAAAAATGGATTCTTTTTTTCCATACATATCATTGTGAACAATATGTTTGTCCTGTTTTTTTAGTAAATTTTTACTGTAAAATTGACTGTTTTGATATAGTTTTGACTGATTCCATGAGCTAAGAACAGCTAAAACAAGAGCTTCAATCTCATCAGTCTTAATTACGTCTTCTGAGATATTTTTAGCGGTAATATATTTTTTTTTAGTCAATTTTTCAATTAACAATAAGGCAAGTGGTGATAAAACTAGAATAGGGATTAGAAGTAGTTTCAGGGAAAATAGGTTCATATTAATTTGTGGTTTCTACGGGGCTTAAATAAGCTTTAAAGTCGTGATCTGTGGAGCTGTCTCTTGTTGTGATAGTGCACTCATCAAAATGAGTGAGATTTGATGAAACTGTAGCTCTATAGGCAGAAACAGTAATCTCTTGACTTAATGTTGAGTCGGGAATGCTATATGCTAAGGTCACTTCTTCCAAGTCCATAAATAAATCTCTGAAAGTTAATTTTTTTATTTTTTCTTTTGTTTCGTTTAAATTTTCTGAGGCACTCCATCCAAGACCTAAAAGAGTGTCAAAATCGTAATATGAAAGTTTTATTGCAGCATCAGAGATATTTTTGTCTTTAAAGTTGACCGACATCGTTTTATCTCGAGCACCTCCAGTAAAGGAAATATCAAAGAAGAGAAATTTAGGTGTGGAGATGGATAGAGTGGCATCAGGATCTGGAGAATCATGATTTAAATTAACTTGGGCGTTTCCTTTGGCATTTGACCAGTTTCCTGCAATAGCCTCTTCATAATCTTCCAAAAAAGATTGGTTCTGAGCTTTCCATGCTTCATTAACTGAATTCATATTATTTTTAATTGGAGTTATTGCTTTTTTATACTGAACAGAATTTTTCCGATAGTAGATCATCTTTTGCTTCTTATTGCTTAGTGTCAAAATGTTTCCCGAAATATCAAAAGATGTTTGATATTTGTAGGAGTTGAGATAACTTAATTCATGTTTCTTTTCATTAAATTGATAATTTTTTTCTTTAGTGAAATTAACGATAGAAGTACTCTTATTGGGAAAATCTAATAATTTGAGATTACTTGTTACTTGTATGGGTTCTTGTAATAGTTCCCACTGACCCTTTATTAGTGTACTTTCTGACTTTGTTAGTTTGCTACATGCTGAAAGAGAGAAAAAAGTTGTTATTAGTATAGCTACTACGATAATTTTATTTTTCAATTTTTACTCCGTTTTAGAAACATTTCCAGAAATTTGAACCCCTTCATCACCACATTGTGTGATGAGTAAGGCAGTATCAAATGATAACTTTCCGTTCTTATATGAAAGTTCGGAAGGGGAAAAGCTTTGAGAAATCGTGCCAGTATCAGTTGTTACATCATAGGAAAAAGCAATATATTTGATACGGTTAAACATTTGTTCGGCGGTGAGGTCTTTAATGATATTTAAAAGTTTCTTAGGAGCTACTGGAATATGATCTGAAGGTTCTAATCCCAAAATTCCATTAGGTTGATAAGAAGCATAAGCGTTGTGAATTACTTTTTGGTCAAAATTTGTCAAAGAATCAGAAGAGGCGTGAAATGAAAGATTAGTTCCACCATCAAAAGTTAATGTTTGCATTCCGGGCGCCCAAGCCACACCTTGCCCAGTAGTCGCTACTGCCTTAAAGTGGCCTGACCATGTTCCAATCATTGCTTCCTTGAGTGATTTTTCAATGATGTCTGTTTTTGCTTTCCAAACTTCATTCAAATGAGTCACTGATTTTTTCTCTTTGGCTTCTTTGTCGTTAATTTCTTTGGTCTTTTCTTTTTCAAGCTTACTTCCTACTCGATAATAAACATTTCCACCAATATCTGAACTCGTCGTATCAAATTTTAAAATATCCTGACCGTGTTCTAACTTATAATCATAACTGTATGAACCAATAATAATTTGTCGACCTAGCTTATAGTCGTATTCATTAGTAGCAAGTGTGACTCTTTTCTTATCAAACTTGATTTTTTCACTGGTAGATGCGGTTAAATCTAACAGTTTATGTGCATCTGCAGCACTCGTTGTTTTCGGAAGATTGATTTTACTTTCAGAATACGAAATCCACTCCCCTTGAATAGCTTGGTGAGGATTACTATTAGTGTTAACGCTATCTTTACTTGAAGTTTTACAACTACTTAAAATTCCAATAGAAAAAATAGCAAAGATGATAATAAAAAATTTTTTCATAAATTTATATACTCCAATTTTGGTGACATTACGGCTTAATTATAGCATATAAGTGAATAAATATAAGTAATATCAGAAAAATAATGATGTGTTTTGAAGATTATTTATAAAATTATTATGCAAGCGTATTTTGTAAAACAGTTATTGAATATGTTGATATAAATTCTAAGGGGATTATGATACAATAGTTTAAGAAATTAGAAAAGAGCTTAACATGAAAATTAATACAATTCCACTAAAAATTGTCGTGTCAGTCATTATGATTATAACAGTGATGTTGTCTATTATATTTGGGATAGGAATATGGGATATTTTCCATAAACCTGATATATTGTTTATAAAAGTTTTATTTTATTTTTCATTTCTTATATCTCTGTTGTTAAATTTAGTATCTTGCTCTCAAGTATACAAGATATTAAAATATATGGATAAAGATGTTATATTCACCAAACAAATTCAGGGAATAATTAATAGAATAAAGAAGATAACATATGCTGTGTTTGTTGTTTTATGGGGGATTTTTCCGATGATGTATCATGCGGCAATGATTACAAAGGTTTATGCTACGATTCCAATTGCATTAGTTTTTATTTTTTCGCCTTTAATTTTAAGTACATTTACTGCTGTAATTGAACAACTCCTTAGAAAAATTATTGAAATAAAATCTGAAAATGATTTAACAGTATAAGAGGAGGGAGAAATTAATGGCGATTAAAGTACATATAGATAGAATTTTGGTCGAACGGCAAATGTCCGTGACAGAGTTGTCAGAAAAAGTTGGTATTACGATGGCCAATATTTCGGTATTAAAAAATGGAAAAGCCAAGGCTATACGTTTCTCCACTTTAGAAAGTTTGTGTAAAGTATTAAACTGTCAACCAGGAGATTTACTTGAATATATAGAGGACTAATTATTTAAATAAAAAATAAAAACACCTAGAGGTGTTTTTTATTTTCTTTAATATCAATAAAAACAATAAAAATATATTGAAAAACAATAAAAAACAATTGACAATCAGTAATTTTTTACTAAAATAAAGTGTGTTTTGATGTCAAAAAAATGGTAATAAATATCGTCTTTAATATCCACGAATCACAACAATACGAGATGTTAATGCAAAAGTATAAAGTTGAACATATAGCGTGTGCTCGTCACTACAATATGGTTATGCTGCTTTATAAATCAGTAATAGTCAAATGGGAAAAGGCGCAAAATCAAAATTCTAAATTATCGGATATAAAGTTGGTGAAAATTCTAGATGATGCTAAAGAATTTAATGAAAAGGAAAGTAAGATATGATAATGAGAAAAGTTGGAATAATCTGTCTCATATTTCTTACCCTAATCGTTTCATTGATTGCTTTTAAAGTTTATTTAAATTAGGAGCTTGACTGAAGGATAGCTCTTGAATTTAAAAAAGAATAACTTAGTATAGAAAGAAGTGCTGAAATAAGGTAAGGAGAACTTTTACAGAACAAGCTGGATATTCATAGTAAAAACTTAGATAACTTTAGCATTAAATGATGACCCTTGTTGTAATTTTTAAGCAACAGGGGTTAAGGTATTGTAAGGGGGAAGAATTATTTCCCTCTTACAAAAATATGGACTTAAAAGTCTGAATAAAAAGGAAGATAGACTTCATGAAAAAGTCTAAAATTGTAACACTCGGCGCAATTGCATTAATTGCGGCAACAACATCAGCACCAGTAGGAGCTGCAACAGTAAATCAAGCAAAACAAGGCGATAACGTTAATGGTGTTGCAGTTATTGAAAGTAATGGACATAAAGCCATTTTAGACAATGAAGAAGAAATTGTAAAAGATGGAGTTAATTGGTACGAAGATGGGAAAGAGGTTAACTATGCAACTGCAGATACTACACAAGCCCATATTGATAGCTCCCAAGCTGATAAAGAAGCAGCAATACAAGCGCAAGCCAAATCTGAAGTAGAACACGCGGCACAAGTTGCAGCAGCTGATGAACAAAAACAAGCAATTATGGATGAGCAAGCTACAGAACATACAGCAGCTCAAAAAGCAGCCGAACAAGCAACACAAGTTCAAAAGGCTGTGCAAGCAGCAGAGGCTCAAAAGCAGAATATTGTGGCCGAACAAGCAGCTGAAAAGGTAGCAGCCAAAAAAGCGGGGGAACAAGCTGCACAAAATATAGCTAAGGACGAGGCTGCCAAAGTTGACAATGGCTATCTTTCTACTGTTGTAATTGATGGAGTGAGTCATTACAAAACAGTTGAGACTTATACGGAAGCCTTGGATTTTATCAAAGATTTAACAGTTCAAAATCCTAACAGCTCAATTACTTCAAACATTTCACGCAGTTATGGAGAACCCAAAATTACTAATGGTTATGTTTCTACTGTTGTAATTGATGGAGTGAGTCAATCAAAGACAGTACAAACTTATACAGAGGCATTGAACTATATTAAAGAGCTTACAGCACAGAACCCAAACAGTTCAATTACTTCAAACATTTCACGTACTGATGATACATCGCAAAAACAAGTAGAGTCAGCACCTCAAAATATGCCTAAAGATGACATTTTACCAACAAATCCTGTAGAAGGAACTGACCAACAACGTGATACTGATGTATCATCACAAGATAAAGCGAGTCATTTAGATGCTCCGACAGATTTGAATCGAGTAAATGCCAGTGATTATAAAACAGCAGTTCTAAAGCGTCAAGCATCTGAAAAAGAAGCACAAGAACGTAATATTAGTGGAACGGATTACCGTAAGAGCGTCACTAAGTTGCAAGAGTTAAACAAAAAAGATAGTGCAAAAACTACAGAAACTACAGAAACAACTAATAAAGCGGCTGGAAAAGAAGCTGTTAAAGTCAATCCTATCGTTTCAAGTGGAACGGTATCAATCCATAGTGCACAACCTGAAAGTGCTACAGCTGTAAAAGCAACAGTTACGGGAACAAAAGCTACCACAACGTCTGTAACTAAATCAGCTAATCAAAATGAAGTTAAAACTCTTGCTGCAAGTTTACCAACAACAGGTGATGATGCGGGTCTCTCACTTTTTCTTACATTTATAGGAATGATACTTTTTGGTGCTGTAGGAGTTATCCTTGCGTTATTTCAAAAACATGGACGTCATAGTAAATAATTCTGGTTTATTGAAGGTTTTCTTCAATTTGCGTTGAAAATATTATGTTGAAGATTCTCAAACCTTAAACTTATATTTATACTTGGGAGTAGGTATAATTAATATAGTGAGAATCGTAGTTTATTTATTATGAGAGAGGAAAAAGAGATGGGACAGAAAATAAGGTCAGCGGATATTCTAAGAACGATAATTGGACTTTTATTATTGTTTGTCGGCTTCTATATCATGTCAAGTATTGATTTACATATTGGATATGTTCAAGAATTTACACTTCTGATTTTTAGTATTGTAGGAGTAGCCGTGATTTTTGGAAATCAGGCATTGATATGGTTTTCAAAACCACAGGGAAAATATATAAAAATTGCCATTGCATGTTTAATTATTAATACGATATGGTCAATGCTTGGAGGAACTATTGTTGCACTGATTTTTGGTAATTCAGGGAACCACGCCAATGCAGCATTTGGAGATTTTATCTTGATATTTTTCGTCCCGTTTATGATTATGGGCGAAGAATTATTTTCAATCGGAATATTGGAAACACTTCGTACAAAGTGGGGATTATCAACTATAATTTCGACTTTAGTCACTTCGGTAATCTTTGGATTAATTCATTTTAATACCTATAATGGTGGAAATGTTTTGCGAACAATTATTCAAATCTTATTAGTTCAGGGAGTGGCGAGATTGATATTCAATTACGCTTACTTGAAAACATCAAGTATTTGGACTTCATATGTTGTTCATTTAGCCTTTGATTTAGTGTTTCTATTTGTTGTACCTCTTGTGTTAAAGAAATAAGTATACTCTAGATAGAACTATGGAATGGAGTTCTATTTAGTTACCGACTAAAAATTTACTTAAATCTAAAAAGATATAAAAAACAGGCTAATATAGTCTGCTTTTTTTATATCTTTTTAAGAAAACAATCTTTATCCTTTATCCGCACCAGCTGTAATTCCGTTGACGTAGAATTTTTGCATAACTATGAATAAGATTGTAATAGGCACTGCAATCAGTACACTACCTGCGATAAACTGATAGAGGTTTGTAGCACTTGAACCTTTTGAATTTGTCATCATATTTTGCAATCCGTAGGCCACTGTACGAATTTTGGGATCTCCACCACCTAAGATGTAACTTGAGAACATGAAATCAAGCCATGGTCCTATGAATGCCATTAAAGATGTGTATACAATCATTGGACGAGAAAGAGGAAGTGTAATATGAATAAAAGTTTGCCAGCGAGTTGCACCGTCAATTGTTGCGGCTTCGTCAATAGAGCGAGGGATGGTATCTAAGAAACCCTTGAACACGTAGAAACCTAATCCAGAACCACCTACATAGACTAATGCCATTCCCCAAATATTAAGCATATTAATAGATTTAAGAATTGAATACATTGCAATCATCCCCATGATTCCTGGAAACATACCAATAATCAATGCGAATTGTAAAAATGGTTTTCTGAATTTAAAACGTAAACGTGAAAGTGCGTACGACATAATTGTTGTGATAAAAGTATTCGCCACCGCACATATGACTGCTAAAATAAAAGTATTTAAAAGCCAATGTGCATAAGGATATTGAGAATTATTGAAAATACCTATATAATTTTCCAACGTCCAGTTTTGTGGAAATAAGGATTGAACGAAACCTGTATTATTATTCTTAGCAAAACTCGTTAAAATCATCCATATGACAGGGAATATCCAAAGGAGAGCTAAGATAACTAATAAAAGGTAACGGAATGTTAGAGAAAGTTTTCTCTGAGTTTTATAAGATTTCACTAATTAGCCCTCCTTAAATGCATTAGTTCTACGATATAAAGCGAGTGATGCAGTTGCTGTGATAACAAATATTATGATACCAATAGCAGAAGCAAGAGCATAATTTCTTGTAGATTGTGTAGTAAGTTTATAGAGCCAAGTAATTAATAAATCGGTTGTCCCTGCTTGAGCATTTGCCAAGTTATTGTCTGTATTTGGCCCACCTCCAGTAAGAAGATAAATAACGTTGAAATTATTGAAATTACCAATAAATTGTTGGATCAATGTTGGGGTCAAAACAAATAATATTTGTGGGAATGTAATTGATTTAAACACTTGGAAAGTGTTAGCTCCATCAATTTTTGCTGCTTCAATTTGATCTTGCGATAAATTTTGAATGATAGCAGTTGAAACTAACATTGTTACTGGAATACCAATCCACATGTTTACACCAATAACTGAAATTTTAGCCAAGATTGGGTCAGATAAAAATTGAATTGGCCCTTTAATCCAGTGGGCATTTTGTAAAACGCTATTAATAGGCCCATGGTCGTCTAAGAACATTCCCATTAAAAGCAAAGAAACAAATTGAGGAACGGCAAACACTACAACAAATATAGTTCTCCAAAAACCTTTAAATTTAACTCCGTTGGATTCTATTAGCAAGGCTAATAGAACACCACCAAGGAATGTTGTTAAAGTTGCAGCTACAGCCCAAATAATGGTCCAAATTAATAGTGGGAAAAAGGCTTTTCCGTAGTCCCCTTGGAAAACTTGAGCAAATGCAGACAATCCAGTCCATGAAAAACCAATTAAATGTTGAGTATCATAGTTTGTAAAGGCTAGGGTAATCATAAAGATTAACGGAGCAACAGTGAAAGCTAAAATTCCAAGAAGTGGAAGAACCATTAATGTAATGTAAAGTTTATCATCTAATAGTGAAGATAAATCTTCCAGCGTTGTTGGAATATGCTTATTGTCACGATTAAGTGCATAGAGGTGACGAAGAGATCTAAGATGAACGATATATAAAAATATAAGTAAACCAATTGCTACTATTGCAAAAACACCAAATAGAAGGTAGAGCATAGAATTATCAGGTAAAAGAGTATTATATACTCCCTCAGAAGCATCCCAGACAACTTTTTTAGTTTTTACCGTACCAAGAGTTCCAAGCATACTGATAGCTTTAAAGCCTGAAAAGAGTAACCACCAAATAATAATGACTTCACTGGCAAGAAGGAGAAACCCTTTTAGCCATTGTTTATTTTTTAATTGAAAGAGTCCCATCACAAAAAAACTCAGTTTTGCAAAAATATCCCCTTTAGACCAGACTTCTTTATAAGTGGCTTCAGGTGGTAAAGAAGTTTTTTTTCTGAACATATAACTTTGTCCTTTTCTAATAAATAAAGAGATTAGGCTGTGCCCAACCTCTTTAAAAGAGTACTGATGAATTATTTAGTTGCTTTAGAGATAGAATCTTGGAAAGTTTTAAGTTGACTGTCATATTGTGAAGCAGGAGTCTTACCAAGGTATGTATTATTAATCAAAGGAGCAGCTAAATTCCAGAATGTGGCCATTTCAGGCATTTTAGGCATCAAAGTATCTTCAGGCACTTGTTTGATAACAGCTTGGGCAGCTGGGTCTGCGGTAATATCTGAATCAGTTTGCAAACTTTTAGCAACTGGGATTGCATTATTATCTTTATAAAGTTCTTTTTGTGAGTCAGCATTAGAAAGATATTGAGCGAGAGAAGATGCAGCGACTTGATTTTTAGAAGCAGAGTTAACAGCAAGTGTACCTACACCAGAGAAAGCTTGCATTTTCTTTTCGCCAGAGCCGAAATCAATTGTTGGAAGGGTGGTAACACCGTAATTGTCGCCAAGAATTTTCTTAACATTACTTGCATCCCAGGGTCCATCGAGGACAGCAGCTGTTTTACCTGATTTTAAATCAGCTAGCAATGCTTGACCTGATTGGACAACACCTGTGTTAGATTTTTGTTTTGCAAACCAATTCAAGACTTGAAGTCCAGCATCTCCGGCAACGTCAGTACCGTCTAAAGTTTCACCATCTTTACCAAACAAAACTGTACCATTTGAAAGGAAGGCTGGATACCAGTTATATGAGTTTGTAAAGTCTGTACCGATTGCTTTATCTTGTGTAAATTGAGTCCAACTAGTTGGTGCCTCAGAGAATTTAGCTTTGTTATAGAAGATGATATTTGATTGTTGGTCTTGAGGATAGGCATAATATTTACCTTTCCAAGAAACAGCTTCTCCAGCAACAGAAATGTCATTTTTGTCTACCCATTTTGTTGCATCAGGAGAAAGAGGGTTAATGTAACCTGCTTCAGCCATGGCACCAAGTTGGTCATTAGGAACTTTGAAGACATCCGCTGCTTTTGCTGGGTCTTTACCAACGTCAGTTTTGGCATTTGCAGAACCTGTTGGAGATTGATTGACTTTTACTTTAACATCAGGATATTTTTTTTCAAAGCCAGTTACTAGTGTTTTGTAGCTATCAACATTAGCTGGGTCAACCCACAAGGTAACATTACCTTTAACATTGTTTGAGCTAGAAGAAGATGATGATTTGTTAGAACTTGCTGATGAACCGCAAGCTGCGAGGGTTGCGAGGGCGAGTACAGATGCTCCACCAAGAGCAACTTTTTTCCATGATTTCATTTTGTGTTTCCTCCTAATGAAAACGGTTTATTTTATACACTCCTCATTTTACGCAACCGTTTGCTTTTTGTCAAGGAAAAAAATATTACATTTTGATTACTTAGAAATTGGTTTATACCGACTTTTCAGCGTATTCTTTAGAATGAAAAATAAATGTTTTAAAAAATAATATACGAAAATTGTCGCAAACGGTTGCGTCGATGAAAGCGTTATGATAAAATATGATTAATGTGAGATTTATCTTCTCCAGATGTGGTGGAAATGACACTATCGAAAAGCGACGGAAATGGTGCTTTTCGCTGTCCTTGAGATTAATTGAAAATAGTTTAAGACAGTACAGCCATCAAAAAAATTTGGAGGTTCTATTATGAACAAAGCTGCAATTTATCATCGTCCTGAGTCGGAATTTGCTTATCTTTATGCAAAGAATCTGATGCACGTTCGTCTGCAAACACAAAAATCTGATGTGGAAAAAGTCGAATTATTTTATGGCGATCCTTATTCGTGGGAAGGGCTTGATAACCCTAAAACACAGTATTGGGCTAGTCAAAAAGTAGAGATGAAAAAGTATCTTTCTACTAATATTAGCGATTATTTTGAGGCCGAAATTACTGTTGCAACGAAACGAGTAGATTACTTATTTGTCATTACAGGTTTGGATGGAGAAAAAGTAGTTTACACAGACCAAGGAATGTTTGATTATGATGAGAGCTTGGTGACTAAAAAATATGGGGCTTTCCGTTTGCCTTATTTCCATGAAAGTGATCGTTTTAAAGCACCTGAATGGGTCAAAGAAACGGTTTGGTATCAAATTTTCCCTGAACGTTTTGCCAATGGGGATAAGAGCAATGACCCTGAGGGAACAAAAGCTTGGAATCCACAAGATGTTCCCGACCGTCAAGATTTTTATGGGGGAGATTTGCAAGGGGTGATTGATCATTTGGAACATTTGACTGAACTCGGTGTGAATGGCATTTACTTTACTCCTATTTTCCAAGCTTTTTCTAATCATAAATATGATACAGAAGATTATATGGAAATTGATAAGCAATTTGGGGATAAGGAATTGTTTAAAACTTTGGTGAAAGAAGCACATGCGCGTGGTATTAAAGTCATGTTAGATGCGGTCTTTAATCACATCGGAGATACGTCTGCTCAATGGCAAGATGTATTGAAAAATCAAGAAAAATCAAAATTTGCGGATTGGTTCCATGTTAATAGTTGGCCAGCAACTTATACTCCGACTGATGATTTTGAAAATGCTGAAAATGCAACTTATGATACTTTTGCCTTTACTCCACACATGCCAAAACTCAATACGGCTAACCCAGAGGTTGAAGCTTATCTTTTGAAAGTAGCTGATTATTGGATTTCTGAGTTTGATATTGATGCTTGGCGTTTGGATGTGGCGGATGAAGTGGATCACACTTTCTGGAAAAAATTCCGCACAACTTGTGACGCGGCAAAAGATGATTTTTATATTTTAGGTGAGGTTTGGCATTCTGCGCAACCTTGGTTAGTTGGTGACGAATTCTCTGCCGTTATGAACTATGCTTATACTGATGCGATTAAAGATGGTTTGATTACGAAGAAGATTTCTTTGGAACAAATGGTTTCTAATATTAATACGCAACTGACATTATACCGTAAGCAAGTGAATCAAATGATGTTTAATGTTTTAGATTCTCATGATACACCCAGAATTTTGACTGTTGCAAAAAATAATAAAAATTTGATGAAATTGGTTGAAACGTTCACCTTCATGCAACCAGGTGTGCCTTGTATTTATTATGGAGATGAGTATGCGGTGACAGGTGGAATGGACCCTGAGTGTCGTAAGGTGATGCCTTGGGAAGAAAAAGATCAAGATTTAGAGATGTTTGATTTCTTTAAAAATCTGATTGCTCTACGCAAACAATATCAAGGAATTTTAAGTGATTCAGAAGTAGAATGGAAAATCGTAGATTCAGAAAATGGCATTGTGAAATTTGAACGTGGATCTCTGAAAGCTATTTTCAATATTGGCGAAAAACCGGCTTATTTTTCAGCTGATGAAGTGGTTTTCTCTAATTTGGTTGACCAAAATAATATTTTACAATATGGTTTTGTAATCTATAAATAGAAAATTGATTCTGTCAGTTCACTGCGACCGAAAGAGTCATTGAATCGGTAAATAAAGAAACTATCGGCTTTGCTGATAGTTTTGTCAGTAAAAATTGCTGACAGAATCTTTGGTTTAGTGAGTATTTTACTGACGGGATTAACTTATAAAGCTGTCAGTAAAATTTTAATTGAGTTCATTCTCCTATATCCTAGGAAAATAGGAGAATGAACTCACATCTTAATGGAGTAGTTAATATGAAAGAAAATTGGTGGCAAAAAACAGTCGTTTATCAGATTTATCCTCGTTCTTTTATGGATGCTAATGGTGATGGTGTTGGTGATTTGCAAGGAATTATCTCTAAATTAGATTATCTTGAAAAACTTGGGATTGGTGCAATTTGGTTGAGTCCAGTTTATCAATCGCCAATGGATGATAATGGTTATGATATTTCTGATTATCAAGCAATTGCTGATGTTTTTGGAACGATGGCGGATATGGATGAATTGCTCAAGGAAGCTAAAAAGCGAAACATTCAAATTGTTATGGATTTGGTAGTTAATCATACTTCCGATGAACATAAGTGGTTTGTGGAAGCTAGAAAATCAAAAGATAACGCTTATCGTGATTATTATATTTGGGCTGATGAACCCAATGGTTTGCAATCTACCTTTTCTGGTTCTGCTTGGGAATTTGATGAGGAATCGGGCCAATATTTCCTTCATCTTTTTAGCAAGCGTCAGCCAGATTTAAACTGGGAAAATCCTCAGGTTCATCAAGAAGTTTATGGCATGATGAATTTCTGGATTGATAAGGGAATCGGTGGTTTTCGCATGGATGTGATTGATTTGATTGGGAAAGAAATTGACCAAGAAATCACAGGAAATGGGCCTAAATTACATGAGTATTTGCATGAGATGAATCAGGCAACTTTTGGTCAGAAAAATTTGTTGACTGTGGGTGAAACTTGGGGAGCAACACCAGAGATTGCGGAACTTTATTCTGACCCTAAACGTCAAGAATTATCAATGGTTTTCCAATTTGAGCACATCACAAATGCTTATCTTGATGAGGGCGAAAAATGGGATAAAAAGGAATTTTCAGTTTCAAAACTTAAAGAAATTTTAGCCAAATGGCAAGCTTTAGAAAAAGGTTGGAATTCACTTTTTTGGAATAATCATGATTTACCACGGATTGTCTCAAATTGGGGAAATGATGGGAAATATCGTTTGAAATCATCCAAAGCTTTTGCGATTTTATTGCATTTGATGAAAGGAACGCCTTATATTTATCAAGGTGAAGAGCTTGGAATGACGAATTATCCTTTTGAATCAATTGAAGAAGTCAATGATATCGAGTCACGGAATATGTTTGCTGAACGCTTAGCTGCTGGTCATTCTGAAAATGAAATCATGGATTCAATTCGTCGTGTTGGTCGTGATAATGCAAGAACACCGATGCAATGGACGGCTGGAAAAAATGCAGGTTTTACTGATGGAAAACCTTGGCTCGCTGTCAATCCTAATCATGAAGAAATTAATGCTGATCAAGCCATGAGTGATCCTGATTCTGTTTTTTATACTTATCAAAAGTTGATTGAACTTCGTAAACAACATGATTGGGTCATTTATGGGGACTTCAAGTTGATTGATTCTGAGGCTGATGTTTTTGCATATTTGCGGACTTATAAAGGCAAGAAATATTTGGTCGTTGCCAATTTATCTGATGAAGAAAATCAATTTAAAACAGGATTTGTCTGTCGTGACTTAATGATTCACAATGAAAATTTCCTGCCTGAACTTTCTCAGATTAAATTAAAAGCTTGGGAAGCCTTTGCTTGCGAAGTGGAATAGTTAAAGCGCAAAAGGGTGAGGTGAAAATGAGCGAATTTAAAAGAATGGTTGCTGGCGAACTCTATAAAGCAAGTAAAGTTGAACCAGAATACAAACCTGATAATAATCGAGCATTAAATCAAGAAATTAACCAACTCAATCTACTTGATACAGAAAAAATTGTGGCACTTGAAAAAGAACTTTTTGGTCAAACTGGCGATGAGTTATTTGTAAATCCACCGCTTTACATCGACTATGGTAAAAATACAAGAATTGGTCAGCGCTTTTATGCCAATATGGACTGTATTTTTCTGGATGTTGCACCGATTACGATTGGCGATGATGTGATGTTTGGACCTCGCGTCAGTCTGATTACGGCTTCTCATCCAATAGATGCCGGAGTTCGACAGCGTGGACTAGAATATGGAAAAGCAATTACGATTGGTAACCGAGTTTGGCTTGGTGCAGGAGTAATTGTTAATCCGGGCGTTACGATTGGCGAAAATACAATTGTGGGTTCGGGAACGGTAGTGACAAAAAATTTGCCAGCAAATGTGATTGCAGTAGGTAATCCAGCACGAATTCTCCGCGAAATTACTGATTCTGACCGACTTTACTGGGAAGAAAAAGAGAACGAATATTATGAAAAATAAGCTTTTACTTCTGTCAGTAACTTTACTGGCGACGTGTGCTTTAAGTGCTTGTCAAAAAGCAAATTCAAAAGATTCATCAGTAAAAAAAGCGGCTGTCAGCCAAAAGGTTGATATAAGTTTGTATCGTAATTTTTATGAAATATTTACGAGTTCATTTGCCGATTCAAATCATGATGGCGAAGGTGATTTAAATGGGGTCACGCAACATTTAGATTATCTCAATACGGGAAATAAAAACTCGACAACTGATTTGAAAGTGCAAGGACTTTGGATGACACCGATTTTTGCTAGTCCTAGTTATCATGGCTATGATGTCACTAATTACGAAGAAATTAATCCTAAATTTGGGACAATGGCTGATTTTGAAAATCTGATTGCTCAAGCTAAAAAACGAGGAATTGCTGTGATTTTAGATATGCCATTTAACCACACGGCGACTGATAATGTTTGGTTTCAAAAAGCACTAGCTGGCGACAAAAAATATGTGGCTTATTATAATTGGTCAGATACAGCAAAAGAGGGTTATAGTTTAGCCAGCAACGGCAAATACTATGAGTCAGAGTTTGATAAATCAATGCCTGACCTCAATCTTGCCAATCCTGAGGTCAAAAAAGAAATTGCTAAAATCACGAAATTTTGGTTAGACAAAGGTGTTTCTGGTTTTCGTTTGGACGCTGTCGGTTTTTATTTCTCAAATGATGATAAAAAAACGACGGCCTTTACCAAATGGCTGACAGACACAGTCAAAAAGCAAAATTCAAAAGCCTATTTAGTGGGTGAAGTTTTTTCAACGGCTTCGGCAATTGATGATATTTATCCATCAGGTATTGATTCATTATTTGACTTTCCAAATGCTTTGCAATCGAGTTCAAGTCCAATTAATTCGGCTTTAGTTTTAGGTGAAGGTTCTTTATTTGGTCAACAAATTGAAGCATGGGACCAAGAAATTCATGCGGATAACCCGAAAGCCATTGACGCTCCTTTCTTGAGTAATCATGACACAGACCGATCAGCAACCCTTTTAAGTTCTTTATCCATGCAGAAAATGGCTGCTCAAACTTATCTTTTGATGCCGGGAAATCCATTTATTTACTACGGTGAGGAATTGGGGCTGACAGGTTCTGGCATTGACCAAAATAAACGTTTGCCAATGCCGTGGAATGCTGCTGGGACAGATTCTCCAAAAGCGGATATTTCTGTGCCAGGCGCGACAGAAATTGCCACAACTGACGGAGGTTCAGTAGCTCAACAAGAAGCCAATCCAAATTCGCTACTCAATTGGTACAAAAAAATCTTGCGGGTCAAAGCAAAATATCCTGAAATTGCGACTGACAGATTGAAAAATATTTCTGTCAGTGAAGAGAGCTTGTCTGTCATTAATTATGGAAAGGATTTGACTATTATCAATAATTTTTCCGATACAGAAAATGTGACAATGAAACTCCCAAAAAGCGTTGTTGGGACAAAAATCACTGACCAACTTTCTGTCAGTAGTTCTCAAGCAAAATTAACTGATGGAAAATTGACAATTCCAGCTTACAGCACCGTTATTTTGAAAAAATAAATAAGTTCAGTTTAGGGACTTTAAAAATGAAAATGTAAAACTATGAAAAAAATAAAAACAAATGATTTTCACAAAATGGTAGGTTATCAGATTTATCCAAAATCATTCAAAGATACCAATGGAGATGGCATTGGCGACATCAATGGCATCATTGAAAAAATTCCTTATCTACGTGAATTGGGGATTGATTTTATCTGGATAAATCCAATTTACAAGAGTCCACAAGTTGACGGGGGCTATGATATTTCTGATTATCAAGTCATTGATGAAATGTTTGGCTCACTTGAAGATTTTAAAAAATTACTAGATAAAGCGCATGAAAATGGCTTGAAAGTCATCATGGATTTGGTAGTCAATCATACATCGGACCAACATCCTTGGTTTTTAGAAAGTCAAAAATCCAAAGATAATCCTTACCGTGATTATTATTTGTGGGAAGACGCTAGCCCTAACCAAATGCCAAATGATTGGATTTCCTTTTTTGGTGGTTCAACTTGGGCTTATGATGAAAAAACAAAACAAGCTTATTTTCACGTTTTTGCCAAAGAACAGCCTGATTTAAATTGGAAAAATCCCAAAGTTCGGCAAGAAATTTATGACATGATTCGCTGGTGGTTAGATTTGGGAATAGATGGCTTCAGATTAGATGCGATTTCACACATTCAAAAAATGCCATGGAACTATAAAATTAAATCTTGGAAAGGCGACGGCCCGTGGGTGCCTTTCATGAATGTTGCTGGGATTGAAACATATATGTCAGATTTGAAAGCTATTTTTGATGAATATGGTGCTTTGACTGTTGGGGAAGCTTCAGGGGTTCGCTCCAAGCAAGCGCCCGATTGGACCGATGAATCTGGCTATATCAATATGATTTTTGAATTAGAGCATAATCTTAGAAAAGCAACTGACAACAGCCAAGGAGATATTTATGGCTATAAAAAAGTCATTATGCGTTGGCAAGAAGATTTGCTTGAACGAGGTTGGAATGCTTTGTATATTGAAAATCATGACCAACCAAGAAGTATTGATACTTTTGGCGATGGTTCAATAGAATCAGCAAAAGCGTTGGCTGTCAGTTATATGCTCTTAAGAGGAACGCCTTTCATATATCAAGGGCAGGAATTTGGGATGACTAATTTTCCATTTACTGACGCAAAGCAATTACGAGCTGACGAGATTAAAAAGAAATATGAAATGTTACTGACAGAACTGACAGCAAAGCTGTCAGTTCCTCAATCTGCCGATTCAACATCTTCCGTTGGTCGCGTTGAACTGACAGAACTGTCAGCAAATCAAGCACTAGCAGAAGTCACCCAAAATAGTCGTGAGCACTCAAGAACACCAATGCAGTGGGACAATTCTAAAAATGCAGGATTTACAAGTGGACAAGCTTGGATGGAAATTAATCCAAATTTTTCTGTTATTAATAGTCAAA
The DNA here is from genome assembly GCF_041026685.1 of Lactococcus sp. AK05. NCBI lineage: Bacteria > Bacillati > Bacillota > Bacilli > Lactobacillales > Streptococcaceae > Lactococcus > Lactococcus sp. AK05. The sequence goes on from NZ_JBFTEI010000001.1 coordinate 285,252, forward strand.
CTAATCAAGAACTCATTGAACTTTATAAAAAATTGATTGAATTACGGCATCAAGAACCAGCGATTTCAGAGGGTTCAATTAAATTTCATTTTAAAAGACATCCTCAAGTTTTAGTTTATGAACGAGCTGAATTTTTAATTATTGTCAATTTGGCTGACAAAAAAGCTCATTTAGATTTTACAAACATTGACAGTTTTACTGACAGCTCTGCTGAAAGTTCTGTCATTAATTATCAACAAGTCTTGGGCAGTTCTAATCAAAAATTTCAAGAAAAAATGGTTCTGTCAGCCTGGGAATATCAGGTTTATAAAAAATAGAAGGTGAGAACAAGATAACACTATGAAACAAATCAAAAGAATTATGGGCATTGACCCTTGGAAAATCACATCAAATCAGATTGAAAAAGAAGACCGTCGTTTGCAAGAATCGCTTACTTCTATTGGAAATGGCTACATGGGAATGCGCGGAAATTTTAGTGAAACTTATAGTGGCGACAGTCATCAAGGAACTTACATTGCAGGGGTTTGGTTTCCAGATAAAACACGTGTAGGTTGGTGGAAAAATGGTTATCCTGAATATTTTGGTAAAGCAATCAATGCCCTCAATTTTGCTTCTGTCAGAGTTTTTATTGATGACAAAGAAGTTGATTTAGCCGCAAGTCACGTGACTGATTTTAATCTGTCGCTTGATATGGAAAAAGGGATACTCACCTATACTTATGTAGCTTATGGAGTACGTGTGACTGCCGAAAGATTTTTCTCAATTGTTCAACAAGAACTTGCGGTTTTTGCTTTCATGTTTGAAAGCTTAGATGGTGAAATTCATCAAATCCGTACAGCCTCAATCATTGATGCAAATGTTCGTAATGAAGATTCCAACTACGATGAAAAATTTTGGACAGTAAAAAACCTTGATAATACAGCTACAGGTTCATTTATTGTCACCGAAACAATTCCTAATCCATTTGGAGTTGAACAATTTACGGTAGCAGCTAAACAAAGCTTTGCAGGCGATTTTACTCGAGTTAAGCAAGAAACAAGAGAAAGTTCTGTTTTAGATGTTTACGAAGCAAAATTAGTGGAAAATGCACCACTCACCTTTATTAAAAATGTTTTGGTTGTCACAAGTCGTGATATTGACCCCTCGAATTTAACAAAGGTGCTATCAAATTTGACCCTTGAAATTTCTAAGAAAACATATCATGAATTTTATAAAGAACAAGAAATCGCTTGGAAAAAACGTTGGGAAATTGCTGATGTACAAATTGACGGTTCAGCAGAAGCTCAACAAGGGATTCGCTTTAATCTTTTCCAACTTTTCTCTACCTATTACGGCGAAGATGAACGTTTAAATATTGGCCCTAAAGGATTTACTGGAGAAAAATATGGCGGAGCAACTTATTGGGATACAGAAGCCTATGCCGTTCCATTATACTTGGCACTTTCTGATGAAAAAGTTGCTAAAAATCTTTTAAAATATCGTCATAATCAATTGCCACAAGCACAACATAATGCCCGTCAACAAGGACTTAAAGGTGCTTTGTATCCAATGGTTACTTTTACAGGTGTTGAATGTCATAATGAGTGGGAAATTACATTTGAAGAAATTCACCGTAATGGAGCAATGGCTTATGCGATTTATAACTACAGCAACTACACGGGAGATGAAACTTATCTTGCTCATGAAGGCTTAGAAGTTTTGATTGAAATTGCTCGTTTTTGGGCAGACCGTGTGCATTATAGTAAACGAAATGATAAATACATGATTCATGGAGTCACAGGCCCAAATGAGTATGAAAATAATATCAATAACAACTGGTACACTAATAAATTGGCAGCTTGGGTTTTGACTTATACTGCTGAAAGTTTAGCAAAATATCCACGCCCAGATTTAATTGAAGGAGCTGAAATTGCTCACTGGGCAGAAATTGTGGAAAAAATGTATTATCCAGAAGATGAAGAATTGGGTATCTTTGTTCAACATGATGGCTATTTAGATAAAGATTTGACTCCAGTGGCTCAACTTGACCCTAAAAATCTTCCATTGAACCAAAATTGGTCTTGGGATCGAGTGTTACGTAGTCCATATATTAAGCAAGCAGATGTGCTTCAAGGAATTTATTTCTTCGGCAATCAGTTTTCATTAGCCGAAAAACAACGAAATTTTGATTTTTATGAACCATTAACTGTTCATGAAAGCTCACTTTCTCCATCCATTCATGCGATTTTAGCAGCAGAGCTTGGTATGGAAGACAAGGCTGTTGAAATGTATGAAAGAACAGCTCGTCTTGACTTAGATAATTATAATAACGACACAGAAGATGGACTTCACATCACATCAATGACTGGCTCATGGCTGGCGATTGTTCATGGTTTTGCCCAAATGAAAACCTGGGATGGTCAATTGAGTTTCGCCCCATTTTTACCACAAGCATGGACGGGTTATGCCTTTCACATTAACTATCGCGGATGTTTATTAAAAATTTCTGTTGGTCAAGAAGTGAAGCTTGAATTATTACGTGGCCAAGCCTTAGATCTTGAAATTTATGGTGAAAAAATTGAGTTAAGAGATTTTTATGTTACAAAAACAAAGTAATTTGATATCTTTAAATGACTTTTTTATCAAAAATCTAAAAAATAGTTGAAAATTAATCGAAAATTTGGCAAAATAAAATTTCAGAGTGTCAAATAAAAGAAAGAGAAAGGAGCGCTGAGTTGAGCTGGGTTTAGCTAGTCTCAAGTGAAAATATGGCAGTTACAATTAAAGATGTTGCAAAAAAAGCTGGTGTTAATGCCTCAACGGTCAGTCGGGTCATTAAAGATAGTTCAGAGATTTCGGATAAAACAAAAGTAAAAGTTCGCAAAGCCATGCATGAATTAGGTTATCGAAGGAATGCAGCGGCTCAGATTCTAGCTTCTGGAAAAACAAATACAATTGGTGTTGTTTTCCCACCAGTGGTTGACAAAGCGAGCCAACCTTTCTTTATGAAAATATTGACCTCAATCAATGAAACAGCTCGTGATTACGATGTTTCAATCGCTATTGCGACGGGGCATTCAGCCAAAGAGTTGAAAAAACAGATTGAACTTCAATATTCAGAAAAGCGTGTTGACGGATTTATCGTGCTTTACGCTGGAAAAAATGATGAAGTTCGCGATTATTTATTAGAAAATAAGGTTCCTTTTGTTTTAGTTGGAACTCCGGCTGAAGGAAAAAATGAAATTACCCATGTGGATAATGATAATATGCTGCTTGGACGCGAGGCTGTTCGTCATTTAGCACAATTAAAACATCAAAATATTTCATTTGTGACCGATACGAAAGAAACCGAAGTTTTTGAAGAACGTTATCAAGGTTTTAAAGATGAATCCGAGAAACTTGGGCTCAATCATGACCTCTTGTTTATGGATGCTAATTTCTCCTTGCGAAACGAAACAGCTCTTGTAGTGATGGATGATGTCTTGTCTTTAAAAGTTGTGGAACGTCTAAGAAGTCAAGGTTTAAATGTTCCAGAAGATGTGAGTTTAATTACTTACAACAACTCTATCTTTGGAGCAATGATTCATCCTTATTTAACAACTTTTGACATTCATATTGAGCAATTAGGGGCAAGTGCAATTAAGAAAATCTTGGATTTACGAGATAAGAAAGAAAATTTGCCAGAAAAATCAATTATCCCTTTTGAATTAATTATTAGAGAATCAACAAAAGCTAGAATTTAAGTTCTAGCTTTTTTAGTTTTGTTTAAGATAAGATTAAGCCTAGTACAAGACAAAAATATGATAATAGTGTAAAATAATAGAAAGGGATGGGCGCAGTTTTATTGACTTTCCAAGCAATTTAACTAAAAATAATTTATAAATTATGAGCCCTAAAAAATGTGAAAAGGGATGGATTCAATGATTAAAATTTTATTAGTGGAGGATGATTTATCACTCTCAAAATCTGTTTACGATTTCTTAAAATCATTTGCGCAAGTCAAACAGGTTTATGATGGAGTTGAAGGACTCTATGAGGCAGAATTGGGAATCTATGATTTAATTTTGCTTGATTTAATGCTTCCAGAAAAGAATGGTTTTGAAGTCTTAAAGGAATTACGTGAGCAAAATGTAGATACGCCAGTCTTAATCATGACTGCTAAGGAATCTTTGGATGATAAAATGCACGGATTCGACATTGGAGCAGATGATTATTTAACAAAACCTTTCTATTTAGATGAACTCAAAGCACGTATTCAAGCACTTTTGAAGCGGACAGGTAAATTAGAAGATTCAAACGGTTTAACTTATGGAAATATTCGTTTGAATTTATCAAATAAATCAACTTTAGTTGATGATCAACCTGTTGATTTAATCGGAAAAGAATTTGATTTAGTCGTTTATTTAATGCAAAATCAAAATGTTATTTTGCCAAAAGAGCAAATTTTTGACCGGATTTGGGGCTATGACAGTGATACAACAGTAACTGTTGTTGAAGTTTATATGAGTAAAATTCGAAAAAAATTGAAAGATACAGAATTTGTCAATAATCTTTCAACCTTGCGAAATGTTGGCTATATCTTGAGATAAAATTTTACTGACAGATTATTGTATAGTGGTGAAAGTCATCTATAAATTAACAAATAAGTTCTGTCAGTAAATCTATCTAGAAATGAGACCTCTTTGAAGAAAATAATTAAAAAAATTAAATCTTCAGCTATTGTAAAAAATGATGGGAAAAATTTCCTTCATTTTTTTCTAGCTTTTACAGTCATTTTTGTTGCTTTAGCCGTGATTATTATTCAAGTCATGCAATTAGGAATGTATCGAGCGACTGACCAAAATTTACACAATTTGGCTCAAAACCGAGTGTTTTTGGAAGAAGCAGCGAATAATCAATTAGGAACAAGTAATTCACAAGACAGTGGCTTTTATGGACCTAATAATAGTGTAATTTTTTATGATTCAGAAGGAAAAAACTTTATGCCGTCAACGGGCTCAAATGCAAATATAAGTACAAACTTTGGCATGAGTCTTTTGCAAAAAGCAATGAAATTTAATGAAAAACATATAAATACAATTCAGACAGTATCTGTAAAAAATCCTTATGGAGATAATTTGCACTATCGTTATTACACAACATCGCAATTTATCATTACAAATTCTGATGGTACTGTGACGCCAGTTTATATGCAAATTTTTTCAAACGTTGACCAAATTCAAGATGCCATGAGCCGTGCCATGTGGGTCATTGTGACAACAATGATTACTTTCTGGCTACTATCAATAATTATTAGTTTGTATCTTGCAAATTGGACCTTAAGACCTATTCTGGCTGCTTATGAAAAACAAAAAGAATTTGTTGAAAATGCTTCGCACGAATTGAGAACACCTCTGGCAATCTTGCAAAATCGTCTAGAATTACTTTTCCAAAAACCAACCGCAACAATTATTGATGAATCAGAAAATATTTCTGAAAGTTTATCAGAAGTTCGTAATATGCGTTTATTAACAAGTAACTTACTGAACTTAGCTCGTCGAGATTCTGGAATCAGAATTGAGCCAGAGGCGACTACGGCAACTTATTTTGAGAATATTTTTAATAGCTATGAAATGCTTGCTGAAAACGCAGGTAAAAAGTTTTCAGGCCATTTGAAATTAGATGGAACGATTAATTTGGACCAAGCCCTGATTAAACAATTGCTGACCATCTTATTTGATAATGCTCTTAAATACACGGGTGATGAGGGTGAAATCTCTGTAGATGTTCAAAAAAATGGGGGATTCTTAGTTTTTGCTGTCGCCGATAATGGTGAAGGAATTTCTGATGAAGATAAGAAAAAAATCTTTGACCGCTTTTTCCGAGTAGATAAAGCAAGAACGCGTCAAAAAGGTGGCTTAGGTTTGGGTCTTTCTCTGGCCAAACAAATTGTTGAAGCTTACAATGGGAAGATTACAGTTGAAGATAATAAACCTAAAGGTACAAAATTCATTATTAGAATTCGTGTGGATAGCACAATTTCAAATCCTGCAAAAATTTTCCAAAAGTTGTAAAATATGATAGGAAAAAATTACTGACAAATTATGATAAGATAATAGTAGCATTCAAATCATGACAATTTTGTCAGTCGATTTACTAGTTTTTAAAGACAATTTCTGTCAGTAAATAACTAAGTAAATCTAAAAAGGAGAAAATCAGAGATGTCAGTGTTAGAAAAAATAGACAGCCCAGCGGATTTAAAAAAAGTATCAAATCAAGAACTAGAAGAATTAGCTTCAGAAATTAGAACAGCAGTTCTTCATAAAGTATCAAACATCGGTGGACACGTTGGTCCAAACTTGGGTGTGACCGAATTAACAATTGCCCTTCATAAAGTTTTCAATTCACCAATTGATAAGTTTATTTGGGATGTTTCTCACCAAACTTATCCACATAAAATTTTAACTGGACGTAAAAATGGATTTACTGATGGACATTTCCATGACATCACACCTTACACCAGTCAAAGAGAATCAGAACACGACTTTTTCACAGTTGGCCATACCTCAACTTCAATTGCTAATGCCTTAGGTTATGCCAAAGCGCGTGATTTGACAAATGACAAAGGCAACATTGTTGCGGTCATTGGTGACGGTTCACTTTCTGGGGGACTTGCTATGGAAGCCCTCAATAATGCCGGAGATTTCAAAGGAAACCTCATTATTTTAGTTAATGATAATCAAATGTCAATTGCTGAAAATCATGGAGGAATTTACCGTAACCTTGCCGAACTTCGGGCGACAAATGGTCAAGCCGAAAATAACTTCTTTAAAACTTTTGGTTTAGATTATAATTATCTTGAAAATGGAAATGATATTGAATCTTTAATTCACCTATTTGAAGAAGTAAAAGATATCGATCATCCAATTGTCCTTCATATTCATACTGAAAAAGGGCGAGGTTATCAACCAGCTCTTGAAAATAAAGAAGCATTTCACTGGCACATGCCTTTCGATTTAGAAACTGGTCAATCAAAAGTGATTGATTCTGGTAAATCTTATAGTTCAGTTATGTTGGATTACATGGATAAAAAGGTTTCAGAAGGCCTACCTCTTGTTGCCATCAATGCAGCAATTCCAGGAATCTTTGGACTGAAACAATTTGCAGCTAAATATCCTGACCGTTATATTGATGCAGGAATTGCTGAGCAATTTACCATTACTTTTGGTGGTGCAATGGCTGCGGCTGGTGCTCGTCCAATTATTTTCCACAATTCTACTTTTGTTCAACGTGCTTATGATCAATTTTGGCATGACTTAGCAATTAATGAAGAACCAGCAATTGTTATTGTTAAAGGTGGAGTTATTTCAGGTTCAGATGAAACACACCAAGGCTCATCAGCCATGACTTGGATTTCAAACATTCCAAATATCAAATATCTTGCTCCAACTTCTGAAGAAGAATTTATTTCAATTCTTGATTGGGCACTTGAGCAACATGAAGAACCAGTTGTGATTCAAATGCCAGAACACGGCTTAGAATCACGTCCGACTGTTCTCACAGATTATTCAACCCCTTCATATCAAATGACAAAATCAGGCGAAAAAGTTGCCCTCTTGGCACTTGGTGGTCTTTATTCACACGGTGAAAAAGTAGCTAAAGTTTTGGCTGAAAATGGAATTAACGCAACCCTAATAAATCCACTTTTCATCAACGATTTGGACCAAGCTTTCCTTGAAAACTTAGTTGAAAATCATCAAGTTATTGCGACGATCGAAGATGGAATTCTTGACGGAGGATTTGGTCAAAAAGTTGCTTCCTTCCTTGGTAAGTATGATGTTAAAGTTTTGAACTTTGGTGCGAAACGTGAATTTAATGATTCTGTTCCAGTGACAGAACTTTACAATCGTTATCATTTGACACCAGAACTTATGGTTGCTGATATTCTTAGTCTTTTGAAATAAAAATTTACTGACAGATGGTCCAAAATATTTCTGTCAGTAAAAATAAAGAACTGATAATGTCTGTCAGTAAAACTAGCAAGAATGATGATAAGTTCTTACTTAATAAAGTGAAATAGATGAAAAAAGTATTAGTAAAAGCAGTACATGGCTACCAACGCTGGATTTCTCCAGCCTTGCCACCAGCCTGTCGCTATTATCCTACCTGCTCCAATTACATGATTCAGGCCATTGAAAAACATGGACCAGCCAAAGGTTTGGCAATGGGGACAGCACGTATTTTACGTTGTCACCCATTTTGCCAGCCAGGATATGATTTAGTTCCAGACCATTTTAGTTTGCGAAGAAATTGGGCAGAACCAGAAAAAGAAGAAGACTCAAATTAATTTGAGTCTTTTCTATTTATAAAATTATAGAAAACGCTTCAAAAAAATAGATGAAATCGCTATCAAATGTCATAAAAAAATGTTAAAATGAAAAAAAGAATAAAAAAAGGAGTGTCATCTATTATGCCATTTAGTAAAGATTTTCTCTGGGGCGGAGCAACTGCAGCTAATCAATGTGAAGGCGGCTATAATCAGGGAGGACGTGGGCTTGCCAATGTCGACCTTGTTCCACATGGGAAAGACCGTTTTCCAATTATTACAGGGGAAATGAAGCACCTTGAATTCGATGAAGAGCATTTTTATCCAGCAAAAGAAGCGATTGATATGTATCATCATTGGAAAGAAGACCTCGCACTTTTTGCTGAAATGGGATTTAAAACCTATCGAATGTCTATTGCTTGGACAAGAATTTTTCCAAAAGGTGACGAACAAGAGCCAAATGAAGAAGGCTTGCAATTTTATGAAGATATTTTTAGAGAATGCCAACGTTTAGGAATTGAACCCTTAGTAACCATTACTCACTTTGATTGCCCTGTCCACTTAATTAAAGAATACGGTGGCTGGCGTAATCGAAAAATGGTTGGTTTCTATGAAAATTTAGCCAGAGCAATTTTTACTCGTTATAAAGGATTAGTTCGCTATTGGTTGACATTTAATGAAATTAATATGCTCCTCCATGCTCCATTTATGGGAGCAGGACTTGTTTTTGAAGAAGGAGAAAATAAAGAACAAGCCAAATACTTAGCCGCTCATCATGAACTATTAGCATCGGCTTTAGCAACAAAAATTGGACATGAAGTTGACCCAGAAAATAAGATAGGCTGCATGTTAGCTGCTGGAGATTACTATCCATTTGATTGTAATCCAGAAAATGTTTTTGAAGCTCAAAAACAAAATCATGATAATCTCTTTTTCATTGATGTTCAATCACGTGGAAAATATCCAAACTACCTTTTAAAGAGATTAGAGCGTGAAGAAATTACACTTCCGATTGAAAAAGGCGACTTAGAAATCCTTGCTGAAAACACAGTTGACTTTATTTCATTTAGTTACTATGCAAGTCGAGTCGCTAAAGTCAAGGATGAGGATGCAGATAAATCAGCTGGAAATATCTTTGAATCTGTAAAAAATCCTTATTTAGAGGCCAGTGAATGGGGTTGGCAAATTGACCCACTTGGTTTAAGAATCACAATGAATTCTATTTATGACCGCTATCAAAAACCATTATTTATTGTAGAAAATGGTTTAGGAGCAGTAGATAAACCTGATGAAAATGGATTTGTAGCTGATGATTATCGAATTGATTACATGACTGCACACATTAAAGAAATGAAGAAAGCAGTTGAACTTGATGGCGTTGAACTATTAGGTTATACTTCTTGGGGATGTATTGACTTAGTATCAGCAGGAACGGGTGAGATGAGCAAACGTTACGGATTCATCTATGTTGACCGAGACGATTATGGTAAAGGAAGTTTGAAACGGACGCCTAAGAAATCATTTAACTGGTACAAGAAAGTTATTGCAAGCAACGGTGAAGATTTAACAAATGAATAATTAAAAAGGGGGGGCTTTCCTCCTTTTTTTATCAAACAAAACATTTCTTTGATTTAAGATTTTTATCTAGCAAGAAAAATTTACAATAGTTAAGCAAGTGTCCATTAAAAGGAAGCAGTGCTAGAACTTTTTTATGAAATATGATAAAATCGTGTATTGCGTAATTTTTAAATCCGCAGTCATGAAGTATGAAAAAGCCTCGATGATATTTAAGAAATTTAAAAAGTTACAAGTGAGATAAGAATGATGAGGATAAGAAGTGAAAAGTATTAAAAATACATGGAAGTTGTTTGCCCTAGACTGGAAGCGAATATTTAAAAATCCCGTGGCGACTTTTTTAATTGTCGCCCTAATGATAATTCCTTCTTTATATGCTTGGTTTAATATTAAAGCCCTGTGGGACCCCTATGCCAATACTTCGCAACTGCCAATTGCGGTCTATAGTGCAGATAAATCTGCAAGTTTTCAAGATAAAACCATCAATATTGGTGATGAAGTACTGAAAAATTTAAAGAAAAATCACCAATTAGGCTGGAAATTTGTTGATTCCAAAGCAGATTTAGATAAAGGTGTGAAATCTGGAAAATACTATGCTGGAATCTATTTACCAAAGGATTTTTCAAAAGACCTCTTAAGTTTCACCACGGGTGATATTAAAAAACCACAAATTGTTTATTCAATTAACGAAAAAATCAATGCCATCGCTCCCAAAATAACATCAAAAGGAGCCTCTTCTCTACAATCGCAAATTTCTGAAGAGTTTATCAAAACGGCAAGTAGTACCCTTTTAAAAACCTTCAATACAATTGGTTACGATATTGATAAAAACATGGTAAGTATTCAGAAGGTTAAATCAGCGATTTTATCAACTAATGATAATTTAGGAACCATTGATAAATACACTCAACAAGTTGTTGGCCTTCATGGAAAAATGCCAGAAATTAAAGAAAAACTGGCAAAAGCTAATGAATTTATCACTTATTTACCAGAAGTAGATGCTCTAGGTCAAAAAGTCATTAAATTAAATGATAAGATGCCAGAAATTGATAAAAGTTTTTCACTCGTTTTGACTCTTCAAGAGAAAATACCTGAGATTCAAAATGCTGGAAAACAAATCTCGATGATTGATGATGACTTTGCGTCAGTAGAAAGTACCATGACTCAAGGCATTCAAGAAGCCAAACAAGGTTTACAAATTATCAATCAAGTCCAAAAATCAATGCCAGACATTAAAAAATTGGGACAAGATGCTGATAGTTTGGGGACTATAACCTTGGATGCGGCTAATAAATTACAAACAGCATTACCAGCAATTACAAGTAGTTCTAAGGTTGCTTTAGAATCTATTAAAGGCTTTTCAGATGATACTTCGACAGTTATCAACACGATAAAAAAAGCACTAGAAGATAATCAACTTAGCCCCGAAGAAAAAAATCAGATTAATGTTCTAATTACTAATTTTGTTACTAAAATCGCTCAACAAAGAGCTTCAATTGAAACAACAATTGACTATCTTAAGAAAATCGAAGCAAGTAATGGGAATCATGATTTAGATTCAGCTATTAAAAACCTAAGCACATTAGATTCATTATTGGGAGACCTCAGTAATAGAATGAATCATCTTAATGATCTCGTTCAAAATGCTAGTGTATCTGATGTAGAAAATTATTTAGATAAATTAGATGATGTCGTTACTAATATTTCTAATATAGCAAGTCAAATCAATGTAGATGAAATTAATTCAACTATTAATCAAGCTCTAACAACCTTGATTAATACCATAACAAATGCTAAAGGTTTATTAAATCAAGCTCAACAAATCGACTTTGATGCCTTACTAAATTCAACAAGTCAAACAGTTTCTAATGCTATTACCATTTTAGAAAAATATCAAGGCGAAATGCCAGCCATTAAACAAGAAATTCATGATGCGAATGTGATGTTAAATGGTAATATGACAACGATTGTTAATGCAATCAATGAGGGAGCTAATCTCTATAAAAATGAGTTTCCTACTCTTAAAACTAAGTTAGGGACAGCTTCTGATTTCTTTAAAAATGATTATGCTGGTGTTCGTAAAGATTTGACAGATACCTTAACAATGGCAAATGATAAAATGCCTGATGTTGAGTCTGCTTTGAATCAAGCCAATGATTTAATCCAAAATGATTGGCCTGAAATCAAATCAGGAATTCAAAAAGCAGCCGCAGCCATTCAAAAAGGTGAAAAAGAAGTTGACTTAGGTGAAATCGTCAAACTCCTAAAATTAGATGCGACCAAAGAAAGTGACTTCCTGACACAACCAGTTGAAGTCCAAGAAAATCAAATCTACCCGATTGCCAACAATGGTTCAGCAAGTACACCTTTCTATACTGCGCTTTGTCTGTGGGTCGGTGCAGTCTTACTTTCAAGTTTGGCAACAACGGAGGTTCACTTATCAGATAAAGATAAAAAACGTTATTCTAAACGTGAACAATTCTTTGCTCGAATGGGAAGTTTCGTAGCCATTGGACTTGCTCAAGCCTTGATTGTAACGCTTGGAAATTATTTTGGTTTAGGAGTAGATGTAAGAGATCCATTCTACAGTGTTCTCTTTGCCTTACTAATATCCATAGCCTTTATGATAATGGTTTATGTTCTGGTCGCCCTGTTTGGCAATGTAGGTAAAGGAATAGCGATTATCATTCTGGTTCTTTCCATTTCTGGTGGTGGTGGGAACTATCCAATCCAAGTTTCTGGAAAATTCTTCCAAGCCATTAATCCTTATTTACCATTTACTCACGCTGTCAACCTTTTACGAGAATCAGCGGGAGGAATTTACTGGCCAAATGCTTGGTTTGCGATAATTATCCTTGTAGCAGTATCAATTGTGTTTGTTGCAATAGGTGCCTTCCTCTTCCCACACTTTGAAGATAAAACGAAGAAGATTTCCGAAATCGGAAGCAAGAGTCATTTCTTCCATTAATGTTAAGAAAACTACTGACAGACTGGTCAGTAGTTTTTCTGTTATTTATAATCATAATGAGCAAATAGTAAGGGAGAACTTGTGCTATAATATGTCTATGACAAAAGTAAACGAAGAACGTGTACAAGAAATTTTTAATAGTATTTCATCAGATTATGATAAAATGAACGCCATTATCAGTTTTAAACAACATGATTTATGGCGTGCTAAAACAATGAAAAGAATGGGAGATTTAACTGGTCTATCTATTCTTGATTTGTGTTGTGGAACTGGGGACTGGACTTTTGATTTATCTGAAAGTGTCGGCCCTTCTGGTAAAGTAATTGGTCTTGATTTTTCAGAAAATATGCTTGAAATTGCTAAGGCTAAACTCAAAGAAGAAGCGAAGAAAAACATTGAATTTCTCCAAGGAAATGCGATGGCTTTACCTTTTGAAAATGAAAGTTTTGATGTAGTTACGATTGGTTATGGTCTAAGAAACACACCTGACTATCTTACTGTATTAAAAGAAATTTTTCGTGTATTAAAACTAGGGGGCAGAGTAGTTTGTATCGAAACTTCACACCCCACATTGCCAATTTATAAACAAGCTTTTGAACTTTATTTTAAAAATGTCATGCCCTTTTTTGGTAAAGTTTTTGCCAAATCTTTAAAAGAATATCAATGGCTTCAAAAATCAGCAGAAGATTTTCCAGATGCCAAGACACTTGAGGAACTTTTTAGAAAAGCTGGTTTTGTTGCCGTAGACTATCAAAAACATGGCGGTGGAGCAATCGCAAGTCATTTTGCCACTAAATCCAAAAAACCTAAATCAAATATTCGTATTGGTAAAAAGTAATCGGTCAATAAAAAATAAAAATTTCGAGGAAAAAATATGCCTTATAAACGTTATGGGGAAATTTTTAAAAAACTACGAGAACAAAAGAATTTTTCGCTTTCCCATTTTTCAGAAATAGGTATTTCAAAAGCGAGTTTATCAAGATTTGAATTAGGTCAAACCATGATAAGCTTTGAACGCTTGGATAGTGCGCTGTAAGAGATGAATGTGACTTTAGCTGAGTATGAACATTTTATCAATAATTTTTCAATGGATTATAAAGAAGAATTTTTAGAAGATATAATTCTTGCGGATATTGCAGATGACGTCGATAAACTTCACAATCTCTATCTAGAAGCTATGGAATATGATTCAAAAATGCTAGCTTATTGTGCTAAAAGTCGTTATGAAATACTGACACAAATGGAAGCTGATGATGTGGTTGAATATCTCTATGACGTTGGAGAATGGGGCTATTTTGAACTTTCGATTTTTTATCTGACTTTGGATAGTTTCAGTGAACGAGAAATTATGTATTTGATGAAAGAACTCTGGGGGAAGAGTAAACACTTATATGGTGTTTTTAAATATCGCAGAAGAGTTCTTCAATCTTCGTATCGAGCGGTCGTTTTGCTTTCCTCAAAAGGAGCTCGTGACTCAGCTAGAAGTATCTTGCAAAAAAGTTACCCTAAAGATGATTTCTACGACCTCTATGTTGAAAATCTAAGAAATCTGGCACATGGTTTTTATAGCTATTGTTTCAAAGACAAGATAAGCGGTGAAAAGCAAATCAAAAATGCCATTGAGGTTTTTGGGCAAGTGGGATATGAAGATTTAGCAGATTATTATCAAAAACGCTATCAAAAACTTTTAGGAAAATTATTAACATAAAAAAGTCTCCAGATTACTTCGTTGCATTTCTGCAATGATTTAAAAAGGAGGCTTTTTTTCTGATAAAATGAAGTTGAAGATAAAAGAAAGCGCGCTTGATTATCAAGAGAAAATAAAAAAAGAGGAAATATGTTAAAAAAGAGAAAGAAAATAAAGAAAAAATCCTAAAGCGAATTGATGAACTTCTGAAAAATAAGTCAGAACTTAAATCACCTGAGAAAGAAATATTATTGGATTATCGCGAACGAATTGAAAAAAGTAAAAACCTTGAATTTGAATTAGTTGATTTTAGAAATGCCTTACTTCCCTTGGTTATTAGTTCTCAACTTTCTCAAGAAGTCTTGAGTTTTTATAAGGAACTTCGAGCTGAAAGAAAAGTAGCTTGGGGAGAAGGAAGTTCTTTGTTGACAGGAATTTCTCAATTTACACAAAAAAGAAAGTGATGTAGATTATTAGAGTAAAACTCAGATGAATAATTCTATTTACGCTGTATAATCTGATTATTTTAGAAAAGAGGTATTAAAATGTTACTTAGTATCGCTATACTATTGATAATCTGGAGGGCTTATTTAATAGGAAAAAAATATAAAGATTCTTTTTTAATCAGCTATGGCCGAAGGAAAAGAAGATTGATTATCATTGCTTCGTCGGTATTACTTTTTAGTTTCTTTGTTTTTGTAAAAAATGATGGCTTGTTGCCAGTAGTTTTATTCTCTATTCTTTTAATTGGCTTAGGTATCTATTATTTAATACATGATAGTAAACGAGATTCTGAGGGAAAAAAAGAGAATTAAACTTAACAAGGAGGTAGAGTGATGGTTTTAGTTTTATGGTTGGTAATGATTGTCATTTCATTTCTTTTACAAATCTATGTTTGGCCACGAATTTCAAAATCAATTTTTAAGTATAGAGGTTTAGTCTTATCTATCTCTCTCATTATTCTTGTTTTTGTTATGAGAATACCACTAGAAATTACTGCATTGACACTTCCATTTTATTTGATGATGTTTTTCTGGCTCTTTCTTTTTTGGAAAGATAGAAAACTTTAAGTAAATCTGTAGTTAAAAAATTAAAGGTACTCGATTGAGTGCCTTTTTGAGTAAATTTATACAGGCGGTGTGTATATTATTAAAAGTACAAAACATAAGGAATCTATTTTATGGTATAATAATCTTGCTTAAAAATTTATTAAAATAAGCGTTAGTAGGGAAGTAGTAATGAAATTAAAAGATATAGAGAAATCAACAAATAAAAATCTTTATCTGCTTTTTCTAAGTGTACTCGTGGGATTGACTGCGGGTTTTTTGGCCAGTCTTTATCGCTTGGCACTGGAAAAAGCTGAAACTTGGGGCTTGAGTATTTATCGCTTTGTTAGCTTACATCTTATTTTTGTTCCCCTCCTTATTTTGGGTTTGGCTTTCTTAGCTTTTGTGGTTACTTTCTTTATGAAGAAATATCCGATGAGTTCAGGTTCTGGGATACCACAAGTTAAAGGGCAATTACAGGGTTATTTTAAAAATAATTGGTTCACGACGGCTTTTGCTAAATTTATCGCTGGGACTTTAGCAATGTTTGCAGGTCTATCACTGGGGCGTGAGGGTCCCTCAGTTCAACTTGGGGCTTCAATGGGTCAGATGGTTTCTAGCCGGTTGGCTGAAACTGAACGTCATAAAAGAATTCTAATTGCTTCTGGAGCATCTGCTGGTTTATCTGCTGCTTTCAATGCACCTTTGTCAGGTGTCATGTTTACTTTGGAAGAAGTATTTAAATACTTTTCTCCATTGATTTTATTAACTTGTATGACCTCAGCAATGGTTGCTGATATGGTTGCACGAATAATGTTTGGGAGTGGTCCAGTTTTTCATTTCCAAATTGTTGGTTCAATTGAACTCTCAAATTATTGGCTACTTATTATTTTAGGAATTATTTTAGGATTTTTCGGTGCTTTTTATAACTGGACACTCCTCACAAGTCAAAATTTGATGAAGAAAATAAAGAGTCCATTTCTTCGTGTTTTACTTACTTTTTTAGTGGTTGGGGCAACTGGTTTATTGTTTCCTAATATAATTGGGAGTGGCCATCGTTTAATGGATTCCTTTAGTTTAGGAATGGGATTAGCCTTTCTATGTTTGATCCTCATTGGGAAATATCTGATTTCAATGGTATCTTATGCTTCGGGTGTGCCAGGAGGAATTTTTTTTCCCCTGTTAGTTTTGGGTGCTAGTCTTGGAGCTGTTTTTGCGACAATTGTCATTTCACTTTTTCATCTTCCAAGCCATTTGTTTGCCAATCTAGTAATTTTAGCGATGGCTGGGACTTTTACAGCAATTGTTCGAGCACCGATGACTGGAATCCTTCTTTTGGTGGAAATGACTGGTTCATTTGATCATTTACTTCCTTTGGCTCTTGTCTCTTTAATTGCCTATGTCGTTGCTGATTTATTACAATCTGAGCCAATTTATGATTCTTTATTAGAGAACATGTTGAAAGAAAAAGAAATTGATGTTGATGATTCGGATAAGCAGATGATGTTTGAAACAATTGTTCAATTTGATTCAGTTGCGGATCGTAAGAAGTTGTCAGAGATACGTTTACCAGAAGGCTGTTTGCTTGTTTCGGTTCATCGTTCAGGCAAGGATATCATTCCACACGGTAATACAGAATTACAAGCAGGAGATTATTTGACCTTTTTGATTAGACGAGAAGATGAAGTGATTGCTAGAGAACAGCTTCGTCAGGTTTTAAATGAAAAATAAAAAAGTGATATTCTATCACTTTTTTTATTTGCTTAAATATTGCCAAAGGATTGATAAAAACAGACTCACAGCATAAGCGCTGTTAAATAGAACCATATTTCTCAGTGAATAAACAAAGCTGCGAGGACTTGGAACTTGACTAGCATGAGATTTTAGATTCTTTCTGATAATTGGAAAAGTGAGTAAACTAAGTAAAGTTGGCCATTCAAATATTCTAAAGATAAATCCAATAATAATAGCTAAATAGGAAGAATACATCAAAAGTTGAAAAAGTTTGATTCCGTTTGGACGACCGATATAATAAACTAATGTGTAACGATGATTTTTAATATCGCTATCTAAATCACGTAAATTATTGGCCAGCATGATATTTGCAATGGTAAAAATGAGTGGTAAACTTGCAATTATCATGGCGATGGCTGCAAAAATACTACCAGTAAAGCTAAAAGAGTCGTTTGTGAAATCAAGATTTAGGTTAAAAATAGGTGATTGAGCGCTGTTGATTAAGATGATCATTGCAAAAATTCCAAAGCCCATTGTCCCACCAGAAAAAATTTCTCCCAAAGGCATACGTGAAAGTGGAATAGGACCATAAGTATAGAAAACGCCAATAAAGAAGACGATTCCACCAAGAATAAAGAAAAGCCAGCCAACAAAATAAGCGAGGAGAAATCCTAAAAAAAGGCTCAAAATAAGCATAAACAAGATAATTGAAGCTACCAATCGGGTGGAAAGATTGGCTTGACCAATGATATTTTCTTGCTTTTTATAATCTTCATCTTTGGCTTTTTTGAAATCTTGATAATTGTTAATAGCAGTTACGGTCATATCAAAAAGGAGCATAGCTATTAAAAATAAGAGAGAAAGACCAATATTTATCATTTTAAAATAGCTTAAACTAAAAAGTAAACCAATAATGTAAGGGAAAATACTGGCGATTTTAGTTTTTATTTCGACGAGTTCTAAAAAAGTTTTGAGGGACATAATTACTCCTGAAAATATAATTTGAATAAAAACAGCCGTTATTTTACGGCTTTTACTTATTTATTTTTTGAGAAAAAAATTCTCTATTTTTTAATCATATTAAAAAAGTTTAAGTAAAAGTGTTAACAAATGTTACTCATTTTACTGAAGTGCTTTCATTTCTATTGTAATTATAACTGATTATAGGTTAAGAATCAACATAGACTTGAAGATTATATTTAGTAATCTTTGTTAAGATAAATATAAAATAAGCTAATTTTAATTGATTTGGGAACGGTTTAAGCCACCAATAGTTCGTATTAAAGATACTACAATATGAGAATAAGATTTGAAGGAAAAGGCTTTATAATCAGTTTTGTGAGGGATTCTTAGCATTTGTTTTAAGGTTCGGTTAAGTAATGGATAATATAATCATTTCTCATGAGTGGTGGAGAAAATTTACTACTGATGTTAAATCGTTTTTTAACTCACAATAAGTTGTGAGAAATGAATTTTTAAACGTCCATAGCGTGCAATGACGTTAAACTGCTTACGGTAATCCTACACAAGCGTTCGGACTTTATGATGTGTATGGGAAGTAACCATGTTAATAGAAGATAGACTGGATTCAGTTTGAATCCTATGGAATGTTCTTAGTGGCGAAATCGAAAGGTCTAAATGAAATTAAGTAAAGTTGCTATTTCAACGGGATTAGTTGCATCATTCATGTTTATTGGGGGCGGAATCGCTCATGCGGATACACCTAAATCAACTCATGAAGTTGCTATAGAAGTAATTAACGGAAACTACGGAAATGGAGATACTCGTGTCACTAACCTTCAAAGTAAAGGTTTTGATGTGAAAGCAATCCAAACAGAAGTTAATAACATTCTTACAGGAACAACAACTCAAGTTTCTGCAACAACTAAAACTGCTGAAGAACAACCTACTAAAGTTACATCAGTTGCACCAACTCAAGCAACACAAAGTGTTTCTGGTGGGCTTAATATGAGCCAAACTTCTGGACAAGTTGACATCCAAGCTCTTGCTAATTATATGGCATCGAATACAGCTAATGCAGCGGGCTATTCTGCTAGCGAATGGGCTTATATCATTACTCACGAATCAAATGGTGGGATTGATAGTGTGAATTCAAGTTCAGGTGCTTATGGTGCTTTCCAATTGCTAGGTCATGGCGAATATGCTGGAATGACTTTGGCAGAACAAATTGCGATGGCAAGTAAACTTCCTGCTGGTAGCTGGGTTGTTTATAACTAAGCATTGATTAAAACTCGTCTTAAAATCTTTGATAAATAAATCAAACTTAGTGGCTCATAGCAATCAACTCTCAAGTTCGTTTGGGATTGATTGAGTATAAAAAAGAACACCGAATTCGGTGTTCTTTTTTATTAGATGGCCCCTGCCAGAATCGAACTGGCAATCACTGCTTAGGAGGCAGTAGTTATATCCAATTTAACTAAGAGACCAGAGATAAATTACTGACAGCCTTACAAAATATTTCTGTCAGTAACTTTTAATGAGCTTTATTTATTGTCAGCATCAAAAACAATGCCAGCACTTTGACGCATTTGGTATGAAGTTTCTGAAACTTCTTGGGCAAATTGATGTAGGTCATAACTTGCAGCAAAATCATTATTTTCTAAGATTTGGGCAAAGTCAACAGCTTCATCATAAAGAGAGTGTTTTGGAGCTTCAATGTCGATTATAGTTTCTGAACCATCCATAGCAATGAATTTGGCAGAAGTAATCGCATTAACACCATCCAAAACTAAAGTTCCATCAGTAGTATAGATTTCACTAGGAAGATATGAATTCACATTTCCTGCGCATTTAATCGAAACTTTGTAATCTTGATAGTCAAGAATTCCAACACCAGCTAAATCAACACCTGACGGAAGTAAAACTGCATCATAAGTTGCTTTTTGTGGTTTGCCAAACCAAAAGATTGCAGCATACAAAAGATATACACCAAGATCGGCTAAAAGTCCACCAGAGAATTTTGCATTAAATTTATTAGGGATTTCACCGTTTAAAAGAGCAGGCATTTTTGATGAATATTTTGAATAAGTAAAGTCTGCCCCTTTGACTGTTTTGTCAGCAAGAAAGTCTTTAATAATCGAAAATGAATGTTCATGAATATTTCTGGCTGCTTCAAAGAAGAAGACCTCATTTTCTTTAGCAAGCTTAATAATTTCTGTCAGTTCTTTAGGATTTGAAAAGGCAGGTTTTTCAACAATGACATTATGTCCGGCTAAAACTGCGGCTTTAGCTTGCTCAAAGTGGAGGGCATTTGGACTGGCAATATAGATAATATCAAGTGAAGCTTTAAAAAAATCGTCAAGATTATCGAATTTTTGGATGTCTTTAAAATCGGCAGAAAACTGATCAGCAGATTCGAGCCGACGGGAATAGACTGCAGAAAACTGAAATTTTTCAGTCATATGGGCAGCATCAATAAATGAGCGAGCAATCCAGCTCGTACCAATTACTCCAAGTTTTAGCATCAAATTCTCCTTTATAGGTGGACAGAATCATTCGTTAGAAGATTCTAAAATTCTGTTAAAAGCTTGTTCTATTATATCAAATTTTTTCTTAAAGGTCATTGCTCTACTATTGAATTTTCAGTAAATAAATTATAAAAATAAGAATTCCAAAGATTCCATGTCACTTATTAAGAGCTTTTGTCAGTAAAATTAAGAGTTTTTGATGTAAACGCTTAAAAAGTAAAAAAATTGTCAGTTGATGACAAAAAGCTCAAAAATTGTGGTAGAATATATAGAAGAAAATTTGGAGAATTAATTTTGAAGAAAACGTTGATTATTGGTGTCACTGGTGGGTCAGCAAGTGGAAAGACAAGTGTTTCACATGCTATTTTAGAAACTTTTTCAAATGAACGAATTGCAATGATTGAACATGATAGTTACTATAAAGATCAATCGCATTTGACTTTTGAAGAACGGACAAAAACGAACTACGACCATCCATTAGCCTTTGATACAGATTATTTAATTGCTCAATTAAAAGAGCTTCAATATGGACGAGCAGTTGATATTCCGATTTATGATTATGCAAAACATACGCGTTCACAAGAAACTTACCGTCAAGAACCTGTTGATGTTTTAATCGTTGAGGGAATTTTGGTTTTAGAAGATGAACGTTTGCGTGATTTAATGGATATCAAAATATTTGTTGATACAGATGACGATGTGCGGATTATCCGTCGAATTCGCAGAGATATTGAAGAAAGAGGAAGAACTCTTGATTCAGTAATTACACAGTATTTAGATGCTGTTAAGCCAATGTATCATCAATTTATTGAACCCACAAAGAGATATGCAGATGTGATTATTCCTGAAGGGGTATCAAATACTGTTGGGGTTGATATTATTACGACGAAAATCGCTAGCATTTTAAACGACTAAAAAAAGCTGTCTATGACAGTTTTTTTGTTTTTGGATAGTGAATCTCGTGAAAAATTGGAAAAATAAAAAGGCTAATTGTCCTTAAATAGCAATAATGGTAATGCTTACTTTTTTTGTGAAAGTATGATATACTTAATTCGTAACAATTGCAGAAAGGAAATCCGCAACTTAAAGCGGTGGGTTATGAGAAATTTGTAACCAAGGGATTTTGTCAAAATGGAACTTTTTGAATCACTGAAACAAAAAATTAGTGGAAAAGGCTTAAAAATTGTCTTTCCTGAAGGAACTGATGCACGTATTTTAGGTGCTGCAAATCGTCTTAACGCTGATGGACTAATTACACCTGTCTTTATTGGAAATGTAAAAGAAGTCACTGAAACATTGATTTCACGTGGAATTAATCCTGAAGGCTTTGAGATTTATGACCCAGAAAATTGTGGACGTTTTGAAACGATGACGGAAACTTTTGTGGAACGTCGTAAAGGTAAAGTTACAGAAGAACAAGCAAAAGAGCTCTTGAAAGACCCAAATTATTTTGGAACGATGCTTGTTTATATGAAAATTGCTGACGGAATGGTTTCTGGCGCAATTCATTCAACTGCTGATACTGTTCGTCCGGCCCTTCAAATCATTAAAACGAAACCAGGAGTAAAATCTGTTTCTGGTGCTTTTATTATGGTTCGTGGTCGTGATGACAATGAAAAATATATTTTTGGTGACTGTGCGATTAACATCAAACCAGATGCACCAACTCTTGCCGATATTGCTGTAGCTTCAGCTGAAACAGCAGCACTCTTTGATATTGACCCCAAAGTTGCCATGCTTTCATTCTCAACTAAAGGTTCTGGAAAATCAGAAGATGTTGATAAAGTAGTAGAAGCGACAAAACTTGTTAAAGAAGATTACCCTGAAATTGAAATTGATGGTGAACTTCAATTTGACGCTGCTTTTGTTCCAGGGGTAGCTCGTCAAAAAGCACCAGATTCAACTGTTGCTGGTCGTGCCAATGTCTTTATCTTCCCTGATATTCAATCAGGAAATATTGGATATAAAATTGCTCAACGATTGGGTAATTTTGAAGCGATTGGACCAATTTTGCAAGGTTTGAACGCACCTGTTTCTGACCTTTCTCGTGGAAGTAACGAAGAAGATGTCTATAAACTTGCAATTATTACAGCTGCTCAAGCTTTAAAATAAATAATGATATTCTGTCAGTAAATTTGTAAATAAATAATTACTGACAAGTCTGTCATTAATCCGCCATTTGAGGCGGATTTTTTGTTGGTCTAAAAATGTTATAATTAAAGAATCAAAAAGGAAATGAGAAAAAATGAGAAAATCAAAAATTTTTGCTCTAGTAGGGTCGATTATTTTTTCAATTTTGGCACTTGTTGGGCTAATTAGTTTTTGGGCCATTATTTATATGCCAGAGAATTCAGAAATTATGACAGAACTTCAAGATTCAGGATTTGATAAGCAATTATTATCTACCGCAGCAATGATTGCAGCTCTGATTTTAATCGCTTTACTAGCTTTAAATTGGGTGGCTTTTGCAAGATTGACAAAAGAAAAAGGTTGGGGAATTTATTTCTTAGTTGTTGGTATCTTTTATTGTGTAGCCTCTGTTTTTAACGGTGTTGGCTTAATTTTGACCTTACCAGTTGCCCTCTGTTTCATTCTTGCTTACGTCTATCGAAGACGAGAAGTGCTTGAAAATAAATAAAAAAAATTACTGACAAACTTTCTGTCAGTAATTTTTTATTAGACTTTACATGATGCCCCAATGATTAAAAGCATTGATGATTCCGTGGTTAGTATTTTCTGTAGAAATAAAATCGGCTAACTCTTTTAATTCAGGAACAGCATTTCCCATTGCCGTTCTGTGGTCAGCTGCTTTGAATAAATCTAAGTCATTGCGACCATCACCAAAGGCGAAAGTTTGACCAGTGAAATTTAGCACTTCTTTGACATGATTAATTCCTGTCCCTTTGTTAGTTGTGCTGTTTGTAACATCAATCGAACTTGGAGAGTTCATGAAAAAGTTAAGTTCAGGAACGCGTTCTTTATAATAATCGACTTGACTGAGTTGATTGGTCAAAACCAAAAGCATATTGACTTCCTGAGAGAGGTAACGTCTAGCATCTGCCTGAGGCATTGGCATATGAGTGTAAGCATAAGCGGTTTTAGCTAAGTCAGTTAATTCACTCACCCAATAACCTTGACTGTCATAAAAAGAAAGAGCTTCTGAGTGAGGACTTGCTGCCTCAAGTAATTTTTCAACACTACTTGTCGGAATTTCTTCTTTGTATATTGTTTCACCATCTAAAACAATATACTGTCCGTTCATGGCAACCGCTCCACTAATCCCAGTTAAACTCATGATTTCATCAAGTTCAAAATGTCCACGGCCAGTAGCAATGAAAGGTAAAACACCATTTTCGCGAATCCGATGAATTCCTTCAATAACTTCTTGGTCAAGTTTACTTTGACTGTTAAGCAACGTTCCGTCTAAATCGAAGAAGGCTAAAGCCTTATAATCATTGATATTTTCCATAATTTTATTGTATCAAATTTATGATATAATTGTAAGTGGAATTATCCATTCTTTTATAAAGAATTTAAATGACTGACAGAACTGTCAGTTTGAGTTAACTATAAAAATAAATAAATATAATTAATATTATTTTACTGACAAACCTGTCAATATTATTAAAAATGAGTGAAAGTAAAAAAATGCCTGCAAAGAAAAAAACAACCAGAAGAAATACTAAAAAAGAACAACAGAAAAAGGCCGCAACACGCAAAATGATTGCTTTTTTTGTTGGGCTTCTTTTAATCTTATTTGCGCTTGCTCGCCTAGGAATTGTTGGAGTCTTACTTTATAACATTGTCCGCTTATTTGTTGGTTCTCTTGCGATTGTTTTTCTTCTCTTGCTTGCTGGACTAATGATTATTTCCGTCTTTCGTAAGCAAGTTTTAAAAGAAAATAAAAGAATTATTCCAGCCATTATTTTAACTTTTATCGGCCTAATGTTTGTCTTTCAAATTCGACTTCATCAAGGATTTAATGAAACTTTTCATCTTATCTGGTCTGATTTAATGGCTGGCCGTGTCATTCATTTTGTAGGCTCAGGTGTCATTGGAGCATTAATCACCGAGCCTGCTAAAGCCTTGTTTTCAGTCATTGGTGTCTATATTATTGCTGCAGTACTTTGGTTAGTTGCTATTTATCTCATGATTCCAGGACTTTTCCCTAAAATGCGTGAAGATTTACATCAACGTTTAGCGAAATGGAAAGAAAAGCATGCCGAAAAAGCAGAAGCTAAAAAAGCAGCGAAAGCACTTGCTGAGCTAGAAAAAAAACAAGCTGTAGCAGAAAGAGAAGAGCTTCCAGAGGCAGCAGAAAATTCATTATTTACCTCAGCACCTACTGAAATTCCAATTAATATACCAGAAGCGCCTTTTGAAGAAAATGAAAATGAAACTGAAAGTCCAGTTTTAGCAGAAGTTCCTCTTGATGATGAACCTGTCAATTTTTCAAATACTAATAACTATAACGGTAACTACAAATTACCAACCATTGATTTACTAGCAGAAGTTCCTGTCAAAAATCAATCAGGCGAACGTGAGAATGTTCGTAAAAATATTGGTATTTTAGAAGAAACTTTCAAATCTTTTGGGATTGGTGCCAATGTTGAATCGGCAGTCGTTGGTCCATCAATTACAAAATATGAAATCAAATTAGCGACTGGAACAAAAGTTTCACGCGTTGTTAATTTATCAGATGATTTAGCATTAGCCTTAGCTGCCAAAGATATCCGAATTGAAGCACCAATTCCTGGGAAATCTTTAGTCGGCGTCGAAATTCCTAATGCCGAAGTTGCAATGGTTGGTTTCCGCGAAATGTGGGAGGCTGGCAAAACTAATCCAAGCAAATTGTTAGAAATTCCTCTTGGTAAATCATTAGATGGTGGAATTCGCACATTTGATTTAACAAGAATGCCTCACTTATTAGTTGCAGGTTCAACTGGTTCAGGTAAATCAGTGGCGGTAAATGGTATTATTACTTCAATTTTGATGAAGGCTTTGCCTAGTCAAGTGAAGTTTCTGATGGTTGACCCTAAAATGGTCGAACTTTCTGTTTACAATGATATTCCTCATCTATTGATTCCAGTCGTAACAAATCCACGTAAAGCTTCACGTGCCCTTCAAAAAGTTGTTGACCAAATGGAAGAACGCTATGAACTCTTTAGTCGTTATGGCGTCCGTAACATTTCTGGATATAATGAAAAAGTACAAAGATATAATGCAGAATCAGATGAAAAAATGCTTGAACTTCCTCTGATTGTAGTCATTGTTGATGAATTAGCCGATTTAATGATGGTTGCCAGTAAAGAAGTGGAAGATGCAATTATTCGTTTGGGACAAAAAGCTCGAGCAGCAGGGATTCATATGATTCTTGCGACACAACGTCCATCTGTTGATGTTATTTCTGGACTAATTAAAGCAAATGTTCCTTCAAGAATTGCCTTTGCTGTTTCATCTGGAACAGATTCACGAACAATTTTAGATACTAATGGGGCTGAAAAATTACTAGGTCGTGGGGATATGCTCTTTAAACCTATTGATGAAAATCATCCGATTCGTTTGCAAGGGGCTTTCTTATCTGACGATGATGTCGAATCTGTTGTGACCTTTATTAAAGACCAATCAGAAGCTCAGTATGACGAAAGCTTTGACCCCGGTGAGGTAGATGAGAGTCAAGTTGGTACGGGCGCTTCAAATACAGGTTCTGGTGACCCCTTATTTGAAGAAGCACGAAATATGGTTATTATGGCTCAAAAAGCATCAACGGCTCAATTGCAACGAGCTTTAAAAGTTGGATTCAATCGTGCCTCTGATTTGATGAATGAGTTGGAAGCGCAGGGAATTGTTGGTCCTGCCAAAGGAACGACTCCTCGTAAAGTCCTTGTTAGTCCAGATGGAGAATTTATTGGAGGAGTAGAAGAGTGAGTGAAGAACTATATTATCGTCACTATTTTCTACAAATCTATGAAATCTTACGAGAAGATGAGCAAAATAAAGAACTTTCAAGCAAGGAAAAGAATGTTTTAGCTGATGCTTTGGTTTTAAATGAACGCAAAGAACCAGTTTTACAAATCTTAGGCCAGCTTTATATGCGCTTAGAATTTTGGAATCGGCCTGCTGATGATGAGATTTTAAAAGGCGGCATGAAAGCCCCAGTCAGAACACTTTATGAAGAATTAAAGGCAGATAAAAATATCACTTCTTCACAAAAATTTATTCCAGGAGTTGAAGCGTATCGACCGATTACATGGAATGATGCTTTGTATGGAAATAAAATGACGGAAGATGATGGCTTTATCGGTGGGGGCTATGTCACTTTTGACTCTAATGAAAAATATAAATCAATGGAAGAGAGAATAGCCGTACCTGATAATGAAATTGTTAGAAATGCAAAATCAAGTTTTGCTAAACTCTTTCAAGTTGGTTGTTTAGGTTTTGCTTTGCTCATCCTGCTCCTTGTTCTCTTGGGGTTTGCTTTAAAAATGGTTACGAGGTAGTTAAAAATGACAGTATTTGATGAATTTAATGAAATCAAAAGAAAAGGACTCCCTCAAATTTTAGTAATTTTTGGTGAGTCAAGGGAACTAGTTGGAGAATTGAAAAATCAACTCTTAACAGAGGTTAATTTCGAGCCAACGGATTTGAGTCAGGCTTATTATGACTTAACTCCTAGTAATAGTGATTTAGCCCTTGAAGATTTGGAATCTCTCCCTTTTTTCTCAGATTCTCGGTTGGTAATCCTAGAAAACTTGGTTAATTTAACAACGGCTAAAAAAAGTGTTTTAGATGAAAAACAGTTGAAGCGCTTTGAAAATTTTTTAGATGATCCGCCGGAAACTACGCAACTTGTTTTAATCCTTTATGGAAAATTGGACAGTCGTCTTAAAGTTGTTAAAAAATTAAAAGCTAAAGCAGCTTTGCTTGAAGCACAAGAATTAAAGAGTCAAGAATTAATTCAATATTTTAGTCGAATAAGTCCTTTACCAAAGGCAGTTTTGAGTTTAATTGCCGCCAAATCAAATGATAATTTTTCAGTAATGAAGCAAAATATTGACCTCGTTCAAACTTATGCACTAGGGCGAGAAGTGACACCTGATGATGTGGAAAAAGTCGTCCCAAAATCGCTACAAGATAATATTTTTGCCTTAACTGATTTAATTTTTAAAGGAAAAATTGATGAGGCGCGTGATTTAGTGCATGATTTGACCTTGCAAGGAGAAGATTTAATTAAAATATTAGCTATTTTGACAAATTCTTATCGTTTGTATTTACAAGTCAAACTTTTCCAAGCCAAGGGTTGGCAAGAAAATCAACAAGTTGCCTTTTTAAAAATGCACCCTTATCCTGTAAAATTGGCCAATCAATTGGTTAGAAAATTAAACGTTAAGTCCTTAAAAAATGGGCTTTCTGATTTAATTAAACTTGATTTTGATATAAAAACAAGTGCAGCTGATAAATCCTATCTTTTTGATATCACTTTAATCAGGTTGACCTTGAAAAAAAACTGAAAATCTGTTATCATAAATAATGGACATTTTATAATGATGATGAAGAGGTAAAAATGCCGACATTTAAATTTACGCCTAAAGATATCTATGAAGCAGACTTCTCTACAAAGATGCGTGGTTACGATAAAGAAGAAGTCGATGAACTCCTTGATGATGTTATTGCTGATTATGAAACTTATCAGACTGAAAACTTGCGTCTTCAAGAGGAAAATGAGTTTTTGAAGAAAAAGATTGCTGAATTAGAAATGCAAGTTTCTAAACCAAATCAAGCAAATCTTGATGATACACAACGCTTTGACCCTAACCAAATTCTTCAAGCACGTTCAAGTAAACCAAAAGTGGAAATGCGTAATCCAAGTAATTTTGATTTACTCAAACGAATTAATCGTTTAGAACAAGCTGTATTTGGACCTAACGGCATTGCTAGTGAAAACAACTAAGAAAATATAAAATTGAAATGTTTTATGTTTTGCATTAGGTTTAGCAATGAACCTTTTTGCAAACTTCACAAGATGTGAAGGCAAAGATTTTGGTAAATGAACTTTATTGTTCTGCTTAATTTTTGATAAAAACAGTTTTCGGATAATCGCGCGATATTTTTGTAAATCGTGAGGAAAGTCCATGCTCGCGCGTTGCTGAGATGCACGCAGTGATTGTGCTAGGTCAAACAATAAACCTAGGTAGGAGCGTCATGCCTAACGGCTGGCCAAAACGCTAAGTCTTTTGATATGCGTGAGTAGCCTGTAAAAGTGCCATAGAGACGAGTCTTAGAGGAAACTCTAAGAATGGAACGTGGTAAACCCCTCAAGCGAGCAACCCAAACTTATGGTCGGGGCACTTGACTAGCCAAAATGAAGGCGTGGTCGAGGCTGAAATTAAGAATTTTGGCAGACAGATGATTATCGAAGGGGAGATTCACGAATGTGAATTGAACTGGAACAAAACATGGCTTATAGAAAACTGTATGACACAGGCTGGGGCTTTTAGCCTCGGCTTTTTTTGATAAATAATGTTTAAGTGAAATAGATAGAATTATCTCTGCTCATTTTATGCAGAGAATGGAAAGTTAAAAAATGCAAAAGAAATTCAAGTTATTAGCAACTTCTTCAAGTGGTTTAGAGAGTTTAGTTGCTCGCGAACTTCGTAATCTGGAAATTGAAAATGTTTCAATTGACGACCGTTCACGTGTCTTCTTTGAGGGAAATTTGGCAACAATTGCTAAGGCGAATCTTTGGTTAAGAACGGCTGACCGTGTAAAAATTGTAGTTGGGGAATTTAAAGCTAGAACATTTGATGAATTGTTTGAAAATGTTTATGCGCTTCCCTGGGCAGAGCTTATTCCTTTTGGAAGCCAATTTCCTGTCAGCAAAGCTAAGGCGGTGAAATCAACTTTACATAATGAGCCGTCAATTCAAAGTATCACTAAAAAAGCGATTGTCAAAAAATTACAGACGACATATCATCGTCCTGAAGGTGTTCCAATTCCTGAAAATGGAGCTAAATTTTCAATTGAGATTGCTTTACATAAAGATATGGCAACTGTATTGATTGATACGACTGGTGATTCTTTATTTAAACGAGGCTATCGTTCAGAAAAAGGAGAAGCTCCTTTGAAAGAAAATATGGCAGCTTCGATTATTTTATTAACCAATTGGTTAGCAAATCCTCGTCGTGCTTTTGTTGACCCTACTTGTGGTTCTGGAACATTTACAATTGAAGCAACAATGCTGGCTTTAAATATGGCACCAGGAATGAATCGTCCATTTGCTTTTACTGCATGGCCTTGGTTTGATGAAGAAATTTTGAAACAAGAAAAAGCTTTGGCCAAAAAACAAGTTCGTACAGATTTAGAATTGGATATTCAAGGTTTTGACATTGATGGAAAAATGATTGAAATTGCAAAACATAATGCACTTGCGGCCGGCCTTTCAGATGTGATAAAATATAAGCAAATGCGACTTCAAGATTTTAGAACTGATAAGCTTGACGGTGTCTTAGTTTCTAACCCGCCTTATGGGGTGCGTTTGGAAGATGAAGAAGCTGTTGCAGCTCTTTATGGTGAAATGGGTAAAACTTTTGCGCCACTAGAAACTTGGAGTAAATACATTTTGACGAGTGATGTCGCTTTTGAAAAGCATTATGGGGCAAAAGCAACTAAAAAACGCAAACTATATAACGGAACACTTAGAACAGATTTGTATATGTATTTCGGAAAACGTATGAAATAAATTTTACTGACAGAACAAAAAGCTATTACTAAAACAAAAAAATTTTAGTGATGATGGCTATCAGTAAAAATTCAGACGAGTTTGAGCAACTCTCGTTGTCTGATTCACCATTTTATTGGAATTGTGGGAATCTTATTCGGAGGAAAAATGTCAAACAAAAATAAAAAAAATAGAAACAAAAACAAAAATAACAATAATAATAAGCCAAAAAACGAGCAACAAATTGGTGAAAAAACTTTGAAACTTCAAGATTTACAAGATTTTACCGTAGGGCAAATTGTTGAAGAATCAAAACGTGTTGATAAAGAAAATGAAGAAAATGAGTCTGTTTTAGATAAATATATTCGTCAGCACCGTGGAGAAATTGAAGAAGCTAAAAGTAAAAATTTGGATGAATTCATTCAGGCAGAACGTACAAATATAGAAGTTCCGGTTGAAGAAGAAAAAGAAGCTAAGTCAGAAAAACTTCAAGAAGTTTCTAAAGAGGAAATCGAAGAGAATGATGAATTAGCAGCTTCAAAAATTGAAACTGAAAAAGTTACTGACAGTTCTGATTCTGATTTGTCAGCAGAAAATAAAGACTTAGAAGTTGCTGACAAGGAAAGCGAAGAAACTAAAAAATCAAAAAATGATTTAGTTTTAGATCCAGTTGTGATGGTTGACGCCCCTGTCAGTACTTTGCCAGAGCAAAAAGAAGCTCCGCAAGTTGAAGAAGTCAAGAAAACTGAACCAACTGACGAAGAAGAAGCCGAAAGTCCACAAGATGAGAAGGTAGTTGCTGCACCAGTTATGATGTCAGCAAACGAAGTTCCAATGGACGAGCCAAGTGAACCAGAAATTTCGGAAACTGACGCTGACACTAAAACTGATTCAATAATTGACGAAAAATCAGAAATTGAACCAAAAGTAACAGAAGAACCAGCAGAAGAAATTAAATCTGATTCAAAAGAAGATTCTACTGAAAATAATCAATCCCTTGAATCGGGAGCTGAGGAAAAAGTGACAGAGTCACCAAAAGAGACAAAAAGTGATATTCCTGATAAAGTTATTACTGCTGAATCAGTTTCACCTCACTTAATAGCTGAAACAACATCCTTTAAAGCAGATAAAGTAGAAGAAAATGCGGCAAAAATTACTGACGAAAAGTCAAAAAGTCGTAAAAAACCAATCATTATTGGTCTGTGTGCAATTGTCTTAATTGCAGCTGGAGCGATTGGATTTGCCCAATATAATAGTCATCAAAAAGGGAAAACGGTTCAAACTTCTCAAAGCAGTCAGAGTGATTTAGATAAATATCAGAAACAATACGATGCTTTTTTCACTGACAAATCACATACTATTTTGAAAAATAGTCAATTTAGCAAGTTATCAGCTCTTGAAACTTTAGTCGATGCTCACAAAAATTCCATGGCATGGTCAAATGCAGTCTCTGATACAGAAAGCCTAAAAGACCAAATTAATGCGATTAAGAAAGTGAATGCTCTCTTTACTAGCGCAGCAATTACTGACGGAAAACTTGATTCAGCAGCTAAAGTAGTGGCAAATGTAAAAGTTCCAGAAACTCCTAAAACAACCAATGAAACCCTGAATAAATTACTGACACAAGCCATTGATTTAGCTAAGAGCCAAGTTGCCAAGGAAAGTTCAGCTAAAGCGTCTGCAAGTGCAGCAGAAGCCAAAGCGAATCAAGGAGCTACTAGCCAAAGTTCTACATCAAGTACAGCTAGTCAAAGCAATTCTACGACGACTCCTTCGTCAGCAGCTTCAGCAGGTTCAAGTACAAATGCCAGCACAAGTAGTAATGCTAATGGTTTGAGTAGCAACGGAGTTAATTTAGAAGTATCAGCAGCACGTGTCCAACCTCAAGCTGGAGTCAACACGAATGATCCTGCTTTCACATGGGGAGCTGGAATTAAAGAAATGGTTCTGAATAAAGCCCGTGAACGCGGCTATATTACAGGAGATAATTACATTTTAGTTCCAACAGCGATTCATACAACCAATGGTTCCCAAGGTTTCCCAGCCGGAATTGTTAGTGGTTATTACAATCTTTATGCACCAGATGGTCGGTATTTAGTATCAATCAATGCTAAAACAGGTTTCTTTGTTGGTAATGGTTCTGGTCATGCTGACAACTTAGATTATGACGCTTAGAAAATAAAAAATGATCATCATTCAGATGATTATTTTTTTTACTGACAGAAACTTACTGACAGAAACTTACTGACAGAAACTTACTGACAGAAACTTACTGACAAAAATTTACTGACAAAAATTTACTGACAAAAATTTACTGACAAAAATTTACTGACAAAAAAACTTTCGCCAAAATCAGCGAAAGTTTTTTACTTTTATCAATTAATTGTTTAGAAAATTAATAAGTCATGGTCAGTATGAGTGAAACTTTCACAACCATTTTCTGTTACGTAAAGACAGTCTTCAATACGCACACCTACTTTACCAGGAATATAAATTCCAGGTTCGTTAGAGAAACACATTCCTTCTTGAATTACGAGGTCATTTCCGGCAACAATAGATGGATATTCGTGAACGTCCATTCCGATACCATGTCCAAGGCGGTGATTGAAATATTCACCATATCCTGCTTTAGTAATTAAGTCACGAGCAACAGCATCAATTTCATGTGCAGTTACACCAGGTTTAATGAAGTCCATGGCTGCTTGTTGAGCTTCCTTAACGATTTTATGGATCTCAGCATCAAAGTCATTAGGTTGACCAATAGCGATTGTACGTGTCGCATCAGAAGCATATCCGCTACTCATCACACCCAAGTCAAAGAGCAAAAGTTTATTTTCTTGAATTTCAACATTTTCAGGTGCACCATGTGGATTAGCAGCGCGAGCTCCTGATAAAACAAGCGTGTCAAATGACATCTGTGGAACGCCCATACGCTTCATTTCGTATTCAATTTTTGCAACGATATCAGATTCAGTCACACCATTACGTTCAGCAGCAGTGGCAAAACCGATTTCAAAACACTTGTCAGCAAAATCACCAGCAACTTTCATTTTTTCAATTTCATCGGCTGATTTAATCAAACGCATCCGTTCAATCAAAGGAGTCAAATTCACAAAATTAATATCACCAAATTGTGCTTTCAACCCTTCAGTTTTAGCTAAAGGAATATCTGAAAATTCAACAGCAATTGATTTAACATCTGATTTTACATGATTTTTAACAACTTCCCAAGGGTTTTGAGAATCTTCATATCCGAAAATATCCAGACCACTTGTGTGTTCTTTAGCTTTTTCCACTTCCAAAGCAGGAGTAAATAACATCGGAGTTGAATCTCTAAAAATCATCAGCCCAGCAATTCGTTCATGGGGATCAATTGCTAGCCCTGTTAGATAATTTAGAGTTGTCGGATTAGTGATGAAAGTCATATCGACTTCCTTGTCATTCAGAAAAGCTGAAATACGTTCAATTTTGCTCAAAATGGTTCCTCCAATATTTATGAAAATGAGTTTCTTAAATTCTCATGAAAATAAAAAACACTATATCCCCTATTCTACGCTATTTTTATTAAAAAATCACGTAAAAAAACATAGCTGAAGGTTGAAAAGGTTTACAGTTAATGATATAATTTGTAAATGAAAATGGTTTTCATAAATACTATGAATAAAAAGAAAAGAAAGAGGATAGCCAATTATGGTAGAATCAACAACAACAATTTATGATGTGGCACGTGTCGCCGGAGTGTCAATGGCAACCGTTAGTCGTGTTGTAAATGGAAATGCAAATGTAAAGGAAAAGACGCGCCAGAAGGTCTTAGAAGCTATTGCTGAGCTTGACTATCGTCCTAATGCAGTTGCGCGTGGACTTGCAAGTAAACGTACAACAACAGTTGGTGTTATCTTGCCAACCATCACTTCAACTTACTTCGCAGCGATTACTCGCGGAGTTGATGATATCGCTTCCATGTATAAATACAACATGATTTTAGCTAATAGTGATAATGATGTTGAAAAAGAAGAAAAAGTTTTAGAAACTTTCTTATCAAAACAAGTTGACGGAATCGTCTATATGGGTTCATCTTTAGATGAAAAAATTAGAAACTCCCTCAAAAATTCAAGAACACCTGTTGTTTTAGTTGGAACAATCGATGGAGATAAAGAAATTCCATCTGTTAATATTGATTACCATTTGGCTGCTTATCAATCAACTAAAAAATTGATTGATAGTGGAAATAAAAAAATCGCTTTTATCATGGGTTCATTGAAAGACGTTGAAAATACAGAACGTATGGTTGGTTATCAAGAAGCTTTGCTTGAAGCAAATATTGAATTCGATGAAAACCTCGTTTTTGAAGGTAATTATAGCTATGAACAAGGGAAAGCACTTGCTGAACGTTTACTTGAGCGAGGAGCAACTTCTGCAGTAGTATCACATGATACAGTAGCCGTTGGACTCTTGTCTGCAATGATGGATAAAGGAGTGAAAGTCCCTGAAGATTTCGAAATTATCTCAGGTGCAAATTCACCAATTACTCAATATACATATCCAACTTTAACTTCTGTTAACCAACCCCTTTACGATTTGGGAGCAGTAGCAATGCGTCTTTTGACAAAATTAATGCTTAAAGAAGATGTTGAACAAAATCAATTAGTTTTGGATCATGAAATCTTTTCTCGTCGTTCTACCAAATAAAAAATCAAGCCCTTTTGAGGGCTTTTTTTATTTAAAGTAAAAAGTATTTGACATTTGAAGGAAAAGTCGCAATAATAGAGAGATGATAAAAAGAATTTATTCAATAGATTAAATGAATAAATTGTTAAGGAGTTTGATATGCAAGAATTAGATTTAATTATTGTTGGAGCAGGTCCTGTTGGTCTATATGCGGCTTTTTACGCAGGAATGCGCGGTTTATCAGTTGCAATAATTGAATCAGCGCAAGTTCCAGGTGGTCAACCCCAAAATCTCTACCCTGAAAAATTAATCTACGATATTGCTGGCCTACCAGCAGTGACAGGGGCAGATTTGACAAAAAATCTTTTAGAACAACTAGCACAAATCTCTCATCGATTATTTCTTGGGGAGAGCGTTCAAAAAATTGAAAAAGAAGAGGGGATTTTTTCTGTAACGACTGATAAATCAACCAGAAGAGCCAAAGGCGTTTTGCTGACGACTGGTGCCGGCCTTTTGAAACCTCGAAAGTTAGGAATTGATAACGAAGAAACTTTAGCCAATGAAGGAATAATATCTTACTTTATCACTTCTCTAAAAGAGTTTGAGGGAAAAAATGTCGCGGTTTTTGGTGGAGGAGATTCGGCTTTAGATTGGTCATTAATGCTTGAAAAAGTAGCTAAAAATGTTCATTTGGTTCATAGAAGAACTGCTTTTCGTGGTCATGAAATTACAGTTGACCGAGTGATGAATTCCAATGTTCAAGTTCATACGCCTTATACTTTTTCAAATTTGATTGAAAATGAATTAGAATTAAAAAAAATAAAATCAGAAGAAAGCTTGAACTTTTCGATTGATAAAATTTTGGTTAATTATGGTTTTTTAACAAATCAAGTGACTTTAGCTGAAAACTTAGAAGTCAGTCGTAATGGTCGCGTTAAGGCCGATTCAATGATGCAATCCAATATTGAGGGACTTTATGTCGCAGGAGACGCAAGTGATTATCCTGGGAAAATGCCCTTGATGTCCGTTGGTTTTGGTGAAGCAGTCCATGCGATTAATGCCATGACGAAAAAACTTGAATTTGACCACCCACTTAGAGGGGGACATTCTTCATCCATTTTTTAAAATAAAAAGCGTATTCTAAATAGGGGTACGTTTTTTTTATGAAATACGGTATAATAGAGAAAGAAAAATGACTTGAACTTAGCTTCATTAATAAAAATGAGCCAAGTTTTATGAGTGCTTTGTTTAAAAAGCAAAATAAAAGTAAATTGGGAATGTTTGATGATATTAAATTTGATTATTTTAGTAGCCTTGGTTTGGGCTTTCATGGTTGGTTACTCACGAGGCTTGATTTTACAAGTTATCTACAGTTTTGGTACGATTATTGCGGCCTTCATTGCAGCCAGTAATTATAAAGAGTTAGCGCAAAAATTGAGTATTTGGGTTCCTTTTTCAAATGCCACAGAAAACTCACATCTCTTACTTTTTAGTGATAAACTTCTTTTTCAACTCGATGATGCTTTTTATGCGAGCATTTCGTTTTTAGCAATTTTTATTGTCGTTTATGCTATTATCCGTCTTATCGGTTTATTTTTACATTTTGCACTTAGCCCTCTAGGAAGAAATGGGAAAATCATTGCTGGAATTTTAGGATTTGCGGCGACTTATTTTGGTTTACAAATGGTCTTGATGGTCTTGAGTTTGGTTCCTATTGCAGCGGTTCAAAGTCAACTTGATGCTAGTTTTCTAGCTCGTTTTATGGTTTTACATACACCGATTTCATCAGGAATCTTGCAAAACCTTTTTATTGAAAACATTGTCCACATTAATCCTCTAGGATAGTGCTAGGGGAGAAATCTACAGATACAACTTGAAATTTAAATAGAATGAATAAAAAAATTCTCCAAATATTGGAATATGATAAAGTCAAAGAACAGTTTATGAATGCTTTGACGACAGCGCAGGGTCAACAAGAATTAAAAGATTTAAAACCTTTGACAGATAAGGAAAAAATTCAGCTCCTTTTTGATGAAGTTGCTGATTTTCGCTTATTGACCCAAGAAAATGGCCTATTAAAATTAGGAAAAACAAATGATTTAACAGAAATACTCAGACGTCTAGAGCTTGAAGCCAGTCTTTCAGGCAAGGAATTCGTTGAAATAAAAAAAGTGATTCAATTAGGGATTAATATTCAACGCTTTTTTGATGAAGCTGAAAATGTTGAAACACCTTCACTAGCTATTACTTTGGAAAAATTGGTTGATTTATCAGCATTAGTCAAAAAATTAGAAATTTTTGATAATGCGGGAAGTCTTTATGATAATGCCAGTCTCGAATTGATGCATATCCGTGCTTCAATCAAGAGTCATCAATCAGAAATTCGGAAAATCATGCAGGAAATGTTGACCAAAAATCTCTCATCTTTGAGTGAAAATGTCATCACTATCCGAAATGACCGACAAGTGCTTCCTGTAAAAGCAGAAAACAAAAATAAAATTGCTGGTGTAGTTCATGATATGTCCGCTTCAGGTCAAACGCTTTATATTGAACCAAATGCGGTTGTTTCATTAAATAATAAACTTAATCAAAAGAGAATTGAAGAACGCCAAGAAATCACAAGAATTTATCGTGAGCTTGCTAGTCAATTAAAACCTTATAGCTTTGATATAAGACAAAATGCTTGGCTGATTGGTCATATTGATTTTGTTCGTGCCAAGTATCTTTATTTAGCAGCGAAT
Source organism: Lactococcus sp. AK05 (assembly GCF_041026685.1). Classification (NCBI taxonomy): domain Bacteria; kingdom Bacillati; phylum Bacillota; class Bacilli; order Lactobacillales; family Streptococcaceae; genus Lactococcus; species Lactococcus sp. AK05. The sequence goes on from NZ_JBFTEI010000001.1 coordinate 323,161, forward strand.
AAAGCGACACTTCCAGAATTAACAACCGATAAAGATATTACCCTTTTTGCAGCTCGTCATCCTTTGATTGAGGCAAAAACTGTTGTGGCAAATGATATCAAATTTGATGCAGGGCTCAATACGATTGTTATTACCGGTCCTAATACGGGTGGGAAGACCATTACTTTGAAAACAGTTGGTTTGTTGACAATATTGGCTCAATCAGGTCTGCCAATTTTAGCAGCTGATGGCAGTCGAATTCATCTTTTTGATGATATTTTTGCCGATATCGGTGATGAGCAATCCATTGAGCAAAGTTTATCAACTTTCTCAAGTCATATGACTAATATTGTTCATATTTTAGCTCAAGCAGATGAAAATAGTTTGGTCTTATTTGATGAACTTGGGGCAGGAACTGATCCGAAAGAAGGAGCGGCTCTTGCTATTGCTATACTGGAAAATTTACGTGAACGAAATGTGAAAACCATGGCAAGTACTCATTATCCTGAGTTAAAAGCTTATGGGGTCGAAACGCAACAAGTAATCAATGCAAGTATGGAATTTAACATTGATAAAATGCAACCCACTTATCATTTGCAACTGGGAGTGCCTGGACGTTCAAATGCCCTGGAAATTTCGAGAAGATTAGGTTTGCCAGAAACCATTATTTCAGTAGCCAGTCAACAAATTTCTGACAGTGAGCATGATGTCAATCAGATGATTGAAAAGTTGGAAGAAAAAACGCGTGAAGTGATTGAAAGTTCAAGAAATATTAAAAAAATTGAACGAGAAAATCAAAGTTTACATAAAGATTTGACGAAAGTCTATAATCAAATTAATCGTGAGCGCGAGTTTGAATTAGAAAAAGCACAAAAAGAAGCTCAAGAAGTAGTTAAAAAAGCGAGTCTTGAAGCGCAAGAAATTTTGAAGAATCTCAATGATAAAGCAGCGTTGAAACCACATGAAATTATTGCTGCTAGAAAAGAACTTGAAGGTTTGGCTCCAACCATTGATTTTTCTAAAAATAAGGTTTTGAAAAAAGCGAAAGCACAAAGAGGACTTAAGCAAGGGGCTGAAGTTAATGTCACTTCTTATGGTCAGCGTGGTAAATTGATTCGTTTAGAAAAAGATGGACGTTGGACAGTTCAAATGGGTTCAATCACGACTCGTTTAAATGAAGATGAATTTGAAGTGATTGAAAGTCCAGAACAAATTCAAGCCAAAAATAAAAATGTCAGCAAGAAGGTGACTTCTAAAGTCAAAGCTCAACTTGATTTACGCGGGATGCGTTATGAAGAAGCAGAACTGGAATTGGATAATTATATTGACCAAGCTCTACTTGCAAATTTGATTCAAATTACGATTGTTCATGGGATTGGAACGGGTGTTATTCGAGAAATGGTACAGAAAAAACTTCAAAAACACCGTCATATTAAATCTTATGAATATGCACCAATTAATGCTGGTGGCTCTGGAGCAACGATTGCTATTTTGAAGTAAAATAATAAATTTCTCAAAATCTATTTTCTTGAAATTTTAAGTGAATTACACTAGAATAGTCTTACTGAAGAAAATTATTTCAATGAAGGAGATAAAATGGAATATAATATTACTGATGCAACGTTTGATGAAGAAACAAAAGAAGGGCTTGTTTTAATTGACTTTTGGGCAACTTGGTGTGGTCCATGTCGCATGCAAGCGCCAATTTTGGAACAACTTTCAGAAGAACTTGACGAATCAGAACTTAAGATTTGCAAAATGGATGTTGATGAAAACCCAGCAACAGCTCAAGGATTTGGCATTATGTCTATCCCAACATTGATGTTCAAAAAAGATGGTGAAGAAGTAAAACGCATTGTTGGTGTTCAAACAAAAGCACAACTTAAAGCCGTTATTGCTGAATTATCATAATAAAAATTACTGACAGAACTTTTTTCTTCTTGAAATAAAGTCTGTCAGTATTTTTTTATATTCAATTCTAGTGAAAAGTTCTGTCAGTAAAAGAGAGTGAAAGCATGGCACATACTGACAAGTCTGTCATTAAAATGAGCGTGACAAAAGGCTTTTAAAATGATATGATTGAGAAAGAAAAATTTCAAAGAAAATAGGGATTTGGAAGGTCAAAAAGACTTTTCAAATTTTGAGGAGTTTAATATGTCAAAGAAAAAAGATACTGAACTTGAAATTATTGATACAGCTGACGGAGCTGTCATTAAAAGTGGAAAAAAAACAATCGCCGAAATTAAAGAAAAATCAGGAAATTTTGTCATTGTTTTTTCAGGTAAAGAAATTGCTACAGTGACTTCTTTTGAAGCAGCTCTTGAAGAAGCAATTATGGCCTATAATCTTTCGATTTAAAGATTTATTTGTGATTGATTTGAAATTTCTAAGTTATAACTTGAAATTAATAAGATAATTTGTTAAAATATTTCTTGTCGTCATAAAGCAATCTTGGGGTATAGCCAAGCGGTAAGGCAAGGGACTTTGACTCCCTCATGCGTTGGTTCGAATCCAGCTACCCCAGTAAAAAAACGTAAAAGGAAACGCTGTTTCCTTTTTTCTTTTTGCGAAAATATGCTAGAATAGGGGAAAGCATTTATGAAAATGTAAGGAGAAGTTTATGAGAAAAACAAAAATTGTTGTTCCAATCATGCTGACAGAGTTAGCAGAGCTTGAGAAAGTTTCTGTCAGTGATTATCGAACAGCAGATATTGTTGAATGGCGTGCCGATTTTTTGTCAGCAGATGAAATTTTAGAGATGGCTCCTAAATTCTTTGAAAAATTTAAAGAAAGTAAGATTTTATTTACTTTAAGAACAGTCAGAGAAGGCGGAAATATTCAAGTTTCTGAAAAGAAATATTTACAGATTTTACAAGAAATTTTGACTTATAATCCCGCATATATCGATGTCGAATTCTTTACGCATGGCCCTTCATTTGCCGCTTTGAAAGATTTTCGGGATAAAATGGTGCTTTCTTATCATAATTTTGATGAAGTTCCGTCCGATTTAACCAATCGGTTGATTAAAATGCACGAAGAAGGAACTGCCTTTGTTAAAGTTGCTGTGATGCCAGAACGTGAATGTGATGTTCTTGATTTATTACAAATCACTCGTGATATGACTTTAGAATACGGTGATCATTTTATCAGCATGGCAATGGGTGACTTAGGACGACTTTCAAGAATTTCTGGCTATTTGACTGGTTCTTGCTGGACTTTTGCAAGTTTAGAAAATTCGAGTGCGCCTGGGCAAATTTCTCTCAAAGAAACAGAGTATATTTTGGATATCTTAGAAAAATAGAGAATGATATAATCAGAGATATTGTTCGGTTATGACAGACAATTTTTTTACTTTTATTAGGACAAATAGAGTGGACCAAAAGCTTTATGAGTGAAAATGTTATAATAGATAATGAAAAAGGACGCTTTGTTCATTAGAAATTAAAAATAGGATTAATTTACTGACAGCTATTCTGTCAGTAAAAAAGGAGAAAAAAGTGGTTATTAGCCGTTATTCACGTCCAGAAATGGCAGAGATTTGGTCAGAAGAAAACAAGTATAAAGCATGGCTTGAAGTCGAAATTCTTGCAGATGAAGCTTGGGCAGAGCTTGGGGAAATCCCAGCAGCAGATGTGAAAAAAATTCGCGAAAATGCAACTTTTAATGTTGAACGCATTCTTGAAATTGAAAAAGAAACACGTCATGATGTGGTAGCATTCACACGTTCTGTCAGTGAATCATTGGGTGAAGAACGCAAATGGGTTCATTATGGTCTGACATCAACAGATGTCGTTGATACAGCTTATGGTTATCTTTATAAACAAGCTAATGATATTTTGCGCAATGACCTAAAAAACTTTGTAGAAATTGTTAAAAATAAAGCTTTAGAGCATAAATACACAGTAATGATGGGGCGAACTCACGGCGTTCACGCTGAACCAACAACTTTTGGCTTGAAATTAGCCACTTGGTACAGCGAAATGAAACGAAACATTGAACGTTTTGAACATGCTGCGAAAGCTGTTGAAGCTGGGAAAATTTCTGGTGCTGTTGGAACATTTGCTAATATTCCTCCATTTGTTGAAGCCTATGTTTGTGAAAAATTAGGGACTCGTCCACAAGAGATTTCAACACAAGTCTTACCACGTGATTTACATGCAGAATATTTCCAAACGTTGGCGCTCATTGCGACATCAATTGAACGCATGGCCACAGAAATCCGTGGATTACAAAAATCTGAACAACGTGAAGTTGAAGAATTCTTTGCTAAAGGTCAAAAAGGCTCGTCAGCAATGCCACACAAACGTAACCCAATTGGTTCTGAAAATATGACAGGTTTAGCCCGCGTCATTCGTGGACATGCAATTACAGCTCTCGAAGATGTTAGTCTTTGGCATGAACGTGACATTTCACACAGTTCTGCTGAACGTATCATTGCACCTGATACAACAGAATTATTGGATTATATGTTGAACCGCTTTGGGAATATCGTTAAAAACTTGACTGTTTTCCCAGAAAATATGAAACGAAATATGGATGCGACTTTTGGCTTGATTTACAGCCAACATGTCATGTTAATGTTGATTGAAAAAGGAATGACGCGTGAAGCAGCTTACGATTTAGTTCAACCTTTGACTGCAAAATCTTGGGATGAACAAGTGATGTTTAGACCATTGCTTGAAGAAAATGAACAAATTCGTCAGTATTTGAATGATGAAGATATTGATAAAGCTTTTGATTACAATTATCATTTAACAAGAGTCGATGAAATTTTTGACCGTGTCTTTGATTAATAAGAAAGCCTACTAAAAAGTAGGTTTTTTTGTTATTAAAACGAAATATAAAAAGGATTGACAAAATTAATGAAAACGGATACAATTATAAATGTAAATATGAGAACGTTCCCACATGTGAAAGGAGGAAGTAATGACAACCATCAAACAAGTTGCGCTTGAAGCAGGAGTTTCAAAGTCCACTGTTTCTCGTTTTATTGCTCAGAATGGATATGTAAGTGATGAAGCCAGAGAAAAAATTGAACGAGCAATTAAAAAACTAAATTTCAGACCCAATCTTTCTGCCCAATCTTTAAAAACTAAAAAGAATCAGCTTGTTGGACTATTATTGCCAGATATCTCCAATCCTTTTTTCCCAATGCTAGCCAAAGGAGCAGAGGAATTTTTAAAAGAAAAAGGTTACCGTGTGATGCTCGGAAATATTGGAGAAAAGAATCAATCTGAGCAAGATTATTTGAAAGTTTTGATTCAAAGTAATGCTGCTGGCATCATTTCAACCCATGATTTTAAAGACGACTTTCCTGATTTGGATATTCCAACTGTAATCGTGGACCGAGTAGGCCATAAAAGTAACTATGGTGTTTTTTCGGACAATGAGTCAGGTGGACGATTAGCAGCAAAAGTGATTGTAACAGCGGGAGCAAAAAAAGTCGCTGTAGTCAGCGGTCCTTTGAATGCCACAAATATTAATAATCGTTTTAAAGCAAGTATTGCTTATTTAAAAGAAAAACAAGTTGATTTTAAAGCTTTTTACAGTCAAAGTTATGATTTTGAAGAAATTCAGAAAGAGGCGAGAGAAGTGCTTGCCAATGAAGAAAACTTTGATAGTATCATTGCACCATCGGATATTCATGCCATGGCTTATATCCACGAAATTCATCGTTTAAACAAGAAAATTCCTGAGGATATTCAAATTATTGGTTATGACGATATTCAAATGAGCCAATTCATTTATCCAGCACTCTCAACCATTCATCAATCTGCTTATCAGATGGGACTTGAAGCTGCTCAACTTATTTATAAAATCGCGACTGACCAAGCAATTGAAAAGTCTAAAATTGAACTCCCTGTTCATTATGTAGCGCGTGAAACAATTCGACAAAAGAGAAAAGAATGAGGAAAAATTAATGACAAAAGTAAGTGTTATAGGAAGTATTTCAATGGATTTAGTCACAAGGACTAACCGAGTGCCAAATGCTGGAGAAACCGTATTTGGTGAAGATTTCGCTATGGTTCCCGGTGGAAAAGGAGCAAACCAAGCCGTTGCTTTTGCTAGACTTTCTCCTAATGAAGTAAGCATGATTGGAGCAGTAGGCAAGGATGCTTTTGGTGAGAGTGTTTTGCAAAACTTCAAAGAAAATGCAGTTCTTTTTGAAAATGTGGGAACGATACCACAAACAACAGGAATTGCTCAAATTACTCTCTATGATGATGATAATCGTATTATTATTATTCCAGGTGCTAATAATGAAGTTCTACCAAGTTATCTAGCAGACCTTTGGGAGAAAATTAAAGAAAGCCAACTTGTTATTCTACAAAATGAAATTCCACATGAAACAAATCTAGCGATTGCTAAATTCTGTAAAGAAAATGCGATAAAAGTTCTTTATAATCCAGCTCCAGCAAGAAAAACAGATTTGGAAATGATTGATTTTGTTGATTATATCACACCGAATGAACACGAATGTAAGGAACTTTTTCCGAATTTAGCACTTGAAGAAATTCTCAAAAAATATTCAAATCGTCTGATTGTCACCTTAGGAAGTGAAGGAGTCATTTTCCACGATGGAGAGACTCTTCAAAAAATTCCCGCCATAAAAGCTAAGGTTGTAGATACAACTGGTGCAGGAGATACATTCAACGGAGCCTTTGCCTTTGGTTTGACTGAGAACTTATCAATTAGTGATTCTATCAGATTAGCTGTCGTTGCTTCTCATTTATCTATTCAAAAATTTGGCGCACAAGGTGGGATGCCAAAGCTATCAGAAGTTAAAGCAAAATTAAAAGAACTTGAAATTAATCTCTACTAAAAAAGAAAGAGAGTTAAATTTATGAAAAAAGAAGGAATACTAAATAGTGAATTAGCAAAAATTGCTGACGATTTGGGCCATACTGACCAAGTTTGTATAGGAGATTTAGGACTACCAGTACCAGTAGGTACCCCCAAAATTGATTTATCCCTGACAAGAGGAAAACCCAGTTTTCAAGAAGTGCTGGACATCTATTTGGAAAATATTTTAGTTGAAAAAGTCTATCTTGCTGAGGAAATAAAAGAAAATAATCCTGAACAGTTAGCGATTTTACTGACAAAATTATCAGCAGATGTTGAAATAGTTTTTGTCAGTCATGAGACCTTAAAATTAATGAATCATGAGGTCAAAGCAGTGGTGAGAACAGGAGAAAATACACCTTATTCAAATATTATTTTACAATCAGGTGTCGCTTTGTGAAAAAGGAGGAGGTCAATTTTGAAAATAGAAATGAAGAACATTTCTAAATCATTTGGAACGAATAAAGTTCTTGAAGCAATTGATTTAACGATTAATTCAGGAGAAGTTCATGCCTTACTGGGAGAAAATGGGGCTGGAAAATCTACTTTGATGAATATTCTAACTGGTCTATTTCCAGCTTCTGGTGGGGAAATTGAGATTGACAGTGAAAAGAAAATTTTTAAAAATCCTCAGGAAGCAGAAGAATTTGGAATTAGTTTTATTCATCAGGAAATGAATACTTGGCCTGATTTAACAGTCTTAGAGAATCTTTTTTTAGGACGAGAGATAAAAAATAAATTTGGCATTTTAGATACGAAGGCCATGCGAAAAAAAGCAAATTTTGCTTTTGAACAGCTGGGAGTAAAAATTGATTTAGACAAAGAAATTGGTAATTTATCAGTTGGTCAGCAACAAATGGTTGAAATAGCTAAAAGTTTTTTATCTGATTTAAAAATTTTGATTATGGATGAACCAACAGCAGCATTGACCGAAAGAGAAACAGAAAGATTGTTTTCAGTTATTGCTGGTCTAAAAAATCAAGGGGTTGGAATTATTTATATTTCTCATCGAATGGAAGAAATTTTTAAAATCACAGATTGTGTAACTGTCATGCGTGATGGCCTAGTCATTGATACACAAAAGACGAAAGAAACCAATGTTGATGAATTAGTTAGAAAAATGGTTGGTCGGTCAATTACAGATTACTATCCCCAAAAAAATGCTGAAATTCGAGAAATTGTATTTGAAGCCGACCATTTATCGGCAGAATCTTTTAAAGATATTTCATTTTCAGTTCGTTCAGGTGAAATTCTCGGATTTGCAGGACTCATGGGAGCTGGTAGAACTGAGGTCATGCGAGCAATTTTTGGAATTGATAAGCTAAAATCAGGCACGATAAAAATTAATGGAAAGAGTCTAACTATCAATAACCCGGCACAAGCAATCAAAGAAGGAATTGGCTTTTTAACAGAAGACCGAAAAGATGAAGGACTTGTTCTTGATTTCTCAATAAAAGATAATATTACTCTTCCGAGTACAAAGGATTTTATTCATCATGGCTTCTTTGACGATAAAACAGCAACAACTTTTGTTAAACAACTCTCTGAGCGTCTTAATGTTAAAGCGACAGATGAAGAACAAATAGTTGGTTCTCTATCTGGAGGAAATCAACAAAAAGTTGTCCTTGCCAAATGGATTGGCATTGCGCCAAAAGTTTTAATCTTAGATGAACCAACACGAGGAGTCGACGTGGGAGCCAAGCGTGAAATTTATCAATTAATGAATGAACTTGCTGAACGTGGTGTTCCAATTATTATGATTTCAAGTGATTTACCCGAAATTCTTGGTGTTGCAGACCGAATTGCAGTGATGCATGAAGGAGAAATAGCAGGAATTTTAGCCAAAAATGAAGCAACACAAGAAAATGTGATGCAGCTCGCAACAGGAGGACAATAAGTGTGAAAGCTCTATCTCAAAAATTCAGTTCTTTAACGACAATGATTGCTCTGATTGTTTTGATGATTATCATTACATGTATCAATCCCAACTTTATGACGGCAAATAATTTGCTAAATTTACTCTTACAAGTCACGGCTAATGGATTTATTGCCTTTGGGATGACCTTCGTAATTCTAACTTCAGGAATTGACCTGTCAGTTGGCGCAATTTTAGCCCTTTCAAGTGCAGTGTCCGCAGGTTTTATAGCCCAAGGAATGCCTTTACCGCTAGCAGTAGTCTGTGCGTTAATCATTGGTGCTTTTCTCGGAGCGATCAATGGTGCACTTATTGCCTATGGGAAATTGGCACCTTTCATTGTAACTTTAGCTACTCAAATGGTTTACCGCGGAGCAACCCTTGTTTTTACTGATGGTAATCCAATTACTAAACACATGGATGGCTATTTCTTAGCCTATATTGGACAAGGTTATTTACTGGGTATTCCTTTCCCTGTTATTTTAATGATTCTTGTTTTCATTGTTTTATGGATTTTGCTTCATAAAACAGCCTTTGGTAAATCAGTTTATGCTTTGGGTGGTAATGAAAAAGCTGCTTATATTTCAGGAATTAAACTAAATAAAGTAAAAATTGCCATTTACACTTTATCTGGAGCAATGTCCGCAATTTCTGGTTTAATCATCAGTTCTCGTTTGTCATCAGCAACGCCACAAGCAGGATCTGGCTATGAAATGTATGCAATCGCTGCCGTTGTCCTTGGGGGAACCTCTCTAATGGGAGGGAAAGGGCGTATGTTTGGGACGATGATTGGGGTATTAATCATTGGTGTTCTAAATAATGGTTTAAATATAATTGGTGTGTCAGCCTTTTGGCAACAAGTCATCCAAGGATTAGTTATTCTCGTTGCAGTTCTTATCGATGTCATTCGTAGCAAACGGAAATAGGAGAGTTGAACATGAAATTAATAAAAAAATTAACTTTTGCTTTTGTAGCTACTTTAGCAGTCTCAACTTTGACCGCATGTAGTCTTTATACCGGCATCCCAGGCCGTGATGGAAAAGAAAAAGTAGAAGAGGTAACGCATAAGAAACCAAATGAATTAAATATTGGTGTTTCTATTTCGACAACAAACAATCCTTATTTTGTTTCAATGAACAATGCGATTAAATCAATGGCCAAAGAAAAAAATACAAAATTAACGGTTTCTGATGCCCAAAATGATTCTGCAACACAATTAAATAATGTTCAAAATTTCATCAGCCAAAATGTGGATGCGATTTTAATTAATCCTGTAGATTCTGATGCCATTGTTCCAGCCATTAAAGCAGCCAACAATGCGCATATCCCAGTGATTGCAATGGATAGAGGTTCAAATGGTGGAACAGTTTTAACAACCGTTGCCTCTGATAATGTGGCCGCTGGAAAAATGGCGGCTCAAGCCGTTGAAAAATTGGTTGGGAAAAACGTAAAAGTTCTGGAACTTTCTGGAACGCCAGGCGCTTCGGCAACAATAGACCGTGGCAAAGGATTTAATAGTGAAGCTAAGACCTTAGGCTTAAATATATTATCCAGTCAATCAGCTAATTTTGACAGAACAACTGGCTTAAATACGACTCAAAATATGCTCCAATCTCATAAAGACGTCCAAGCAATCTTTGCGCAAAATGATGAAATGGCACTGGGAGCAGCTAAAGCTGTGCAATCCACCGGACAAAAAATAGCCATTTTTGGAATTGATGGTGAGTCTGAAACACATGATGCCATAAAAGCAGGGACAATGACCGCAACGATTGCTCAACAACCAGCTAAAATTGGTGAAATGGCTTTGCAAGCTACCTATGATTATTATCAAGGTAAAAAAATAGCACATATGATAAATTCGCCAATCTATCTTGTGGATAAAGATAATGTTGATGAGCACCAATGGTAGTATAAAAACAAAAACTCTGTCGCTAGGACAGAGTTTTTTTATTTTTAAAAATAAAGATGAATAATGAATAAAAATATAAATTTGTCCAAGTGACATTTTAAAACTTCGCAAAAAGTAAAATTTATAATATAATAGATAGCTGGGGCTCTTTTAGGTTTGTAAAACTAAAAAGAGTTTATCCTCTAAAAAAAGGAGAAAAAATGGGAGAAAATACTGTTCCTCAAAAATCTAGTGATAATGCGGGTTCAATAGTGGCTTTAATGGTGGCCCTATTGGTAGCAATCTTTGCTTTTCAGCTCAATGCTTCAATGCTCTCGCCTGCTTTGGTTACCATGCAGACCCAATTACACACGACAGCTTCGTCTATAGCACTAACACAAACCATCTTTTTTACAGCTGCGGCCTTATTTGCTCTATTTTTGCCTCGTTTGGCGGATTTGATTGGACGAAAAAAAGTTCTAATTGGAATGCTTACTTTGACAATGATTGGTTGTCTTATCTCAGGATTTGCTACAAATGTGGGGATTTTGATGATTGGTCGTATTTTACAAGGTGCTGCTGGCCCTGTGGTTCCGCTTTGTTTAATTATTCTGCATGTGAAAGTGCGTGATGAGAAGAGATATGCAAAATTAATGGCCATACTCACTTCAATCAATGGTGGAATTGCTGGGGTTGATGCATTAGCAGGTGGTTGGCTAGTAAGTCATGGTGGATTTCGTTCTGTATTTTTTGTTATGGGAATTACTGCGGCACTTGCTATTCTTTTAGTAAGTTTTGGAACGCAAGAGTCAACTGCAAAAGATACACCAAAAATGGATTGGAGCGGAGTCATTCTTTTAGTTGTGGCAATGGGTGCGCTCTTGAGCGCGGTGAATGCCTTGCAAGGAAGTTTTGGAAATCTTGGACTTCCTAATTGGCTTTTAGCTTCACTCTTGGCTCTTTTAGGTTTGATTTGTTTTGTTGGATTTTGGCAAGTTGAAAAACGAGTGAATCATCCAATGGTTCCTATTCATTATTTGAAACAAAGAAGAACTTGGGGGTTATTAATTACAACTCTCCTAACGATGACTGGTGTCTTTGCAATTATGAATGGTATTATTCCAGCTTTGGGTCAAGATGGTAAGTTTGGTTTGGGACTTGGGGCAGATATGGTTTCTCTTGTTACCCTTACTCCTTATGCGCTTGCTGGCTTATTCTTTGGACCTGTTTCAGGATTCTTGGCTGCTCGCTTTGGCTTTACAAAAGTCCTTCGGGTTGGACTTTTAACGACGATTATCGGTATTGGTTTGGCCGTTGTTGGAGTGCTACAACCTTCAATCTGGCTTTTATTGTTGGTATCTACCTTCATTGGGATTACCTATGCTGGAATAACAAATATTATGTTAAATGGTCTGGGAATCGTGCTTTCACCAGAGGATAATCCAGGTTATCTTCCGGGCTTAAATGCAGGAATGTTTAATCTAGGAGCTGGTATCAGTTTCATTATCTTGTACGCAGTGCCAACGCTTTTACATACCAGTGTTGGTGGAAGTAGTTCTGGTTATATTTCTGGAATTGTCACAGGATTGATTCTTGTTATTATTGCTTTCTTTACTTCATTTTTAATTCCAGATTCTAAAAATGTAAAATAAATGAGTTACTTATAAAAAAACTCTGTCGGAATTCCGGCAGAGTTTTTTATTCGGGTAAATTATCAAAGTATTCAGGAAAAGCTTGTAAAACTGCCATTTCTTCGTCAAACATCAAGTGCAAATGTTTGGCAGCTGCTGTGACAGCTTGTTCTCCATCATGATTTTCAACAGCGGAGAGTATTTCCTTGTGTTGCTCAATCAAGGTATTCCATGGTAAATCAGAAATCGCAAGACGTAACCAACGGAAACGATTGAACTGAATATTAATGGTTTGAAGCCAGTCCCAGACTTGGGCATGGTTAGTCATTAAATAAAAAGTTTTATGAAATTCTTCATCAGCATTAAAAAAATTGTGATATTCTGCTTTAGCAGCATATCGTTCTTGAAGTTCAATTGCATCACGTGCTTGATTGAGTAAAAGATTATTATTCTCTAAAGACGCGGCTTCGGAAACGATTTTTGCTTCTAAATTTTCTCGAATGAATCGAGCATTGATGGCAGCATCTAAATCAATTTTTGTGACGTAGGTTCCTGACTGAGGGATACTGTAAATGAGTCCATCACGACGTAAACGAAGAAGTGCCTCTCTGACAGGAGTTCGGCCTAATTGCAAATCAATTTCGATATTTTTTTGTGAAATTTTTTGTCCAGGACGATATTCATTCCTGAGAATTTTGCCTGTAATTTGTTTGTAGGCCTGATTCTGTAGATTAAAATTCAATTCATTCATTCTGTAATTATAGAGCAGAGGGGCGATAAAGTCAAATAATAAAGGTATTCTTCTAAAATAATGTCTTTTTTTTAATATATTCTTGACAACGGTTTCTAAAAAGTGATATACTAGTTTCTGTAGAAGAAAAACTGATATATCACTTTCAGGATTTAAAGGAGAAATCATGGTGAAATTGCTTGATGATTATTTGATAAAAGATGAGGAATTTAAAAAAGCAAAAATTAAAATTCCTAACTTTAATCAAGACAAAGTTATAGAGTCAACAGCTGATAATCCAGTCTGGGTCCACTTTGGTGGAGGAAATCTTTTTAGATGTTTCCATGCGGTGGTCGCCCAAGACTTACTCAATCAAGGAGAACTCAACTCAGGTCTTATTGTGGCCGAAACTTATGATGATGAGGTAATTGATAAAATCTATCGGGCTTATAATAATCGTTTTCTGTCAGTGACAATGAAATCAGATGGAACTTTTGACAAAGAATTGATTGCGAGTGTTGCTGAAAGTTTTTATTTTAATGCAGAAAATACCGAGGGTTGGGCTCATTTAACAAAAGTCTTTGAAAATCCGTCTTTGCAATTGACAACTTTTTCGATTACAGAAAAAGGTTATTCACTACGGGATTCAAAAGATCAATTGACGCCTTTGGCACTTGAAGATACGCAAGGAAGAAGCAAGCCCAAAACCAATATGGGAGCCGTTACTTATCTCCTTTATGCAAGATTTAAAGCGGGTAAATTTCCGATTGCCATGGTGAGCACAGATAATTTTTCAGAGAATGGTTTGAAGTTACAAGAAGCGATTTTGACCATTGCTAAAGCTTGGGTGGAAAATGAAATCGTAGAACAAGATTTTTATGATTACCTTATCAATCCTAAAAAAGTTAGTTTCCCCTGGTCAATGATTGACCGAATTACACCCAATCCGTCTGAAAAAGTTGCAAAATTACTGACAGCTGATGGTTTTGAGGAAACAGAAATTTTACATAGTCAAAAACATACAAATATTGCTCCTTTTGGTAATACGGAAGAAGTTCATTATTTAGTGATTGAAGATACTTTTCCAAATGGCAGGCCGGCATTAGAAAAAGCTGGAGTTATCTTGACTGATCGTGAAACAGTCAATGATGCTGATCAGATGAAAGTTACCGCTTGTTTGAACCCCTTGCATACCGCTTTAGCTATTTTTGGAAGTTTATTAGATTATCATTCAATTTGGGAAGAAGTTGCCAATCCAGATTTGTTAGCACTCATTAAGAATTTGGGGTATGGCGAGGCTTTGCCTGTGGTTAAGAATCCGAAAATTATCAATCCGAAAGATTTTATTGACCAGTTATTGACTAAACGTTTACCAAATAAAAATATTCCAGATACACCACAGAGAATTGCGGCAGATACGTCACAAAAAATTCCTGTTCGCTATGGCGTAACGATTGGACACTATATTGCCAATCCAAGATTTTCTGTTAAAGAATTGGAATTTATTCCATTAGTCATTGCTGCTTGGTGCCGTTATTTAATCGGAATTAATGATGAGTTAGAAAGTTTTTCTCCAAGTCCTGACCCTCTTCTTGAAGAGTTGCAAGCTTTTGTTGCCGAGGTAAAATTAGATGGTAGTCAGCAAGAAATTCATGAAATTCTAAAACCTATCTTATCTAATCACCAAATTTTTCCAAATGAGATGTACCAAACAGGGCTAGCTCAAAAGATTGAAAATTACTTTGAGCAAATGCTTCAAGGCAAAGGAGCAGTGCTTAAGACACTGCAAATCGTCCTAAAAGAACACGGAAAAAATTACTGACAGGCTACTTATTTAGAACTGTCAGTAAAAAATATCTGAAAATTTACTGACAGAATGTTTAATTTTGAGCTGTCAGTAAAAATACTGCTATCAGTTTTCCATTTCTGCCAAATTCAGAAAAGAAAAAACTGACCAACTTTTTAATCAAGCTTTAGATAAAGTTTTGGCAGATTTGCAAAATCAAAATTACGAAATCATTGACGTACAACTTTCAGCTGGTCTTACCGCTTGGTGGGAAGCTACAGCACGCTATTTGATTTTATATAAATAAGATAAAGGAATAAAAAAATGGAAATGACAATGCGTTGGTTTGGTTCAAATGCAGATAAGATAAAACTTTCTGAAATTGCCCAAGTTCCAGGTGTTAAAGGAGTCGTTGGAATGATTATGGACATTCCAGCAGGAGAAATTTGGCCAAAGGAGAGAATCAAAGCACTTAAAGAAGAAATTGAAGCCGCAGGTTTAACTTTAAAAGTAATTGAATCTGTCAATATTCATGATGATATCAAAATTGGCTTGCCAACTCGTGATAAATATATTGAGAATTATAAAGAAACGATTCGAAATCTTGCTGAGTTTGGGATTGAAGTGATTTGCTATAATTTTATGCCTGTATTTGACTGGTTGAAATCAGATTTGGATTATCGTTTAGCTGATAATTCACAAACTATGGCTTTTGTTGCTAGAGATATTCCAGCAAACCCTCAGGAAATAATTGACCGCGTTCAAGCAGCTGATGGTGGCTTTTCACTCCCAGGTTGGGAACCTGAAAGATTATCAGAAGTCAGAGGACTCTTTGAGGCATACAAAAATGTCGATGAGCATAAATTGCGTGAAAATTTTGCTTATTTTCTAAAAGCAATCATTCCTACATGTGAAGAAGTTGGGATTAAAATGGCGGTTCACCCTGATGACCCTCCTTATCCTATGTTTGGGCTTCCTCGGGTGGTGAAAAATCGGGAAGATTTAGATTGGATATGTAATGTTGTAGATAGTCCGTCAAACGCGATTACGCTTTGTACGGGGTCGATTGCTGAAGATCCAGCTAATAATGTCTATGAAATTATGGCTGAATTTGTCAAAAGAGACCGAATTCCTTTTGCACATGTGCGGAATATTAAATTTTTGCCAAGTGGTGAAAAAGATTTTTACGAAGCTCCTCATATGTCGGAGTATGGTTCGCTTGATATGTATAAAATAATGAAAGCCATGTATGATAATGGTTTTGATGGCTATATTCGTCCAGACCATGGTCGAATGATTTGGGGAGAAACAGGACGCCCAGGCTACGGTTTATATGACCGAGCACTTGGAGCAAGTTATCTTAATGGGCTTTGGGAGGCGCTTGAGAAAACGAATCAGTAAATAAAAATGATATGAAGAAATCTATTTTAAAGAACTTTTTGTGAAAAAAATGTGCGGAGAATACTCTCCGCTAAAACTAAAACGTTGGAGTAAGCGTTTCACAAAGTTCACAAATTAACAAAGTTTATGGAAAATTTGTCAATTTTCACTGACAAAAATATAAAAATAGGAGAATCTGTTTAAAATGGCAGAAAAACAAAAAACTTCATGGGTTTATACCCCAAAAGCAATCAATACAAGGCGTGGTCTTCTTTACGGTTTGACTGATTTAATGGGCGGAGGCTGGAATAACATTGTTTCAGGAGTTATCTTTGTCTTTGTTCTTTCACAAGGAATTAGTCCTCTTTTTACAGGAGCAGTTTTGGGAATTGGTCGGATTATTGATGCCATCTGGTCCCTCTTTTTTGGGGCAATTACTGACCGTTTTTATCGAACAAGATTAGGACGAAAATATGGCCGACGTCATTTCTTTATTGCACTTGGCGGAATATTATTTGCGATTTTATTTCCAATGTTTTGGATTTCAACTAGCAGTTGGCAATATTATCTTTGGGTTTATGTTGCTATTGAGGTAGCGATTTCCATGATTTTAATTCCTTGGGAAACCTTGCCTACGGAAATGACGCCTGATTATAAAAAACGAACCACTCTTTCAGGGAGTCGAATGTTTATTTCAGCAACTGGAACGGCCATTGTCTTCTTTACCTTAGCTGTACTTAAGTCATTTAATAATCCTAATGCTTATCTTTATACGGGAATTACTTGGACAGTCATTTTTGTCATTGCCATTTTCACTTCATGGCGAGCAAGCTGGGAACGTCCTTTAACTCCAGAATTTCTAGCAGAATTAGATGCTCAACCACGACTTGGATTTAGTGGATTTATGAAAAAAACAGTGACAGATTACTTTGGCACTTTCAAAAATAAATCATTCAGAAAACATTTATTGGTTTATCTCCTCTCATTTACAGGAAAAGATTTCTATTCTACACTACTCCCAACTTTTATCGTGATTGGATTGTCCGGAACATCTGCCAATGCTCCGTGGGTTCTCCAAGCACTCTCAGCATTTGGTATTCTATCGACCATTGCCGCAGTAAAATTAATGGTCACTCGTGGTCCGAAATATTTATTTACTTTGAGTTATTTGGCGATTATTGTGGCCATGTTAGGTTATTTTGTTATCTATTTGACAGGGATTAATAATCCAATGTGGATGCTTGTGATTGTTTCCATTATTTATCAACTTGGACGAGGAATTTTAGAATTTACTCCTTGGAATGTTTTCCCTTTTATACCCGATGTTGACCGAATTTTTACACATGGCGATAAAGCGGGCGTATACGCTTCTGTCATGACTTTCTTTCGTAAATCAACAGGGGCACTTGCAACATATATTGCTGGTTGGGCTCTTGAAGAAATTGGATTTAATTCCACAACAATGACGACTCATGCAAATACGCCAATAGGCATTCAACACGGAATTATGTTGATTTTCATCTTTGTTCCAATTGGAATGTTAGCGGCCGCATTGATTGCAGCTCGCACCTTTAAACTTAATCGAGCCAATCATGATATTTTAAAAGCAGAATTGCAACGTCTTGAAGAAGGTGGCTCAAAAGCTGATGTAACTCTTGAAACACGTCAGGTCGTTGAATTACTGACAGGTCATCCTTACGAAAAATGTTGGCCTGACCAAGCAGACATTTAATGACAAAAGCTTAAAAGTTTAGTGACAGGCGCTGTCACTAAATTTATCGGAGAAAAACGATGAAAAATCAATTGTTAACACTAAAAAATAATGAGCTTACTATTCAAATTAATCCAAAAGGGGCTGAATTAACTCATGTAATTGAGAATAAAAATAAATTTGATTTTATTTGGAATGGTTCTGAGTGGCCAAAACATGCCCCAATTTTATTTCCGGCTATTGGACGTTCAACTGATGATGAATATTTGTTGGACCAGAAGATTTATCCGATGCAACAACATGGGTTTGCTTCAGATTATTTCTTTGAAATTATTGACCAGAAAGAAGATCAGGTAAGTTTGTCATTAAAAGATAACAAGGAAACTTATCAATCCTACCCTTTTCAATTTGAATTAAAAGTCACTTATCAACTGGTCAGTAAAAAATTGAAGATTCAATTTGAAATAAAAAATCTGTCAGTAAAAAAATTGACTTTTGCCTTAGGATTTCATCCAGCTTTTAACCTGTCAGCAAATTTTGAAGATTACCAGATTTCCTTTGAAACTAAAGATAGGACTTTAAAACAATTTGAAATTGTCAAAAATCCATTTCCTTTTCGTTCAGGAAAAATCATAGAAATTAATAAAGCTGTCAGTAATTTTCCACTTGAAAGAGAGTTCTTTGAAAAAGGGCTCGTCATTTTTGACAATAAAATCGAGGAGGTGAAACTTTTTTCACAAGAGACAGATTATCAAATGACCATGAAAATGACGGATTTTCCTTATCTTTGCTTGTGGACGAAAGAAGACGAAAATCTTTCTTACCTCTGTATTGAACCCTTCCAAGGACTGCCTGATATTCTCAATCAAAAACAAGAACTCTTGCAAAAAGAAGGAAATATCAGCTTAAAATCAAATGAATCAAAAACTTACGAAGTTGAATTAACTTTTAATAGTAATAAAGGAGAATCATGAAATTTTTATCAGAAGATTTTTTACTAACGAATGAAAGTGCCAAGATGCTCTTTCACAAACATGCAGAAAAAATGCCAATTATTGATTATCATTGCCATCTTGAACCCGCAGAAATTTATGAAAATAAAAAATATGAAAATTTAACACAAATTTGGCTAGGTGAGGATCATTATAAATGGCGTTTGCTCCGTGCGAATGGCATTCCTGAAAAATTGATTACTGGAGATGGAGATGATTATGAAAAGTTTTTAGCATTTGCTAAAACACTTGAAAAATCATTTGGTAATCCAATTTATGAATGGACTCATCTGGAATTAAAACGATTTTTCCATATTGATAAGTTGATTTCAAGCGAGACAGCCAAAGAAATTTGGGATGAAGCGAACCAAATGCTTGCCACAGATGATTTCAGACCACGCGCATTGATTAAAAATTCACAGGTAAAAGTTGTTTGTACAACAGATGACCCTGTTTCAACGCTTTCTTATCATGAATTATTAGCCAAAGAGGAAAAAGATTTCAAAGTTTTGCCAGCTTTAAGACCAGACCATTTAATTTCGATTACTGACGGACATTTTGCAGACTATTTGACAGAGCTGTCAGCAGTTTCTGGAATTGAAATAAAAGGTTTTAAGACGATGATTAAGGCACTTGAACAAAGATTTGAATTTTTCACAAGCCTTGATGGACGTTTGTCTGACCATTCCTTATCTACCTATACTTTTGCAGAAACTAAAAATGTGGATTTAGACTCTATCCTTCAGAAAGCCAAAGAAAATCAAACTTTAACAGACCTAGAATATAATCAATACATTACAGCATTAATCCTTGAAATTATGAAATTAAATAAAAAATTTGAATGGACAATGCAACTCCATGTTAACGTCAACCGTTCTATCAATGGCCCAGCCTTAAGTAAAATTGGTGAAAATACTGGATTTGATAGCATGGGAACTCAAGCTAATATTTCTGAGGAATTAACCAAACTCTTTAGCAAAGCAGCAGAACTTGAAACGATACCAAAAACCATTCTATACTCCCTTAATCAAAATGATTGGCTTGAATTAGCCACAATGATTGGCTGTTTTCAAGGTGAAGGAGTGCAACAATTACAACTTGGAGCTGGTTGGTGGTTCAATGACACCAAAAAAGGAATGGAAAACCAATTAGAGATTTTTGCTTCACAAAGTTTATTGTCCAATTTTGTAGGAATGTTGACAGATTCACGGAGCTTTTTAAGTTATCCACGTCATGAATATTTCCGTCGCGTCCTCTGTAATTTTGTTGGACAATTGATTGAAAATGGTAGAATCCCTGATAATGAAGCACTTGTTGGAAAAATGATTGAAGATATTAGTTATAATAATGTGCATGATTATTTTGGATTTTTCAAAGATGAGGACTCTAAGCAATGACTGAATTTATAACACTTGGCGAACCTTTAGTCGTTCTTGCCTCAGAAAATCAAGATATAAGTCTAGCTGCAGCTGAGCATTTCAGCAAATATTTAGCTGGTGCGGAGCTAAATGTTGCGATTGGTTTGAGTCGTCTAGGACATAAAGGAATTTATATTTCTAAAGTCGGAGAGGATTCATTTGGGAATTTTATTATTGAGTCAGTCAAAAAAGCGGAGATTGAAACGACCTATCTCACCAAAGATAAAAACTATTCAACAGGCTTTTATTTAAAACAAAAAGTAAGTGAGGGCGACCCAAAAGTTGATTATTATCGCAAAAATTCTGCAGCGGCCAATTTATCTATTGCTGAACTAAAAGCTCTAGATTTATCAGGGATAAAAATTGCGCATCTCTCAGGAATTTTTCCAGCCCTTTCAGAAACTAGTTTAAAAACTTTTCAAGGATTCAATCAAAAATTAAATGAAGCAGATATTTTAACCATTTTCGATCCAAATTTACGACCTGTACTTTGGGATAATCAAGAAAAAATGATAAGAATAATCAATGATTTAGCAAAGCAAAGTCAAATCATTCTGCCAGGAATAAATGAAGGTGAAATCTTGACCGGTTCATCTGAACCAGAAAAAATCGCTGATTTTTACCTTGAGCAAAGCCCTCTCACAAAGATTGTAGTTGTCAAATTAGGCGCTGACGGTGCTTTTGTAAAATTAAAAAATGGTGAACAATATTTTGTTTCTGGATTTAAAGTAGCAAAAGTTGTTGATACGGTTGGAGCAGGAGACGGATTCGCCGTTGGTCTTGAGTCTGCCTTACTTGAAGGAAAAACCTTAAAAGAAGCTGTCAAGCGCGCCTGTGCCGTTGGAGCATTAGCAGTTCAAAGCTCAGGAGATAGTGAAGGTTATCCCACAAAAGAAGAATTGAAAGCATTTTACAAGGAGATGTAGTCATGCAAAGAGCAGAATTATTAAATAAAGTGATTCAATCAGGAGTCGTCTCGGTCGTCCGAGCTGAGAGTGGCGAAAAAGCATTAAAAATCGTAGAAGCTGTCGTCTCAGGTGGAATCACTTCTATCGAATTGACCTATTCAGTCCCGCGAGCTAACGAAGTTATTTCTGATTTGGTAGCCAAGTATCTAGGAACAGATGTAGTGATCGGAGCAGGGACAGTTTTAGATCCGACTTCTGCTCGTTTGGCCATTGTTGCAGGGGCTCAATTTATTGTCAGTCCAAGTTTTAACAAAGAGGTCGCCAAGATATGTAATCTTTATCAGATTCCCTATGTTCCGGGAATTTTAACTCCACTCGAAGCTCAAAAAGCTTTAGAATATGGGTCAGAGTTAATCAAACTCTTCCCAGGTGATATTACAGGTCCCAAAATGATAAAAGACTTAAAAGGACCATTTCCTTATATTAATATCCTTCCATCGGGAGGGGTAAATGTTGATAATGTTGCTGAATGGTTCGCCGCAGGAGCAGTAGCTGTAAGTGCTGGAGGTGGGGTCACAGCTCCAGCAGCCAACAACAATTATAGTGCGGTCACTGAAAATGCCAAGAAATTTATGGCAGCATTTAAGGCAGCTAAGAAATAAGAATCAGCTATTAATTTTCCCTTTTGAATAATAAAAAACTTCATTTTTTGGAGTTTTTTTATTTTCTAAAGTTCAGTCCAATTATTTTTTTTTTAGTAAAAGTAATTTGGGCTGTAAGCGCTATATTTTGGTAAAATAATTGAGTTATAATAAAAAATACAAGGGAGCGTTTTTATGATTAATTATGATTTAGACATTCTCTTTTTTTCAAAACATAAATTATGGAAATTAGAGCGAATATTGGAGATCACTGATCTAGATAAAGAAAAATTTTATCGAATATTGGAGGAATTTAATCAAAAATTTGAAAATCAAGGTTTAAAAAAATTAGATTATAAAAATGAATGCTTAGCAATTTTTGATAAAATAGAAAATTTTGAAGAAACTCGTTATTCTATCAATCAAAAGACATTTATTTTATCAGAAGTTGAAAGACGTTCCCTTATATATCTACTTATTTTTACAAATGAATCTTCCCTCTCAATAGCTCTTTTTCAAAAATATCTTCAAGTAAGTAAAAATACGGTTTTAAGTGATTTAAAAAAACTTAGAGAGGAGCTTATGAGCAAAAATATTCAGATTGAATATTCAAGAAAAAAAGGATTTTACCTTAATTTTGAGGAGAAAATTTTACAGGAGAAGGCTTGGTATTATTTGCAAAATTTATCTGAGTATGCAGGATTTTATATCTTATCAAAAGTTTTAAATGATAAAGATCCATTAACTATTTTTAAGAATAATCAGCTATTGAAAAAGATAATGCAAGAACTACAGATTGAGGTTGTTTATAGTCGATATCTTTCGACATTACTGTTTACAAGTCTGCTCAAGTGTAGAGGTTTTGAAAAGGGGAGTGAAAATATTAATGAGCTACTCAAATCATTAATTATTGGGATGTCGGATGGAAAAAATACAATTGAGCAAGACAACGGTTTATACCGAATGGCCTTTAACATTATGGAAAATGTTATGAAACTAGCAGCAATTGAATTCGATGATTTCACAAAGACCTTTATGGCACTATTAGCTCACCTAACTCCTGCATACTATCGATTAAAAAATCATTTTGAATTAAAAAATGTCCTGCTTGAACGGATAAAAAAAGAGTACCACTCCTTGTTTTTACTGATGGATAACGTCCTTCAACCATTAAAAGAAGAGGTCGGTGAAATTTCAGAATCTGAGAAAGCTTATTTTGTCATTTTATTTGGTGGAGAGATTTATAAAAATAAGTACTCAGGTAAATCATTAAAAGCAATTGTACTGTGTGTAAATGGAATTAGTTCGAGTTTAATTATGCAAAAAAGACTAGAGAGTTTATTCCCGACAATGGAATTTATTCTGAGTGCTCGAGTCTCTCACTTTGAAAAATTACCTATAAATTCATATGATATTATTTTTTCAACAGTTCCTGTAAAGTCAGACAAAAAAGTTTATCTTATGTCAGCTTTTCCAGAACAGCGTGAAGAAAACAAGCTCTATAATCAAGTTTTGCAAGATTTTCAGCTCCCAGGTTTTATAAAACCATCTGCTCAAACTATATTAGATTCAATAGAACCTTACATTATTATAAAAAAACCAGCAAGTAAACTGGATTTAATAAAAATTATTGAAAAAAAATTAAATCGTACTAGAAAAGAAGGGAAACTATCAGGAGTTATGCTAACAGATTTACTTACAAAAGAAAAAATAAATTTTACCAATAGAGAATTGACCTGGCAAGAAGCAATTGAATTAGCTGCACAACCCCTTCTTGATAAACATGAAATTGAAGAGCGTTATATCAAAGCTATTATTGATAAAGTAGAAGCTTTCGGCCCTTATATTGACTTAGGATTGGGAATTGCCCTTCCTCATGCTCGCCCAGAGGAAGGGGTCAAAAAAATAGGAATGTCATTTTTAAGATGTGAACATCCAGTAAAGTTAATGAACGATGATAAGCATGAAATTAAACTTTTTATTGTTTTAGCAGCTATTGATAATGAGACCCATCTTAGAGCTTTGTCAACACTTACTAAGATATTATCAAATAAAGAATACTTGGGTCAGTTACTTGCAGCAACAAATGCAACAGAAGTTGAACAAATACTTTTAGAAGAAGAAGAAGGAGAAAAATAATATGAAATTTGCATGTGTATGTCAATCTGGGTTAGGAACGAGTTTTATGGTTCAAATGAACATTCAGTCATTATTAGAAGAATCAGGAGTAAATATTGATAATTTCGAATTGGAGCATATGGATGTTGGGTCAGCAACACCAGATGCAGCGGATTATTTTTTTGTTGAGGCAACATTAGTATCTGCTCTTCCTAATATTCCCACAGAAAAAATTATGCCACTTCAGTCAATTATTGATAAAGAAGTTGCGCGTGAAGCACTTTATAAAGTGCTTGATGAAAATAACATAAGTCATCAATAAGAAAAAATAAATCGAATCTATAAAGTACAAAATTTTTCTAGACTAGAGGAGAAAAATAAAATGAATGGTATTTTAAACTTTATTGTATCAGTCGCAACTACTCCAGCGCTTTTAGTTGGATTAATTGCAATGTTGGGATTGATTTTGCAGAAAAAAACAGCAAGTACAGTTATCCAAGGTTCAATTAAAACATTTGCAGGTTTTTTGGTTTTGACTGGGGGTGCGGGGATATTAGTTACCTCATTGAATCCCTTTGCAACGATGTTTCAACATGTCTTTAATGCTAAGGGAGTTGTGCCATCCAATGAAGCGGTGGTTGCTTTAGCATTAGTGAAGTATGGAACACCCGCAGCCTTAATTATGATTGTGGGATTTATTGTCAATGTAATACTTGCACGTTTTACAAGATTTAAATATATTTTCTTGACTGGGCAAGCAATGCTCTATGTATCAACAATGTCAGCTGTTGTACTTATTTCTGCTGGACTAGGAAATGGTTGGTTGACAATCTTGTTAGGAGGAATATTTGAAGGAACATTGCTGACAATCACACCCGCTCTAACTCAACGCTATATGCGGAAGATCACTAGTAATGATGGAGTTGCAATGGGCCATACTGGCAATATGGGCTATGCTCTATCCGGTTGGCTTGGAGAAAAATTTGGAAATAAGGATCCAGAAAAATCAACTGAAAAATTAAATATCCCTAAAAACCTTGGGTTTTTGAGAGATTCTACTGTTTCTATTTCTCTAGTAATGATGGTTGTCTATATTATTTTAGCTTTAATTGCAGGTCCTCGTTTTGTTGAAAGTCCAGCTTTGTCTGCTGGAACTAATTATATTGTCTATGCGGTCATTCAAGCAGGGACTTTTGCAGCAGGATTTGTGGTTGTTCTTCAAGGTGTTCGTATGATTTTGTCAGAAATTATTCCAGCATTTCAAGGGATTGCTAAAAAGCTTGTTCCTAACTCCAAACCAGCATTAGATGTTCCAATAGTATTTCCTTATGCGCCCAATGCTGTTTTAATTGGATTTTTTGTCTCATTTATTGTTGGAGTTATTTCTATGCTAATAATGCTTGGCTTAGGAACAACTGTGATTATTCCTGGTGTTGTTGGTATCTTCTTTTGTGGAGGAGCAGCAGGAGTTTATGGCAATGCTTTTGGAGGTTTGCGTGGGGCGATTATCGGCTCAACAGCGAATGGATTACTGCTAGCTTGGGGTCCACTATTAATTCTGCCTGCCTTAGGTTCGTTTGGAGCGAATTCTGCATCGACCTTTGCAGATTCAGATTATATTGTTTCAGGAGGATTGCTTGGGGTAATTGGCAAAGCTGGATCAATAGCATTAATTTCCTTTATAATAATTTTTCTCTTGATTGTATTAATGACGAGTTTGATTTTGAATAGAAGAGATAAAATTAATTCAAAAAGCAAAGAATTATAATTGAAAAAATAAATTTTTTGAAGATTTATAAAACAGGTCAACCGCAACCTTTCCCACCAAAATTAAAAAGATTTTCATATAAAAACATAAAAAAAGAAAAAAATTTTAATTTCAGAGAATGAAAACCGTTTCTAACTTGTGTTATAATGTGAGTATAAATAAAAAATATGGAGAAATCTTATGTTTGATACTACTGATCAATTGGCTGTAAATACGATTCGTACTCTATCATTAGATGCGATTCAAAAAGCAAATTCAGGACATCCTGGACTTCCAATGGGCTCTGCACCAATGGCTTATGTACTTTGGAGCAAATTTCTTAATGTGAACCCTAAGACAAGTCGTAAATGGTCAAATCGTGACCGTTTTGTCTTGTCTGCTGGTCATGGTTCTGCAATGTTATATAGTTTATTACATTTGGCAGGTTATAATGTAACGACTGATGATTTAAAAGGTTTCCGTCAATGGCAATCAAAAACACCGGGACATCCAGAAGTTAATCATACAGACGGTGTCGAAGCAACAACAGGTCCTTTAGGACAAGGAATTGCCAATGCTGTCGGAATGGCAATGGCTGAAGCACATTTAGCTGCACAATACAATAAACCTGGTTTTGATATTGTTGACCATTACACTTACGCCTTAAATGGTGATGGTGATTTGATGGAAGGTGTTTCACAAGAAGCAGCTTCACTTGCAGGTAAATTGAAACTTGGTAAATTGATTCTTTTCTATGATTCAAATAATATTTCTCTAGATGGTGACTTATCAATGTCATTTATTGATGATATTCAAAAACGTTTTGAATCATATGGCTGGCAACATTTATTGGTAAAAGATGGAAATGATTTAGAAGAAATTGCAGCAGCTGTTGAAGTAGCTAAAGCTGAAAAATCTAAACCAACAATCATTGAAGTTAAAACAGTCATTGGTTTTGGTGCCGAAAAACAAGGAACTTCAGCAGTTCACGGAGCTCCTCTTGGAGCTGAAGGTGTTGCATTTGCCAAGAAAGCATATGGTTGGGATTACCCTGAATTTACAGTTCCTGAAGAAGTATCAAAACGCTTTTTAGAAACGACAGTTGCGCGTGGTGAAGCGATGGAGCAAGTATGGCGCAGTACTTTTGATGATTATTCTGAAAAATACCCTGAGCTTGCTGAGCAATACGCAAAAGCTTTTGAAAATGAAACGCCAGAGCTTACTTTGACCAAGCATGAAATGGAAACAAGCAAGGCCAGCCGTGTAACTTCACAAGAAGCTATCCAAGAATTATCAGCTCAAATGCCAAATCTTTGGGGTGGGTCTGCTGACCTTTCGGCTTCAAATAATACAATGGTTAAAGTTGAAGAAGACTTCATGCCAGATAACTATGCTGGACGTAATATTTGGTTTGGTGTACGTGAATTTGCAATGGGAGCCATTATGAATGGGATTGCTTTGCATGGTGGAACTCGTGTCTATGGCGGAACATTCTTCGTCTTTTCAAACTACATGCTTCCTTCTGTTCGGATGGCTGCTCTACAAAGCTTGCCAGTCACTTATGTTTGGACACATGATTCCATTGCTGTTGGGGAAGATGGTCCAACTCACGAACCTGTTGAACAATTAGCTTCTGTTCGCTCAATTCCTAATTTGGATGTAATTCGTCCAGCTGATGGAAATGAAGTAGTGGCTGCATGGCGTCGTGCTGCATCAAGTAAAAGCCGTCCAACTGCACTTATTTTGACTCGTCAAAATCTTCCAGTTTTACCTGATACTTATGAATTGGCTGAAGAAGGTCTGAATCGTGGGGCTTATATTCTTTCAAAAGAAGAAGGAAAACTTGAAGGAATCATCATTGCGACGGGTTCAGAAGTAGCATTAGCTCTTGAAGCCAAGAAGACTTTGGGTTCTGGCATTCGTGTCGTTTCAATGCCTTCAATGAATATTTTTGATGAACAAGACGCAGCTTATCGCGAAGAAATTTTACCAAAAGCTGTAAGACGTCGTTTGGCGATTGAAGCTGGTACAAGTTACGGATGGGGTAAATATGTTGGACTTGATGGTGCAACAGTTACAGTAGATACTTGGGGCGCTTCGGCACCAGCAAATATCGTTCTTCCAGCTTACGGATTTACTGCTGAAAATGTAGTTAAAGTATACAAAGAGCTTGACTAATATTGAAAAAGGAGTTCTGATTTTTTGTCAGAGCTCTTTTGATTACAAACAAGTCTGTCAGTAAATTTTAATTAAAAAATAGAAAGGAACTAAGATGGGGATTTTACTTGCAATTATTGTGGGAGTAGCTTCAATTTTGAACTTAATGTATGGACAAAATCAGCCAATCCAATATTTACTGACAGTTCTGTCAGTAATATCTTTAATCATTTATCGTGGGAAAAGAACTAAAAGGGTTCATTATAATGGATATGGTCAGAATTATTTTACGATAGGATTTACTATTTGTATCCTTAGTTTTGTGGGAACGGTAGGAATTTTGATTGGCTTCTTGTTTCATTTAGCATAATATGGTAAAATTTAACTATGCGATGAGTCGAATAATTCTACTTTGTAGAATTTCGAAGCTAAGGAATACTGGGAAATTGGGTTTTCCGCGCAGGAAGCGTGAGTATTTGTCAAATTGTGTGAACCTTTTTGACACACTTTTAGTGCCTTTAAAAGTCCTCGAAAGAGGGCTTTTTTTACGTAACGATTAAAATAATTAATAAAAAATTCTTGTTATAATCAGATGAATACAATGCTGAAAAAAGATATAAACAATCTATTGTAGGAGTTAATCATATTTTCGATGTTATTATTAGCAAGAGTTAAGAAAAATATGATAAAATTGAAGTGTCAACATCTTTATATATTTTTTAAAATAGAAAGGAAATTATCATGGATGTTTCATGGATGACAAAATATATTGCTGAGGGATTGGGAACTATGCTTCTCGTCTTGCTTGGTAATGGTACAATTGCTGGGGTAACCCTCAAAGGCTCTAAAAATGAGGGCATGGGTGGTCTTGCAATTGCATGGGGATACGGAATTGCGATTTTAGTTCCTGTACTTGCTTTTGCAAATGTTTCAGGTGCACATATTAACCCAGCAATTACAATTGGACTCGCTTCAGCTGGTTATTTCCCTTGGGCACATGTTGCACAATATATTTTGGCACAACTTATTGGTGCAATTATTGGTCAATTACTTGTTGTAGCGATTTATAAAGAATACTTCGCTAAAACTAATGACGGAGCAATTTCTTTAGGCGCTTTTTCAACAACTAACGCTTTGGATAATGGTTCAAATCGTGGAAAAGCAATTTTCAACGGATTTATCAATGAAGTAATCGGAATGTTTGTATTTGTTTTCGGAATTCTCAGTTTTACAACGAACTTCTTTGGTGCAGAATCAATCAAATGGATGACAAGCTACGCTCAACAACAAGGAGCTGATGTTACAGCGAATGCAACAGTAAGCCAAATTTGGGCTTCTGTTTCAGGCGCTTCATCATCTAAAATGATTGGCGCGCTTGCTATTGGTTTGATGTTTGTTGGTTTGGTTACAGCATTTGGTGGACCAACTGGTGCAGCATTGAATCCAGCACGTGACCTTGGTCCTCGTATCGTTTATAGCTTCTTACCACAATCAGTTGTTGGTGAAAATAAAGACGCTAAATGGTGGTACGCTTGGGTTCCAGTTGTTGCCACAATCGTTGGTGCAGTAATTGCAGCTACAGTCTTTAAACTTATGTTTAAATAAAAACAAAAATTTCTGTCGAAAGGCAGATTTTTTCTTGCCCTTATAACTTAAAAGCGCTATAATAATTATAATTTACTGAAAAGGACAGACAATTATGACACAATATAATATCGCCGTCGTTGGTGTTACTGGTGCCGTGGGTACACGTATGCTTGAACAATTAGAAGAATCTACACTTCCTATAGAAACCGTACGTGCGCTTGCAAGTAAACGTTCGGCAGGAAAAATTGTTGAATTTAAGGGTCAAGAGCTTGTTGTAGAAGAATTGACTGAGGATAGTTTTGAAGGCATTGATATTGCTCTTTTTTCAGCTGGAGGCTCAGTATCAGAAAAATACGCCCCTTATGCTGTAAAAGCTGGAGCTGTTGTCGTAGATAACACCTCATTTTTCCGTCAAAACCCTAATGTCCCTTTGGTTGTTCCAGAAGTTAATGCACATGCTTTGGAAAAACACAATGGAATAATTGCTTGTCCTAATTGCTCAACGATTCAAATGATGGTTGCTTTAGAGCCGATTCGTCAAGCTTATGGGCTTGAGCGAGTAATTGTCAGCACTTATCAAGCGGTCTCTGGTGCGGGTCAATCAGCAATTAATGAAACAAATCGTGAACTCCAAGAAGCACTTGATGGAAAAGCACTGACAGAATTGTCAGCAGAAATTTTACCGTCTGCTGGAGATAAAAAACATTATCCAATTGCTTACAATGCGCTTGCACAAATTGATGTATTTACTGACAACGATTATACTTATGAAGAAATGAAAATGACAAATGAAACCAAGAAAATCATGGAAGATGATTCAATTGCGGTTTCGGCAACTTGTGTCAGAATTCCAGTTCTTTACGGTCATTCTGAGTCAGTTTATGTTGAAACAAAAAAAGTAGCAGACATTGATGAGGTTAAACGTTTGATTTCTGAATTCCCAGGAGCTGTTTTAGAAGATGATGTTGCTCATCAAATTTATCCACAAGCCATTAATTCAGTTGGTCGTCGTGAAACTTTTGTGGGTCGTATTCGCCGTGATTTGGATGCAGCAAATGGGATTCATCTTTGGGTAGTTTCTGACAATTTACTCAAAGGAGCAGCTTGGAATTCTGTTCAAATTGCTGAAACGCTACATGAGCGTGGCTTAGTTAGACCAACTCATGAGTTAAAATTTGAACTGAAATAAGGTCTGTTAAATGAGTTATATCAGTAAAATTCGTTAAAAAATTGGTCATGAGCTTTTGATTTATCTGGGAGCAGGCGTTATTGTCTATTCTGATGAAAAAATCCTCTTACAAAAACGTAAAGATAATGGAACTTGGGCTTTACATGCGGGTGGCATAGAAGTTGGTGAAGAACTTGAGGAAACTGCTCGCCGAGAATTATTTGAAGAAACGGGACTAAAAGCAGGTAAACTTGAGCTTTTAGGAATTTATTCAGGACAAGACCGTTTTATGACTTATCCCAATATGGATCAAGTTTATATGCCAGGCATTTATTATATTTGTCGAGATTTCACAGGGAGTTTAAGACCACAAATGAGTGAAGTTGAAGAGCTGAAATGGTTTAAATTTAAAGAAATTCCAAAAAATATTCATGAGCCAAATCGCCGTGTTATCGAAGATTTCATCCAATTAATTGGGAAAGAATAATAATAAATTAGACTGTATAAAAATAAAATTTTTGACCTCATTTACTAAAGTATGCTATAATGGGTCAAACAAAATTAGAGGTTGCGAAGACGAAGAAGTTAGTGGAGCGGTGAACGCACTGAAGCTGATGGCGGCGTTCTTTGCCGAAAGAAAAATTGTCACAGAATTTTTCTTGGGCTGTGTGGTTAAATCCTACAGACTGTCTTTCTGTCAGTACTGACAGAAAGGGGAGCTAATCAAAATCATTTTTGACGAACTTTTGAGAACCTCTTTTGCATAAAAAGAGGTTCTTTTTGACCTCTTGCCAAGAGCTTGTCAGTAAGCTCACACATAAGGAGAAATTATGTCAGCAAAAGAAACAATTGAAAAATTACAAAATGCACGTATCATCACGGCCCTAGTGACCCCCTTTAAAGAAAATGGCCAAATTAATTTTGAAGCATTTCCTAAGCTCATTGAGGATTTACTTGCTAATCATACGGAAGGCCTTATCTTAGCTGGAACAACGGCTGAATCGCCTACTCTTACTCATGATGAAGAATTGGAAATTTTTGCTGCGGTTAATAAAATAGTGGCTGGCCGTATTCCATTGATTGCGGGTGTTGGGACTAATGACACACGTGATTCGGTTGAATTTGTCAAAGAAGTTGCTGAACTTGGTTACATCGATGCGGGACTTGCAGTTACTCCTTATTACAACAAACCTTCTCAAGAAGGAATTTATCAACATTTTAAAGCCATTGCTACTGCGAGTGATTTGCCAATTATTTTGTATAATATTCCAGGAAGGGTGGTCACTGAAATTCAGGTAGAGACCATCTTACGTTTAGCAGAACTGGAAAATGTAATTGCCATCAAAGAATGTACAAATACTGATAATCTGGCTTATCTTATTGAAAAGCTACCCAAAGATTTTTTAGTTTATACTGGAGAAGATGGGTTAGCTTTTCACGCTAAAGCTTTGGGAGGTCAGGGTGTAATCTCGGTTGCCAGCCATATCCTAGGTCAAGAATTTTTTGAAATGTTTGCAGAAATAGACCGGGGCTCTATCCAAAAAGCAGCGGCTATCCAAAGAAAAATATTACCCAAAATAAATGCACTTTTTAGTGTCACAAGTCCGGCCCCAATCAAAACGGTTTTGAATGCAAAAGGATATGAAGTCGGTGGCTTACGTCTACCACTTGTAGCTTGTACTACTGAGGAAAGTAAAATAATTCTTGAAAAAATTGGAAATTAAAAAATACCCTTTTAGGGTATTTTTCTTTATAAAAGTAGGTCAATATTCAATTGATTTAATCTTATTATTCGATTCCAAAAGACTCATTAACGAAGCGACCTCATAAGCTTTTGGTAAGTTCAAATATAGCTCTGTTTTTAAAGAATTATTTGATTTTTTTTCAACTTTTATACTAAGAATTTTGACATCTTCCTCTTTCAGCTGTTGTTGCAACAGTTGAAGACCTTCAAAATCTTCTAATTGCAGAATAAGATGATCGCTCGTCGCTGATTTTATCCATCGATAATTTTGGTGTAAAATAATTTGAAAAAGTAAAATAAGTAAAGTAGCTACAATACCTATAAAATATAATCCAGAACCGATAGCCATCCCAATACCAGAAGTTGCCCAAATTCCAGCCGCAGTAGTCAATCCATTAACGGATTGATTGTGAACAAAAATCATTCCAGCTCCTAAAAAGCCAATACCACTTACAATTTGAGCCGCAATTCTGGAAGGATCAAGATTGACTCCATGGGTACTGATGATGTCCATAAAACCATATTTTGAGACAATAATCATTAAAGCAGCACTCAAAGCAACAATTAAATGAGTACGTGTGCCAGCATTTTTGGAACGGCTATTTCTTTCATAACCAATGGCATATCCACATACCCCAGCTAATATTAATCGAATTAACCAATCAAGTTGTGTTAAGAAAGTAATCTGCATAAAATTTCCTCCTTGTCATTTAAAACTTACCTTCCATTATATCGCTATTTTGATTAGAAAAAAAGTAAGACCCATAAAAAATGAAACTGACTTGCTTTTTTACTTGCTTTGGGTTAAACTTATATTAGTGTATTCTCGGTAGAGATTGGAATGCCAATCTCTTTTATTTTAATTCTAAGTAGAATTATCTTTTCAATATCGCTTGTCCCACTCGACCGATTTCGAGAGTGAATATGGCAAGGAAATTGCTAAAAACAGGACTGTAAATTTACTGACAGAATTTGTCAATAACTTACAGATTCTTTTTATATCGAAAAAATTATAAATTACACTGACAAGAAAGGTTTTTATGTCTAATATTAAAATCACTCCATTAGGTGGTGTGCGTGAATTTGGTAAGAACATGTATTTAGTTGAGGTTGAAGAGCAAATTTTTGTGCTTGATGCAGGACTTAAATATGCTGAAATGGATCAACTTGGTGTTGACTTTGTTATTCCTGATATTACATATCTTTTAGAAAATGCGGATCGTGTCGCAGGAATTTTCTTGACTCACGGACATGCTGATTCAATTGGTGCTTTGCCTTATATCGTTTCTGAATTAAAAGTTCCTGTTTTTGGTTCAGAATTAACAATCGAACTTGCAAAAATTAATGTCAAAAATTATGCTGACAGTCGCAAATTCAACGATTTTCATGTTGTAACTGAAGATACAGAAATTGATTTTGGTAAAGCCGTCATTTCATTCTTCTCAACAACACATACAATTCCAGAAAGCTTAGGAATTGTGATTTCTACAAATGACGGAAACATTGTTTATACAGGTGATTTCCGTTTTGATCCAGCTGTTGCGAAAGGCTATCGTACCAATATGCGCCGATTGGCTGAAATCGGAAATAGTGGAGTCCTTGCTTTACTTTCATCATCACCAAATGCTTTGTCAACAATGCAATCTGCTAGTGAGCATGAAATTTATGAAAAAATTTATGACTATATTGATGACAATGAAGGGCGGGTCATTATTGCTTGTAACGCAGGTAATTTAGGACGAATTCAACAAACGATTGATTCTGCCATTAAACTTGGACGTCGTGTTGCTTTTACAGGCGAAGATATGGACCAAATCATCGAAACAGCAACTCGTCTTAACAAATTACAAATTGTTGATAAAAAATCAATTATTAAACCAGCAGAAATTAAAAAATATGCTGACAATGAATTAGTTATTTTAGAAACAGGACGAATGGGTGAACCACTTAAATCTCTTGGAGACATGGCTCATCGTCGTCATAAATACGTTAAAATTAAAGATGGAGATTTAGTACTTGCTGTTACAAGTCCATCTGTCTCTTATGAAACAACAATTGCTCGTATTGAAAATGAAATCTATAAAGCTGGTGGAGTCATGAAAATGTTGGCTTCAGATTTGAAAATATCTGGTCACGCGAATGCTCGTGATTTGCAATTCTTACTTGATATCTTCCGTCCAAAAAATTTGATTCCAATCCAAGGTGAGTATCGTGAACTTAGTGCCCATGCTGATTTAGCAATGGAAATGGACATTTTGCCAGAACATATCTTTATCGCTAAACGTGGTGAAACAGTCAGTTTGGAAAATGGAGACATGATCCCATCTGGTGTTATTCAAGCTGAAAATGTTATGATTGACGGTTCAGGAGTTGGAGATATCGGTTCAGTTGTTTTACGTGACCGTAAAGTGTTATCAGAAGATGGTATTTTCATTGCCGTTATCACAATTTCTAAGACTGAACGTAAAATCGTCAGCAAATCTCGTGTTCACACTCGTGGTTTTGTTTATGTTAAAACTTCACGTGATCTGATGCGTGAAGCTGGTGAGTTGGTCAACGAAACTGTTGATAAATATCTTTCTGGAAAAGAATTTGATTGGGCAGAAATCAAAGGTTCTATCCGTGATGCTCTTGGAAAATTTTTATACGAGCAAACAAAACGTAAACCAGTGATTCTTCCAGTAGTTATGGAAGCACGTCAACCTCAAGATTTAAATAAACGTTACACTAAAAAAAATCATAATAAAAAATAAAAGTTACAAAACCTCCATTTTTTCGTATAGAAAGTTAGGAGGTTTTTTATGTCTCAAAAATCAATAAAGAAAATAACGATGACTGTTGGAGTAGGATTACTGACAGCCACTCTTAATCCCACATTTTTGAATCATCAGTTGGTGACAGAATTGCTGGTGGAGGCCACGACAAGTAAAATTACATATACTGATGAGCAAAAAATTACTTACAATCTTGATAAAGTTTCACTGACAGCTGAAGTTGCCTCCTATGCTGGCTTAGCGGGAGCTGATATTGTAATTCCAGATATCATTGTAAATAACGGTCAAACCTATGCAATAACATCAATTGGAACTTATGCATTTTCAAATAGTGGAATTCGTTCGGTTATTATCGGAAATAATGTTGTAGATATTAATACTAGTGCCTTTCAAACAACAACAGCTTTTCCTGACTATTATAAGAAATCACTGACAAAAGTAGTTTTAGGAGCAAAAGTCCAAAATATAAAAACAGATGCTTTTGCTGGAAACGCCATAAGTAGTATAGAATTTCCAAATTCTGTCCTAAAGATTGCGACAAGAACTTTTGCAAATAATAATTTAACAGAACTTTCATTGGGCTCAAATATCACAGAAATTATGGCCAAAGCCTTTCAAAGTAACCAAATCACTACAATAGAATTTGCTGATGAATCATTGACAATAGTAGATTCAGCGGCCTTTTCTGGGAGTCCCGTTCAAAGCTTGACTTTGGGAATTGGAGTGACTTTGGCTGATGACGTGTTCAATAAAACGAGTCCTTTATTTGGTCAGTTATCAGATTTACCGACAGATGGAATTCGGACAATTTCTGTCAATTCTAGTGGTCTTTTTGATAAAAGTTGGATAAATTCTGACAGTTCACAATCGACTTCTGTGAGTACAGAAAATGCAGATACAACCCCTGTCTCTTCTTCCAATTCAGTAGAGCAAGTTGATGTTGCCAGTTCAGAATCGACACAAGAGGCAAATTCGGCTTCACTCTATCCAATATCTGAAGCGAGTAGTGTTACAGATAATACTTTAAATTCAATCTCTTCTTTAGATAGTAGTATTTCTAGCTCACAAACAGAGAATAGTCAGTCAGGAGCTTCCAGTACAGCAGAAATCAGTTATGATTCAGAAAACTCAAATAGTTTGTCTTCTTCAAACCAAATCAATTCCAATTCAAATAGTGAAAAGGATTCAAACCAATCCTCATTAGGTTCGAGTATGTCCTCTAACGAAGAAAGTGAGCATTCTAATTCTTCCAATATCAACGAAACGAATAATAGTTCAGAAATAACCAATATTTTACCATCATCAAATCCGACAGAAAGTAATTCAGTATCAGATCAAACAAGTTCTGAAGCTTCAACCAATTCAAATAGTAGTATCAGTTTATCTCCCTCAAACATAAGTTCGACTTCTGTTTTGGAATCAACAACTAGTTCGTCAAATTTCTCTAATGTAGCAGAAGTAGCTAATAATTCCTTAACTTCCGTAAACAATAGTTCAAGTTCAGTTTTATCCAGTACAAGCGCAGTTGATAATTTAGAAATCAATCAATCTGGTTCTAATAATCTTACAAAGGATAGCACGGAAATATCTACTTCAGAAGCCTTTTTGTCTTCAAATCAAACAAGTTCTGAAGCTTCAACCAATTCAAATAGTAGTATCAGTTTATTCCCCTCAAACATAAGTTCGACTTCTGTTTTGGAATCAACAACTAGTTCGCCAGATTTCTCTAATGTAGCAGAAGTAGCTAATAATTCCCTAGCCTCCGTAAACAATAATTTAAGTTCAGTTTTATCCAGTACAAGCACAGCTGATAATTTAGAAATCAATCAATCTAGTTCTGATAATCTTACAAAGGATAGCACGGAAATATCTACTTCAGGAGCCGTTTCGACTTCAAATCAAACAAGTTCTGAAGCTTCAAGCAATTCAATGAGCAGTATAAATTCACCATCATCAAGTATGAGTTTAACTTCCAACTCAGAATCAGCAACTAATCAGTCTAATTCTTCCGAAGCAACAGAAGTAGATAATAATTCATCAACTCATTCTTTAGATATTTTAAATGGTGGTTCAAATGATAGTTTAGGTTCAGATTCTTCAAACCTTAGTAGTATCTCTAATTTGGAAACGAATCAAACTTTTTCGTCCAAACCAAGTGAAGTAAATAATATATCAGAAAACCCTAAGAAAGTTTCTTCTTCAAATTCAGTTCAAGAAAACTCAACAGACCATGAAATGTCTACTAACCCAAAAAGTAGCATAAGTTCACCTATCAGCACAATTTCTAGCTCACAACCAAAAGAGAGTCAATCGAATCTACTTAATACAACAGTTGGAATCAACAAACCAATAACTTTTAATAATTCGTCATCAGAAAATTCCGCTGCCTCTATTCTAACTAGTTATTCAAATAATAACTCAGAATCATCAGAAATAGGATATTTAAATATATCTAATGAGGCACAAAGAGACAATCATTCAGAAGTTTCTCATAGTTTGCCAACTTCAACTTCAAATTCAAATGAAAACAACGTGTCTTCAATACAATCACAAGCAATTTTAGAAAGTTCTAAAAGCTCAACAAATAAGAGAAGTTCATCATTATCAATTATAAACTCAACTTCTCACCCACAAAATGAAGATAATCAGTCAAATTCTTCTGGTGAAGTAAAATCAAATAATAATATAGAGTCAAGTTTAGATCAATTAAATTCCATAAGTAACAAAACTCATGTGAATTCTTTGACTAGCCAAAAACTATCAGTAATTTACACCTTACCAAGCAAATTAAAAGTGACGAATGAAAAAAATAAAAATTCAAATACAATAAGCAAAGAAAAACTCATCAGAACTTCTCAAAAAAATGATGAAAGTCAAAATTTAGGACAAATAACTGCTCTTGACTTATCTTTTAACAAAAAGGTAGAGACTTTGGAAGATTCTAAAACAGTTGCAGATAAAGTTCCTGATAATGAAAATGGTGACCAGAGTCAAAATAATAAAACGAATACTATTGATAAAGATAAAGGTTTTTTCAAAAGTTCTGAATTTAATTCTAAAATACTTGATAGTGACAATCATATTTTAAAGAAAACTGATCTTATAAAAAAACAGGGCCTGATAAGTGACAATTTTTTCATTGGACTAATAACAATTTTAGGAGCTTGTTTTATTTTCATATTTATATTATTTAAAAAGAAAAAAAGAGTGAAAAAAGATATCGACTAGAACTTTTGATGTATTCAATTTTAGCTAAAGAAATGTTATAATGAAGTAATTGTAAAAAATAGAATTGGATTATAAAATATGGCATTTGAAAACTTAACTGAACGCTTACAAAACGTTTTTAAAAATCTACGTGGAAAGAAAAAAATTACTGAGACAGACGTCACAGAAATT
The DNA here is from genome assembly GCF_041026685.1 of Lactococcus sp. AK05. Classification (NCBI taxonomy): domain Bacteria; kingdom Bacillati; phylum Bacillota; class Bacilli; order Lactobacillales; family Streptococcaceae; genus Lactococcus; species Lactococcus sp. AK05. The sequence continues at coordinate 361,680 of NZ_JBFTEI010000001.1, forward strand.
ACAAAAGAAATCCGAGTTGCTCTCCTTGAAGCCGACGTTGCTCTCCCAGTTGTCAAGAAATTTATTAAGGCAATCCGTGAACGAGCTGTCGGTGTTGAAGTATCAGAAGCATTAAACCCAGCTCAACAAGTAATTAAAATTGTTGATGAAGAATTAACAGCTATTTTGGGTGATGGCGAAGCTGAATTACTGAAATCTCCTAAAATTCCAACAATTATCATGATGGTCGGGTTGCAAGGGGCAGGTAAAACAACCTTTGCGGGTAAACTTGCCAAAAAACTCAAAGAAGAGCAAAATGCTCGGCCTTTGATGATTGCAGCCGACGTTTATCGTCCAGCAGCGATTGACCAATTAAAAACCTTAGGTGAACAGCTTGAAATTCCTGTCTATGATGAAGGAACTGCTGAAAAACCAGTTAATATTGTTCGTAATGGTCTTTTAAAAGCTCAAGAAGAACGTAAAGACTATGTTTTGATTGATACTGCAGGTCGTCTTGAAATTGACGACACTCTAATGAACGAATTGCAAGAGATTAAAGCACTTGCTGAACCAACTGAAATTTTGCTTGTTGTTGATGCAATGACTGGTCAAGTTGCAGCACAAGTTGCCAAGACTTTTGATGAAAAATTGGACATTACAGGTGTGATTATCACTAAACTTGATGGTGATACACGTGGTGGTGCGGCATTATCAATCCGTGAAATTACAGGAAAACCAATTAAATTTACAGGGACTGGTGAAAAATTAACAGACCTTGAAGTTTTCTATCCTGATCGAATGAGTTCGCGAATTCTTGGAATGGGTGATATGCTCACCTTGATTGAGAAAGCTCAAGCAAATTATGATGAAGAACAATCAGCAAAACTCGCTGAAAAAATGGCTGAAAACCGTTTTGATTATGAGGACTTTGTTGAACAACTTGATCAAGTGACAAATATGGGACCAATGGAAGATATTATGAAAATGATTCCAGGAATGTCACAAATGCCTGGTTTAGATAAGGTTAAAGTTGATCCTAAGGATGTTGCCAGAAAACGAGCAATGGTCTTGTCAATGACACCGGCAGAACGTCATTTAGAGGCTGAACTGTCACCAGCCCGTCGTCGTCGGATTGCCGCAGGTTCTGGAAATTCATTTATTGAAGTAAATAAATTCATTAAGCAATTCAATCAGTCCAAAGAAATGATGCAAGGAATCATGAATGGTGATATGAATGCTATGATGCAAAAAATGATGGGTGGAGCCGGTGGACAAATGCCGAATATGCCTGCAGGTTCTGGAATGCCCGATATGTCATCTTTGGGTGATTTACAAGGGATGATGGGCAATGGTTCAGCAAATGGGATGCCCGATATGAGTTCTATGTTTGGTGGTGGTTTAAAAGGTAAAGCAACTGAGTTTGCTATGAAACAAGCCATGAAACGTGCTCAAAAGAAAATGAAAAAAGGTAAGAAAAAACGCTAAATAAAAAAACAGGAAAACTCCTGTTTTTTTATTTAACCGCTTTTTCTCTTTGAGTATATTCAGATTTAAGAATCCCCATAAAGTAGCTATCATGATATCTGCCGCCAGCAAAGAATTGTTCCTTAATCGTTCCTTCAATTTTGAAACCTAACTTTTTATAGATATGAACAGCAGGAGCATTATCAATATCTACCCATAAATAAACTTTATGCATATTTAGAGTATTGAAAGCATAGTCAACACCCGTTTTTAACGCTTTTTGAGCGTAGCCTTTTCCAGAAAAACCAGAAATGATAATGATTTGAATTTCACAGGTACGATGAATGTAATCAATAGACATAAGTTCCACAATTCCAATAAAAGTATCATTGGCTTCAATTACAAAGCGACGTTCAGTATTATCATGGATATGTTTATCATAAAGACTGGTTAACTCGTCTAGTGATTCATAAGGTTCTTCAAACCATAGCCGCATTGTTTCAGCTTTATTATTGATGACATGAATATTTTTTAAATCTGTTCGTTCCAATGCTCTGATTTTCATTGTTGGTTCATTTGTTAATGTAGTCATTATTCTACTCCTTGATGATATATCTTTATAAAATAAAAAGCCTTGTTATTTAATTATAACAAGACTTAAATTTTTAAGCGACTATTTGAAAATCCCAAAACCGCCGTCCCAAGAAATTTTTTCAGAAGCAGCTAAAGTAATTTGTAGAAAACCAATAGCTTCTAGTTCGCGAGCCCTTTTTAGTGAACCAGCGTCTAATAGACTCAAACCACTATTTTCAAGAGATTTAATAATGGTCTCTTTTGCTTCCTGACTATCACTAGCAAGTAAAACGGTTGTTTGATGTTCATTTGCCACTTTTTTTGTTGCCAATGTATCGGAAAAAGTCGTATTAAAAGCCTTAACAATCATTGAATTTGGGAGTTGTTTAGCAATGAGAGCCGCGGCTGAAGTATCCGAAGGCACTAATAGACTATCAAATGTTGTGAAATCAACGGGATTTGTAATATCGATAATTATTTTTCCTTGTAAATCAGTCGAATATTCTTGGATGATTCCAGCAATTGCGACATAGGGAACAGCTAAAACAACAATTTCACCCAATTCTGTTTTAGATGAGTTTGATAAGATATAGTTGACTTTATTACCAGATGAACTAAAATTATCACCGATTGCTTTTCCCATTTTTCCTTTACCAAAAATACTAATTGTTGCCATAGTCTTCCTCCTCTAAGATTGATATTGTTATTAATTTGATTATATCATTGAAAAAATGAAATCTATAGCAATATACCTTGCAAAAATCAAGTGATTAATAAATTTTTATTGACAGTTAGTTAATATTTATGTGATAATGGTTAGATATAATCTTTTAGGGAGTGAGGGGAATATGAATTCGGAATTAACTTTTAAACAAGGCTTGAAAGATACAATGCCGACAGTTTTTGGATATATTGGGATAGGAATTGCGTTTGGGATGATAGGGCACAGCGAGGGGTTTAGCGTTTGGGTAATTTTATTACTCTCATTGATTGTTTACGCTGGTTCAGCACAATTTATCATGGTTAGTATGCTAGCAACTCATAGTCCTATTATGTCAATAGTATTAAGTGTATTTTTAGTTAATTCACGAATTATTTTAATGAGCATGACGACGGCTTCATATTTTAAAAATGAAAGTTTACTGAAAAATATTTTACTTGGGACATTATTGACCGATGAAAGTTTTGCTTTAGGAATGAATAAACAAAATTATACTGAGGGTAAACTGAATTTTTCTTGGTTTAATGCATCAAATTTACTAGCCTATTTAGTTTGGGCATTAGCCAGTGCTATTGGAGCTCTATTAGGGAATTTACTAGCAAATCCAGAAAAATTAGGTTTGGGATTCGCAGTTATCGCAATGTTTATTGGCTTACTTTATTTGCAACTTATTAGTGATAAAACTTTGGGTTTAATGCTACAGTTAGTCATGGTTGGAATTACCTTGGTTCTATTTTATTTTGGTTTGATATTTTTGCCAAGCAACTTGTTAGTTTTATTTGTTACTTTGATTGCTTGTGCTTTAGGTGTGGGGGTAAAACGTGTCTTCTTTTGAATTTATATCATTAACAATTATTGGATGCGCTATTGTAACTTGGATTTCAAGAGTTCTACCTTTTATTTTATTAAAAAAAATGAGTTTGCCTCAAATAGTTGTGGAATATTTAAGTTTTGTACCGGTAGTTATTATGTCAGCCTTATGGATTTCAAATCTTTTTATTCAACATTTAGGTCATTTACCATCGGTTAACTGGAATAATTTACTTGCTTCAATTCCAACGGTTTTAGCAGCTATTTTGACAAAAAACTTATTAGTTATTGTGCTTGTGGGAGTATTTTCACTAGCCTTCATTCAAATTATTTTTTAATAATTCATGAGAATCTATAGTTTATAGATTCTTTTTTTATCTTTTAATGAGAATAATATTTTGTTAGAATAAGATAAGATGTCAAAGTTTTTTTACAAAATTTTGACATCTGAAAAGGAGATTAGAATGATTCAACTGGATATAAATGCTAAACTTTATGATTTAGCAACAGAACACCCTGAAATTATTGAGTTAATGGATAGTTTGGGTTTTCATGAGATAAAAATGCCTGGAATGCTACAGACTGCTGGAAGGATGGCGACAATTCCAATGGGAGCAAAAATGAAACATATTGATTGGGATAAAATTGTTATTGCTTTTGCTGAGGCTGGCTTTGAGTTTTCAAATCAGAAGGTGGAAGAATAATGACAAATATGAATAAATCGACTACAATTGAGCGCCAAAAAAGAATTGTTGAAATATTGACACTCTTACACGAAGGGGGGACGTTTGAGGACGCCAAAAAAATTTTTAATGAAGAATTTGATGGTGTAGATGTTTCGGAAATAACTGGTGCTGAAAAGGCATTGATCCAAGGGGGGCTCAATCCATCTGAAATTCAAAAATTATGCAATATTCATGCAGCTGTCTTTAAAGGGGCTATTACAGATATTCATAAATCATCTTTAGAAGAAAATACTCCAGGACATCCTATTCATACAATGAAACTTGAAAATCAAGTGATTACATCGCTATTAAATGACGAAATTCGGTGGGTTTTTTCAAAGATTGAAAAAGGAGATTGGTCTTATAAAGAACGTTTACTTGTAGCGGTTATTGATTTGTATAATATTGACAAACATTATGCTAGAAAAGAAACTTTAATTTTTTCTTTTATGGAACAATATGGAATCACAGCGCCACCAAAAGTTATGTGGGGTGTAGATGATAGTGTTCGTGAGATGATTAAAGAAGTAATTGTTTATTTAAAAACAGATAAAACAGCTTTGAACCCATTACGTGAAATGCTAGAAAATTTACTGACAGAAATTGAAGAAATGATTTTTAAAGAAGAAGCAATTATGATTCCAATGTGCTTGGATGTCTTTTCTTTAAAAGATTGGGAACAAATAGAGGAGGATTCTAAAGAGATTGGCTATGCATTCATTGCAGAACCTTTAAAATGGAAAGCTTCTAAAGAGTCAATTGAAAAGGAAAAAGAGCATGAACCTCAAAGATTGGCGGCGATTGAATCTGCTAAAGCAATGACAGAGGCTATTGCTAAGGAATCTGGTTTAGAAGTAAGCAAACCTAAAAGAGTTAAGCGGCAATATGATTGGGAAAAAGTTACAAGTGAGGGAGCGGTTGTTTTGCCAACTGGCATGTTACACCTCAATGAGTTGACGGCTTTGTTTAATGTTTTACCAGTTGATCTAAGTTTTGTTGATCAAGAAGATATCGTTCGCTTTTTCTCGGGAGGAGAACGAATTTTTCCACGAGCTAAATCTGTAATTGGTCGACGTGTTATTGATTGCCACCCGCCAAAATCAATGGCGGTAGTAGAAAAAATCCTAGAAGATTTTAAATCTGGAACACGCGATCAAGCTGATTTTTGGATTGATTTACATCGTTTTAATAAGAAAATTTATATCCGATATTTTGCAATGCGTGATGAAGAAACAGGAGAATATCTGGGCTGTTTAGAAGTTTCGCAGGATATTACATCCATTCAAAATTTGGTGGGAGAGAAACGATTAGATGGTCATGAAAAAACAACTTCTGAATATGAAAATCAAGTGGCTAAATCAATAAAAAAGTCTACTGACGGAGCTGTCAGAGGGGAAATGCCTGATTTTGTTAAGAAGATGTTAGCTGAAAAAGAGAGAAAAAATAGCTAGTGGGGTATGGAAAATAAAAAGTGCTCAAAAGCACTTTTTTTATAAAATTCTAGTTGTAGAATAAAATAATAAAAAGTAGAAATTTAATCATTTTACTCTCGTATTTGTTGAAATATCTTGCTATAATAAATGATTATGACAAGAAAAAATATTTTGAGTGTTAAACGAATTGTAGTTAAGATTGGAACGAGTTCGTTGATTTTGCCAAATGGAAAAATAAATTTATCAAATATTGACGAGCTGGCTTTTGTTTTATCTGATTTGAATAATAAAGGTTATGAAGTGATCTTGGTGACTTCTGGAGCGATTGGTGTCGGTTTGAATGTGCTTGGTATGGATAAACGTCCCAAGGGAATTGCTGACCAGCAGGCTTTGGCTTCAATCGGTCAGGTTGAATTGATGAGTCTTTATACGCAAATGTTTCGTCGTTATTCGCAAAAAGTTTCTCAGTTACTTTTGACACGTGATGTGACTGATTTTCCAACGAGTCGTGATAATGCTGAAAATGCACTAAATGCATTACTTGGGCTTGGAATTATTCCAATTATTAATGAAAATGATGCTATTGCGGTTGATGAAATGGATCATCAAACAAAATTTGGTGATAATGATAAATTGGGAGCGATTGTTTCTAAATTGGTGAATGCTGATTTATTGATTATGCTGTCAGATATTGATGGACTTTTTGATAAAAATCCAACAATTTATGATGATGCGAAAATTTTTAATGAAATTCATGAAATTACTGATGAATTACGTCAAATGGCTGGTGGTGCCGGTTCGCGTTTTGGAACTGGCGGGATGACTTCAAAATTGGCGGCTGCACAGATTTTATTTGAAAATGGTCAAGAAATGGTTCTGACCAATGGCGAACGGATTCGAGAGATTAAAGAAATTATCGAAGGACGTGAGATTGGGACTTATTTTCATCAAAAATCTTGAGAAAGAAGGATAAAACGATGATTGAAGAACTTGGATTAAAGGTTAAAAAGGCGAGCAAAGAAGTAGCAAAGCTATCAACTGCCGACAAAAATGTTTTTTTGCAAAATTTAGCTGACAGCCTTATCGAAAATACTGACAGAATTATTTCTGAGAATGAAAAAGATTTGGCTAAGGCTCTGGAACATGGAATTTCTGAGATTATGGTTGACCGTTTGCGTCTAAATGCGCAAAGAATTTCTGATATGGCAACAGGGTTGAGACAAGTTGCAGAACTTCCTGACCCAATTGGGCAAGTATTGCAAGGTTTCACTAATCTTGATGGACTTAAGATTTTGCAAAAAAGAGTGCCACTTGGCACTGTTGGAATGATTTTTGAAAGTCGTCCAAATGTGACTATCGATGCTTTTTCTCTTTGTTTTAAAACAGGAAATTCTGTTTTGTTACGCGGTGGGTCTGATGCGATTTATTCTAATATGGTTTTAGTTGAAATTATTAAGGAAAATTTGTTGTCAGCAAAAATTACTGACGGAGCAGTTGAATTGTTATCTGACACAAGTCATGCTGAAGCAGAAAAAATGATGCAGGCGGATGAATTTTTAGATGTTCTGATTCCGCGAGGGTCAGCGCGATTGATTAACCGTGTCAAAGAAAAAGCAACGGTTCCTGTCATTGAAACTGGGGTAGGTAATTGTACAATTTTTGTTGATGAATCTGCTGATTTAGAAATGGCGACAAAAATTGTGATAAATGCCAAAACACAGCGTCCTAGTGTTTGCAATGCAGCCGAAAGTTTAGTGGTTCACGCAAAAATTGCTGACGAATTTTTACCAAAGTTGGAAAATGAAATCAATAAAGTTCATGAAATTGAATTTCGTGCTGACGAGCGTGCGCTGAAAGTTCTGTCAGCTGGAATTCCTGCAACTGACGATGATTTTGGGACAGAATTTTTAGATTATATTCTGTCAGTAAAAACGATTGATAATTTGGATGAAGCAATTGAGCACATTAATGCTTATTCAAGTCGTCATTCAGAAAGCATTGTCACTCATGATTATTTCAATGCGCAAAAATTTCAAGATGAAATTGATGCGGCAGCCGTTTATGTTAATGCGTCTACAAGATTTACTGACGGTTTTGTATTTGGCTTAGGTGCTGAAATTGGCATTTCAACTCAAAAACTTCACGCCAGAGGACCAATGGGTTTAGAAGCTCTAACTTCAACTAAATATTTGATTGATGGCACAGGACAAATTCGTTAAAAATAATAAAAGACTCGGCTTATAAAAAGTCGGGTCTTTTAATTCATCAGTAATTTTATAAATTGACAAGTTCTGTCAGTAATTAAATTTCATATTGAACATGTTTTTTATGTTCGTCAGTAGTTTCATCAAGTTCAATGGCTGAGCGACAAACTTTCTCACTTTCTAAAAGCTTACGAACAGCGATTTTTGCATCTGAGAAATCTTGATTTTCGGGAATCACAATGTGAATCATTGCAGCATTTTGCTCACCGTCAATTGACCAAATGATAAGTTGTGTAACAGCAAGTACTTCAGGAAGTTGTTCAAGGGCTCTTAGAAGATTTTTGTAATCAATATCTTCGGGGACTGATTCAAGAAGAATACGTAAAGTTCCCCAGAATTTTGGAATGGCTTTGGATAAGATGAACAAAGCAATTAGAATAGAAAGAAGTGGGTCGAGCCAGTACCATTTTACAAAATGAAGGACGATTGAAACAATGAGGACTCCCAGCCAACCTAAAACGTCTTCGAGCGCGTGAAGATTTAAAATACTTTCATTTCGTGAGGAACCACGAGCCAAAAGCCATGCACCAAAACCATTGGCGACAATTGCAAAAATAGCCAAACCAAGCATACCTGTTGCTTCTACAGGTTGAGGGTTGAAAAATCTAGGAACGGCTTCGAAAAGCACAATGAAACTCCCCGTAATTAAAATGACACTTGTGAGTGAGGCGCCGAGTAAACTAAAACGTTGATAACCAAAAGAGAAGTGTTTGTCTTCTTGTTTTTTAGAGAATTTTTGGAAAAACCAGGCTAAACCGATAGCAACGGCATCTCCTGTGTCATGGACGGCATCAGATAAAATAGCCGTAGAATTAAAGAGCACCCCAAAAATAAATTCTAAAATCGCAAAGAAGAGGTTTAAAGCAAAAACGATTGTGACGTTTTGTGAGACAAGTTTATCTAGATGATTATGGTCATGCTCGCTTTTTATTTGTTTATTTTTAAGGCTCATGATTTCCTCCCTCTTGTTCATCCAAATGTTCTGCAACATCTTTCAAAAGATGTAAAATATGGCGGTCATAGATACTGTAAGTGACCGTTTTTCCAATTTTTTCATTCGTTAAAATCCGTGCATTTTTTAAAAGTTTTAGTTGTTGACTGACAAGAGATTGAGAAAGTTGTGTTTTTTCAACAATCTCATTTACGGTTAGGTTATCAGTGGCTAGGCTGGAAATAATTTTTAAACGTCCGTCGTTAGAGAAAAGTTTAAAAAATTCAGCAATATCTTTTTCGTTAATCATATTATTATATTATAATGCTATAATATATTTGTCAAGCTTTCTTTAAATATTTTATTTTAAGTTATTTTTGTTATGATAAACTGAAAGGAGAAGTTTTGCAAGATTTTATCCAATATATTTATTCTGCCTTTGAAAGAATCGCAGACTTTAGTGACCAGCAAAAAATAATTTTATTAGGCTTGATTTGTGGGCTTTTAATAGCTATCTTTCTTTATCCCTTATTAAGAATTTTAGTGACGCTTTTACATGAATTTGGCCATGCTCTGGCGGCGAAAATTACTTTTGGTAAAGTTTATAGAATTCATCTTAATCATGATAGTTCCGGCCTCACCCAAACAAGTGGTGGTGGGAGAAGCTTCTTTGTTTTATTGATGGGCTATCCAATGCCCTTGCTTTTTGGCTGTCTCTTTAGCTGGTTTTTGATTATTAATCATCCAGAATTCATTCTTATAAGTCTGTTGATAGTCAGCCTTTCTGTTCTAATCGTCGTTAAAAATTGGTATGGCTTTTTGATTTGTTTGCTAGGAATTTTAATGACAGGGGCTTTGCTTTACTTTGGTCAAATTCAGATTTTTAATTTTATTGGTGGAGCCTTAATTGGCTTTCTGATTTTAGGGGCATTCATTGACCTTAAAGTAATTTTTCATAAAAATGAAGAACTTTCTGATGCAGATTTACTCCATGAGAAATTCCAAATAATCCCTGCTTTTGTTTGGAAATTAATTTTTCTTTTAATGATGTCATCTTGTCTATTTTTGATTATAATCACTTTCAAGACTTTATTCTCTAAATAAAAAATAATTTTTGACAAGTGGCGAGAACTTTGCTATAATCTATCTAACCTTTAAGATTGTCCAGAGAGGCAGGCAAGGTCAGAAATTAATAATGTAATAATATGATGGATACTGTCCATTTTCTGATACCTACCTGCATTCTCTTTTGAGTGCAGGTTTTTTGTATGTTAATGGACAACTTAGAAATGGAAGCTAAATCGCTAAATGAAAGATTTGTTAGTTTACTGACCAATTGATCATCAAGAATGAAAGGAGCCACAATGGCTAGAAAAGAAATTATTGACGAAATCACAATGAAACGTGCAATTACACGTATCACTTACGAGATTATTGAACGTAATAAAGAGCTGGACAAATTGGTTTTGATTGGGATTAAAACACGTGGTGTTTATTTAGCAAAAAGAATCCAAGAACGTTTGCAACAATTAGAAGGTTTGGAAATTCCTTTTGGTGAGTTGGATACACGTCCATTCCGTGATGACAAACAAGCTCAAGAAGACACGACAGAAATTGACATCGATATTACAGGAAAAGATGTCATTCTTGTCGATGATGTGCTCTACACAGGTCGGACAATCCGTGCGGCAATTGATGGAATTGTAAAACTCGGTCGTCCAGCTCGTGTTCAATTGGCTGTATTAGTTGACCGTGGACATCGTGAATTGCCAATTCGTGCAGACTACGTTGGGAAAAATATTCCAACAGGTCGTGATGAAGAAATCATTGTTCAAATGTCTGAACACGATGGCAATGACAGTATTTTAATTAAACGAGAAGATTAAAAAATTTCTGTCAGTAATTTAAAGTAAAAAATATGCTGTCAGTTACTGACGAAAGAATTAACAAATATTCAACTTAGAGTTTTAGGAGAAAAAAGTGCACGATAATGATATTATCTTAAAAGTTGATGAGAAACCAGCTGCAAGTCAGTGGTTTGGTCTCTCATTTCAACATTTGTTTGCCATGTTTGGCTCAACGGTTTTGGTGCCAATTTTAGTTGGGATTAACCCAGCCATTGCCCTCTTGAGTTCTGGACTTGGTACACTTGCACACATGAGTGTTACAAAATTTAAAGTGCCAGCTTACATGGGTTCAAGCTTTGCCTATATTGGTGCGATGACTTTACTGATGAAAAATGGTGGAATGCCAGCCATTGCTCAAGGGGCAATGACCGGTGGATTGGTTTATCTGATTGTCGCTTTAATTGTAAAATTTGCAGGTAAAGGCTGGATTGACAAAGTTTTACCGCCAATCGTCGTTGGGCCAATCGTTATGGTCATTGGATTATCACTTGCTCCAACAGCAATTAATGATGCCATGTACACGGACGTTGCAAATCTAAAAGGATACAGTTTAGCTTATATCATTATTGCCCTCATCACTGTGCTATCTATTGTCATTTACAGTATCTATGGCAAAGGATTTCTGTCAGTTGTTCCAATTTTACTTGGAATCATCACAGGTTATGTTGCAGCAATGATTATTGGTAAGATTACAGGGATGAACATTGTTTCATTCACTGGAATTTCACATGCTAAATGGCTAACCATTCCGCCAATGGAAATTCCATTTGCCAATTACAAGTGGGCCTTCTATCCGTCAGCAATTTTGACAATGGCACCGATTGCTTTTGTCACAATGACTGAGCATTTTGGCCACATTATGGTTTTGAATTCATTAACTAAAAAAGATTACTTTAAAGAACCAGGATTAGAAAAAACATTAACTGGTGACGGTCTAGCTCAAATCATCGCCGGATTTATTGGTGCACCGCCGGTGACCTCTTACGGTGAAAATATTGGAGTTATGGCAATTACAAAAATTCATTCGATTTATGTTATTGCTGGAGCTGCCGTTCTTGCTATCGTTGTCTCATTCATTGGGAAAATTACAGCACTCTTGCAATCAATTCCAGCACCCGTCATCGGGGGAGCATCAATTGCCCTTTTTGGAGTAATTGCAGCTTCTGGTTTGAAAATTTTAGTTGAAAATAAAGTTAATTTTGATATCAAACGAAACTTACTAATCAGCTCAGTTGTCCTTGTTATCGGGATTGGTGGAATGATTATTAATATCACTCAAAATTTACAAATTTCATCAGTAGCCATTGCAACAATTCTCGGAATTGTTTTAAACCTTGTCTTGCCAAAAGATCCTAGCGAAATTTAAAAGACTCAAAATTACTGACAGAACCGTCAGCAATAAAAAAAGTGAACTTATAACTGATAGAAATCCTGATAAGATTTCCATCAGTAGATAAAAATTTTGTCAGTTTACTGACAAAACAATCAAATATATTGTCAATAAAACTGTTGTGACAGAGAGCACACAGTCAGGGTAAAGGAGACCTCATGTCAGTAAAAAATGGATTAGTTCAACTCGAAAACCTCACAAGTATGGAAAAATTGAGTGTTGATGAAGTCATGGGACTTATCAAAAGAGCCTCAGCTTTCAAAGCAGGAACAGCAGAATTTGATTTAGAAAAACAAACTTTTGCTTCAAATCTTTTCTTTGAAAATTCTACAAGAACGCACCATAGTTTCCATATTGCTGAGCGTAAATTAGGCTTAGATGTTCTTGAATTTGATGCGCAAGCAAGCTCAATTAGTAAAGGAGAAACTCTTTACGATACCGTCTTAACACTTGATGCACTTGGCGTTGATATCTGTGTTATACGTTCAGGAGTAGAACATTACTATGAAGAATTAGTGAATTCAGATAATATTCATTGTGCGATTGTTAACGGTGGAGATGGTTCAGGGCAACATCCAAGTCAATGTTTACTTGACTTGATGACCATTTATGAAGAATTTGGCAAATTTGAAGGTTTAAAAATCGCAATTTCCGGAGATTTAACCCATTCACGTGTCGCCAAATCTAATATGATGATGCTCCAAAAATTAGGAGCTAGACTTTACTTTACAGGCCCAGCAGCATGGTATAGTGAAGAATTTGATGATTACGGTCATTATGCCAACCTAGACCGAATTTTGCCAGAACTTGACGTTCATATGCTCTTACGCGTTCAACACGAACGTCATGATAGTGGCGAAAGCTTTTCTAAAGAAGGCTACCATCATCATTTTGGACTGACAGAAGAACGAGCAAAAATGTTGAAACCAACAGCCATTATCATGCACCCAGCTCCAGTCAATCGGGATGTTGAAATTGCTGACAGCCTTGTGGAAAGCCCACAAAGTCGGATTGTCCAACAAATGAGCAATGGTGTTTATACGCGAATGGCAATTCTTGAAGCAATTCTTGCTGGAAAAAAAGCTAAATAATTCAAAGCGCTGACAACAAGAAAAAATAATTGCTAAAGCAAAATTCAAAGGAAATATTTATTATGAGCAAAAGACTTTTAATTTTAGAAGACGGAACCATTTTTGAGGGAGAATCCCTTGGGGCAAACTTGGATGTTACAGGTGAACTTGTCTTTAATACAGGAATGACAGGCTATCAAGAATCAATCACTGATCAATCATATAACGGACAAATTTTGACTTTCACTTATCCAATTGTTGGAAATTATGGCGTCAACCGAGATGATTATGAATCAATTCATCCGACCTGTAAAGCCGTAGTTGTTCATGAAGCAGCGCGCCGTCCTTCGAACTGGCGGATGCAAATGTCTTTTGATGAATTTTTAAAAGCAAAAAATATTCCTGGAATTACAGGTGTGGATACTCGAGCGATTACTAAAATTGTTCGAGAACACGGCACTATGAAGGCCTCACTTGTTCAAGCAAGAGATGAAGTAGAGCATCAAATGAGCCAACTTCAAGCGACAGTATTACCAACAAATCAAGTTGAAACAAGTAGTACGACGACCGCTTATCCATCACCAAATACAGGCAGAAAAGTTGTCGTTGTTGACTTTGGCTTGAAACATAGTATCTTACGTGAACTTTCAAAACGGGAATGTAATCTCACCGTTGTCCCATACAACACCTGTGCTAAAGAAATTTTGGAAATGGAACCTGATGGTGTCATGTTGACTAATGGCCCTGGTGACCCAACAGATGTACCAGAAGCAATTGAAATGATTAAAGAAATTCAAGGTAAAATTCCAATTTTCGGTATTTGCTTAGGTCATCAATTATTTAGTCTTGCAAATGGAGCAAAAACCTACAAAATGAAATTTGGACACCGTGGATTTAACCATGCCGTTCGTGAAATTGCAACAGGACGAATTGACTTCACCTCACAAAATCATGGATATGCCGTTTCATCAGAAAACTTACCTGAAGACCTAATGATTACCCATGTTGAAATCAATGACGACTCAGTTGAAGGAGTGCGTCACAAACACTTCCCAGCTTTTTCAGTCCAATTTCACCCAGACGCAGCTCCTGGACCTCACGATGCCAGCTATCTTTTTGATGATTTCATGGATCTCATGGATAACTTCAAAAAATAGGATATTGATATAAATATCTTTGAGTGTGTGACAGTATACTGCTCGTTAGATAATAAAAAACTCAGAACTACTGAGTTTTTTTATTATCTATTTTTGTATAAGATTGTTACTGCTGAACTTACTATTATGATTCCGATTAGTACAAAACTAAGATCCGTATTGCTATTAACACCAGTTTCTGGTAATGTTTTTATATTTCCTTCTTCTGAAACTTTTGTGATCTTGTTATCCAAGACAATAGAATCTTTTGAAATATTCAATGTATTTTTATTTATAGAGGGAGCAGGTTCAGGATTTGGAGTGGGTTCGGGATTTGGAGTGGGTTCAGGGTCTGGAGTAGGATCAGGATCTGGAGTAGGGTCTGGATCTGGATCTGGATCGGGCTTAGGTGCCTCATTAATCTGAATCATATTTGTTATTGAATAGGGAGTTACATGCCGATCATTTTCAGGAAGTGCATCTGTAACGTTAAGTTGAAATGTCTGGCTTCCAGAACTAATATTAGAAGTATCTATCATAATATCAAAGGTACCCGTATGGGAATTATTATCAATAGTAATATTTGAAATAACTACATAGTCAAGGTTAGAGTTCACAATTATGTCTTGAGTTGTAAGGGAGTCACCACCATAATAACCGAAGGTAGCCCTCCCAGTGATAATGTCGCCTTGTGTTACTTCAACAATTCCAGAGTCAAGTCCCATATTGAAAAATTCAATCGTTGAAATACCATACCATTCTTGTTCGGCTTTTGCAGAAATATCCGATGAGGGAGTATCAAGTTGGTCCGCCATTGAAGGTGAAGGTAAAGTAGTGAATAGTATACATGTTAAAAAAGTACATGTAGATAATGCAATAATTGATTTTTTCATTTTTAAAACTCCTGTAAGATATAAAATACATTTTAACACATTATTTCAATAATTAAAAAGACAATTTTACAAAAGTGTCTATTATTTTACTAAAAATACTTTGAGGTTATTGAAAATATAGTCTTAAATTAGAGAAGTTCAGTTATAGGGAACTTGTATTAGTTGTTAATGATTCTTATTTTCTCCGAAGCCGAAGACTCAAAAAAGTATAAGTTATTAATTATTTTTTATTATTCATTTAAGAAATAAGTTCTATAATAAATCTATTCCAAAAAATAAACTTTTTCATAAATACTCCTAAAGCGCCTACTAACCTAGGCGTTTTTTTTATCCTCTCGCTTACAAGTTTTATTACTTCAGAAAGTGAATAAAATGTTTTTAGAGGCATTATCAAGCATACAAAGTAATTTTAGAAGTTGAGGTTCAAAGTAATAATCAAAATATTAAAAATAAAAAGGCATAGTGATAGGTTTTTTCTAAGTTAGTTTCTATCGAGAAGAAGATGTTCTTCACTTATTTACTGGTAAAATAATCAAATTTTTTTACCAATTTTTGTTTATAAACTTTAAATTTCAACTAATCTATTGATTACGCATTTCTATAATTATATGTAGCATGCACTTAGAAAAAGTGAATTCTTTTTGTAAGTTTAAAAAATACGCAATATGTTATAATCTAGAGATATGAAAATAAAAAAAATAGTATTTTCACTTATTATTCTTATAATATGTACTGTTATAGGAGTCTTTTACTACGCTTTTAATGTTGAACCTTACCGTTTAGTAGTCAATGAGCATCAAGTGAATAATACAAATTCTAAAGAAAATTTGAAAATTGTTCAGTTATCCGATTTACATATTAAAAAAGATTTTAATGCTGATCGATTAGATAAAGTGATTCAAAAAACAAATGAACAAAATCCTGATTTTATTATTTTCTCGGGAGATTTATATGATAATTATTCACAATACAATGAAAATGAAGCTGTTATTTCTAAGTTAAAAAGTCTGAAAGCAAAATATGGAAAAATTGCAATTTGGGGCAATCGAGATTATGGTGGGGGAGCTGTCAGAGAATATGCAAATATTATGGCTGAATCTGATTTCTCTCTTTTAAGAAATGAAAATCAAGTTTTTACTTTGGATAATGGTAAGAAAATTTCATTCACAGGTTTGGATGATGCTTTGTTAGGGAATCCACAGTTTCCCTCGCCAAATCAAATGGCTGAAACGAGTTATGATATATTATTGACTCATGAGCCAGATGAAGTTAGCCAATATCAAAATAAGGGTTATGAATTAATTCTTTCTGGTCATAGCCATGGCGGTCAAATAAACATCCCACTCATTCCTCAAATTCAACAAAAAGCTACGGCATTGATGAGCCATGCAAATAACTACACTGGTGGGCTTTATCAGTTAGGGGTAAATGAAAGACTTTATGTTAATACCGGGATAGGAACGACTCATTTATCAGCCAGATTTGGTGTAGCTCCTGAAATTGTCGTTTTAACTTTTTAGATATCTAGATTACTAAATGAAATCGCTTGACATTTTAGGTGACCTATTATAGAGTTTAAATAGAATTCATTTGATTAAATAGCATAAGGCTAGGCTAAAATGGAGGATTTGGATGCAAGAAAAAAAGGTTTATTTGCTGCTTGGTATTATATCAGCAGTGGGTGCTTGGAATATCGCTAATGGAACTCAGGTGAAAGCAAGTTCGAAAAGCCCAGTTTATCGACTTTATAACCCTAATAGTGGGGAACATTTTTATACCACAAATTTTTATGAAGGAAATTCTCTTAAAAATGTGGGTTGGCGTGACGAGGGGATTGGTTGGCAAGCAGCAAATTCTGGTGAACCAGTTTATCGGCTTTATAATCCCAATGCTAAAGGTGGGGATCATTATTATACCTTGAGTAAATATGAAGCGCAAACTTTGGTCAATCTAGGTTGGCGTTGGGACAATAATGCAAATCCAGTCTTTTATTCAGCAGGAACAGGCAATCTTTATGTTTCTTATAATCTAATGTAATTGGAAAATAGATTTCTTTAAAAAATCAGCTAATCAAATTACTTGAGGGCATCCTTTTATCAAGGTATAATAGATATATCTTTATTTCAGATATTAATTGTTACTTCTAGAACTCATCGGTTGAACAATCGGAAATCAACAATTAATATCTGATTCAAATAGGGAAAAGATAATTCTCCTTCGGGAGGATTTTTTAATAAATAAATTTTCTATTCTAAGTATGAAAGGGGAGGATATGAGACTTTGGCATGAATCTTTAATCAAAAAGCTTCCAAGACAGCAACTTTTGGGACAGCATCGTGAATGTTGTGCCCTTCGAGGAAAAGGCTGGGGGAAACCACATTCAACAGTAAATTATGTTTTTAATTATTCGCCCTATAAACTTTTTCAATATCATTTACAAGTCATGACTGAAATGAGAAAAAGAGGCTATCATCCGGATGAAAAATGGTTAAATCCTTTATATCGGGGACAAACTTCTAAAGTATATTTAGAACTAGAAGAAGTGGTTCAAACCTTCCCGATCTATCCTGAACATAATAATGCTTATCTTGAAGACTGTAAAGAAAATTTGAGAGAAAAGGGAATAATAATCTAGAAAATAAAAGAGGATTTCCTTTGAAAAGGCTAAAATGATATGATAAAATCATGAGTATAAAATGAGAAAGAGAGTGACTCATGATTATCGATTTAGGAAATGTCTGGGATGCCTTGAGTGCGATTGGAACTATAGCTGTAGTTATTGTTTCGCTTTATTTGGCAAGAAGAGACTATCGAAAAAAATTAGAAGTTGATTATTGGATTTCTTATAAAATATTCTCTGGAGAAAAAATATCCTTGTGGTCTATTGATCTTGTAAATATTGGTTCCGTTCCCCTAAAGATTTATGAAGTCGGTCTTTATCAAAAAAGTTGGTTAAGAAAAAGGCGGAAAAAAATAATATTTATGATGCCTAGAGATTTCGAGTACGAAAGTGCCAAACTACCAATTTTACTTAATCCGCAAGAAGA
This sequence comes from Lactococcus sp. AK05, assembly GCF_041026685.1. NCBI lineage: Bacteria > Bacillati > Bacillota > Bacilli > Lactobacillales > Streptococcaceae > Lactococcus > Lactococcus sp. AK05. The sequence continues at coordinate 380,023 of NZ_JBFTEI010000001.1, forward strand.
TGCAACTTATTTCATAGCTAAAAATGAGTGGATAACTAAAATAAAAGAACTCGGAATTAATCAACGTAAGATTGGACTTTATGCTAGAGATACTACCGGAAAATATTATTATAGAAAATTTTTATTGGAGTAAATTTACTTTTTTTAAGAATTGAAAAGTTTGTAAAGTTTTTTTCTTGACAAAAGAAAATTTTAACTTGAAATTTATCTATAAATTTGATAGAATGTTTAAGTATTCGTACAACTTTGGTCTGGCAAACAGTCCAAGGCAGAAAGGAAATTCTAACGATGAAACAAAATATCCATCCAAATTACCAACCAGTAGTCTTCATGGACACTACAACTGGTTTCAAATTTTTGACTGGTTCAACTAAAGGTTCTAAAGAAACTGTTGAATGGGAAGACGGAAACACTTATCCATTGATCCGTGTTGAAATCTCTTCAGATTCACATCCATTCTATACAGGTCGTCAAAAATTCCAAGCAGCGGACGGACGTATCGCTCGTTTCGAAAAGAAATACGGCAAACAATAATAGAAATGGTCATTCGACCATTTTTATTTTTACCTGTAAAAGTTGTCATTTGACAGCTTTTTATTATGAAAAAATATAGAAATAAGATAAAATAAAGAAAAATAATTAAATTGTGGGAGAATATTAAAAGATGAAATGGTCTTTAAATGAATTAACGAAAAAAAAACAGATTAGTTTCAATGAAAAATTAGATCTACGCGAAGAGTTGCTCAAACGTTCACAAGAAATTTTGGATTGTCAACCAATTGAGGTTAAAGGTGAAATTGCTTATGATGATTTATTCTATTTAGATTATCAAATTAAAACAGTATTGACATTGCCTTCGTCAAGAAGTTTAAAACCAGTCGAGTATCCTATTGATCTTCTTGTCAATGAAATTTTTGCGACTGAAGAGATTTTGAGAGGGAATCAAGAATTATTAGACAATGATTTGATTATTGTTTTGGATAAAGATTTAATCAGTTTAGATGAATCAATCACTGATAATCTTTTATTGGAAATTCCTTTGCAAATTTTTGCTGAAGATGAAGAGGCAGAAGAGTTGCCGGCTGGTAAATTCTGGTCTGTTTTGAGTGAAGAAGATTATGCCAAACAACAAGAAGAAAAATTGGAAGAACAGAAATCTCCTTTTGATGGTTTAAATGGATTATTTGATTAGATAGCTCTCATTTTCAAAGGATTTCAGCCTTAAAGCATAAGAAAGCGAAAACAATTTAAAAAAAGCGTCAAATAGTTTGTACATAAATTAAATTTATCTTATAATAGTATTATAAGAAATCGAATTATACAGTTTTTTTAACAAAGGAGAATGATATGACTTCAAAGAAAATTTTGATTATTGAGGATGAAAAGAATTTAGCGCGATTCGTCTCATTAGAATTGGAGCATGAGGGCTATGCGACTGAGATTAAAGATAATGGTCGATCTGGTCTTGAAGAAGCAACTTCAAAAGATTATGATTTAATCTTGCTTGATTTAATGCTTCCTGAACTTGACGGTTTTGAGGTAGCTCGTCGTTTACGAAAAGAAAAAGATACACCAATTATTATGATGACGGCACGTGATTCAACGATGGACCGAGTTGCTGGTCTTGATATTGGGGCTGATGATTATATCACTAAACCTTTTGCCATAGAGGAACTTTTGGCGCGTGTTCGTGCTTTCTTCCGTCGTGAAGAGCATGGTCATGCCGTTGAACGTGCTGAAAATACTTCTTTCCGTGATCTTGTGATTGACAAAACGAATCGCACCGTTCATCGTGGTAAAAAAGTAATTGATTTAACACGTCGTGAGTATGACCTCCTTTTGACATTGATGCAAAATGTTGGCGATGTTGTGACTCGTGAACATTTAGTTTCACAAGTTTGGGGATATGAAGAAGGAACAGAAACAAATGTTGTGGATGTTTATATTCGTTATCTTAGAAATAAAATTGATGTTGAGGGTCAAGATAGCTATATTCAAACTGTTCGTGGCTTAGGTTATGTAATGCGTGAACGCAAATAAAAATAAGATGAAAAAATTATTCACTTTTAATAAGAAAAAAGAGACGGTAGAGGAAAGTTCGGCTAAGCGGTCTATCATGCTTAGGTGGGCTTTTGCTAACACCGTTTTTTGTTTTATTACCTTTACGTTATTTGCGACCTTGACTTATCAATTAACGATTAGTTCCTTCATAAAAGAAGAGCAACGACTATTAACTCGTTCTATGGATAGTGTTGAAGAGGTTTTAGAAAAAGCTGATGCCCCTTTGAATTCTTCAAATTTGAATACCTATATTGAGACAACATCGAAGATTCAAAAGGGTAAATCTGAGGGAATGAGCTTGGGGAGTATCATCGGTACACGGAAAGCTTTTTATATTTATGATTTAAATCATAAATTATTGTATTCAACGAATCGACATACTTTTGGTTTTCAGAATCAGGCTAATAATGAAATGAAAGAGATTCGGGGAGAAAATCCGGGTTATTTAGTTCAGAGAAAAATTATTTCTAAGTCAACAGGACAAGTTGTGGGATACTTACAGGCTTTTTATGATACGACGACTTATCATCGAATCTCTAATCTTCTTTTGATTGTCTTGTTAATTTTAGAAATTGTTGCCTTGATTGCCGCTCAGTTGATTGGTTATTTCATGGCTAATTACTTTATGAAACCATTGGAAAAACTTTATCAGGGCATGCAAGAAATGGCAAATGATCCAACAAATGATTTTGAACCGATTGAAATTCAAAGTGGAGATGAAATCGAAGAGTTGGCTCACGTTTACAATGATATGATGTTGAAGATGAAGGCATATCTTGAACAGCAAAATCGGTTTGTTTCTGATGTTTCTCATGAATTAAGAACTCCCTTAGCTGTCTTGGATGGACATATTAACTTACTGAATCGGTGGGGGAAAAATGATCCAGAAGTATTAGATGAATCTTTGCAGGCAAGTTTAGATGAAGTTGATCGAATGAAGAAAATGCTTGAGGAGATGTTGGCTCTTGCTCGTCTTGAAAATGTTGACTTATCAAGTGAAGAACTGGATTGTGATGTTGGAAAAGTTTGTAATCGGGCCCTTAAGAATTTTCAGCTTTTGCATGATGATTTTGAAATAGTGCTTGATAACCGGCTTATTTATCCCACTCATGCGCGAATTTCAGAAAATCATTTTGAACAAGGTTTACGAATTCTGTTAGATAATGCTGCTAAATACTCTCCTGATGATCGTAAAGAAATCGTAATTACTGTTTCTGAGGATGAACAGTTTGTGATTACGAGTGTGTCTGACAAAGGAATTGGAATTTCAGAAGAAGATATTGATCATCTTTTTGAACGTTTCTTTAGAGCAGACAAGGCTCGAAATCGAGAAATTGGTGGAACTGGTTTAGGTTTACCAATTTTAGCTCGATTGGCAGAAAATTATCAAGGGGAAATTGAGGTAAATTCAGAACTGGGTCTTGGTTCAACTTTTACGCTAAAATTCCCGAAAATAAAATAAATAATAAGAGAATTGCTAAAAGGCAGTTCTTTTTTTGTGGTACATGTTATGTTTTATAACATCAAACATAAAAATAATTGACTTGTTTAGAAAGTTGTGTTATATTTTATTACATGATTAAATTATCAGAAAATATTGATAAATATTCTGTTTTAATCTCGAACTTTTAAAGGAGAAATTTTATGGACACAGGCTCAATTGCATTTATTTTAATTTGTGCGGCATTGGTATTTTTGATGACGCCTGCATTAGCATTTTTTTATGGAGGACTTGGACGCCGAAAAAATGTGTTAAACACAATGATGATGTCTCTTGCACCAATGGCTCTGGCTTCTATTTTATGGGTAATTATTGGCTTCTCATTTTCATTTTCAGGAAGTAATAGTTGGATTGGTGATTTCAACCATTTATTTATGAATGGTGTGGATATGGCTAAAAATTCACTTTTCCCTGCTAATCATATTCCAGATGGACTTTTTTCTGGTTTTCAAATGATGTTCTCGATTATCACTGTAGCTCTAATTACGGGATCTGTTGTTGGAAGAATGAGATTTACACCAATTTTGATTTTTATGACGGCTTGGTTAATTTTAGTTTATTATCCTTTGGCTCATATGGTTTGGGGCGGTGGATTTTTGGCTCAAATTCATGCGATTGACTTTGCAGGTGGAGATGTTGTTCATATTTCAAGTGGGGTGACAGGACTTGTACTTGCGTTAGTACTTGGAAAACGTCGAGATTATGAGCGTTTAGATTATCGTCCACATAATATTCCTTTTGTTGTTTTGGGCGCTGGTCTCCTATGGTTTGGTTGGTTCGGCTTTAATGCAGGGTCAGCACTTGCTGCCAATGGTGTGGCAATTAACGCTTTTATGACGACTAATACAGCAGCTGCAGCAGCAATGTTTTCATGGATGATTGTTGAAAAAATATTGATTGGTAAACCTTCGATTGTTGGTGCTTGTTCTGGTGCGGTAGTTGGCTTGGTGGCCATCACTCCAGGCGCTGGTTTTGTTTCTTTATGGTCGTCATTGATTATTGGTCTTTTGGTTAGTCCTTTGTCATACTTTATGATTTCTGTAGTTAAAAAGAAATTGGGATATGATGATGCTTTAGATGCTTTTGGTTGTCACGGTATTGGCGGGATGTTTGGCGGAATTATGACAGGAATTTTTGCAACGCCGGCTTTGGCACCAGAAAAAGGATACGCTGGTTTAATCTATGGCTCTGGGAAATTACTTTTGGCTAATGTATCTGCGGTTGTCTTCACAGTTATTTTCACTGCTCTTGTGAGTTGGGTCATTATTAAAGTAATTGCCTTGTTTATGCCAATTCGTGTATCTGACCGTGCTGAAGCTATTGGACTTGACGACAGTGAGCACGAAGAAACTGCTTATCCAACCTTCTTAGGTTTGGATTCTTAAGTTTAATTTTACTGACAGATATTTTTTATATAAAATTGTGAGTTTGTCAGTAAAATCAATTTTGAATGATGTCTTTGAAGTATGCTGACAATTCTGTCAGTAAAAATGTAAGATACAAAGAGAGAAAAAATATGAAAAAAATTGAAGCGATTATTCGGACAGATAAATTAGAAGATTTGAAAGCAGCCCTATCAGATAATGGTTTGGTGCATGGGATGACAGTTTCTCAAGTTTTGGGTTATGGTGAACAAAAAGGTTTTACAGAATATGTTCGTGGTCAACGAATTGAAACTACTTTACTTTCAAAGTTAAAGATAGAAATTGTATCAATCGATGAAAAAGTTGATGATATTGTTAATGTGATTATTAAAGCAGTTCAAACGGGCGAAGTGGGAGATGGGAAAATCTTCATTCAACCTGTTGAGCGTGTAATTCGAATTAGAACCTCAGAAGAAGATGCTCAAGCGCTCTAAGTATCAATGCTTACAACACTCTGAAGCGTGAACAGGTGCCCTTCCTAGATACTTTATTACTCACTTAACTTAAAATTATCATTTCCACTGAGTTCGGTCATAATACGGTAAAAATTAAGCAAGTAAAGCCGTTGTTTTGTGTTACTTGTTACGCTCTAAGCCTCATACTTTATAACAGGATAAAGTGTAAATGCTTGGAGAGCGCCTTTCCAGATTCACTACTGCTGACTCTCGGTGTAATAACAAATATGCTAGGTTGGAAATAATTCTTCTTGCTGAGTACTATCTTATTAAAAATTAAGCTGACAAATAGGTCAGCTTTTTGTATTTTTTTGAAAAAATTACTGACAGGCTTGTCAGTAAATAAGACTGTTGAAAAAAAGCCCGATTAGGGGTAAAATAGATTAGATAAAGTCGTCAGTGAAATATTTTACTGACAACTTAAAAAGGAATAGAAAATGAAAAAAATAACGAAATTTAAAGATCAAAAAATCTTAGTTCTTGGACTTGCCCGTTCTGGAATGGCTGCTGCCCTTGTGCTCAATGAGTTGGGTGCGATTGTTACGGTCAATGATGGCAAACCTTTTGAAGAAAATAAAGAAGCGCAATTACTTTTAGAAGAAGGAATTAAAGTCATCACAGGGAGTCATCCTATTGATTTATTGGATGAAGATTTTGCACTAATGGTTAAAAATCCAGGAATTCGTTATGATAACCCAATGGTTGAACGAGCTGAAGCATTGAAGATTCCTGTAATTACTGAAGTTGAACTTGCTTATCTCATCAGTGAAGCTCCAATCATTGGAATTACCGGAACCAATGGGAAAACAACAACGACAACATTGATTGCTGATATTTTAAATGCCGATGGTCAGTCAGCAAAATTGTCAGGGAATATTGGTTTTCCAGCGTCAGAAGTAGCCGAAAAAGCGAGTGCTTCTGATACATTAGTGATGGAACTTTCAAGTTTTCAATTGATGGGCATTGATAGCTTCCGCCCTAAAATTGCCTTAATTACAAATTTATTTTCAGCTCATCTAGACTATCATGGTTCGCAAAAAGCCTATGAAGCTGCAAAATGGCGAATTCAAGAAAATATGACCTCAGATGATTTCTTGATTCTCAATTTTAATCAAGAAAAATGTCGTAATTTGGCTGACAAAACGAAAGCGACTGTTCTTGCTTTTTCAACAAAAGAAAAAGTTAATGGTGCTTATTCTAAAGATGGAAAAATTTATTTTAATGATGAATATATCATGGAAGTTTCTGAACTTTCACTTCCTGGTGAGCACAATCTAGAAAATGCTTTAGCAGCCATTGTAGCTTCAAAATTACAAGGGACAAAAAATGAAGCGATTGTAGAAGTGCTGACAAGTTTTGCTGGCGTAAAACATCGTCTGCAATATCTTGGCGAAATTGATGGTCGTAAAGTCTATAACGACAGCAAGGCAACCAATATTTTGGCTACTCAAAAAGCACTTTCTGGTTTTGATAATAGTAAACTTTGGCTTTTAGCTGGCGGACTTGATCGTGGAAATGGTTTTGAAGAGTTAGAAAAAGATTTGCAAGATTTGAAAGGAATGGTTGTTTTTGGTCAAACAGCAAATAAATTACGTTTGACTGCAGAAAAATTGAATATTCCCGTTTTTGATAGTGAAAATGTTGCAAAAGCCCTCGAAGAAATTCTACCTCAAACGCAAGCAGGAGATACAATTTTACTTAGTCCAGCTTGTGCAAGTTGGGACCAATATAAAACTTTTGAAGAACGCGGTGATTTATTCATCAAAGCCTTTGAAAATTTGAAAAAATAAAAGTACTGACAACTATTGAATTAATTTATGTTAAAATTAATTTTACTGACAGAAAGAATAATTACGATTCATCTTGCTGACAGCTATCAGATTTAATTTGTACTTTATTTCTATCATTATTTTCTTGTTTATTAGAGAACAGGATTTAATGAAACTTGGGTACAAAAATATTTGTCAGAGAATCCCCAAACTATTGGAGAAAAACAAACATGCGAATTATCATTACAGGTGGCGGCACAGGCGGTCATATTTATCCAGCGCTAGCTTTCCTTAAGTATTTGGAAAAAGTAGAACCAGATACAGAAGTGCTTTATATTGGAACGAAAAAAGGCTTGGAGGCAAAAATTGTCCCTCAAGCAGGAATTAATTTAAAAACAGTTGATATCCAAGGATTACGTCGTTCACTTAGTCCGCAAAATTTAAAAACAGCTTATAAGTTTTTTAAATCTGTCTCAGATGCTAAAAAAATTATGAAAGAATTTAAACCGGATGTTGTTTTGGGAACTGGTGGATATGTGGCAGGGCCAGTTGTTTATGCTGCTGCGCAATTAAAAATTCCAACAATTATACATGAAGGAAATTCTTTCCCAGGAATAACTAATCGTTTTCTTGCTAAAAAAGTTGACCGAATTGCAGTAGGTTTTCACGCAGCAGAACAATATTTTCCAGCGAGCAAAACAACTTTTACTGGGAATCCAAGGGCACAAGAAGTTGCAGATGCAGCGGCTCAAGTAGAAAAATTTGAAGAGCCAACGGTTGTTATTTTTGGTGGCTCACGTGGCGCTTTAAAACTTAACAATGCTTTTATTGAAGCCCTTCCTGAATTAGCACAACGTTCATTTAAAACCGTTTATGCTTCAGGAGAGATTTATTATGATGATTACAAGGAAACTTTTAATCAATATAAAGAAAATTCTAATTTAGATATTCGTCCTTATATTAATAATATGACAGAACTTTTAGCAAAAAGTCAGCTCTTTTTAGGACGGTCTGGTTCAACAACTATTGCTGAAGTTACCGCTTTAGGCTTACCAGCCGTTTATGTCCCAAGTCCAAATGTGACAGCTGACCAACAGACTAAAAATGCTCAAGAATACGTTGACCAAGGTGCAGCTATTATCATCAAAGACGAAGACCTAACGGGTCAAACTTTGGTTGAAGCTATTTCAAATATACTCGAAAATAATGAGAAGTATCAAGAAATGCAAGCAGCTAGTCTAAAAGCGGGCGTTCCAGATGCTAGCCAACGCCTTTACAATCTAGTGAAAGAAATTAGTAAATAAATGAGTGAAAAAGATAATAACTTAACCCCTTGGCAGCAAAAACATCTTGAATATCAGAAAAGAAAAGCAGAAGAAGCCAAAAAAGAAAAGAAAGCAAATCAACCTAAAAAGGTTCATTTTTCTTCACCTTTTCTTAAAAGTCTCCCAAAAACTGAAAAAAACTTTGATGACACTAGAGACGAAGCTGAGTCAGCTGAGTTGTTAGAAGAAGGCTTTGAGACTAATAACGAAGAAAATCAATCAAGCGAAGCTCCGATTGAAAATGAAAAAATTATTGCTCAGTTAGAACAACTTTCTCAAGAGAATGAATATGAGTATGAAGAAGAGCAAATCAAAAGACCTTCGAGATTTTCTTCTTTATTTAAAGGTTCAGCTCCACTTTTAAAGAAAATGTGGCCAGCCTTAGCAATTGTTGTTCTGGTATTCGTTGGCTCTCTTTATTTGATTTCACCTTTAAGCAAAATATCAACTTTTAGTGTTTCTGGAAATGCGAATGAAAGTAGCGAACAAGTTGCATTAGCTTCAGGAATTCAAACAAGCGATAGTATTTTTAATATCCTAAATAATAAGGAAAAAATTGAAGCGGCAATCGAACAAAAATTCCCTAGAATTTCTGCTGTTACAATCAATTACCATTTTCCTAATCGTTTTGAGGCCATTGTAAAAGAACATACAAACAGTGTCTATGTCAAACGTAATAATCAAACTTACCTTGTCTTAAATAACGGTTACGTGATTACAACACCAGTTGATGCAACTAAGCTTGAGAAATTGCCAGTTTTACAAAATTTTAATGATGAAGAAGTTAAAACTTTTGTAAATGCTTATGAAACGCTTAAACCAGCAATAAAATCACTAATGACTAATGTTACTAAAACTCCTACAGATGCGACGAAGGATTTCATTGCCATTGATATGAGTGACGGAAATCAGGTTCGAGTTTCATTGAGTCAATTAGCTGACCGCCTGCCATATTATCCAAGTGTTGCTAAACAAGTTCAAGCACCACAAGTTGTAGATATGGAAGCTGGTATTTATACGAAGCCAAAAGCTGCATATGATGCTTATCTTTCACAATTATCTACCTCAAAATCAGCATCTATTTCTGCTCAAAATGCGAAAAAGACTGATGCAAGTAGTGAAAATACTGCTCAAAGCACAACAACAAGTTCAAATTAAAAATAAAAAAAGTGATAATTTAGGATTGTCACTTTTTTAGCACAGAGTAAGCTATAAAAAAAGCTGATAAAATGCTATAATAGATAGCACGCATTTTTGTGGAAAAATAATAAATAAACTATATAAAGAAAATTTAGAGGAGAAACTGTATGTCTTTGTTTTTAGATACAGCACGAATTGAAGTAAAAGCTGGTAAAGGTGGCGATGGTGCAGTTGCTTTTCGCCGTGAAAAATATGTTCCAGATGGTGGACCTGCCGGTGGTGACGGGGGAAAAGGCGGTTCTGTAATCTTTAAAGTTGATGAAGGAATGTCAACTTTGATGGATTTCCGTTATAACCGTATTTTCCGTGGTAAACCAGGCGAAAAAGGGATGAACAAAGGAATGCACGGTCGTGGAGCCGAAGATTTGATTGTTCATGTTCCTCAAGGAACGACTGTTAAAGATAACGAAACTGGTGATGTTTTAGTTGACTTAATCGAAAAAGACCAAGAATTTGCGGTTGCTAAAGGCGGTCGCGGCGGTCGTGGAAATATTCGTTTTGCCACACCACGTAACCCAGCACCTGAGGTAGCAGAAAATGGAGAACCAGGAGAAGATAAAATTCTACTTTTGGAACTTCGTGTTTTAGCAGATGTTGGTTTAGTTGGTTTCCCATCTGTTGGTAAATCAACATTATTGTCAGTTGTTTCAAATGCGCGTCCTAAAATTGGCGCTTACCATTTCACGACAATCACTCCTAATATCGGAATGGTTCAAGTGGGTTATGGAGATAGTTTTGTTATGGCAGATATGCCAGGATTGATTGAAGGAGCGCACTCTGGTGCAGGACTGGGAATTCAATTCTTGCGTCATATTGAACGTACACGTGTCCTTCTTCATGTTCTCGATATGTCAGAACTTGAAGGACGAGATCCATACGAAGATTACAAAACAATCAATGATGAATTAGAATCTTACAATTTACGTTTGATGGAACGTCCACAAATTATTGTTGCCAACAAAATGGATATGCCAGAAGCTGCTGAACGTTTAGCTGAATTTAAAGAAAAATTAGCTGCTGATTTAGGTTCTGATAAAGAAATGCCTGAAATTTTTGAAGTTTCTGGCCTGACTAAAACAGGACTTCAAGGTTTGCTTGCACGCACAAGTGAATTACTTGCACAAACACCAGAATTCTTACTTTACGATGAAGATGAATTAGCGGATGAAACAGCTTATTACGGCTTTGAAGAAGAAGAAAAACCATTTAAAGTTTCTCGTGATGATGATGGTGGATGGCGCTTATCTGGTGATAAGATTGAAAAACTCTTTATCATGACTAATTTTGATCATGATGAATCAGTTATGAAATTTGCTCGCCAAATGCGCGCGATGGGTGTTGACGAAACACTTCGTTCAATGGGAGCCAAGGATGGCGATTACGTTAGAATTCAAAAATTTGAATTTGAATTTGTAGATTAAAGATTTCAATATTTTCGGAGATTAAAAATGGGATTTAAAATTATTGGTGACCGTGACAAAGACGGAAATTTTATTGCCTCAGCCGATTATTGGACCGATGAACGGATTGATGACTTGTTAAAGAAATACAATCCTCATGGTAAATTGACTTTATCAAAGGCTAATCAAAAGAAAAACGATGAAAAAAAGACTGATTAATTCAGTCTTTTTTTTTCTGACAGCTAGAATAGTGATTTCTATCAGTAATTTTAGGTTCAATTATTTCTTGAAAAATAACCTTATTGACCGTTTGGGATTGGTCAGCAACTTTATAGAGTGCATTACGTTGAAGGGTTTGAACTTGAAAAGTTGGAGTGATATTCAAAGATTTATTCAGATTATCAGTAATAATTTGATTGGGGTTAAAAGAAATATCATCGGGAATCAAAGAAAGAATTGCCGATTTTTCATAGTAGCGTTCCGAAATGTTTTGATTTGCAACATGAAAACTTAAAGCTTTAGGGACTTTGGGGTTCTCAATAGGAAATCCCGCAATGACAGCATTAAAAGAAATATGTTGACCAAAATTAACTTGCTTACTTTTATATTTTTCAAGTTCAGCCCTAAGCAAAAGTTCAGCTTCCTCAAAATTTAAATTAGGTTGATAATAAAATTTCTTGCGAATATTATTGGTAATCAATTCAAATCCGGTAATTCCAACAACGAACCCATTTGGATTACTTTCAAATTTTTTAAAATGACTTTGGGTAAGAACTTCGTTGGTTGTAATTTGTCCATCTGAAATAATACTGATGAAATCCGGCAACATAACAATATTTATAAAACTCATGGTATAAAATCCTTAAAAAATTCTGTCAGCAAAGTGTCCAGTAAATTTTACTGACAGAAGAGGTGGTTGATTTTCAAATGTTTCTTATCATTGTATCACTTTTGGGAAATTTTATACTATTTTTTTCATATAAAAAAACAATTTATGAAGTAATAAATTTTTTTTTTTTTTAGTAAATATAAAGTTGAATTAGAAAAAATAGTAGAAAACACCTTTAATTATTGATGTTCTTTACGAAAAACTTCAATTTTTCGGAAAGAACACTAGTTAACTCATCAAATTTTCACTCTAGAATTACTTTGTAACTAAAAAAATTAGATACATACAACTATATTATATAATAATTAATTGTTTTGTACAAGATTAACTACACAATTATTAAAAAATATATCTGTAAAATTACACATTACTCAATTCCCTAAACAAATCAAGACCTAAAATAGAGTAAAATCATTGCATTATAATGAAAAAATTTCCGAAAAATTGAAGTTTTTCTGAAAATTACATTAGAATTTATAGAGAAAGAGAGGTCTTTTATTGATTACAATGATAAAAGTTTGTAAATGTAAAGATTAAGAAAGGAAAGAATATTGAAAAAATTACTATTAATTATTTTATTGCTATTCTCATCGTCAAATTTATTGATGACAACGGGTTTAGCAGATACAACAAGTTATGATACAAAAGGTCAAGTAGGATTTACGGGAAATTGGGTAGGACCAGAATCAAGTTCAATTAGTAAAGAAAATCCTAAAAAAGACCTTCCAATTACTCAGACCATACTCCCAAAAACAGGAGATATGGAATTCTCATCAATGGTAACTAGTTATGTTGGCTTACTAATTTTGGCAAGCATAATAGTTTATAAAAAAGAAAGAGGGAGGTTAACTTTATAAAAAATAAATAATAGTCGATTACTGCACCTTTTTTAAGGATAAAACAAATGGAGAAACTTAATGGATAAACTAATTTTAAAATCAACAACACTTCTTGCCGGCATACTGATTTCTGCTCCAATGATAGTCACAACCGCTAGTGCGGCAACTACAGGTGGAGATTACACTTCAAGTGCAAATTTGACTTTGCAAGCAGGAACCGGTCCAGTCGACCCTCTTGATCCAACAGACCCAACTAATCCTGTAATACCAGTAGACCCAGGTACTCCAGGTGCTTCTGGAAATCTTACTGTCGATTATGGTTCAACCCTTTACTTCGGAACCCAATCAATTTCTACTCAATCTAAAACTTATTATGCACATCCTGATATGGTAAAAGATCAATCTAACGCTGTAAAAGTAGTGCCTAACTATGCTCAAGTAACAGACCAATCAGGTGAGCTATCAGGTTGGACATTAAGTTTAACACAAGCTTCAGATCTTCATATGACTACTGGAACTTCAACAGATCCTGGATATGCACTTAGTGGTGCACAAATTAGCTTTACCGGTGGTACTCTCCTTGGAGGAAATGGTATTACCGCTGGGAAGCCAAGTGATGTTGTCGCTTCAGGAACGCTCACACCAGGAGTAGCAACAAAACTAGTTTCAGCTGCAAAAAATGAAGGAGCAGGAACTTGGTTATATAATTTTGGTGATGTAGATGCCTATGATGCAAGTTCAGTTGATACAGCCAATACCACAGATCATACTAAAGTGGCGACAAAATCAGCAATTAGTTTGGCTGTTCCTGCAGGTTTGATTGAGAAAGCGGCACCATATACTACAGATTTGTATTGGAGCTTGCAAGCCGTTCCAGGAAATGATTGGGATGGAAATACATCTGCGGTTACACCAGCACCATAAGTCTGATTTTGATAAAAGGAGAGAATAAATGAATAAAATTTTATTAAAATCAACGGTACTACTAACTGCTGCATTAATCGTGGGACCAATAATTGCCAGTGAAGCTGATGCCGCAAGCACTGGTGGAGATTATACATCAAATGGATATGTTAACTTTGCTGAAGGAGATAATACTGGAATTAACCCCGTTGATCCTTTAGACCCCTCTGTCCCTGTAGGACCAACAAATCCTGATGGTACCGACCCAACACCCGGAACAGGAGGAGCACTTTCAATCGATTTTGCTTCAAGTCTAAGTTTTGGGACACAAAAAATTTCTTCAAAGGATGCTACATACTATGCTCATGCACAGTGGATTAGCAAAGATAAAGATGGAAGTGCAGTTGATATGACACGTCCTAATTATGTTCAAGTTACTGATACACGCGGAACCTGGGATGGATGGACCTTGACTGTTGCAGAATCTGATCAATTTCAAAATACTTCAGGAGAAAAGCTAACCGGAGCAGAACTATCTTTTAGTAAAGGTTATACCGATGGAACCACTGCTGCAAAACCCGGTTATATCAATAACACTAATTTTGTTGTTAGTACAGCTGCTAGCAAAATTTTAGGAGCTGGTCCAAATCAAGGGATGGGAACTTGGATATATGGTCTAGGAGCTAATGCAGATTACCAAGAAAATGGTGGAGCGCATCTGGGTAATGAAGCAGTTTCTACAGCATCACCAATCAGTCTTAAAGTTATTGCTGGTACAAATAAAGCGACGTCATATACGACACAATTAATTTGGTCTTTAACGAATACCCCAGGAAATTAAATGTCTATAATTTCTAAACTATAAAAAGGAGGGTACTGTGAAAAAAATAAGATGGTTAAGTATACCTCTCATCTTAATGACATTAGGATTGGAAATTCGAGTTAATGCAGCAGAAGTCCAAAGCTATAATTCGCAAGGAATAGTTGGTTTTGGTCCAGGTAGCGGAGTTCACCCCCCTGTTAATCCTAACAAACCTGATCCAACTTTACCTGTATTTCCACAAAATCCAGATGGTTCAAAGCCTAATCCAGGGGGAAATGGCTCACTGACAATTGATTTTGCTTCAAGTTTTGACTTTGGAAATCATAAAATTTCTAATAAAGATCAAACATATTTAGCTAAAGCCCAAAAGTATTTTGATTCTGAAGTTTTAACACCGAATTATGTTCAAGTAACCGATCGTCGAGGAACATTTGCCGGTTGGAACTTAAAAGTAGTCGAGAAAACACAATTTACTCAAATTGACTCAGGCCCTCAGAAGTACAAAGTACTTAAAGGAGCCACGATTAATTTAAAAAGTTCAGAAAAAGCTTCTTTTACTAATGAAAAATCTCCCAAAACACAAACAATTTTGGGACTTATTCCCGGTGTTGAAACTCAAGTAGCTCTTGCCTCAACTGGCGAAGGAGCTGGAACTTGGGTAATTCGCTGGGGAAACGATTCAATGGTCACTGAAGATGGCTTAACAACAGCAGTTTCATTATTTGTTCCTGGAGATACCCCCAAGGATGCGACTGCTTACACTACAACTTTAAATTGGATATTGTCTGATTTACCGACAAACGTGCCAAATTAATTTGTAACACACATTATTATAGAAAAGAGGACATTATATGTCTAAATCAGTAACAAAATATCTCTCTCTAGCAACTTTAGGGCTATTAGCAGTATCAGTAAGTCCACAACTTGCCAGTGCAGCTACAACACAATCATATGGCACGCAAGGAGAGGTAACTTTTACCGCCGGAACAGATACCACAGGTCCAGTTGACCCGCAAGACCCAACTGTTCCAGTAAAACCAACGGAGCCAGATGGTGTAAATCCGGTAGGACCGACAATGCCTGATAGTGGTTTAACTATTGTCTATGCCTCAAGTTTTGATTTTGGAAGTCATCCTGTAAGCAATAAAGCAGAAGTTTACAATGCTGCTGCACAAAAATTAGATGATAATACGACACGTACTAACTATGTTCAAGTAGCAGATAATCGTGGGACTTTCTCAGGTTGGAATTTGAAAGTTCAAATGACTGACTTCACAACAACAGATAGCAATTTAGTAGCGAATGGTCATGGTACATTAACAGGAGCAACAGTGACTCTAGGTGATGCTGAGATTCAAGGAGCTGGTACGGCAAACCCAGCAGATATTTCTTCAGCTACTACAGTTTTGACACCTGGAGTACAATCGGCAACAATATTGGGAG
Source organism: Lactococcus sp. AK05 (assembly GCF_041026685.1). Lineage (NCBI taxonomy): Bacteria > Bacillati > Bacillota > Bacilli > Lactobacillales > Streptococcaceae > Lactococcus > Lactococcus sp. AK05. The sequence continues at coordinate 396,055 of NZ_JBFTEI010000001.1, forward strand.
CAACGGCTGGTCACGGCTCTGGTAATAGTTTGCTTGACTTTGGGGGGAAAGATGGAGCTACAAAAGACACAGCCATCAAACTTTCTGTTCCAGCAGGTGTGGCAGGTGCAGCCAAGTATACAGCAGATTTAACCTGGACACTTGACGATACACCATCTAATTAATATTTTTAGTGGTGAGAAACAAGCAAGGGAGATTTCATGCAAAGAAAATATAAATTTAAACTTGTGACTTTTATAATGTTGCTAGCATTGGTTTCATCTATGAATTTGGGGACAATTTCTCAAGGTATTAATAGTGGGCCTATTACGGCAACATCTCTTGGGAAGGTGTTATCATCTCAAGAAGTAGGAGCGACAACGTCTAATACTAGTATGAATACCATGCTTAAAAGCGTTGTTCCCACTAGTAGTACTTTTAATGGCGTATCTTTAGCTCAGCCTAGTCGCCCTGCTTTAAATATTAAACTTCCCACAGAGGCAACCAATGGAACAAGTTTTGGTTATCAGCAAAGCATTTCGGGTTTGCCTAATGTAGCAGCAAGTCAGATTTCTGTTATTCAAGGCGGAAGTACAATCTATAATATTTATGGTGTATCGGATGCTAATGTTCAAGCTGCTTTAAGTTTTATTGCTTCTAACGCCTCAAATTCAAATGACTATGTCCTGTTTATTGGCGGTAATGTGACCTTGTCCAATTCCATGGCTAATACAGGCGCAGCAGGAACTTTTTCAGGCTTATCTGGAAAAGTTAAATCACTGACCATTGTTGCCAATACAACTGATAGTCTGACAAGTACACCTAATGTTGCAGCGACAGGAAGTTATACGATTACAACTCCAACAAATAACTATTTTGGCGCCCCAACGGTCTTTCGTAACATTACTGTTGCAGCAACTAATGACAATTTCTACGCTCAGGGCAATTCGATTGCATTTATGCCAGGATCGAACTTCACAGGAACTGGAATTTCAATTTATGGTGGAACAGCTGGAACGACTAACGTTATAGGTGATACCAATATTTATGTTGCCTCAACTGGTACAGGAACGATGAGTTTTTATGGCGGAAATAATGCCGGCGGAAATATCTCAGGAAGTACCCATGTTTCCATCACAAACGCTTCTGGATTAGGAACGGTTACGGGAGGCAATGCATCTGGCGGCATAATCAATGGTAATACAAATGTATCTGTAACTGGTTTTACTGGTAATGTTGGAAATATTTACGGTGCAGGTGTTGGAACAAGTGCTAGCCCTGTCACTGTAAACGGTAATGTTTATAACAACTGGAACTCAAGCATTGCAGGCGCCTCTTATAATACACGTTATTATGGAGGTGCAGCTAACGGTACAGTCAAGGGCACAATTTACAACACATTTAAAGGTCTTGGAAGCTGGAATGGTCAAGAAGGTTACGATGGCGGTAGCGATACAGGTATTGTAGGTCAATCAGGAAACAGTGGGGATGCAATCGTCAATAGTGTAGATACAAGTCAGTTTACAGGCACAGGTCAATATGATTTTGCGGGGGCTGGCGGAGCACAAAACAGAAATTCGGGCACGGTTTATGGTAATATTACCAGTTATGTTAAAACTGGTTTCACTAATGCACCGATTTCTAGTTTCTCTGGTGGATTTGGTCAGGCTTATTATGGCTATACCATCAGTGGAATGCAAAGTAATGCTACGAATGACGCTAATCCCTCATCAGGTGCGGCGATTGCAGCAAGTAACTCTACCATAAAGATTTACGGCAATATCTATTCTTGGGCACAAGGCGGAACATTCTCTACCGGAGCCGGGAATGATTACATGCGCGGTGGCGGTTATGGTTATGTTCAAGGAAATAGTATTCTTGAAGTAGGAGATTCAAGCACCGCTCCTGGTGGTAATACAACAGGTGAAAATGGAGTGTCCGATGGCAGCCGCTCGTCTTCAAATCGTACAGGGGTTGGCGGCTCTGGTTTTGTAAATGTTGGCTACGGGACAGCCAATGGTAATACTATTGCGACAAGTAATTTAGCTTATAAGTCAATGACTTCTGGTTATCAGGCTATCAGTGCTTCTGACATTGTTGGTGGTGGTGGTACTGAAGGAAGTGATAACTCTTACTGGCAAGTAGGAGATTCTACTACCATTCAAAATAATGATATTGCTCGATGGACTTACGGCGATGGTTTTGGCGGATATCATCAGGGAAATTCTTATAATTTCAACAATGGTGGTATTCAGGATACGCTTGAAGGTGCAGGCTATACCGGTACTCTTTATGGTAACTCTAATACTCAAATGAACAACGGTCAGGTTGACTGGTTTGAATCGGGCGGTTCCTGGAATAACCGAGTGATTCAAGGCAATATGACCAATGTCATTTATAATGGAGTTATCAACGCTATTGCTGGAGGAAATTACGGATCAGGGGGTGGAAATGTTACCGGAGGGAATTCTGAAGTAGATGTATATGGTGGAGATTTCTCAGGAAATCCACGTACAGGAACCAAACAACTATGTGGTGGCAATTTCTATAATGCCAGCAATACTATTCAAGGAAATTCAACACTTAATCTTGATTTATCTGGTCATACAGGAAATACTTTTAAATTCCCAACAGGTAATACCTATCTCTCAGGAGGAAATGGCTATAGCAATACATTAACCAAAGTAGGTTCTGGATCAAGTAACGTGATTACCTTGAGTATAAAAACAGGTGATGCGACAGCCAATACACTGGCTTCTGCAATACTTTACGGCGATGGTCAATCTAACGGTAACAGCAACACTTATACTAATGTCGGAACAATTAATATTGATATTCAAAATATGAGTTCGACTATTCCAATGTCAGTAGGTTCAGTTTACGGTACAAATTATACTCAAGCGTTGCAATATAATACTAATATCAACATTTCAGATGGTGTCAATATTAAAGGAAGTGTCAATAGTGGCGGTACAAATGATAACTATCAAACATCAGTAACTACAGGAAAAGCATCAGTCGCTGCTGTTAATCTTGGGGATAATTCATCCCAGTTACCTGTTAACATTTCTGGTACACTTGCTAACTTTACGAATGCAAAGATTTCTCCAAACACTACAGTTAATGTCTCAGGTTCATTTTTAAACGGAAATGGCGCAACAGCGGTAAATCATGCAGTAAGTTACAATAAAACTGGGAATTTGATACTAGGAAAAAATTCGACGCTTGCAATCACTTCTTCAAGTTCTCTCATTTCAATTGCAAAGATGACAGTCGGCAGCAATATTACACTCTCGACCCCTTATGTTCAAACATCGGGATTGATTAACCTTTCTGATTTGGATATGTCAACTAATAATGGGAGTTTATTTTGGTCGCCGATAGGAACTGCAACATCTCCAACTAATACTTTTGGTGGAGCTTATTGGGGAACACAAAGGGGATTCCCTGTGCTTACGTTTAATGGTGGAGATACTTCTACAAAATCTGGTGCAGTAAATATTAGTCCTAATAATTTTTCTGGTGTAGATTCAGCCAAAAATTATGCATTTTTAGGGGATTATACAATGTCTTCCCTCTCCACCCCAAGTAATCCAACTTGGATTGGTTATGTTGTTCCAGGGCAGGTACGTGTATATAATACAACTGGTGATGCAGATTCAGGAAATTGGCAACATCATTTAAAATCTAATGTTACAACAGGGAATCCCGTTGCTGGTCAAACGATGCAAGCATGGGCCTCGGTAGCATCTGATACTGATGCAAGTTCGATCAAAGTAATGTATGTGATGGGATATAGTGATAGCACAACAGCTCCCTTTAGCTTCACCGCTAAAGCACCATATTACATAAAATCTAGAACAGCCACGGCATTTGATGGAAAGGTTTTAAATAATTATCCATCAACTAATCCTAATTTTGATGTCAATGCTGGAACTACTGGTGCTACACGTAACTTTAGTACGAGAGACTATTTTGTAGGAAATCAACAAGATGGCACAAACGATCAAGCAATATATGGAAGTTATATTGTACAAAATGTGGCTACTGATAACACCACTAGTCTAAGTGCTGGAAACTATATCCTACCGAATAAAGGTTCGGCAATAAATGCATCATCATTGACTCAAGCACAACTCCAAAAAATTGTTGGCTTAAAAGGAGTGGGTGTAATGACAGATATTACGATGAGTGGTGATCCATTAAGTTCAATAAATAATGCAGGTAATACGATTCAAGATCCTACTACTAGTGATACTAATGTAAAAGATAAATCATATGCAGAAATACCTGTGAGCTGGACTTTGGGAAAAAGTTCTACTAATAGTAACATTGTTGTTGTACCACAGGCAGCAGTTATTTCATCAGATAGTCAGACAGCTCTTAATGTTTATGATGCAAGTATGACAAGTGATGATGCACACGATTTAAAAGATCAAAAAGATCTGGATGGTAATTGGACCTATGCTTTAGCTTTTAAAGCGGATGGAACGATAGAAGAACCAGTGATTAGCAGTCCGTCAAATTTGGTTACAACCTTGCAAACTATACAAGCCAATAATCCAATCATTGATGGAGATGGTAATATTCGTCCTGTTACTTATACTTATAATGGATTATCAAAAGATATTACACTTAATTTAACTTTTGGCTCTATAAGTCTTTCTACACCAAATTCTTACGACTTTGGTACATTAGACGTAAGTCCTAAACCATTAATTTCATGGGCTACAAGTCCTGCCAGTGATGTGGTTGTTACGGACACACGGACAGGTTCTGCCTTGAAGCCATGGTATGTGAGTGTCGCACAAACTCAAGATTTAAAAGGTTTGACAAATAATAATAATTTGGCTTCATATCTTTTCTTCAAAGATAGTACAGGAAGTAAAGTAATTACAAGTGATGCCTTACAGATTTATGCCAATACTTCACCAACTACTGGTACTTTTAAGTTAAATCAAAACTGGAATTCAACCTCTGGTGAAGGAATCCAATTGAATATTCCGGTTGATCATCAAGAGAAGGGAACCTATGAGGGACAATTAACTTGGTCTTTAAATAATGTACCTTCTAATTAGTTGCGTATAGCAATTTTATACAAAGTGGGATTAGTCCTACTTTGTATAACGGACTTATTTTAATTTTATTATAAGATTTTAATCAAAATACTACAGAAATGTAGTTCTAGAAAGAGAACATAATGAAAATTTATCAAAAAGTTTTACTGTTCATTGCCACTATCTTTACTTTAGGGACTGTCAGTAAAGAAGTTCATGCAAATGAATTTAATTTTTCTGTGAACCCGGTTCTTCCAGAAAACCAAATTGGCGAGAGCGGATACTTTAATTTACAAATGAGTCCAGGGCAATCGCAAACTTTGACGATTACTCTAAAAAATACTACTGACAAAACAGTAGTGGTTGAAGAAGAAATAGCTAGTGCGACAACAAATATTAACGGTGTGGTTGAATACTCACCAAATAAAATTAAAGCAGATTCAACACTAAAGTATAATCTAGTAGACTATGCCTCAATTCCAAAAGAAGTATCACTACAACCAAACTCTTCACAGCAAGTAAAAGTGAGTGTTACTATGCCAAAGGAAAATTTTAATGGTGTAATTGCTGGTGGAATTACTTTTAAAGAGAAGGACTCAGAGAAAACAAATTCTAATTCTAAGGGATTAAGTATTCAAAATAAATATGCTTACGTTGTTGCTTTACTGATGCAACAAAATAAAAATACTGTTGCGCCTGACTTGAAATTAAATAGTGTAGAGCCTAGTCAGGTTAATTATAGAAATGTAATCAATGCCAATTTACAAAATCCAAAGGCCGGATATCTAAATCAAATGTATGTTCAAGCAGAGGTCAAAGGTTTAAGTAATTCTAAATTATCTTATAAGGCAAACAAAGAGATGCTGCAAATGGCACCAAATAGTAATTTTGATTATCCTGTTTCTATTGGTGATGGAAATAAGCTTGAAGCGGGTAAGTATCGTCTATCGATGACAGTATATGGGCAAAAAAATAATGACGGAAAGTTCACTTATGTTGATTCAAAAGGAAAAGAACAAAAATTTGATTATCAATGGAAATTTACAAAAGACTTTACAATATCAGGTAAAACAGCAAGTAAATTGAATTCAAAAGATGTAACTGTTAAAAAGACTCCGTGGTATGAAAATTGGCTTATCTGGTTAGGTTTATTATTAATTCTTTTAGCTCTTTTCTTCTTGTTCTTTATTTTATGGAAGAGACGTAAAAAAGAAGAAGAGGAGCAAGATTTAGAAAAAGAAAAATTAAAAGCTCAACTTGAAGCTATGAGAGAACAAATAAGTAAAGAAGATAATTCTGATGAGATAGATGTTTAGGTTCTACTTAGATTTTTGAATCATGATTATTTACATTTATTAAAGTTAAGTAAAAGTAAAACAAATTGCAGGAGGTTTTTATGGCCGAGAATCAGCTATTCTACCCACGGTTAGAAGAATTAATAAGAATATCAAAAAAGTCTTTTAATCAAGTTGAAAGAGATCTAGGATATCCTAGAAATGCGCTTCATAATTATAAAAACGGTGTGGAACCTTCGGGAATTCGATTGATTGAATTGGCACATTATTTCGGAGTAACACCTGAGTATTTGCTAGGAATAAACAATGACCCCAAAAATAATGGAACTAGAATTATTTTTGAAAGTCTTAATGATTATCAGAAAAAAGATTTATGCATTATTTGTCAAGAATGGTTGTTGTCTTCAAAATAGAGTAAAGAAAGTATAAACTATAAATAAAAAAAAGCCTTATAAGGCTTTTTTATTTATAAAAATTAATTAGAATTTAATTATTTTTTGGGGCGAACGAACATTGCATCCCCAAAACTGAAGAAACGATATTTTTCATCAATCGCATGTTGGTAAGCGTCAAGAACAAAATCACGGCCAGCAAAAGCAGCGACTAACATGACCAAAGTTGATTTTGGTAAATGGAAATTGGTGTTAAAAGCATCAACAACTTTCCATTCATAGCCAGGTTTAATGAAAATGTCAGTCCAGCCAGAATCGGCTTGGATATCCCCATCAAATTTACTACCGATGGTTTCCAAAGTACGGATTGATGTTGTTCCAGAAGCAACAATTTTGTGTCCACTAGCCTTAACAGCTCTCAATTGAGCAGCCGCCTCTTCAGTTAGACGATAAAATTCGCTGTGCATTTGATGCTCATCAACATTATCCACACTAACAGGACGAAATGTTCCCAAACCAACATGAAGTGTTAATTCAACAATTTTGACTCCTTTGTCAGCAATTTTTTCTAACAATTCAGGTGTATAATGTAGGCCAGCAGTTGGAGCAGCAGCAGAACCATTCTCTTTTGCAAAAACTGTTTGATAACGTTCTTGATCTTCGAGTTGCTCGTGGATATAAGGAGGAAGTGGCATTTCGCCTAAGCTTTCCAAGATTTCAAGGAAAATTCCATCGTATTTGAATTCAACAATTCGTCCACCATGTTCAAGGGCTTCTACAACGACAGCTTTCAAACGACCATCACCGAAAACGACTTCTTCACCAACTTTCATTTTGCGAGCTGGTTTTGCCAATGTTTCCCAACGATTTTGCCCCATATCTTTAAGCAAGAGGAGTTCAATATGTCCACCTGTTTCAGCGCGTTCACCGTGGAGACGAGCTGGAAGTACCCTTGTGTTATTTAGGACAAGAGCATCGCCAGCTTCAAGTTCATCAATAATATTATAGAAATGTCTATCTTCAAGCTCTTCAGTTTTAGGGTCAAGAATCAACAAACGTGATTCAGAACGTTTTTCCAAAGGCGTTTGGGCAATCAATTCTTCTGGCAAATCAAAATCAAAATCATTTATATTCATAAGTTTTTTTATTTTACTCCATTCCGTAAAAGGATTCTAAAATACATTTATTTCAAATTAGTTTAGTTAATTTAAAGGTAATTTTTCTCTCAAATCACTAAATCAATTGGTTGATAAAAAAGCAATGCATATTGTTTTATTATATCATTTTTTGGATAGACTAGCTTTAGGAAGAACGAGAATTTTTGTAAGATTATTACTAAATAATATAAGAAGTTGCAAAAAAGAAATTTTAATATTAGAATAGTAAAATAAAATTTAAAAGGAATTTTATGAAAAAAAGGAAAAAATGATTGCTTGGATTTTAGTAGTTTTATCCGTTGTTTTGGTTGGTGGCTATTTCGCAATAGGAAACTATTTTTATGATTTAGCTGTTAACGCGCATACCAATTAATCTTTTCTAACTGCCGGGAGCAAACAGAAACCTCTTTCTAAAAAAGTAGAAGTAAGGAAAAAAGAAAATAAAGCATTTTTAGCGGATGTAAAATCCGACGCTTGGTATGTTACCTCCTCTGATAAGTTGAAGTTGAAACTCTATGCTACGGATTATAAGCAACCAACTAAAACAAATAAATGGGCTATTGTTGTTCATGGTTATGGTGGACAATCGACCGATATGGCAAGTTGGACACGTCATTTTTACAATAAGGGTTATAATGTTGTTACACCAGATTTAAGAGGGCATGGTAAAAGTCAGGGTGATTATATCGGTATGGGCTGGGATGACCGTAAAGATATGTTGCTTTGGATTGCCAAAATTATTCAAAAAGATCCACAGGCAGAAATTGTCTTATTGGGCGTTTCTATGGGAGGAGCAACGGTGATGAACACTTCAGGCGAAAAGCTCCCCTCTAATGTCAAAGCAATTGTGGAAGATTGTGGGTTCACATCAACAGGTGATGTTTTTGCCTATCAATTAAAACAATTATATGGATTACCAAAATTTCCAGTTCTTTATGCGGCAAATACCGTTGTTAAAATGAGAGCTGGCTATGATATCTTTAAATCTTCGGCAATTAAACAAGTAGCCAAAAGCAAAACACCAATTTTGTTCATTCATGGTGATAAAGATACTTTTGTTCCATTTAAGATGTTAAACCCTCTCTATGATGCAGCAAAAGTTGAGAAAGAAAAGCTGATTGTTCATGGAGCGGGTCATGGAGAATCAGAAAAAGTTAATCCAGACTTATATTGGAGCCATGTTTGGGATTTTGTTGGAAAATATATGTCTTAATTGATTACAAAAAAGTCCTTTTTTAAAAGGACTTTTTATTTTTGTTAATGTATTTTTTGAAGACAATTTTTAGTTGACATGGAGATAATTTATGATATAATGAAAGTGTAGAAAAATTGATATATACCAATTTAGAAATGGAGCATATAAAATGAAAGTTATCGTAGTAAAAAATCAACTCGAAGGTGGAAAAATCGGACTTGACCTTCTTAAAGAAGCAATGGCCAATGGCGCTAAAACATTGGGACTTGCAACAGGCTCAACACCAGTAGAATTTTATAACCAAATTGTTAACTCAGACCTTGATTTTACAGACATGGTTTCAGTAAACTTGGATGAATATGTTGGACTTGACGGTTCAAATGATCAATCTTACCGTTACTTTATGACTAAACATTTATTTGGAGAAAAACCATTTAAAGAAAACTTCTTACCAAATGGTAAAGCAGCTGACCTTGAAGCAGAAGCAAAACATTATGATCAAATTATCGAAGAAAATCCAATTGATTGGCAAATTCTTGGAATTGGTCAAAATGGACACATTGGTTTTAATGAACCAGGAACACCTGCTGAAATTACAACTCATGTTGTTGACCTTCAAGAAAGCACAATCAAAGCCAACGCACGTTTCTTTGAATCAGAAGCAGATGTACCACGTAAAGCAATTTCAATGGGGCTTGCTTCAATTATGAAATCAAAAAATATTGTTTTGATGGCTTATGGTAAAGAAAAAGCTGAAGCAATCAAAGGAATGGTTGAAGGAGAAGTGACAACAGAGCTTCCAGCATCAATTCTTCAAAACCACGCTAATGTTACTGTTATCGCTGATGAAGCAGCTGTATCATTGTTGAGCAAATAAAATAAAAAAAGTCCTGACAGGACTTTTTATTTACTGACAGAAATTCTGTCAGTATTTTTTTATCTTTTTTTATACTTACGGTGATTATCAACAACTTCTGAAACGGAGTAATCTGTCTCATCATTGAAAGAAATATTATGATTCAAATCTAAATATTGATTGAACATGTTTTCGTATTCAGGAATTGATAGACGGGTTCTTGCGTCCAACATTGATTGATGTTCAATTTTAAGTAAATGATTTTCATAACCTTCAACAAGTTCACCAGAGAAAAACTCAGCAACAGTACCAGAACCATAACTAAAAAGTCCAATACGCTGACCAGCATTCAATTTATCAGAGTTTTCCAAAAGTGAAATCAAACTCAAATAAAGAGAACCGGTATATAGATTACCCACACGACGATTATAAACGATACCACGTTCAAATTGTTCCATTAATTCTTCAGCATTGGCTGGTTTTTCAGATTCAAGCATTGGCAATAAAGCTTTTTTACCCATTTTAGTATAAGGGGTATGAAAGGCGATAGCTGCAAAGTCTTCGAACTTTAAATTTGTTCTACGGCTATACTCTTTCCAGATTTTAGCAAAAGCATCAATATATGTTTCGTTTGAAAACTTACCATCAACAGAAGGATAAGCCTGACCAAAAGGACGCCAAAAATCATAGATGTCTTGAGTTAAAGCAACATTATCATTATTTAAGGCCATAATTTTAGGATTGGCCGTGATAAGCATTGCAACACTTCCCGCTCCCTGAGTAGGTTCTCCACCAGTATTTAGCCCATATTTGGCAATATCAGAAGCAATAACTAAAACTTTAGTATCAGGATTCAAAAGAACATGGTCACGAGCAAGAGCAAGGCCAGCAGTAGTTGCATAACAAGCCTCTTTCATTTCAATGCTTCGAGCAAAAGGTTGAATACCAAGCAAATCGTGAACAACAACGGCTGAGGCCTTTGATTCATCAAGACTTGATTCAGTACCAACGATGACCATGTCAATGGCTTTTTTATCTTCCTCAGTCAAAATACTTGCTGCCGCGTTAGCAGCAAAAGTAATAATATCTTGAGTAGCAGGATTGACTGCCATTTCATCTTGCCCAATACCAATTTGGAATTTTGCAGGGTCAACATTCCGAGCATTTGCTAAATCCCTCATATCAACAAAAGTATTTGGGACAAAAAATCCAAGTTTATCTATACCGACTTTCATATTTTAAAAATTTCCTCACTTATTATTATAAAAGAAAGGAACTCCTTTCAATGTCTTTGGAATGCTTTAATTTTATCATAAAAATACGTTAAATTCTTTGCTAAGATATTTTCTTTCTATAAAATACACACATTTAATTTTTTGTTTAATTAATAAAAATTGGAATTAAGTAAATTGGTTTGTATTTTAAATGGTACAAAAAATGCTTGAATAGAGTCATTGATTAGATATTGTTTATTAATTTAATGTAAAGAGACTTTGACAAAAGTAGTTTAAAATATGCTATAATGGCTTTCGGAGGTTCATTCGTGAAAGAAATTGTAATCATTGACGCCTTAAGAACACCAGTTGGAAGATACGACGGTGCTCTTGCTGAATATTCAGCAGCAGAACTTGGAACACATGTTGTTTCAAACTTATTGTCAAAACATGAAAATATAAAATCAGATGTTGAACAAGTTATTTTTGGAAATGTTCTTCAAGCTGGTAATGGTCAAAATATAGCACGTCAAATTGCGATTCATAGTGGTCTACCTAATACAGTGCCCGCTTCAACAATCAACGAAGTTTGTGGTTCAGGAATGAAAGCAGTGATTTTAGCCAAACAACTTTTACAGCTTGGTGAAGCAGAAGTTGTAATCGCTGGTGGGACAGAATCTATGTCTAATGCCCCAATTATAAAGAATCGAAAAACCCAAGAAGAAACATTAAGTATGTTAAATGATGGCTTAGTTGATGCCTTCTCAGGAATTTCCATGGGGATTATTGGTGAAACTATTGCTGAACAATTTGATATAAGTCGAGCAGACCAAGACGCTTTTGCACAAAACTCTCAAGAAAAAGCGGTCGCTGCAAGTCAAGCTGGAATTTTTAAAGAAGAGATTGTTGCGATTGGAGAAGTCGGAGTTGACGAAACACCACGTCCTTCTTCTAGTTTAGAAAAATTAGCCACTTTAAGGACAGCTTTCAAAGAAAATGGAACTGTGACAGCAGGTAATTCTTCTCCTGTTAATGATGGAGCTTCAGCTGTCATTCTTGCAACGAAAGACTATGCTGAAAAACATGGGATTCCGTACCTAGCAGAACTAGTTGATAGTACAGAAGTTGGAATTGACCCTGCTATTATGGGAGTTTCACCAATTGAAGCTATCAAAAAATTAATTAATCGTTCAGAGCTTGAACTTTCAGATATTGACCTATTTGAAATTAATGAAGCATTTGCAGCATCAAGTCTTGCTGTCAATCGTGAACTTGGTTTAAATGAATCACAAGTTAACATTTATGGTGGTGCAATTGCATTAGGTCATGCTATCGGTTCAAGTGGTTCTAAAATTCTCACGACTTTGTCTTATGCCTTAAAACGTGAGCAAAAACGCTATGGAATTGCAAGTCTTTGTATCGGTGGAGGCCTAGGTTTGGCTGTTCTTTTAAAAAATCCTAACCTTTAAAAATTATTGTGGTTTAAACAAGTAATTTTTAAGAAATTAATGGAGGAATTGCCCAGCTTATCTGGGCATTTTTGGAAAATATGAGAAAAAAATTTTATCAAATGTCGCCCAAAGAGCGATTAGATTCATTGAATCTGTCAGAAGATACTCAGGAAATTTTGAGTGAAATGGCTTTAGATACAAATATTTTAAACAATCTAATTGAAAATCAAATTTCCGAATTTGAATTGCCAATGGGACTTGCTCAAAATTTTGTCATTAATGGAAAAGAATACATCGTTCCGATGGTTACAGAAGAACCATCAGTTATAGCTGCTGCAAGTAATGGAGCAAAAATAGCGGAAAGTTTTACGGCTAAAATAGATGAACGGTTAATGCGTGGGCAAATTGTATTTTATGACGTAAAGAAACCAGAAGAAATTATTAAGAAAATATCTGAATGTAAAAATGAAATATTTGAACAAGCTAAGCTTTCGTATCCTTCAATTATTAAGCGTGGGGGCGGTTTGAGAGAAATTTCGAGCAGACTTTTTTCAAGTGAGAAATTTATTTCAGTTGATTTCAAAGTCGATGTCAAAGATGCAATGGGTGCCAATATTATTAATTCTATATTAGAAGGTGTAGCAGAACTTTTTCGTGGCTGGTTTTCTGAGGAAAAAATTCTGTTTAGCATCCTTTCAAACTATGCAACTGAATCTTTAGTAAAGGTGAGCTGTGAAATTCCAGTTGATGCTCTCTCAAAAAAATCAAATGGTTTAGAAATTGCTCAAAAAATTGCAGTTGCTTCACAATACTCAAAACTTGACCCTTACCGTGCTAGCACACACAATAAAGGGATTATGAATGGGATTAATGCTGTAATTCTTGCAACAGGAAATGATACGCGAGCTATTTCAGCAGCAATTCATGCTTATGCAGCAAAAGAAGGAACATATCAAGGTTTGGCTAAATGGGAAGTTCATGCCGAAAAGTTATTTGGAGAGTTAGAAATTCCTTTACCTGTGGCGACCGTTGGTGGTGGGGTGAAAGTCTTACCTAAGGCACAAGCGGCAATGGAAATTTTAGGAATCACAGATGCTAGAGAACTGGCCAAAGTTATCGCCGCAGTTGGTCTAGCACAAAATTTAGCAGCTTTGCGCGCACTTGTCTCAGAAGGAATTCAACAAGGACATATGAGCTTACAGGCTCGCTCTTTGGCATTATCCGTGGGTGCAAAAGCAGATGAGATAGCAGTCGTAAGTCAGCAACTTCGGCAGGAAAAAGTGATGAATCAAGAAGTAGCTCGCCGTTTATTAAATAGTCTCAGAAACTAAAAAAGAGCTGTCAAGATTTTTTCTTGACAGGGCGAAATTAGTCTGCTATAATATTAAATATAATAAAAATAGAAATAGGAAATATAAAATGTCTGTAAAAATTCGTTTGACTCGTATGGGTTCTAAGAAAAAACCTTTCTACCGTATCAATGTTGCTGATTCACGTGCTCCACGTGATGGTAAATTCATCGAAACAGTTGGGACTTATAACCCACTTGTAACTGAAGAACAAGTAACTCTTAAAGAAGAACGCGTATTGGAATGGTTGAGCAAAGGGGCACAACCTTCAGATACAGTTCGTAACCTTCTTTCAAAAGCTGGCGTTATGAAAAAATTCCACGAATCAAAACTTTCTAAATAATTTTTGAGATAAGCTGCTTTTTAGCAGCTTTTCGTGAATAAAAAAATCACATATATTGAACTTGAATAATTTTCAAGTTAGAGTAGAGGTAAGAAATGCAAAAAGATGTGAAAGAATTAGTTCTAACAATTGTTAAACCATTGGTTACTCAACCAGATGAAGTCTCTTTGGAACTCATTGAGGGTGAGGAATTTATGGAATATCACCTTAAAGTTGCGGAGGGTGATATCGGTCGAATTATCGGACGTCAAGGTCGGATTATTCAAGCAATTCGCACAGTGGTTTACTTTGTTCCTGTAGAAGGGAAAAAAGTTCGACTTCTTGTTGATCAATAAGAATTAGAGGCTCACTTAGTGGGTCTTTTATTTTTGTTACTGATCGGATTTTACTTATTTTAAAGTAAATTAAATATTAAAAAAGTTGGAATAGTGATTTTTTTAGATTAGACGAATATTCCTAATAATAATCAAATACTTCTTTAAGATTTACTTTAATTGAATAAAAAATTATGCTAGAATGAAAAATATTGATTAACAATTGTAGATACAATCGGTTATAAATATAAATAAACTGATTTTTTTATATAGGTGGAATAATGGATAAGAAAAAAGGAATCTTATTAGTAGCTTTGGGAACTCCGCGCTCATGTGAAGCAGATGATGTGAGGGATTATTTAAAAGAATTTTTAGGTGACCCTCTTGTTATACAAAAACCAAGATGGCTTTGGTTGCCGATTTTAAATGGAATTATTTTAAAAGTTAGACCGCAAAAATCAGCAGAGATGTATAAACAAATCTGGACAGATGAAGGTTCCCCTTTGATGATTTACACAGTAGCACAAGCAAAGCAACTACAAGATATGCGCGAAGATTTTGATGTCCGTTTTGCCATGACTTACGGAGAGCCACGCATTGATAAAGTAATCGCTGAGATGAAAGAATCTGGTGTTGAAGAAATTACTGTTCTTCCACTTTACCCTCAATATTCTTTAACAACAGTTGAACCTGTCATTCAACAAGTTAAAAAAATTGATGATAAGATAAAAGTAATTAGAGACTTCCACAAAGTAGAATCTTATAGCGATTTACTGGCAGAGTCTATTAGAGAAAAGTGGCAAGCAAATGACTATGATAAATTGGTCCTTAGCTATCATGGAATTCCCTTATCCTACGTGACCAAGAAAAAAGATGCTTATGAAGAGCAATGCAAAGAAACAACACGTTTGGTAGTAAGTAAACTTGGTTTGAGGGAAGAAGAATACGAGCATACTTATCAATCAAAATTTGGTCCTGAAAAATGGTTAGAACCTGCGACTATTGATAGAGTTGCTGAACTTCCCAAAGAAAATGCTAAAAAAGTATTGATCTGTTCACCAGCATTCGTTGCAGATTGTTTAGAAACTTTATTTGAATTAGAAATTGAAAATAAAGAAGTATTTGTTGAAAATGGTGGAGAAACATTTGATTTTGTTCATCCTTTTAATGACTCTTTAGACTTTACTCGAGTATTAAGTGAAGTAGTTGACCAAAATAGACTCTGAGAAATAAAATCATTATTTTATTAGTTTTGGCCTTTAAATTTTATAACATTACTAAAGAGAAATAGGATTTGTTATAATGGTTCATAATATGCTAAAAAATAGTAAGGAAATCCAATGAAAAAACAGTATGAAATTATTTCAATGAAAGACCATTACCGAATTCGCCTTGGAATTTTTGAGCCAGACCAAAAAGCAAAAGCGGTAGTACAATTAGTTCATGGCTTTGGTGAATATACTGGTCATTATCTCTATTTAATTAATGAATTAGTCAATGCTGGTTTTGTTTGCCTAATGCACGATCAGAGAGGGCATGGTGTTTTAGCAGCTGCTAACCCAAAACTTCAAGGACGAGCTAGAGCTTACGAGAGCCTAATTAGTGATGTCTTAGAAGTGAGGAAGATAATTGGTAAAAAGTATCCAAAACTTCCGGTTTATCTGTTTGGACATAGCATGGGTGGAAATATTTCACTCAATGTTCTTCTGAGAAATATTGAAAATCAAAAACTTTACCAAAAAGTAGTAATTGAATCTCCTTGGCTAGCGCTAACAAATCCACCAGCCGTGCCGCTTCAAAGACTGGCAGGTTTTTTAGGAAAAATAAGTCCAAAAATTCGAGTTCGTACAGGTTTAAAAGTTGAAGCAATTTCTCACCGAAATGATTTAGTAGATTTAGTAACTAAAGATGGAATATACCACGAACTTCTTTCTTTGCGGCTCTTTTCACAGATTATGGAAGCAGGGCGTTTTGCGCAGAGTCAAGCTGGAAATTTGAAAATCCCAACTTTATTATTCTGTGGTGAATCAGATCAGATTTGTTCGCCCGTGGCCATTCGTTCATTTGCAAACAATGCTGGGAAAAACTTAGAATTAATAGAGATTGCAGACGGTTACCATGCACTCCATTTAGATACAGAGGCAGAGAATTTTATTGAAAGAACTAAAGATTTTTTTCTAAAAGAAAATTTTTAATTAGTATCAAAGTAAATATAAAAAATGAGTCATTCAATTTGAATGGCTCTTTTATTAATTAAACTAAGGGAATTTTTTTCATTCAAGGAAAAGATAGCTTTCCTTGAATAATAGACTTAAAAAATAGTTTTATTTAAATCAGGACTTATTAGGTATGGTATAATTGTAGAATGGAAAAATTTTACAAGGTAGGAACAATTGTTAACACACAAGGACTTCAAGGAGAAGTTCGCGTGATGCCATCGACAGATTTTGCTCAAGAACGCTTCTCAAAAGGTTCAGTTTTGGCACTTTTCGATGATAAGGATAATTATATTCAAGATTTAAAGGTGAAGTCTGGTCGCCCACAAAAGAATTTTTATGTCGTTAAATTTGAAGGATTTTATCATATTAATGATGTTGAAAAGTATAAGGGATATATTGTCAAAATTGCAGAAGAAAACCAAGAGGATTTAGATGATGGCGAATTTTACTATCATGAAATCATTGGCAGTGATGTTTATGAAAATGATGTCCTAATTGGTCAAATTTCTGAAATACTTCAACCAGGGGCTAATGATGTTTGGGTTGTTAAACGTAAAGGAAAACGTGATTTATTATTGCCTTATATTCCGCCAGTTATTTTAAACGTAGATGTGAGTCAACACCGAGTGGACGTATCTATTATGGAAGGATTGGATGACTAGAAATATGAGAATTGATATCTTAAGTATCTTTCCGGAAATGTTTGGCCCGCTTAATCAGTCAATCGTAGGTAAAGCTCAAGATAAAGGTATTTTGGAGCTACATACACATGATTTTCGGGAAAATGCAACGAATAAACAACGTCATGTTGATGATATGCCTTATGGTGGTGGTCAAGGGATGTTATTAATGCCACAGCCAATCTTTGACACAATGGATAAAATACCTCAGAAGTCTGAAAAACCTGCGCGTGTTATTCTTTTAGACCCAGCTGGGAAAAAGTTTGACCAAAAAATGGCCGAAGAATTATCTCAAGAAGAGCAATTAATTTTTATTTGTGGACATTATGAAGGATACGATGAACGCATTAAAACATTGGTGACGGATGAAATTTCATTGGGAGATTTTGTTTTAACTGGTGGAGAAGTTGCAGCAACGGTGATGGTTGATGCGGTTGTGCGTTTAATTCCAGGTGTTTTAGGAAAGGTGGCTAGCCATGAAGATGATTCTTTTTCTAGTGGACTTTTAGAATATCCGCAATATACTCGCCCAGAAGATTTTAGAGGGATGAAGGTTCCTGAGGTATTAATGAGTGGTCATCATGAAAATATTCGTAAATGGCGGTTAAAAGAATCTTTGAAAAAAACCTTAGAACGCCGTCCAGATTTATTGGATAAATATGAGGCTAATGAAGAAGAGTTAAAAATGCTACAATTATTGCGTGAAAATGTTCAAGATGTGGTAGAATGAAGTAGTGTTAAGATTTTAGTTGAATATTGGGGAATATCCTTTAAATTTGGATGATGAAATCTTTGTTCTTATTGTTCATGTCTGGATATAACTAAATTTATAATAAAAAAATAGGGGATTTTAAAATGGCTTTAACGATCGAACGAGAACAAGAATTTGTTAACCAATTTCATTATGATGCTCGTAATTATGAATGGGAAAAAGAAAATGGAACACCTGAGACTAATCTAAATGTTCAATTTCAACTTGTTCCCAAAGAACAACTTGAAAAACTTGGTGAAGGTGACACTGGTATTCACGCTGTTTTGACTTACTTGATTGTACTAGATAATATTGTACTTTCTGGTTTTGTGAGTCAATTGAACTATGTACGTGGACAAATTATTAAGGAACAAGAAGAGCTTGAACAAGAGGAATTAGCCCAACTTGCGGCGCCTTTGTTTGAACTTCTTAAACGCTTGGTCTATGAAACAACAGAGGTTGCCTTAGACCAGCCTGGAATAAACTTGGAATTTTAATTAATAGAATAGAATTTATGAAATTAGCTGTTATTACTGACTCTTCGGCAGATTTTGCTGAAAAATATAAAACTTACGAAAATCTTTTTGTCTTAGATATTCCAATTTCCATTGATGGAGTGGATTATGATTTGCAAAAAATTTCTCATGAAGAATGGTATGATCTTATGGCGGAGGCCCAAGAAGTACCTAAAACTTCGCAACCTAGAGTTGCTGAACTTGATAGCCTTTTAAAAGACTTAGAAAAACAAGGGTATACTCATGTTTTAGGTCTATTTTTGCCAGCAGCAATTTCTGGATTTTACCAAAATATTTTTTACTTACAAAGTGAATATGAGCAAATGAAAGTAGTATTTCCTGAAACTTTTATTACCTCAAGTCCGTTGGGCTATATGGTGGAAACAGTATTGGATTTGGCAGAAGCTGATGTCGAATTTGAAGAAATTATCGCAAAGTTTGAAGAACAAAGAGACGGTGACCGTGCTTATATGCTTGTCGATGATTTGCATTGGTTAGCAAAAGGTGGGCGTTTGTCTAATGGTGCGGCTGTGCTTGGGACTTTATTAAATATTAAGCCTGTGCTAACTTTTAGTACTGAAGGTAAGGTTGAAGTTTTTGAAAAAGTTCGGACTGTGAAAAAAACGATGAGCCGGATGAAGGAACTTTTGTTAAAAGATGCCAAAGATCCTTTGGCCTACAAAGTTTATGTTATTCATACTAGAGCTGAAGATCGGGCACAAGAGTTATATGATTATGCTTTATCTCAAGGTTTTGATGATGTAGAAATCGTCACTTTTGGGCCTGTTATCGCAACTCATTTGGGCTTGAATACAGTGGCTTACGGTATTTCACCAAAAAAATAAAGCACGTTTTTACGTGTTTTTATCTAAAAACAAATATTCTGAATAATAAAAATAATAGCTACTTCTATAAAATACTAATTTCTTTATAAATGAATGGGGGATGAAATTGAATAAAATTAAAGTGATTGTTGCTGGATTTCGTGGAAAAATGGGAGCTACTGCGGTACAAATGATTCTTAATGCTCAAAATTTTGAACTTGTGGCTTTATTAGGAAAGAAAGAAGAAGTCTCAGAAGCGTTCGGAGTTCCTGTTTTTAGTCGAAAAGAGGATTTGATTGGATTTGATGCTGATATTTGGCTAGATTTAACGGCTCCTGAAGCGGCTTATGAGAACACTCGTTTTGCTTTAGAAAATGGCTTTAGACCAGTGGTTGGAACGACTGGGTTTACCGATGATGAAGTAGCAGATTTAATTAAATTTTCTAGAGAAAAAGAATTGGGTGGTCTTATTGCACCAAATTTTGCCTTGGGTGCGGTTTTATTGATGCAATTTTCTAAGCAGGCTGTTAAATATTTCCCAGATGTGGAAATTATTGAATTGCACCATGACGGGAAAAAAGATGCTCCTTCTGGAACTGCTGTGAAGACAGCAGAATTGATGTCTGAGGAACGTTTGGCTCATCATCAAGGGGCAGTGGATGAAAAGGAAACTTTAGCTGGTGCTCGTGGTGCCGATCTTGAAGGAATGAGAATCCATTCGGTTCGTTTACCTGGTTTGGTGGCTCATCAAGAGGTTATTTTTGGTTCAAAAGGTGAAGGGCTGACTTTACGTCATGATTCTTATGATCGTTCAAGTTTCATGACTGGTATTGCTTTGGGAATTCGTAAGGTAATGACGGTATCTGAGTTAAAATATGGTTTGGAACATTTTTTGGATTTATAATATTTACTGACGAAATAGATTGTGACGGGATGATTAGTGGGGGATTTTATGAGTGAATTAGAGATTCGTAGATTAGAATTAAGTGATGCAGAAGCTTTTATGGATTATATTGCCAATTGGGCAACAGATACAAGTCCTTTTAAAATCGATGCTGTTAAATCTTATGCGGAGCTTTCTTTGGAAAATTTTTCGGACTATGTGGAAAAAACTCATAGAGAAGAAACTTTCGCTGAAAATCCCGACTGGTCAACAGCAACTAAATATTTTGCCTTTATTAATGGGCAAATCGCTGGCGAAATTTCTTGTCGTTGGCAAATCGAAAAGGGAATTTTGTTAGAATGGGGTGGTCATATTGGTTATGGTGTGGCTCCTGATTTTAGAGGACATCATTTTGCTGAAGAAATGGTCAAATTCGCTCTTCCTAAATATCAGAAACGTAAGATTTCTCAGGTCATGATTTCTGCTGACAAAGAAAATTTGGCAAGTCGTAAAAGTATTGAAGCAAATGCGGGTATTTTGGAAAATATTGTAGATATTGATGGTGATGAAATTTGTCGTTACTGGATTAATTTAGAGGAACAATAGGATAAAATTACTGATGGATTGCTCGGGTTAATCTGGCAGAGCGTCGAGACGAATTCACAGGTGAATGATACAGGGCAAAGCTTAAGAACTAGCTTATGACAGAAATTGATGAGAGCTAAAAGTGCTGACAGGTCTGTATAAACTTTCTGTCAGTAAAATTTTAAGGTGTACAATGGGGCTATGCCCCGTTTTTGTTTAAAAAATGATAAAATAATAGATATGAAATTAGAAAAATTACCCGAGGAGTTTGTACAGGCCAAGCCGGTTTTAGAAAAAATAATCGAGCATGGGTTTGAAGCTTATTTTGTGGGAGGTTCTGTACGTGATATATTGCTTGGGCGAGAGATTCACGATGTGGATATTGCAACAAGTGCATATCCAGAGGAAATTAAAGATATTTTTCCTTATACCATTGATGTGGGAATCGAACATGGAACAGTACTTGTTTTAGCTGGAAAATCAGAAGCTGAACATTATGAAATTACTACTTTTCGGACAGAATCAAAATATACAGATTACAGACGGCCAGATCATGTGGATTTCGTCAGAGATTTACGAGAGGATTTAAAACGTCGTGACTTCACGGTCAATGCCTTTGCTTGTGATGTTAATGGGCAAATTATTGATTTGTTTGATGGACTGACGGATTTGAAGGAACGCAGGCTAACAGCGGTTGGCAGTGCTTTGGAACGTTTTAATGAAGATGCTTTACGGATTATGCGGGCCATGCGATTCGCAGCAACTTTAGATTTTCAAATTGAAAATAAAACTTTCTTAGCCATGTGTGAGTCGGCTCACTTACTGGAAAAAATCTCAGTTGAACGAATTTTTATCGAATTTGATAAGTTGTTGTTAGGTCAGGATTGGCGAAATGGTTTGACCTTACTGCTTAAATCAGGGGCTTATAAATATTTACCAGATTTGCAAGATTCGGCCTTGAAAAAAGTACTGACAGACTTGTCAGTAGATTTTCATTTTCAGAATTCTGAGCAAGCATGGGCAGCTTTACTGACCAGATTTTCCAATGTTGACGTGAAAACATTTTTGCGAAAATGGAAAGTGTCCAATGAATTTTCAAAATTTGTGGCAGACCTTGTATCAGCTTATGAACTTGACTCTTGGGATTTGATGAGTCTTTATCATTTCGGTTTAGAAAAAGTGCTTTTGGTTGATGAATTGAAAGTGGCTTATGGTTTGAAGATTGATAGAGAACAGGCTGTCACTATTAATAACCAACTTCAAATTCATGATAAATCAGAGATTGTCATTGCTGGAAAAGATTTAATGGAAGAATTTTCGCTTGAACCTGGTCCAGAACTTGGTAAAATTTTAAAAATTATTGAAGAAAAAATTGTCAAAAATGAATTGAAAAATGAGCAGGTTGCTATTTTTGCAGAAGTTAAAAAAATGCTCTGATTAAATTTTACTGACAGAAATTTTGGCAAATAACCAATTGAAATTTAGTATTTATAATAAATACAATTTCTTGGTTTCTAAGTGATGTATTTTATAGATTATAAAGGAGAAATAAATGAAAATTGAAAATCGCCGTAAAGGCTCATGTACAACAGTTCTTGTGGGAAGAAAAGCATCAATTGATGGTTCAACCATGATTGCTCGTAATGATGATGGACACGAAGCTTTGGATCCACAACGCTTTATTGTGATTCAACCTGAAGAACAACCTCGTCATTATAAAGCTGTTTTATCTGGTTTAGAATTAGATTTACCTGAAAATCCATTACGTTATACTTCAACGCCAAATGCAGTTTTAAAAGAAGGAATTTGGCCAGCGGCTGGGATTAATAGTGCTAATGTTGCGATGTCTGCAACAGAAACAATTACTACTAATCCAAGAATCTTAGGTCTTGACCCTTATGTGGAAAATGGGATGGGTGAAGAAGACCTTGTAACACTTGTTTTGCCATACATTAAAAGTGCTCGCGAGGGAGTTGAGCGTTTGGGTCAATTACTTAAGACTTATGGAACTTATGAGCCAAACGGGATTGCTTTTGCTGACAAAGAAGAAGTTTGGTGGTTAGAAACAATCGGTGGGCATCATTGGGCAGCAGTTCGTATTCCTGATGATTCTTATGTTGTAGCGCCAAACCGAATGAATATTGATGAATTCAAATTTGATAATGATGATTACATGTGTTCAAGTGATTTGAAAGAATTAATTGACGCAAATCATTTAAATCCTGATTTTGAAGGCTATGAAAGTCATTATAATTTGCGTCATATCTTTGGTTCATCTTCAATCAAAGATTCTGTTTATAATAATCCACGTACTTGGTATGGTCAAAACTTCTTAGGAAATCCATCTGAAGATCCACAAAATCAAGAACTTCCATTCATTTGTGAAGCCAGTCGAAAAATTACTGTTGAAGATGTTAAATTTGTTTTATCAAGTCATTTTGAAAATACAAAATATGACCCTTACGGCAGCACAAATAGTCCAGAAGAAAGAAAACTTTTCCGTCCAATCGGAATAAATCGTAATCATAGTGTTCATATTTTGCAAGTTAGAAATAATGTTCCAGATGAATTAGCAGGAGTTCAATGGCTTGCTTTTGGAGCAAACACTTTCAATCATGTTGTACCATTCTACACTGCAATTAATGATACGCCAGCTTCTTATCGTGATGCTAAGGGAGAATATGACCCAACAAATATGTACTGGTTGAGCGCAACAACAGCTGTTCTTGGTGATTCTAATTATGATTTATTTGTTGATTTACGAAATACTTTTGAATTAAATACAATGGCAAAATTCCATGAAATTCAAAATGAAACAGATAAGAATTTTGAAACAGCTGAAGATAAAATTGCTTATTTGACTCAGGCAAATGAAAAATTAGCAGAGGCGGCGTTTAAAGCACAAACGGAACTTTTGGGACGTATGGTCGTTCTTGGTTCAGCTAATATGAAATTACGTTTTGATTTTAATGACTAATTTAGTTTAAAAATAATTGTAAAAAAGTAGTTGAAAAACTACTTTTTTAGTTTTCTTTAAAGTACAAAATGGTATAATACTAAATAAGTCTCAAAAATAGAAAAGAGAAAGAAATGAATTCTAGAAAAAGTAAAAAAGTGAGAAAAGGCCGAGGAGGTAAAATTTTTGCGATTTTATTATCCATTGTTATATTTTTTGCTTTAATCATTTTTGGAGTAGTCATGATTGGTCGTCAAGTCATTTCAAGTCAAACCGATAATATTGCTGCTAAATTTTTACCAAGCTCAGGAAGTTCAGAAGGCTCAGCTAGTGTGACCGATGCAGTGAGTCAAATGGGATCGGCAACACCATCAGCTATTGCCACAAAATTAAATGAAAATGCAGATGTAATTAAGAGTCAATCGCAAGGAATGATAAGTTCAGCAAAAGCAACGAGCACCGACTCTAAAGTGACTTACACCTTGGAATCCTCTAAACTCAATAAAGCAACCGTTGGCGCCCTTTTATTAGCAAGTGGTGACCAAGTTGAAGAAGTAGCGGATAAGGTGTTAGATTCAATGAAAAAAGCTGGGGTTGCTCAACCTAAATTGCAAGTTGATTTGACTGATGATAAGGGGAATGTCATCAAAACGTTGAATTATAGTGCTTAAAATTGGATTTTACAATAAAAACAACATTTATTCAGTTAAATGTTGTTTTTTTGAATCTTAAGTGATAGAATATTCTAATAATTACTTAATTAGGAGGAAAATTATGAATATCTCAGAAGAAGTACGTCCCGGAGCCAATAGATATGTGAGTGGTCAAGGAATTTTGCAAGATTTAGAAAGCTATCTTGCGCCTTTTAATAAACTTGCGATAATTACTGGGGAGAAATCTTTTCAGGTTTTTCAAGATTTTTATCCTAAAGACTTAAATTATCCTGTTTTTCATTATGATGGCTCGGCCTCTGTCGAAAATGGAAAAAAACTCGCTAAAGAAATTGGTCAATCCGATGGTCTTCTTGCAATTGGCGGAGGGCGTTTGATTGATACTTGTAAAGTTGTAGCACAGGAGCTAAACTGTGAGTTAATTATTATTCCGACCTTGGTTTCTAATTGTGCTCCTTACACACCGGTTGCAGCTCTTTATCACCCTGACCATACTTTTGATAAAGTGGGTTATTTAAATAAAGTGAGCTATTTGACATTAGTTGATTACGATTTTTTATTGGCAACACCTCATGATTATTTTGTTGCAGGAATCGGGGATACACTCGCCAAATGGTATGAAATGGAAGGAATCGTTCGTCAGGTTTCACAGGAAGAACTTTCAGCCTCAGTTCGTTTGGGATTTGCGAGTGCAAAGGAAATTTTTAAAATATTATTTGCTGATTCTAAAGCAGCACTTAATGATTTGGCTGAACAGAAAGTGACGTCAGCTTTTGGGCGAATTGTTGATACAATCATTGAACTTTCAGGAACAGTTGGAGGTTTTGCTGGGACTTATGGACGGATGTCAGGGGCTCATGCGCTTCACAATGGTCTATCACTTTGCTCAGAGACACATCCTATTTTACATGGCTCAAAAGTCGCTTATGGTGTCTTGGTACAATTGGCTTATACGGGAGATACTTCAGAAATTGAAAAACTCTTACCATTTTATAAGGAAAATCATTTGCCTGCTTCTCTAGCAGAAATAAATTTGCCATTTGATTTGGAAAAATTGCAAGCAGTAGCAAAATTTGCAGCCAGTCCTGTAGAATCTTATCGTTTGATTGATTCAAAAGTTACTGACGAAAAAATCATAAGTGCCATCAAAGACTTAGAAGCTCTTGTCAGTAAAAATAAGGGTTGACATTCTGTCATTGAATCTAAAAGTTACTGACAGAAATTTTGAAAAATAGAATCAAAGTTTCAAGGTAAAAAATGAAATAAGGAAAAAGGAATGACGATAAGTTTACAACAACTCAAATATTTTATTGAAGTAGCCAGAGTGGGTTCAATTAATCAAGCTGCTGAAATTCTTTTTATTACACAACCTTCTTTGTCGAAGGCGATTAAAGATATTGAAGCGGAAGTTGATTTGTCGCTTTTTCAACGGTCAAGTAAAGGAATTTCGCTGACAGCAGATGGTGCAGAGTTTTTGGGATATGCACGACAAGTTGTAGAACAATCTGATTTATTGGAAACACGGTGGTTGGACCGAAAGCCCTCTCGAAAACTTTGTGCGATTTCGACCCAGCATTATGCTTTTGCGGTGAATGCCTTTGTCAATATGGTCAAAAAAACAGAATGTCAGGGGATTGGAGAATACGAATATACTCTGCGAGAAGCTAGAACTTATGAAATTATTGAAGATGTAAAGTCACTGCGCAGTGAGTTAGGAATTCTTTATAAAAATTCATACAATGCAAATGTTATGGATAAGATTTTAAAAGAAAATCGATTAACTTTTCATCCACTTTTCTTGGCGGAGCCGCATATCTTTGTCAGTTCAACAAATCCTTTAGCTCATAAAAAATTTGTAACATTAGAAGATTTAGAAGAATTTCCCCGCCTATCCTATGAACAAGGAGAACACAATTCTTTCTATTTTTCAGAAGAAATTTTATCTACAGTTTATGCTAAAAAAGACATTAAAGTAGGAGACCGAGCCACCATTTTCAATTTGATGATTGGATTAAATGGATATACAATTTCAACTGGAATTGTCAGTCAAGACTTGAATGGTGACAATATTGTAGCCATTCCTTTAGCAGTGGAGGATAATATTGAGATTGGTTGGATTTCACTAAGTGAACTTCAATTGACCAATCAGGCTGAACTTTTTTTAAAAGAACTGGAAAAAATTGTACATCCTTTTGATGTTCGTGAAGGTAAAAAGATTACTGACAGCTCATCAAATGAAATCTGTCAGTAAAAAATACTGACAGAAATAATTAGTTTACTATCCAGCTTTTTATCAGCAAAAAATTAAAGCCGTCATTACTGACAGGCTTTTTTGTGGTATAATCAAAGGTAATATAAGAGAAATTAGGACGAAAAATGGCAGACTTCATCGCACAAAATTTAAGTAAATCAGTTGGAGAAAAAACGGTTTTCAACCAAATCAATTTTATCATTCATGATCTTGACCGAATTGGTCTTTTGGGAGTTAATGGTACGGGTAAAACAACGCTCCTAAATGTTATTTCAGGACTTTCAGGATTTGATGGAGACCGCACGCCCTTTGATCATCCACAAAATTATAAAATTACATACCTTACTCAGGAACCTGATTTTAATCCAAAAGCTACAATTTTAGACACCGTCTTAGATGATTCGCTTCCGCAAATGCGAGCAATTAAAAATTACGAAGCAGCCCTTTTAGATTATGAAAATTTAGCTAAGTTAGAACGTGCCCAATCAGAAATGGATGCTTTGAATGCTTGGCAAGTAGAAGCAGATGTCAAAACAATTTTGACAAAACTTCAACTTCCTGACCCCGCCACTCTAATCGAAAGTCTTTCAGGTGGACAAAAAAGACGGGTTCAATTGGCTCAAGCTTTAGTCAATGATTCCGATTTATTATTACTTGATGAACCAACCAACCACCTCGATGTTGAAACCATCGCTTGGTTGCAAAATTATCTAAAAAATTCTCGAAGAACCGTTCTTTTTGTTACACATGACCGCTATTTCTTAGATAATGTTGCAACACGAATTTTTGAACTTGAAGATGCGGGTCTTAAAGAATACCAAGGAAATTATCAAGATTATCTTGCAAAAAAAGCTGAAGATGAAGAAAGAGAAGCCGCAGCAAGTCACAAGGCAAAACAACTTTATCAATCTGAATTAACTTGGATTCGTAAATCACCTCAAGCGCGTGCTACAAAACAACAAGCACGGATTGACCGCTTTGAAGACCTTAAAGATTCTATGAAAACTAGTAAAAATCTAGGAGATTTAGAACTCAACATTGCGAGCAGCCGCTTAGGGAAAAAAGTAATTAATTTTAAAAATGCCGCTTTTTCTTATCCTGACCGACCAATTTTTAAAGATTTTGAATTAATCGTTCAAGGGCACTCGCGCTTGGGGATTGTTGGTGATAATGGTGTCGGAAAATCGACCTTACTCAATATCATTGATGGTGAGCTAGCATTAACTGACGGGATTTTGGAAATTGGTGAAACAGTAAAAATTGGTTATTTCAGTCAAGAAATTCGAGGACTTGATGAAAATAAACGCATGATTAACTTTCTTGAAGAAGTTGCATCTGCTGCACATAACAGCAGCGGTGAAAATATCTCAATTGTTAATTTATTAGAGCAGTTTCTATTCCCAAGAAGTAGTCATGGAACACTGATTTCTAAACTTTCAGGTGGTGAGAAAAAACGACTCTATTTACTTAAAATTTTATTATTACAACCCAATGTGCTTTTGCTTGACGAACCAACCAATGACTTGGATATTGCAACCTTAACCGTACTTGAAAATTTCCTAGGCTCTTTTCCGGGTGCTGTTTTGACAGTTTCTCATGACCGCTATTTCCAAGATAAAGTGAGCAACGAATTACTTGCCTTTGAAGATGGGCAAATTAATCATTATTTTGGTGCTTACAGTGACTATTTAGCCGTCAAAATGGAAGAAAAATCTGCTGACAAAGCTGTCAGTAAAATTGAAAGTCCAATAAGTACTGACAAAACTGAAAATACTGACAAAACGAAACTGACCTATATGGAAAAGAAAGAATGGGAAACCATTGAAAGCCAAATTGCTGAAATCGAAGAGCGAATTTCTGAGATTGACACAGAAATGAATGAAAATGGTTCAAATACAGAACTCCTACTGGATTTACAAAAAGAACTAGACAACAAAACAAAAGAACTTGAAGAAAAATATGAACGTTGGGAATATCTATCAGAAAGGGCTGACTAAAACATTATGACAACGCAAGAACTTATTGAAACCTTACAAAAATTTCCGGCAGAAGCAACTGTAAAAATCATTCAAAACGATATCAGTGGTGACCGATTTTTTGATGTTAATACAGTAGAAAATCTGGCCAGAGTCCGTGTTACCACTGCAGGAGTTGAAACCGTAGATACCGTGATTATTGGTATTTAAACCCAGAGACGAAAGAGGAAGTCAAATGTTAAAAATCGGAATTATGGGTGCCGCTAAAATTGTTCCAAGATTTGTAGCAGGTGTAAAAGAGAGTGGTCAAGCTGAAGTTACTGGGATTGCCGCCAGAAATAAGGAAAAAGCACAAAAAGCCGCTTTGGAATTAGAAATTCCACAAGTTTATGATGATTATGCAAGCTTAGTAAATGCAGCAGAAATTGATTTAATCTATATTCCACTCATCAATAAACAACATTATCCTCAAGCAAAAATGGCTTTAGAAGCAGGTAAAAATGTACTTCTAGAAAAACCATTTACCTTGACTCTTGAAGAAAGTCAGGAATTATTCAAGATAGCAAATGAAAAAAATCTTTTTTTGATGGAAGCTCAAAAATCTGTTTTCCTACCTGTGATGGCCCAAATCAAAAAATGGCTTGATGCCAATGAAATTGGTAAAATATCTCGTCTTGCAATAAATGATTTCAGACCCCATACCAACCGGGAGAGCTGGGCCTTAGACATAAAAGAAGGCGGTGGCGCTTTTATCATGCATGCCAGCTATCCACTCTCTGTCTTACAATTCTTATTTGGAACAGGTTTTGATGCAGCAAAAGGAATTTATTGGTCTTCTGAAGAAAATAAAGCAGATTTAGATTACGAAATTCTCTTAAAAAAAGCAGAAATTATGATTAATATTTCACTTAGCACGCGCTTAGATAAACCAAATACATTTATCATTTATGGTGAAAAAGGAGAAATTTCAGTTCCAAATTATTGGAAATCAAACCAAGCCAGTCTTATTAAAAATGATGGAACGGTTGAAGAATTTTCTCATCCAATGCCAAGTGAATTCAGCTATGAGATTGATGAAATTGCTGAACTGATCAATAAGGGCAAGAAAAAAAGTGAAAAACTTTCCCCAGAAATGACAATGACGACAGTCAAAATTGTGGAAGACCTATACCAAGAATGGTTTGGTAAAGAGTGGCCAAATATAAAATAAAAACACTAGTTATCTAGTGTTTTTTCTTAAAAATTTAAATTTCCCTTTAAAACGTTGTAAGGCTAAATAACGTTCACGTGCTTTGTGCATCGCTTGGTAACGTTTAGGATCTTTTTTATAGTATTGTTGATGATATTCTTCAGCTGGCCAAAAAGTTTTTGCCTCTTCAATCGGAACAACAATTGGTTTATCCCAAATTCCAGATTTCTCTAAGGCAATTTTACTTTTTTGAGCAGCAATTCTTTGTTCTTCACTTTCAACAAAAATCACTGGACGATAATTTGCACCTCGGTCATAAATTTGTCCGTCAGCATCAGTGGGGTCAATCAATGACCAATAAATATCTAATAGTTCATCATAAGAAATCAATTCATTATCAAATAAAATTTCAACTGCTTCCGTATGGCCAGAAGCTTTTGAGAGGACTTGGTCATAAGTAGGGTATTCGATATGTCCACCAGTATAACCACTAGTTACAGCCAGAATACCTGGACGTTCTTCAAAAGGTTCAACCATACACCAAAAACAACCACCAGCAAAAATAGCTCGTTCTGTACTCATTTTACACCTCCATTTGCTCTAATTTAATTATATCATGTGAAAAAAATGCCACCTCATCATTTGACTCGAACTTTAAAAATTTTGAATTTGTCTTTTTTGTGATAGAATAGTTAAAAATAGAAAAGGGGAACGATTTTTTAATGCTAAAAACAACTTTTGCAAATGCGGAATTCGCTAATCCATTCATGAACGCTTCAGGAGTCCATTGTATGACAACTGAGGATTTAGAAGAATTAAAAGCCTCTCAAGCAGGGGCCTATATCACCAAAAGTTCCACATTAGAAAAAAGAGAAGGTAATCCACTCCCACGTTATGTTGACTTAGAATTAGGCTCAATTAATTCTATGGGCTTACCTAACCTAGGGTTTGATTACTACTTAGATTATGTTTTAAAAAATCAAAAAGAAAAGGCTCAAGAAGCGCCAATCTTCTTTTCCATTGCTGGGATGAGCGCAGCCGAAAATATCGCTATGCTTAAGAAAATTCAAGAAAGTAATTTTTCAGGAATTACAGAATTGAACCTTTCTTGTCCAAATGTCCCTGGGAAACCACAGCTTGCTTATGATTTTGAAGCCACTGAAAAACTCCTAAAAGAAGTTTTTACCTTCTTCACAAAGCCTTTAGGTGTAAAACTTCCTCCTTATTTTGACCTCGTTCATTTTGATATCATGGCAGAAATCCTCAATCAATTTCCGTTGACTTATGTTAACTCAGTCAATAGTATTGGGAATGGACTTTTTATTGATTCAGAAGCAGAAAGCGTAGTTATTAAGCCTAAAGACGGTTTTGGTGGAATTGGTGGAGCATACATCAAACCAACAGCGCTTGCAAATGTTCGTGCTTTCTATACTCGACTCAAACCTGAAATTCAAATCATTGGAACAGGTGGTATTGAAACAGGACAAGATGCCTTTGAACACCTCTTATGTGGAGCTACAATGCTTCAAATTGGAACAGCTTTACACAAAGAAGGCCCTGCAATCTTTGATAGAATCATTAAAGAATTAGAAGAAATTATGGATAAAAAAGGTTATCAATCAATTGCTGATTTCCATGGAAAATTAAAATCATTATAAAAAATTATCATAAAAAGCTGAATTTAAACAGCTTTTTTCTTATCTTATAAATGAAATTTAAAAATTACTAAAAGAGATGATATAATGTAAAAGATTAAACAAACAAGGAGAAATATATGGAAATTTTTATGACTTTTATCGTTTATTCTTTTATTGGTTGGATATGGGAGACCTTCTATTGCTCATTTAAAGACCGGCATTTTGTTTTTAGAGGTTTTTTATTAGGCCCTTATTGCCCTGTTTATGGTTTTGGCGTCTCTGCCGTCTTACTTTTAGTTCCAGATACCGGAAATTTATTCAGCCTTTATCTTAATACGATTGTGATTGTGACAGTCGTTGAATTCATTGGAAGTTGGATTTTAGAGAAATTCTTTAATATGAAGTTATGGGACTACTCAACCCTCCCTTTCAATATTGAAGGAAGAGTAGCTGTTCCCGTTTCATTATTTTGGGGTGTAGGTTGTATTATTTTGATTAAATTAGTTAATCCACCTGTTCAAAATTGGATTCATGATTTTAATGAATTAACCCACAGTTGGGGTGTGATTTTGATATTAATTATCTTTCTGGCTGACCTTGTTTCAACATTTATTTTTACGATTTCAACCAAAAAAGAAGTCTTGGCTATGATTGATGATTCTGACAAAGAAAATGCAGCAATCAAAGAATTTCGTCTTAAACATCTCTTTACAAACCATGAAACAGCAGCAAATCGGATAAAAGTATTAGAATTACTTAAAAATAAACCTCTAAAATTAAAACATTATAATTTGCGCAGAATTCTCAAAAACTATCCAAATATGAATTTGACCAAAAAACGATAATTTAAAAATCGTAAGCGTTTTTAGTAGCCTTAGAAATAAATTCGTGGCATAATGAGGTCATGAATAAAACATTTGAAAAAGAAGAAATTTTAAATGAACTCTATAACCTTATATTAGACCGAAATATTCGTGACTGGGAACGCCAGTGTTTACTTCATACGAAAGTTCAATTAGAGAATCAAGGCCAACTTGCAGATGAGTTAGCAAAATTAGAAGTGACCTTAAGACCACTGGCATTACGCTATAATCTTACACCAAAGGTCGCTGAATTTTATCAAAAAATTTCCAACAGCAAACTCTTTGGTCGAGGAGTTGGTGGCATTATATAAGCCCTTAGTTCTCCTTATGCTTTAAAAGCATAAGGAGTTTTTAAAAAAGTATTTTAAAAAAAGTAAAATTCATTTTATAATGAATTCAATAAAAGAAAAGGAAGTAAAAAAATGAAATCAGCTTATTTTGTCGAAAAAAATAAAATGGAAGTTAGAGAATTTCCCAAAGCGCAACTTGTAAAAGAAACAGATGCTATCATAAAAATTGTTCGTGCCTGCGTATGTGGTTCCGATTTATGGTGGTTCCGTGGGATTTCTGAACGTCAACCTGGACAGGTAGGGCATGAAGCTATTGGTCTGATTGAAGAAGTAGGCGCCGGAGTTAAAAACTTTAAAGTAGGAGATTTTGTCATTGTTCCCTTTACGCACGGTTGTGGACACTGTCCAATTTGTTTGGCAGGCTTTGAAGCCAATTGTCCAAATGCAAAAGATGGTGTGAATGGCGGCTATCAAGGAGAATTCTATCGAGCAATTAATGCTGATGGTGCCCTTGTCAAAATCCCGGGTCAACCAAGTGATTATTCTGATGACCAGTTGGCTTCATTGACGACTTTAGCTGATGTCATGCCTACAGGTTTTCATGCAGCTAAAGCAGCAGATGTCCATGAAGGTGATACAGTGGTTGTCTTTGGTGATGGAGCGGTTGGACTTTGTGCAGTGATTTCAGCTAAACTTTTAGGAGCAAAACGGATTATTGCCATGAGTCGCCATGAAGACCGTGCAGCACTTGCGCGTGACTTTGGTGCAACAGATATTATTGCTGAACGCGGGGAAGAAGCGATTCAAAAAATAATGTTCTTAACCAATGGTTATGGTGCAGATGCTGCCTTAGAATGTGTCGGAACAAAACAAGCAATTGAATCTGCTTTTCAAGCGGTAAGAGCAGGAGGGCGAGTAGGTCGTGTGGGAGTTCCTCATGATGTTGATTACAATGAATGGGTTGATTCTCTTTTTTGGAAAAATATTCAACTTGGAGGTGGAGTAGCCTCTGTCGCACGCTGGGATAAGGAAATCTTACTTGAAGCAGTTTTAAGTGGGGAGATTAATCCAGGCCGTGTCTTTACAGCAGAATTTAGCTTAGATGAAATTCAAAAAGCATATGAAGCAATGGATCAACGTACAGCAATTAAATCTCTATTGAGAATTTCAGAGGGATAAATAAGAAAATAGTAAATAAATCAAAAGTCTACCAAAGTTGGTAGGCTTTTTTGTATTCTAAAAGTCTTATTTTTAAATTAAGTTAAAATAATTACTTTATTTTTACCAAAGCTTCTAATTAAGCGTATAATGTTAAATAATCAGAAAACAAAAAATATTCACTAAAAGGAGATTTTGCATTGGAAAATCAGAAAAAGCACTTTCAGATGAAGTCACCAAGTAAATTTTGGTTACTTAGCACTGGAATTCTTTTGAGTTTGTTAGTTTATGATCTGCCTTTAGCAGTAAAAGCTGATGAAAATTTAGCTGTTATCCCACCAAGCCAAACTGAAGCTGTCACCCATCCAACTGTAAATTCTTCTCTTGCCGCGTCTGATTCGACAACCGAAGGAAATACAGGAAGTTCACAGGCAGAAATGCAAACTAAAGCGGCGACCTTAATAGTTTCACAGGCAAGCACCGCTCCAAATGCCAGTTCAGTTTCATCATCTTCAACCAGTTCGGCTCAGGCTTCAAGTGGAGAAGCACGTTCTAATTCTTCAGATATTTCAGCTTCATTGAGTTCAAACGCCTCAACTTCAAAAGCCCCAAATGTTCCCCTTGATTCATCAAAAGTAAACGTCACAATTGCTTCAAGCCTATCGGCGAGCGGAACAATCATAAATCCTGCTCTCACAAATGGTTCAATTGCCAGTCAAGCCAATGGTCAAGACCCTGTCATAAGCTCGATTTCTGCGACAGGTTCAGTCGCCAATGACATTACAGGACCAGCCACGCTAGATGATATCAATATTACAATCAAGGCTAATAATCTTGTACCCAATAATTTTCTGACCCCAGACGGTCTACATTGGTCAGAAAATACACAAGTTATTCCGATTGTGGGTCAGGCAACAGGTCAAATTAGTGCTGAAAATTTTGGTGGAACGGACGGCCCGACCATACCTGCGACCACTTATACTATGAATGCAGAAGATTCTGGACGAATTACTAATGTTGGAACAACCCTAGCCGGAACCAATCTAGATTTGATCTACAAAGTCATTTCAACAGATGAATCAAGCTGGCAAGCCCCCGCAGGAAGTACGTCTGACTGTCCGATTGGATTGGCTTTTACAGGCGACAAAACATTGCCAACTCCGACGGAAACTCGATTGTCGCCCTCTACTACGGGGCAAATAATGTCAATCTCAATTATCAAATTGTCATACATAATACGAATTTTCAAATCCCTGTTCTCGCCTCTTTTATCACAACGGATATTGATATGGCCCAAGGAGTCAAAACCAATCTTGCCAACCTTTTAACGGTCATTCCAAAGACCACTAATCTTGCGACAGATTCAAGTGGTGTTATTTATGATACGACAAGCCCTGATACCAACTTGAATGGTCAAGCTAGTCTCCCTTATGGCGGTTATCTGGGTGTCGGTTTTCTGTCAAACTTTGACTATGATTTTTACAGTCCAGCGCCAGTTCGTAGTGGAAATTCTTATCAATATTCCCAAGGCGTTCGCTATGACCTTTTTGGTTCGGCGCTTCAAGCGCATTTAACCACACAAGTTCGTGATATTGTTTATCTTAACTACTATGATGCGGACGAAAACAATCAGCTTATCGTTCCCCAACATCAATTTATCTGGTTTCCAAATGTTTCTTGGAATGTGCCAGTAAGCACTTTTCCTCATTATCAATACGGTTGGCAAAATCAAAAGACTACAGGAAATATTATTCATGTCGGCGATTATTACCATATTCAAAGTACAGTCACTTATGCTTATTACGGCACAGATGGCACTTATCTCGGTCAAGAATCAACCAGTGGACTTTATAACAAGCCTTATTCGGTTAGTGTCCCTTATAACTTTGGAGATTACTATATCGAAGGAAATAAGATAAGAGCAGGACTTTATCCAAAACAAGATGAAACGCTTAATGTTTACTACAAATATGTGCCACCGATTGTTTATTACAACACGAGCAATCCCTATGCGACGACTTATTATGCCAATGGCTATGAGTATGTGCCAAATTATATTCCACCTGTGGTTTATTATACGCCAACTTATGATGGTTATGGTGGAGGATACTCTTACTTTGGAGGTTATGCTTATTCATCCGGAGGGTATAGTAATTCTAACGTAGCTTATTATCCAAATTATGTACCACAATCTGCTTATTATTCTAAAGAAGCTCAACTTGTAGCAGAAGAAGGTGGGAATAATTCATCTAAAGTAAATTATTCCACGGATAAAGAAGATAACTCACTTTTGAATTTTGGAGAAAGTGTATGTATGGTCTTCTAGTTTGGGAGAAAGCCTAAAAAATGTGACACGATTTGCTCCTTGGCAAATAAGTAGTTTTGTGGACTATGGGACACAGATTGTATCGGGAGAGGATGCAAATGATGCTCTAAATAAAACGGCTGTTCATGCTGGACTGAGTGCGGTGGGAGATGTAGCAGGTGAATATGTTGCAGAAGAAATTGGAGGAATGCTTGGGACTGCTCTTGCTCCTGGGGTTGGTACAATTATTGGAATTGGAATAGGTGCGGCTCTTGGTGTTGGTTTTGATTTTATTTACGATAAAATTAAAAAAAGAAGGAGGTAGATAATGGTAAATATAGAAAAGAAAAGTTCTATCTTTGATTCTCATAAACAATTTTTATATGAAGAAGTTGGGAAGAGATATTACATTGATACACAGACCTTTCAGCTTTTTTATATAAAAACTGAGATTAATAATTCTTCTTCAAATCAGAGGAAAAATTTTGCTCAATTTTCAGGGATTCTAGCAACTGTTCTTGGAGTGTTAGCACAATCGATTATTTCTTCACCAACTTATCTGGTAAAAATATCTTTAGTTTTAGGAATGGTTATTTTAACAGTTCTTATCACTTCTCTTTTATATTTTGTTGAGAGAATGTTTGATTATCCAAGATTTAAAGACTTGGATAGAGGATTAAAAGCTTGGAAATACAAAGCTATTGTGTTGGTGCCCGAAAAAAAGTTGAGGATACTTAGAGAAGTGAAAAAGCATATTAGGATAGTTATATTAATCTGTTTGTTTTTCTTAATCTTAACTCCAATATTTGGAGGACTATATGTTACAACTTCAGAACCTAGACTGTTTATTCTATATGGTATTGTATTTTTTCTGTTCACTTTACTTTTTCCATATTTAATTTTGGCAATTAAAAAATCAAGAATTGTTGCTATATGGGAGAAAAAAACAAGAGAAAATGGAAATTTCAGAAAAAATATTTCTACTGACAAATGAGGGCGTTGACTATTTTATTGATACTGAAACTTACCGATTATTTACTGATTCAGAACAAAAGACTAACAATGTTCCTCAGTTAGTGGGTGTATCTGGTTCGATAGCAACTGTTTTGGGAATAATTTTTAAAGGAAATATTCTTATGATTAGCCCCACAAATAAAATTATAGTTGTACTGTCAATGTGGCTCATCATTTTTATTTCTTCCATTCTTCTGCCAATTTATCAAGCAAAAAGAAACAAGAAGATAATTTCTAGTGGCAGGCTTGTTATCAAAAAAAAATGACAAAGTATATGACGCTTATCTGTTCAGTAAGATTTATAAGGCATCAATATTTTATATAATCGCTTGGATTGCTCCTCTTATAATGATATTTATGTCAATTTATTTTATTGATTATTCTAATATTATTTTTTTAGTTGCACTTGTTGTAATGATGATTTTAAGTTCAATTTCGACGACATTCATCATAACAATTCCTAAACGCTACAAGCTGCTAAAAAATGAAAAAGGAAGGAATTTTTTAAAGAGTTTCTCCGAGAAATGAAAATGTCGGCTTATTGTCCCCCAACATCAATTTATCTGGTTTCCAAATGTTTTTTGGAATGTTTCAGCCAGTAAATTCCCACATTATGCTTATGGACAAGAAAGTCAGCACAAAAATGGGGCCACAATAATAGTCGGTGATTATTATCATATCCAAAGTACCGTCACTTATGATTACTATGGTACGGACGGTACCTATCTATGACAACAATCAACCACTGGACTTTATGGACATTCTTATTCGGTCAATGCCCCTTAAATGCCCCTTATAACTTTGGTAATTACTACATCGAAGGAAGCACCACGCAGTCAGGGACTTATCCAAAACATGATGAAATACTTGATGTGTACTACAAATATGTGCCACCGATTGTTTACTATAACACGAGTAATCCTTATGCGACGACTTATTATGCCAATGGTTATGAATATGTGCCGAATTATATTGCGCCTGTGATTTATTATGCACCAACTTATGATAGTTATGGCTATGGTGGAGGCTACTCTTATTCTAGTGGTTATGTTTATTCATCAGGAGGAGGATATAGTAATTCTAGTGGTGCTTACTATCAGACTTATGTTCCACAATCTGCTTATTACTCCAAAGAAGCTCAACTTGTAGCAGAAGAAAGAGAATATGGTATAGGGAGTACATATTCAATACCAAAAACCAGTAATGAAAGTGCTGCTTGGGCACCAGCACTAGGTTTTGGACTATTTACAGCCGAAGATGCGGGAGAAAGTATAGAAGTGCCACCAGTAGCGATTGGACTTGGAGTCGTTGCTCTGGTATCTTTAGTAGTTGCAGGAGGAATTTAGTTATTTAGTGATAGAGAAAGTCCTATAAATAAACCAAATAGAAAGAAGCAAGGAAGGGAACTAAATGAAGAAAAGAAAAATGATCCAAAGTGGAAGGGGAATCCCAACAAAAATTCTAACCGAGCAATGAAAAAACATACACCAAGTAAGAAACATAACGGAGGAAAATAAGATGTTTGAGCCAAAACTATGGATTAAACCAACAAACACAAAGTGGCTTGTTAAAGAAATATCTCAATATTTGGATTGGATAATAAAAAAAGGAATTTTTGATGGAGAAATGAATATCTTTCTTACAAATGCTAAATTTGTTTATGATTCCAGTGCTAGAAAACGAGAGGGGAACTTTTTCGGACCTTTTGATAAATCAATTATTCCGTCACTTTATTTTCCGCTTGGAGATATTTTTAGGACAATATCTCGTAGAGGAAAAGAAAATGCGGTCTGTGATTGGCTACAATATTTAACGCTCTTTCTCTATGATTATGTAGATTGGCAAGAAGATAGGGAGTTCAATAGTGAATTAAACAATGACTTAGCAGATAAAATGATTTATGAATATATAGATTTTAACAAAATTAGCTTTGAATCAGAGGATAGAAGAAAAAAGGAAAATCGAAAACGAGCAAAAAATAAAGGTAAGAAGAAAGAAAAAAAGAGAAGACAAAACAAAAGAATTTGAAAGAAAGACTGAATAAAAGAGAATGAGGGGAAAAATTAAACTAAATATTCTTCCTTCCGTTAATAGATTAGTTGCAAAGGAGATTATAAAATATATTGATTGGCTAAAAGAAAGATATTCATTTCCAGAGCAATTGACAATTATTATTACTGGGGCTTCTTATCTTGTTAGTGATAAAACTGGAAATCATGTGACTTCTACATTCGGAAAGCCATGGGGAGAGCAAAAAGATTATTATATGAAAATAGCGGTAGGAGATTTTTTTGAGATGCATCGCTGGGGGAGAAGAAATGCTGTTTATAGTATTTTAAATGATATATCGTATGGTCTTATGCAATACTATGATTTACTTAGTACAGAAAAAGCCGATTTTAATGAAGATGAAATAGATAAAAAGGCTACCCAACTAACAATCGACTATTCTATTGAACGAGGCGTTTTGCTAGGGGATATGTACAGAAAAATACATCATTGGGGAATGTCGGCAGTTAGAAAATATAGAAATAGTAAATCAAATAGAATAAAGAAGTGAGAAATAGGTAATGTTTCAAGAAATTTATACAAAAGATAATGAAGAGAATTTTTATGTTGGTAAAAAGCTTGGAAGGAAAGAAAATTTTTATCTTTATGAATTGATAGATGATAAAGGACGTTTTCTTTCTATATCTTTAATACATAAAAATATTATTAATAAGACAATAGATTCAAGCGAGTATCTGGACTTAATGAGTTCTTTTGTGAAAACTAATGGCAAATTTTTTGATGTTTTCAATCTTTCAAGAGATTTTGAAGCAAAAAAATTCAATTTTTCTCACCTACTTAATAAAAATATCCTTTATGCACGTGGGAAAAAAGACTTGATAGAAATATCAAAAGTTGTAAAAGTTAAAGAAGAGAGTCTATTTTTAGGAAAAATAGACTCCCCACTATATGACTCTATTGGTGACGAACTTTCTGAGGTTTTGTTTAGTGATTTTGAGAAAGTTGATATAGTCTCAGTTGAAGAATATTTAATGAGGCAGTATTTGAAAAAAATGTAAATATTTAGGTGGAAAATAAAAGATGTTTGAGCCAAAACTATGGACTAAACCAACAAATTCAAGGTGGTTTATTAAAGAAATTACTCAATATTTAGAGTGGTTAACAACTAACAAATATTTTGAAGGAGAAATTAATATTTTTCTTACAAATGCTAAATTCATTTATGATTTAAGTGCTAGAAAAAGAGAGGGAAACTTTTTGGGTCCTTTCGATAGAACAAAAGTTCCTTCGCTTTATTTTTCATTAGGAGAGTTGTTTAAAGATATTTCTCAAAACGGGAAAGATAATACATTGTGTAATTGGTTGCAGTATTTAACTTTTTTCCTTTATTCTTACATAGATTGGCAGAAGGACAGGGAATTTGATAATGATTTAAATAATGACTTGGCAAATAAAATGATTTTTGAATATATAGATTTTAAAGAAATTAGCTTTGAGTCAGAGGATAGGAGAAAAAAGGAAAATCGAAAACGAGCAAAAAATAAGGGTAAGAAGAAAAAAAGAAAAAAAGAAAAGACACATGAAAAGAATTGGAAAGGAGTTTCTAAAAAATAAATGAAGGATAGAAAAAATGAGAAAATTGCGTACAATGATAGTCAAGAAAATTTAGACGATATATTTTTAA
Source organism: Lactococcus sp. AK05 (assembly GCF_041026685.1). Classification (NCBI taxonomy): domain Bacteria; kingdom Bacillati; phylum Bacillota; class Bacilli; order Lactobacillales; family Streptococcaceae; genus Lactococcus; species Lactococcus sp. AK05. Next base: position 437,118 of record NZ_JBFTEI010000001.1, read on the forward strand.
CCAAAGATAAAAATAAACCTAAAGCAAATAAAGAAAGGAGCAGTGAAGAAAAAGCAAGGGAAACCAAGCAAATTGTGGATAATCTTAAAAAGATGCAAGAGCATGAAAAGAGCTGGAACGAAGAACAAAAAAATGAAGTTCACTATGAAAGAAATGGACTCGTTAGATTTGAAAGCCTTACTAAACAAAAGCCAAGAAAAATTAAAAGAGGAAAAAGCTATCAAGTGTTTATGGAAAATATAGATATTTATCTTGATTCTAATGAGGTTAGATTAGAAATAAAAAAACTGCTTCAAGATACTAAAGATTATTTACTTCAAGGAGTCTTTGATGTTTTTGATGCTAATCGTTATTTTAGAGGTAATATTTATTTTTTAGTTCATCAAGGGAGTCAATTAAATGATTATGAACGAAAGATTCTAAAATCATTTAAAAATAAATCATATTTAAAAAATATCATTACAATCATTAGTATTTGTGTGATATCATACTTAATCTTTAAGTATATTTAAGTGATAAAAGTTTCATAATTAGTATGATAAAAAATAGAAGAGCATAGGCTCTTCTATTTTTTATCATACCTCAATCCCATCGCGTTGATTGAGACAATCACGGTTGAGATTGACATCAGGACTGCTGCAATGAGAGGGTCAATATAAATCCCTGTAAATGGATAAAGAATACCCGCTGCAACAGGAATAGCAATAATGTTATAGCCTGCTCCAAACCAGAGGTTTTGTTTCATTTTTCTAAGCATGCGTTTGGAAATATTAATCATATCCAAGACGTCACTTGGATTGGAGTTAACTAGGACGACATCAGCGGTACTGATAGCAACCGAAGTTCCTGCTCCAATCGCAAAACCAATCGTAGCAGTTGCAAGAGCTGGGGAATCATTGACACCATCACCAATGAAAAGAACGCCGGCTTTCTTTTGGTATTCTTTCACAATTTCTGCTTTGTCTTCAGGTTTTAATTCCGCTCTAAATTCGGGAATATTTAGTGCACTAGCAATTTTTTGAGCAGTTTCTTTATTATCACCCGTGAGCATAACAGGGGTAATTCCTTGGGCTAATAAACCATTAATAAAGGCTTTCGCATCTGCTTTAGGAGAATCTCCTAAGGCAATAAATCCTAAAACATCTTGTTGTTCATTGATTAGGAAAGATACAGTTAAACCTAAATCTAAATATTGAGCAATCTTTTGTTCATCATAAGAAAGTTGATTTTCACGAAGATATTTATAGTTAACAATTTGATAAAAGTTTTGATTAACTTGCCCTTTAATTCCAACTCCTGGAATATTTTCAACCGCTTCAACTTTAAGATTTTCAAGAGGTTTAGCAGCTGAAACGATTGATTGAGCAATCGGGTGAGTGGAACTTCCTTCAAGTGCTGCCATGATTTGGAGAATGTCTGTTTCATCAGTAAAATCAATAACATTACGAACAATAAACTTACCGTCAGTTAATGTTCCCGTTTTATCCATTAAGGCATATTTAATTGTATTTATTTTTTCCAAAGAGGTTCTGTTTTGAATTAATAAACCATTTTTAGCAGAAATACTGGTTAAGCGAGAAACAACAAGTGGAACCGCAAGACCTAAAGCGTGTGGACATGCAATTACAAAAACAGAAACCGCAAGAAGTAGAGCAAAACTAAAGTTAGAACTAATTGTCCAAAAAATTAATGAGAAGATACCGACAATAAGTGCAGCATAGAAAAGGTAACCAGCCACTCTATCAGCCATATTTTCCAAATTAGATTTTTGAGCTTGGGCTTTCTTGACTAATTCGGCCACTTGATTGAGAAATGAATCTTTTCCAAGAGTTGTGACTTTCATCTCAAATGGTTGGTTTTGATTGAGGGAACCACCATAAACAAGGTCATTTGTTTTTTTATTGACTGCTCGGCTTTCACCAGTAATCATTGACTCATCAACGAGCGCTTCACTTAATATAAGGCCATCTGCAGGTATTTTCTCATTTTCTTTCACTAAAAGTAAATCGCCAACTTTTAGTTCTGAAAGCTCCACATCCTTCCCACTTTTTAAGTGAGCTTTTTTGGGAACAAGGCTTGCTAAATCTTTCAATGCATCGCCAGCACCCATGATTGCTTTCATCTCAATCAGGTGACCAATCAGCATAATGACAATTAAAGTTGCCAGTTCAAACCAGAAGTTCATGCCCATATGTCCGTTAAGACTCATGATTGTGGCGTAAACAGAATAAGCATAGGCAACGGTAATTCCCATTGTAATCAGCATCATCATGGCTGGCTTACGGCTTTTTAATTCACCTTTTGCTCCGCTAAAAAAAGGAGTCCCAGAGTAAAAGAAGATAATTGTACCAAGGATAAGTTGCAAAATTTCACTTCCGGGGAATTTAAGGATAGTAAAGCCAGCGATTGGTGAAATGAGTAGAAGCGGAATCATTAGAATGATAGCCACTTTGAGCTTTTTACTCATATCACCCATATGCATCATGTGTCCTCCATGATTCATCATATCCATATTGTCCATATCATGCATATTATCCATATTGTGCATCTCATGATTTTCGTGCTTCATATCCACCATTTCATGATTGTGATGATGCTCAGACATCATTTCTTCGTGATTAGACGAATGAGTTTTATTTGACATATTTTCCTCCTAAATGAATGCTTTGAAATTTCTATCTATATATAGTTTACATTTGTAAACTATCAAAGTCAAGGAAAAAAGTTGTATTCTATAAATGTTACGAAATAATAATAGATAGGTTTCTTTTGTAACTTAAATGTGATATCATGATATATAATCATAGTGATACTTTATAAAAAGTATCAGCAAGGAGAGAATAAATGAAAAAAATACGGCCAGAAGTGTCTACTGTTATCTCCAAGTCTCATTTTCGAACTTGGAAATCAGGGAAAAGTTGGTTATTTGCTACTTCAGCATTAGCTATAATTATCGTTTCAGGAACGATTACTGACCAAAATGTAAAAGCGGACACAGCAGTTGACAGTAGTCAGCAAATTAGTGGTATTACTGAGGTAACAAGTTATTCAGCACTAGCTTCATCGACAAATAGTGATGTAGCTGCTAGTCAAAATCAAGTTGCTTACGAACAAGCTAGTGACCAAAGTTCTAATAATTCACTGGCTAACACAGTAAAAACTGATACTGAGGGAATAACTTCAAATGTGTCAGATAGTAGCAACTCAATTAATGAAAGCCAAAATACGACAAGTACGACGGTTATTCAAACTCCTACAAACAATATCGTATCGCTTGCAGATTCAAGCTCATCAAATGATAATGGCAGCAATTCTATATTAAGTTCTTCTAATGCTGCAGACAGTGTTGATTCGGCAGTTGGCTCTCAAAGTTCAACAAGTTCATCAGGAGTTTTGAGTGAAAGTTCAGCAATTGATAGTGGTATTGCATCAGCTTCTCAAAGTTCGGAAATGAATCTTGTGGGAAATAGTAGTGCTAATGCTTCGAGTGCTGCTGTCGCTTCTTTTACAGCTATTCTAGCGACTAATCCGTCCATGGTGCCAATGCTTACTCAGGCACTAGCTGCAGCAGCGCCTGCTACAACAAGTGGTTCAGCTATTCTTAACACAACACTCGGAGATCTTGTAAATCAAGCAATTTCGACAGTAGGAATTAGTGGTTTAGAAAATATTTTTAGTACTCTTGGAACTTTTAATATTCCAGGAATGGCTACAGCTGCTTCAGCTCTTAATGGTGTTGAACAAATCGTCAATATTGTTGGAAATATTCAGGAAGCAGCTGCCAATCCTGGAGCCTTTCTATTAAATGGAATGAAATCTGCAGGTTTAGATGTTAGCCAAATTCCATTAGTTGGAGGGCAGATTGTGGCAGCATTTAATGCCATCCCATCAATGAGCCCTGCTGCTATGCTTACTTTTCTTGAAAATCCAACAATTCCAGGACTTTCAAGTATTCCAGGGGCAAGTCTAGTACTAAGCCCAGTACTTAGCGCAATAAGTACTGTAACAAGTGGGATTGTTAATCAACTTAATACGACAACTTCCAATGCCTTGGGTGGTGTTAATTTTGATTTAGACACACTTGTCTCTCTTCAAGGAAATGATTTGGTTAACTACTTGGCTGGTTTAGTAGTTAATTCAGCGATTAATCGAGTAGGTCAAATTGCTTGGAGTCAATTATCTCCAACTATTAGTAATATTCCTCTTGTAGGTACTACAGTTAATAATGTTTTAAGCCCAATATTAAATAATCTTACTGGAGCATCTTTGGGAGAAGTTGCGAATTTAACGGGAGTTTCCAGCCTTCTTGACCAAGTAAATAATAGTTTGGGTAATCTTACAAGCCTTGGTTCAACAGCCTTAGCCACGATTGAGAACACGCTCCAAAATAGTCTAAACTCACTTGGTAATCTTCCTGCTGGTGCTTCGGATATTCTTAACCAAGTGCTCAATCAATTGCAAAATGCGATCAATAATATTGTTGAAAGTGCGACGGGGATTGTAAATAATTTACCAGGTCTTGGAGTTATCGAAAATGGTCTTTCGGACACTATTAGTCAAATACAAAATAATATTAATAATTTCGTTAATAATGCACTTAATGGAATAACGACAATTATCAATTCTTTAACTCCAAGTGTTGGTGCTTCAACAGTTAATCCAAATTCTAGTGCTAATAGTAGCCAATCAAGCAGTAGTGCCAGTTCTTCATCAAGTGCAGCTAGTAGTTCAACTTCATCTTCAAATGTATCAAGCAACACGAGTTCTAATTCTAGTGAAGCAAATACTTCAAGTTCGACTTCTAATGCTTCAAGTTCAAACTCAAGCTCAGGGGGTTCAAGTGCTTCAAGTTCAAATTCCAGCGAAGGTAGTGCCACAAGTTCATCCTCGGTAGACTCAAGTCAGTCGAGTTCAGCTGGGGTAAATGGCTCAAGTTCAAGTTCAGAGAGTTCAAGCATTTCGAGTTCAAATTCCAGTGAAAGTAGTATTGCTAGTTCATCTTCGGTAGACTCAAGTCAATCGAGTTCAGCTGGGGTAAATGGCTCAAGTTCAAGCTCAGAGGGTTCAAGTGCTTCAAGTTCAAATTCCAGTGAAAGTAGTATTGCTAGTTCATCTTCGGTAAACTCAAGTCAATCGAGTTCAGCTGGGGTAAATGGCTCAAGTTCAAGCTCAGAAGGTTCAAGTGCTTCAAGTTCAAATTCCAGCGAAAGTAGTATTGCCAGTTCATCTTCGGTGGGCTCAAGTCAGTCAAGTTCTACTGGGGTAAGTAGCTCAAGTTCAAGCGCAGAAGGTTCAAGTGCTTCAAGTTCAAATTCTAGCGAAAGTAGTATTGCCAGTTCATCTTCGGTAGACTCAAGTCAATCAAGTTCAGCTGGGGTAAATAGCTCAAGTTCAAGCTCAGAAGGTTCAAGTGCTTCAAGTTCAAATTCCAGTGAAAGTAGTATTGCCAGTTCATCTTCGGTAGACTCGAGTCAGTCAAGTTCAGCTGGGGTAAATAGCTCAAGTTCAAGCTCAGAGGGCTCAAGCGTTTCAAGTTTAAGTTCAAACGAAAGTAGTATGACAAGTTCTGGTGGGACAAGTGATTCAAATTCAAACACGGGTCAAACTAGTACTACAAGTTCATCTTCTGAAAATTCAAGTCAATCGAGTCTGAGTTCAAATGAATCAAGTAGTGCAAGTTTGACTTCATCGGAGTCAAGTGGTTCAGCAACATCTTCAAGTATGTTGACTAATCAAAATTTACAATCTAATGATAAAAATGGCTCAAGTCTAACTTCAAATAGTTCGTATACTTCAGAAGTGAAACTAAATAACTTGAGTGACTCAAATTTACCTTCGAATGAAGCAAAAGTTTCGACTTTAATTTCTAAGGTATCAAGTAGTCCGAGTCTTTCAAATTCATTAAGCGCAACGAGCTTACAACTTGTACCAACTGAAACGAAGGAAGAACTTCCCAAAACAGGTGCTGATGACGATTTAAGTTTAGTATTAGCAGAATTGGGATTAGGCTTAGTGGCAACGTTAACTATTGGAAAAGTTAAATATAAAAAAAGGTTTTGAGTAGTATATTTTAATTAAGGACTTCTTTTCTTTGGAAAGAAGCTTCTTTTTAATTTGGAATTATTCTTTTATTAAAAATTACGAACAATTTAAAATAAAGAAAGAAAAAGGAATGATGATGATTAGAGGATGAATGTTAGCTTATGGTATAATAGTTCTATGAACTTGATAGATGGAAAAGCACTTGCTGCTAAAATGCAAGCTGAGTTGAAAGTTAAAGTCGATAAATTAAAAGAAGCGGACAATGTTCCAGGTCTTGCCGTTATTCTTGTGGGCGAAGATCCTGCGAGTCAAATTTATGTCCGAAATAAAGCACGACAAGCCACAGCAATTGGTTTAAATTCTAGTGTGGTTCGTCTACCAGAAACTGTGTCAGAACAAGAACTGTTAGATTTAATTGAACAGTATAATCAGTCAGAACAATGGCATGGTATTTTGGTACAATTGCCATTGCCAGAACATATTTCTGAAGAAAAGGTTTTACTAGCTATTGATCCAGAAAAAGATGTGGATGGTTTTCACCCAATGAATATGGGACGTTTGTGGTCTGGGAATCCTTTGATGATTCCCTCAACTCCAGCCGGTATTATGGAAATGTTCCGTGAATATAATGTGGAACTTTCTGGTAAACGTGCAGTTGTGATTGGTCGTTCAAATATCGTCGGAAAACCAATGGCGCAATTATTAATGATGGCTGATGCTACTGTGACAATTGCTCATTCAAAAACAGAAAACTTGCGCGAATTGACTAAGGAAGCTGATGTTTTGGTGGTTGCTATTGGCCGTGACCGGATGATTAAGGCTGAGGATGTCAAAGAAGGTGCAGTTGTAATTGATGTTGGGATGAACCGTGATGAAGATGGAAAACTTCATGGCGATGTTGATTTTGATGAAGTAAAAGATGTTGCAAGTTTGATTACCCCCGTTCCTGGTGGAGTTGGTCCGATGACGATTACAATGCTTATGGAACAGACAGTTCGTGCAGCAAGTAGAAAAATGAATGAAAATAAATAGTTAATTAATAAAAGAGTAACTAAGTTTATAGTAATTTCTAAAGACTTATTTTTAAGTTAGAAATTTTTTGAAGATAAACTTTTTACTTTTTTTCAATTTTAGCAGTAGAAATTTTACTAACAGAATGATTAGTAAAAAGATTAATTGAGAACTAAAGAGTGAGGGAATGACAGAATATTTATCAGTATCAACCTTAACAAAATATTTAAAAGCGAAATTTGACCGTGATCCATATCTTGAACGGGTTTATTTGACAGGAGAAATTTCAAATTTTAGAAGAAGACCAAATCATCAATATTTTGCACTTAAAGATGAGGGCGCTGTGATTCAAGCTACGATGTGGGCGGGACAATTTCGCAAATTAGACTTTGAATTAGAAGAAGGGATGAAAGTTTTGGCTGTCGGTCGAATCAGTATTTATCCACCTTCTGGCTCTTATTCTATAAATATTGAAAGTTTAGTTCCAGATGGCGTTGGAGCTCTTGCGGTTAAGTTTGAACAGTTGAAGAAAAAGCTGACTGCTGAAGGGCTATTTGAACAACGTTGGAAACAAACTTTGCCACAATTTTCTAAAAAAATAGCTGTGGTAACTAGCCCGTCAGGAGCGGTCATTCGAGATATTATTACGACGGTTCAACGTCGTTTTCCGATGAGTCAAATCGTTCTTTATCCGACAAAAGTTCAAGGACAAGGTTCGGCTGAAGAAATTGCTGGAAATATCCGTCGAGCTAATCAACGTGGTGATTTTGATGTCATGATTATTGGTCGTGGTGGTGGGTCTATCGAAGATTTATGGGGATTTAATGAAGAAATTGTGGTTCGAGCAATTTTTGAATCACGTATTCCAATTATTTCATCGGTTGGACATGAAACAGATGTGACTTTAGCTGATTTTGTTGCTGATAGTCGTGCAGCGACTCCAACAGCGGCAGCCGAATTAGCAACACCAAATACGAAGGTTGATTTAATAAATTGGGCGAATGAGCAGGAAAAACGACTTTTTAATCGCTTAACACATTTAATTAAAATAAGGCGTGAACGAGTAGATAAATTAAGCCAGTCAGTCGTTTTTAGACAGCCAGAACGCTTGTACGATGGACACTTACAAAAACTTGACCGTCTGTGTGAACGTTTGTCAGTGCTGACGGAAAATAAAGTTGCAAATATGAAACACCGTTATGAGCTGTCAGCTGGGAAATTAATTCCGACTTACGGAAAGATAGTTGAAGCTAAAAAGAATAAGACGGAGCAACTTTATCAGTCTTTACTTTTATTAGATATCTCGAAAATAAAAGCGCGTGGTTTTTCCCTCGTTACTGACGAAAAGGGAAAGATTATTAAATCCGTAAGTGATGTGAAAAAAGGTCAGACTTTAGATGTTGAATTGACTGACGGAAAAGTAATAGTGGAGGTAAAATAATGGCAACCAAAAAAGAAGATGTAAAATTTGAAGATAATTTGGCAGAGTTAGAAAATATTGTTCGTAAGTTGGAATCTGGTGATGTAGCATTGGAAGATGCTATTGCTGAATTTCAAAAAGGAATGAAAATTTCGGAAACTTTGAAAAAAACACTCAATGAAGCGGAAGAAACATTAGTAAAAATAGTTGGAAAAAATGATCAGGAGAGTGATTTCTCTCCGGAACAGAAAGACTACTAAAATAAAAAACCTTTGATTTTTCAAGGTTTTTTATTTTAAACAAAATTTTACTGACAAAAAAGCCTATTATTCTAATATCAATCTTATTTATTATATACTAATAGTAGATAGAGTTATGGTCAAGTCTTTTATAGAAAGAGTAGATTAAATGAAGAAAAAATTTGTATTAGCGCCAGATTCTTTCAAAGAAAGTTTGAGTGCGCTGGAAGTTTGTCAAGCAATGGAAAAAGGAATAAAAAAAGTTTTTCCTAAGGCTGAAATAATTTCTATGCCAATGGCTGATGGTGGTGAGGGAACAACAGATGCTTTGATTGATGCAACGGGGGGACGACGGGTATATAAAAAAGTACAAGGTTCATTTGCAAATACAAATGTAGAGGCCTATTTTGGTATTTTGGGAAACTCAAATACGGCAGTCATTGAGATGGCAAAGGCAAATGGTCTGGAATTGGTTGCTTTGGAAGATAGAAATCCATTGATTACATCAACCTATGGAACAGGACAATTAATTAAGGCTGCAATGGATGAAGGAGTAGATAAAATCATCATTGGCATTGGTGGGAGTGCGACTAATGATGGTGGCTCTGGCATGGCTCGTGCTTTGGGAGCTAGGTTTTTAAATAAGGACCAAGAAGAAATTCCACTTGGTGGAGCTTTCCTTAAAGAAGTCAGAACAATTGATATGAGTGATTTTGACCCAAGAGTAGAAGAAATTGAAATATTAATTGCTACTGATGTCACCAATCCTTTAACCGGAAATAATGGCGCTTCTTATGTTTTTGGACCACAAAAGGGAGCAACTGTGGAAATGGTCAAAGTATTGGATGAAAACTTGAAGCATTATGCAGAAATTGTTCATAATGACCTGGGGAAAGATGTTAAAAATAAACCGGGAGCTGGTGCAGCAGGTGGTTTGGGAGCAGGTTTGCTTGCTTTTACCAATGCAAAAATGCAATTAGGAATTGAGCTTGTTGCACAAACAATATACTTAGAAGATAAAATTAAAGAAGCTGATTATGTATTTACAGGTGAAGGCGGGATGGATTATCAGACAAAATTTGGTAAAGCACCTTATGGCGTCTGTAAAATTGCTAAAAAATACAAGAAACCTTGCTTTGCTTTGGCAGGATATATTGGGGATGGAGCAGATGTTCTTTATGAGGAAGGAATGACCGCTATTTTTGGTGTTTTGAGTCAAGCACAATCTTTGTCAGATGCCTTGGCTGACGGCGCAAAGAACGTTGAGCGAACGAGTGAAAATATTACAAGAGTATTAGCAATGAATGAGCAAAAGGCTCACTTATAAAAAGGGAATGGATTTAAAAAATAAAAAAATTTCCTCAAATCATCACGGTTTTTAGCCGTGAATTTTGGTATAATTAGGGTAATGGATACGAAGATACTAAAGTTAGAAGACTTTTTAACTGAATTTTATGAAAGCGCTGAATTTCCAACTGGCTTAGCCGAATCAGCAAAATATTCTTTATTGGCAGGCGGTAAACGAATTCGCCCTCTCCTTTTTTTAAACCTATTGGAGGCTTTTGATTTAGAATTGAGTAAGGCTCATTATCATGTGGCAGCCGCACTTGAGATGATTCATACGGGTTCTTTAATCCATGATGACTTACCAGCAATGGATAATGATGATTATCGTCGCGGGCAGTTAACTAATCACAAGAAATTTGACGAGGCAACTGCAATTTTAGCTGGTGATACTTTATTTTTTGACCCTTTCTATATCCTTTCAACTGCTGATTTATCCGCAGAAATAATAGTAGCGTTGACGCGTGAATTGGCCTTTGCTTCAGGTTCTTATGGAATGGTTGCGGGTCAAATCTTGGATATGGCTGGTGAAGGAAAAGAGTTGACATTAGCTGAAATTGAGCAGATTCATCGCTTGAAAACTGGGCGACTTTTAACTTTTCCTTTTGTAGCTGCTGGAATTGTTGCTCAAAAATCAACGGATGAAGTTGAAAAACTTCGTCAAGTGGGGCAAATTTTGGGATTGGCTTTTCAAATTCGAGATGATATTTTAGATGTCACAGCAACTTTTGCTGAGCTTGGAAAAACACCAGGTAAGGATATTTTAGAGGAAAAATCAACATATGTTGCTCATTTAGGACTTGAGGGAGCCAAAAAATCACTGACAGAAAATTTGTCAGAGGTTAAAAAATTACTGACAGACTTATCAGTTACTGACAGCTCTGAAATTTTTAAAATTATTGAGCAATTGGAAGTGAAATAAAAAAATAGAAATATAAAAAGAAATTATTAGTTACATTTCTAAGAAAAATACGTATAATTACTATAAAGAAAGATCTACATGAAAGAAAGAATTGACGTACTTGCCACGAATCAAGGTTTGTTTGAAACACGAGAGCAGGCCAAAAGAGGAGTAATGGCTGGTCTAGTTGTTGATAGTAAATCAGGAGAGCGTTACGATAAACCTGGTCAGAAAATTGATGATGGAACAGAACTTCGTCTTAAAGGTGAAAAGTTAAGATATGTTAGTCGAGGAGGGTTAAAATTAGAAAAGGCTCTTAAAGAATTCCATTTAGAAATTAATGGAAAAACTTGTCTTGATATTGGTTCTTCAACTGGTGGTTTTACTGATGTAATGCTTCAAAATGGTGCCAAATTAGTCTATGCTTTAGACGTTGGAACCAATCAATTGGCTTGGAAAATTCGCTCAGATGAACGCGTTGTCGTTATGGAACAATTTAATTTCCGAAATGCTGTTTTAGCTGACTTTGAACAAGGAAGACCGTCATTTACTAGTATAGATGTTAGTTTTATTTCTTTAGATTTAATTCTACCGCCACTTTATGAAATTTTGGAAGAAAATGGCGAAGTAGCAGCTCTTATTAAACCGCAGTTTGAAGCGGGACGTGAACAAGTCGGAAAAAATGGCATTATTCGTGACCCTAAAGTTCACCAAATGACTATTGAAAAAGTTTTAAAAACAGCCACTCAACTTGGTTTTTCAGTAAAAGGTTTGACCTTTTCGCCAATCAAGGGTGGGGCTGGAAACGTTGAATTTCTTGTCCATTTACTTAAAGATGGAAAAGCAGAAATTGCTCAGCAGGTTAATATTGAATCAGTTTTACAAAAAGAAAGTGAAGAACTATGAAAAGAGAAGACCGATTAAACTTTATTGCTCAATTTATCCGTGAAAACGAAATTAAAACGCAAGAAGAACTTGTGAATACCCTCTTAACTCATGGAATTGACGTTACTCAAGCGACCGTTTCCCGCGATATTAAATCACTTGCCCTAATCAAGGTGCCAGCTGAATCTGGTGGTTATCGTTATGATTTACCAAAAAACAAGGAAGTTTTACAGTCAAGCCTTCATAAAGCCTTAGCTTTTGATGCAATTACGGGAACAAAAATCAAAGATAATATGCTCTGGATTCTTGCTAATCCAGGGACAACAAGTCTTGTGAAAAATTATCTTTTGGAAGAATATAGCGATGATATTTTTTCAATCATTATTGATGATGATAGTGCTTTAGTTATTTTTGAAATGGAAGAAGATGCTAAAAATCTTTATAATTTACTGACAGAATTTTAAATTTACTGACAAGAATATTGTGACAAAATTCTGCTGAATATTTTGAGCGAATTAATAGCTGTCAGTAAAAAAGAATCAAAGTAGGAAAGATAAGGTTGTTAGGTTACTAATAACCTTGTCATTTATTTTTGAGAAAGGAAATTTTGATGCTACAAGAGATTTCAATCAAAAATTTTGCAATTATCGAAGAAATTCATCTATCCTTTGAGAGTGGAATGACGATTTTAACTGGGGAAACTGGTGCGGGAAAATCAATAATTATTGATGCAATGTCTTTATTACTAGGTGGGCGTGCTTCGAGTGATTTTGTGCGGCATGGGGCAAACAAAGCCGAAATAGAAGGTCTCTTTTTCTTTGATAAAACTCCAGAATTGAAGTCGGTATTATTAGAACTCGGCTTTGAAGAAGTAGATTCTGAAATTATTTTAAGACGTGAGATTTTTGCCAATGGTCGCTCCGTTTGTCGAATCAATGGTCAAATGGTTAATTTAGCTACGCTAAGACAAGTGGGTGAATTATTAGTTGATATTCATGGTCAACACGATAGCCAAGAATTGATGAATCCGAAAAGCCATCTTCGTTTACTTGATGAATTTGGTGACGAAGACTTTGATCAGATAAAAAATAATTACAAACTCAAATTTGAAAACTTCAAAAATTTGCGTCAACAGCTCAATTTACGACAAAAAAATGAGCAAGAATTTGCTCAAAGAATTGAAATCCTTCAATTTCAGGCTGAAGAAATTGAAGCGGCGGAAATTAATCTTGAAGAAGATGAACAATTAGTTAATCGCCGAGAAAAGTTAAATAATATTAAAAATATTGCTGATTCGCTTAGTAGTGCTTATCTAGCGCTTGATGATGAAGATAATGATTATTCAAGTCTTAATAATATCCGAACAACAATGACAGAATTGGATAAAATTAGTAACTTTGATAATGACTACCAAGAGCTTGCTGACAAGACCGCTGAAAGTTATTATGTATTAGAAGAAGTTGCTAATCAAATTCAAAGAATCATGAGTGATTTAGAATTTAATCCAGCTGAACTTTTACAAATTGAAGACCGGATTATGACCTTGACCACTTTGAAGAAAAAATACGGGCCAGAACTGTCTGATGTGATGAACTATTTAGAGAAAGTCCAACTTGAACTCTCAGAATTGACGGGTTCAGAAAATGACTCAGAAAATCTAGAAAATTCAGTTAAAGTTGCACAAGTTCAACTCATTGAAGCAAGTAAAAAACTCAATGAAGCGCGCCATAAAATTGCCATAGAAGTTGAAAAAGATATTAAACACGAACTTTCTGAGCTTTATATGGAAAAAGCTGATTTCAAAGTTAGTTTTGAAGGTGCAAAGTTTTCGGCAAACGGGAATGAACATGTTGAATTCTTTATTCAAACCAATCCAGGAGAAGGATTTAAACCACTGGCCAAAACAGCTTCGGGTGGTGAACTTTCACGTTTAATGCTAGCCATAAAATCAAGCTTTTCAAGACGCGAAAATAAAACAGCCATTGTTTTTGATGAGGTCGATACTGGTGTTTCTGGTCGTGTTGCTCAGGCGATTGCTAATAAAATATATAAAATTGCTAGGCATGGGCAAGTTCTTGCAATTTCTCACCTTCCACAAGTTGTGGCTATTGCCGACAGACAATTTTATATTGAAAAAGCTTCAACTGATGACATTACTACTTCAACAGTTAGAAAATTAAACGCTGAAGAAAGAGTAAATGAAATTGCGAAAATGCTTGCTGGTGAAGATTTAACTAAAGAAGCCTTAGCTCAAGCTAAACGTTTATTGAGCAAATAAACCGAATATAATTAAGAAAAGTCTTGATTTTTAATCAGGGCTTTTTATCTTTTAGGTGACAAAATCATAATTAGTGTAAAAATACAACCACGAATTTGTATATACCGAAAATAATAAATGTTAAAATTAAATTGTAGTTACACTATTAAAAATATTGGAGTATATGTGAAAGTAAATAAAATTTGAATTTTAATCATTTGGGTCTGTTTGTTTTTTTCAATTTATGGGCACTATAATCAAAATTATTTTTTCTTGTTCGTAGGTATTGTTGGTGCCTGTGCGGGAATAATCTGTATGTTATGCGAAATGCTGGTCCAAATTCTTAGAAATCAAAAGATAAAAAAATAAATTTTAAAAAGCTAGTTTTAGACAAATTTCTTTGATTTGTTAGCAAATGTTACTGACAAGCCTTTTGAAAAAGGCTAAAATATCTTTATATACTATGTGCCAACTTCCAAGTCAAAGAGCCATAGATAAAAACGCCTTCTCCTATATAAGATAAGGGCGTTTTTATTATAAATTTGAAGCCTCAATTTATTGGGGCTTTTTATCTCCAAAGGTGATATTATGAAGTAAAATTAGATTTTTTACCATTAAGAACTTCTGTTAAAGTTCTTTTATGAATTAAACTCAATATGTTATAATGAGATATCAACCATAGTACTGAAAGGAGAGGTTTGTAATTTAAAAACTGAAGTCATATTTTATAATTTAGGAGTTAAAAATGAGTAAAACACGTTTAGAAGCATTTACGGATGCTGTCATCGCAATTATCATGACTGTCTTAGTTTTAGAATTGGTCCGTCCAGATTCAGATAGCTTACAAAGTTTTAATGCTTTACTTCCGCATCTGGGTGTCTATTTTGTAAGTTTTTTTATACTGGCTATTTACTGGGTCAATCACCATCATCTTTTTCAAAGCATCAAAAGAATTAATGGAAAAGTTCTATGGATAAATATTAGTTTTCTTTTTGTCTTATCACTTATTCCTATTTTTTCTAACTGGGTATCAATCTATCCTAATTCATTTATCCCAGAATTAGGCTATGTGATTATCTTTTTCTTTGGGAATTTTATTTATCTACTTTTGACAAGAGAATTATTGAAAATAAACGGACACCGTAAAACTTCTGAGACAACGATTAGAAAAAATATCCTAAGTGTTGTGCTCAATATTGTCAGCATTTTATTAGGCTATTTCATAGCTCCAGTAATCATGCTTGTTGGTTCAGCCATAATTTTTTCAATGTGGGTGATTCCAGATAAAAATATTGAAAAAATGTTTAAATAATCTTTTAATAAAAATATGAGTTTACTTAATAAAAAAGTTTGGAATAAATAACTGACCTTCTGTCAGTAAATAATATTATAAGTAAAGAGGAATAACAATGATTAAAGCATACATCAAATATTGGAAAAAAGCAGGAGATTTAAAATCTTATTCAAATCGTTCGGATTATTGGTGGGTTTTCTTGACTAATTCAATCATATTTGCAGTTCTCAGCTTTTTAAACTTTATGGTGACAATCCCCAAAGCTGGAAAAATAATGAGCCAATCTGCAACTTTATCACAAAAAGAAATTATTCAACAGGTGACAGACTTATATGCCAACCCTACAGGTGGCGCATTAGTAATAGTTATTGTTACAGCTCTCATTGGTCTAGCTATTCTTGTTCCTAATATCAGTTTGACAGCTCGTCGTTTACGTGATGCTAGGTTTCCTTGGTGGATTTCTCTTGTTTTTGGAGTAGCTGCAATTTATGGGCTGGTTACAATGTTTATTCATCAAGATTTTCTAGCAAAAATGGGTTATTTTGTTGGATTTATCAATTTCATTATTTATATTCTTTGCCTTTTTCCAACCAAATATGGCATTGACGAAGAAGATGATTCAAGAACTTATGAATAATTTTAAAAATAGAGAGGTAAAATATGGTTCAAGCTTATAAAAAATTTTGGCTGGGTGCTTTCACTTTCAATAAAAAGACTAGTCGTAAAGATTTTTGGTCAGCCTTATTAACTCATATCATAATATTTGTCATCTTGTTTAAAGCTTATCATTTCTTTAATCTACTAGATTTTTATCAACTAGCGACTTTATGGCAAACTTTTGCCTCATTCTTTCAATTAATATTTAATCTATATTTCTTTGGAAGTTTATTGTCCTTCATTGCTCTAACTGTTCGGAGATTGAATGATGCAGATTTGCCTTGGGGACTTATTTTTCTTAATTTTATCCTTGGTCTAGGAACTCTTGTGCTCTTGATACTTAACCTATTTCCAAGTTCGCCTAGAGCTTTAAAATTCAAGGAATACGAGATTAATTCTTCTCAAGAATTTAATAATTTACCAGAGACAAAGACATTATCAGGTATATTCAAGGACTATTTCAAAAATTACTTTGAGTTTCGCGGAAGAACGACAAGAAGAAATTTTTGGTGGGTGCAACTGTTTTGGGGACTGACCGTTATTCTTTTTCTGTTTTTAATCTATCTTTTCAATCAATTTGAACAAATAATGTTTGGCTATAATTTTATTGGTAGTATGGTCTTGCGTTTATTCTTTTTCCTATTTATCTTAGGAACATTTTTCCCACAACTTACGATTCATGTAAGACGCTTAAGAGATGCTGGTTTGAGTAATTTAGGATTATCACTTTTGTTAGGTGGAACAAGTGGAATATTAATTTTCTATCAAATGTTCACGAAGACATTAAAAATAACATATACAACCGGTCACTATCAATTAGTTCAATATCTCTTATTTTTACTAGTAATGATTGCAGTATTGAGTTTAATTCTTGCAGAAGTAATGGCGACAGGAGAATTAAAAACAAATAAAAAAAAATTCTTTATTTGAAAAAATAGACTGATTAATTTCAGTCTATTTTTAGTATTAATTGTTAAACTATAAAAAGTCATGTTTACACAACTTGTAAATTGAATTGACATCAAAGAAGCCAGTAATAGATACAAATGCAGTTCATGTAAGCCTTTTTATTAAAAAAATCTTTACATAATCATGTAAACTACTACAAAAATAGAAAAAAAGTGATATAATAAACTGTAAGTATACAAGGAGGACGGCGCTCTTGCCAAAAACAATAGCATTTAAGCATGATACAGTCTTACTACATGAAACCGTAGATATGCTTGAAGTAAAGCCAAATGGAATTTATGTTGATGCGACACTAGGTGGCGCAGGACATAGTGAGTATCTTCTTAGTAAACTGACTGATGGTCATCTTTATTCATTTGACCAGGATGAAACTGCTCATGAAAACGCAAAAGTACGCTTAAGTGAGCAACTTGCAGAAGATAAAGTAACATTGATTAAAAGTAATTTTCGCTATCTTAAATCAGCTTTAGCTGAATTAGGAGTCACGAAAATTGATGGAATTCTTTATGATTTAGGAGTTTCTAGCCCACAATTCGATGATAGTCAACGTGGTTTCTCTTATAAAAAAGAGGCAAGATTAGACATGCGGATGGACCAAAATCAAACTCTTTCTGCTTATGAAGTTGTAAATGATTATCCTTACGAAGCATTAGTTCGCATTTTTTTCCGCTACGGCGAAGATAAATTCTCTAAACAAATTGCTCGTAAGATTGAACAAGCAAGAAAAATTAAACCTATTGAGACAACAATTGAGCTTGCGGATTTAATAAAATCTGCATTACCTCAAAAGGAGCTCAAGAAAAAAGGGCATCCAGCCAAACGCATTTTCCAAGCGATTCGTATTGAAGTAAATGATGAACTTGGAGCAGCGGAAGAATCAATCGAACAAGCCATTGATTTATTAAAAGTTGATGGTCGAATTTCGGTAATTACTTTTCATTCTTTGGAAGATCGTTTAACAAAAACAATTTTCAAAGAATATAGTACAGTTAATGTTCCTAAGGGATTACCGATGCTTCCTAAAGATATGGAAGCGAAACTAAAATTGATTAATCGCAAACCAGTTCTTGCAAACGAAGAAGAACTCGAATTTAATAATCGAGCTCATAGTGCAAAATTAAGAGTAGCGCAAAAACAAAGAGATTAATCAAATAACAAGTTGGTCTAATAAAGAGGGTTTTCCCACTTGAGGATTGTTTTTGGATGTCTTATATAAATGAAATAACAATATTTAGCTTTTCTCTTTTCAATAGTGAAGAGAGTAAGTTAAATTTCTTTAGTAAGATAAACGAGTGGAGGCAAAGATGGCAGCACAGCCTAAAGAATACTTCGATATAGAAACTGCGGCGAAAAAAGATAGTTATCTCATTGATACGGAAACTTTAGCGCCAGAAGTTCTAGCAAGTAAGTTTAAAAAGTTTTCTGGTGTTGAAAAGGTATTCTATCTGACAATGGTAGTTGCTGCTTTAGTGTTGGCTGTTGGTCTACTTTATGTTAAGACTAAGACACTTGAAGTTCAAGGGAATACAATGGACTTACGTTCAAAAATTTCTCAAGAAACAACCCGAGAAACTGAGTATGATCAACAAATTTTAGATTTAACATCAGGTACTAAAGTGCTTGATACGGCGAATAAAGCTGGTTTAAAACAAAATCCTTCTAATGTATTGAAAGCAACGAAATGATAAAATTTTTAAAAAAACTAATTTTCTTTCCTTTTAGAAAAGTATCACGAAATGCCCGAAAAACGAATTGGAGTACAGAAAGAAATCGTAAACGAGTAGGTAAGAGCCTGTTTTTCCTAGCTATTGCGCTGTTTACGGTTTTTATATTTCGTTTTGTCTGGCTAATTACCGTCAATCATGTCGGTGGAACCAATCTTACAACGATGGCCAAGAGTAACTATCAAAGCACAGTAACGGTTCAGGCGAAGCGTGGGACAATATATGACCGTACAGGTGCGGCCATTGCGGTAGACTCAAGTACCTATACAATTTATGCTGTAATTGATAAAACACAGGTTGATTCAAACGGAAATCCTCTTTATATTGATAAGAAAGATTTTACCAAAGTTGAAGATTTCTTGAATAGTAAACTTGGAATTGACCGTGATTTGATTAAAAAGCAGCTCAATTCTAAATTGAAACAAGTTCAATTTGGTCCTCAAGGGAGTGATATCTCTCTTGAAAAAATGAAAGAGATTCAAAAAGCGGCTGAGAATGAAAAAATTGTTGGACTTGGTTTCACGGCAAATATTTCTCGTTCTTATCCTTTTGGAAATTTTGCTTCTCAATTTATTGGTATTGCTCGTCCTAAAGATGAAAATGGTACTCAAGCTCTCAAGGGTGATATGGGCTTGGAAAAAGCCTTCAATAATGTTTTGAGTGGTGAAAATGGTAAAGAAACTTATCAAAAAGATATCTATGGTCGCCCAATTCCAGGAACAACTAAAGTCATTGAACCTGTTAAAAATGGTCAAGATGTTTATACTACACTTGATGCACAACTTCAAAGAAATCTTGAAGGATATATGGACAAAGCGGCTACGGATACTGGAGCACAACAACTTTCAGGAACTTTAGTTGATGCTCATACCGGTGAGATTTTAGCAACAAGTCAACGTCCAACCTATACGGCAACAACGATCAATGATGCTGAGAAACAAAAGTATTTCACTTGGAACAGTTTGCTTTCACAATCAGCCTTTGAACCGGGTTCAACATTTAAAACCTTCTTGATGGCTGGTGCGCTTGATAGTGGAAAAGTAAATCTTAATGAAACTTACCAACGGAAACTTCAAGTTTATGATACAACGATTAATGACTGGGATGTAACAGAAAATAAAAGTTATACTCTGCCAGAAACAGTAACCTATGCTCAAGGTTTTGCTTTATCTTCAAATATTGGGATGAGTAAAATTGAAATGAACATGGGAGATGCTTTATGGGGAAGTTATCTTAATAAATTTAAATTTGGTCTTAAAGTAAGAGCCGGTTTAGATGGTGAAAATCCAGGAGCCCTTCCTTCATCAAATGCCGTTTCGCAAATTCAATCTTCATTTGGTCAAGGGGTTGCGGTTACTCCACTTCAATTGATTAGAGGTTGGACGGCTATTGCTGGAAATGGAACAATGCTTGAGCCACATATTGTCAGCAAAGTAGTAGATCCGAATACAAAAACAAGTTTGACTTCTAAAGCAGAAGTTGTTGGACATCCGGTCTCTAATGATGCAGCAAGTGGTGTGCGTGATTTGATGTTAACAGTAAATACTGACCCTGTTTACGGAACATCTTATTCAACAAGTGGCGATTCTGAGCAAAATCTTGCTGCTGGTCCTTTATTTATGGTCAATGGTGAACCGGCTGCGGTTAAAACGGGGACGGCCCAAATTGCCTCACCAACGGGTGGTTATATGAGCGGTTCTCAAGATTATCTTTACTCTGCTGTTGTGATGTATCCTGCTAAGAATCCTGATTTTATTTTCTATATGAATGTAAAAATTCCTACAGAAAGTTGGACACTTAAATATATTGCTCGAGTGGCAAATCCATTGTTAACAAGTGCTGAAGCAATGAAAAATGATTTATCAGTTAGTGCTGATACTGATACTAAAGCTGGTAAAGTGACCATTGAGAATTATAAAGGAAAAGATTCAGGAGATACTGCTGATAGCTTACGCCGTACTGTCCTTAGTCCGGTTATTATCGGGACAGGGGCAAAAGTAACTGCTCAATCAATTGCTGAAGGTGAAAAAGTTTCAGCAAATTCACGAATTTTACTTTTGACGAATGATAAAGATCAGGTGATGCCTGATATGTATGATTGGTCGAAAAAAGAAGTTGAGCAATTGGCTAATTGGTTTGGAATTAAAGTAACTTATGAAGGGTCAGGAAATAAAGTCTTGACTCAGAGTATCGAAACTTCTACCAATGTTAAAAAAGGTCAAACTCTAACTGTTAAAATGGGAAATTAAAAATTATTGATTGAGGCTCCACAGACACTAGTCTATGTGGAGCTTCAAAAATTAGGAGAAGAAAATGTTATTGAATGGGATAGTGGCGGCGGTAATTACAATGATTATAACAATCATTGGTATTCCTCGCTTCATTATGTTCTTCCACAAGAAAAAATTGGGTGGGCAACCAACCCTTGAAGATGTAAAACAGCATGCTAGTAAAGCTGGGACTCCTACAATGGGCGGTTTTGTCTTCGTTGTTGTGAGTTTAGTAGTTTCATTAATTGCCGCTTTGGTTTTTGGCAAATTTAGTCCAGCTTTCATTACTGCGTGGTGGGTCTTTGCCATGTATGCTGTCATTGGCTTCTTAGATGACTTTTTGAAAGTATTCAAACAAATTAATGAAGGTTTGACTGCCAAACAAAAAATGTTGGCTCAAATTTTAATTGGGATTGTTTCCTATTTCATTTACAGTCATGGGGAAAAATCACATATTATTCATCTTTTAAGTTGGGAATTTAATATTGGGATTTTCTTTTCAATTTTCATTATTATTTGGCTTGTAGGTTGGTCAAATGCGGTCAATCTTACTGACGGAATCGACGGTCTTGCCTCAATCACTGTTGCGATTTCACTGACAGCTTATGCAGTTATCGCAGTAGCCCATCAACAGTACGATGTTTTGTTGATTATCTTGTCAGTCATTGGTGGTTTGCTTGGATTCTTTGTCTTCAATCACAAACCAGCAAAAATTTTCATGGGTGATGTTGGTTCGTTGGCTTTGGGTGGTTTTCTTGCAATTGTATCAATCTTACTTCATGCCGAATGGACTTTGCTTTTGATTGGTGCGGTTTATGTCATTGAAACACTTTCAGTGATGCTACAAGTTGCTTATTTCAAGAAAACAGGTGGTAAACGTATTTTTAGAATGACTCCTATTCATCATCATTTTGAACTCGGTGGATTTTCTGGAAAAGCAGCTGGTTGGTCAGAATGGAAAATTGACATTGTCTTCTGGTTATTTACAGCAGTGCTGTCAGTAATTGCGCTTTGTATTTACTTTGCTTTTTAATTAATAAATTTACTGACAGAATGGTCAGTGAAAAGTCGCTCTTGTGAGCGACTTTTTTTATTTTTTAAAGTTAATATTTTACTGACAGAATACTCAAGAAAATATTATTTAACTTTTAGAAAAGCTTAAGTTTTACTTGGGTTGAAATTAAGTTTTAACAATTATAATCAATTTATCAAGAAAAGAAAGGATTCCAAAATGAAAAAAGTTCTTAAACTTTTAAAGGGGAAAGAAATTATTTTTGTTTCATTACTAACATTAATTGTTGGTGGAGTAGGTGGCTTTTTCATTGGTAAGGGCCAAAGTAATCAATCACAGCAAAATAATTTTCAAGAACAAATGCAAAATCGCTTTGGACAAAATGGACGTAGTCCAGACACTAATAGCGGTGCGACTACGGGTGGTTCTAATAGTCAGTCAGGTAATTCAGGAACGACACAAGAAAGTAGCAACGAAAGTGGAACAGCATCAGCATAAAGGGCCAAGTGGTTTTTAAGGACGTTGAGCCAATCATTCTTTCTGTCTTTATTTTTAATAAATTGACTGACGTGCTTAAAATCGACTTACAAAAAAGAGTCTATCTATCAGAAGAAGACTCAGAAATGAGGAAAATATGGATTTTATAAGACGTGCGTGGCTTTTCACTAAAGCCAAAATTGGACGGACAATACTTTTAATTGTTGCCTTTTCAGCAATTTTAATTTTTGTACTTTCAGGATTAATTATTAATAGTGCAGCTAATGTTTCTATTGATAATGCTAAAAAATCTGCTGGAGCAACCGTGTCACTCTCTGTTAACATGCAAAATGTTATCAAAGAAGCACAAAATAGTGCAACATCAAGTTCAAGTAGTAGTTCAAGTGATACTGCTGAAGCTGGTAAACGATTTAATATTGATTTACCAACGATTTCAGAAACAACTGCTGAAAAAATTGCCAAACTTGATGGTGTAAAATCAGCAAGTTTCACTTATCAGGCTCAAGCATCAGCAAGTTCGGGTATTGAAAAAGTTTCAACAAGTAGTAGTTCTTCAAGTTCATCAACAGATACGCAAGCAGCTGGTGGATTTGGTGGACGTGAAGGAGGAATGGGCGGAGCTTCCCAAGAGGACTTCACAATCAGTGGGACAAATGATTTAGCAGCAAGTACGAGCTTCACAGATTCATATAAGATTAGTTCTGGACGCGCAATTAAGGCTTCAGATGAGGGAACGAACAATGTTGTCATTGAATCAACCCTTGCTAGCCAAAACTCATTAAAAGTGGGTTCAACTTTCACAATCAAAGATAGTAATGACAAAACATATAAAATGACTGTTGTTGGTATCTATACAACAACAAGTAGCTCGACAGAAAGCTCAATTCAATACATGAATACAATGTATACTGCACTTTCTGTAGCAAATTCTATCAAAGGTACGACTGGCAAAGTATCAAATGCAACTTACAGCATGGAAAATCCTGCACAAGCAGATACTTTTGTAAAAGCTGCTAATAAATTAGTTAATGACAGTAATTTCCAAGTTTCTAAAAATGACCAAGCTTATCAAAATGTAAAATCATCATTGAATAATGTTGCAAGTTTTGCTAGAAATATTGTACTCATTGTAGCAATTGCTGGAGCAATTATCTTAGCGCTCATCGTGATGCTCATGGTTCGCGAACGTCGTTTTGAAATTGGTGTTCTGATGAGTCTTGGAGAATCAAAACTCAAAATTATTGGTCAATTTTTCTTTGAACTCTTCATGGTTATGATTGTTTCGGTTGGTATTGCATCAGCTGCTGGAAATGTAGTAGGAAATGTCGTTGGACAACAACTTTTAAAACAAGAAACAACGCAGACAACGACAAGCACAAGCAACATGCAAGGAGCTCCAGGAGCAAATGGAGGCAAAACCGAAGGTCAAAGACCATCAGGAAATGCTGGCGGATTTATGAGGCGTACAGGTGGAGCTTTTGGTTTTGGACAATCAGCTTCTGAAGCAAAAGCACTTGAAAAATTGAATATTAAAACTTCTGTCAGTGAAATTTTACTTCTTGTTGCTATTGCGATTTTGATTACACTAATCGCTGTAGGTCTAGCAAGTATTGGAATTCTCAGATTGAATCCTAAACAAGTTTTAACAAATTGATTTCTAAGAAGAACCAGTCTAATAGTTTACTGACAGCCTTCATTTTTTATCAAAAAATAATCACCAGATTCTGTCAGTAAATTTTTAAAATGAGAGGAGCAAAGATGACTCTAAAAGTTGAAAATTTAACTTATTATTATAGCAACCCCGATGATTATCTATTTAAAGATGTCACAGAAAGTTTTGAAAAAGGTACGATGTATGCCATTCTAGGACAATCTGGCTCAGGAAAAACAACATTTCTTTCCCTGCTTGCCGGACTTGATACACCAAAATCTGGAAGTATGTCTTTTAATGATAAAGCAATCAAATCAAGTAATTTAACAAATTATCGTAAAAAAACAGTAAGTACCGTTTTTCAAGCTTATAACTTACTGACCTACATGAGTGCTTATGACAACGTCAAAACAGCCGTAAAAATCTCGTCAGTAAAATTTGAAAATGAAAAAGCAGCAATAGAAGAAGCGTTGAATAAAGTAGGATTGAGCACAGACCTAATTTATAAACCTGTCAGTAAACTTTCAGGTGGTCAGCAACAAAGAGTGGCCATCGCTAGAGCCTTAGTTTTAAATCATGAGATAATTATTGCTGACGAACCCACAGGGAATCTCGATGAAGAAACAACAGCCCAAATTGTTGAACTCTTTAAAGAAATTGCTCATAAAGATAATAAAATTGTGATTCTGGTTACTCACGAAAATGAAGTTGCCAAAGCATCAGATGTTGTATTTACCCTTAAACATCGTAAATTTGAAAAGACAGCATAGAATATAAAAACCATTACAATAATTGTAATGGTTTTTTATCCAGCCAAAACAGATAAGCTCAAGGTTTATGGACAATTAAACTAGAGTTGCTCAATAATACTTATGGCACTAAGAATAATTACAAAATTATGTTAAAATAGCTTCTAGGAGTATAGCCATGAGTTTAAATTTAAGAGATCTTGAATATTTTTATCAATTGTCAAAATTGCGTTCGTTCACCAATGTTGCCAAACATTTCAGGGTTAGTCAACCCACTATTTCTTACGCAATCAAACGTTTAGAAACCTACTATGACTGTGATTTATTTTATAAAGATTCCTCGCATCAGGTAGTTGATTTAACTCCTGAGGGCGAACTTTTGGCAATGAGAACCAATGAAATTCTCTCTGAACTAAATCACACGAAAAAAGCTATTCATCGTTCGAGTATGAAAGATTTTAAAGTTGGTTTTCCGCCAATTATAAGTTCATATCTTCTATCAAAGCAAGATAATTTGAACTTTTTGAATGCCTTACATATGATTTATGGTGGTTCTAATGAACTCTTGAGCCTACTTTTAAATGAAGAAATAGATTCGAGCCTTTTAGGAAGTCTAGAAAAGATTAAGCATCCCCAATTAGAAATAGAAGAACTCTTTCAAAAAGAATTTTTTATCATTATGTCGGATAGTCATCCACTAGCCAATGAAAAAGAATTAGGATTTAAAGACTTACTTAATGAAGACTTTATCTTATTGGGAGAGCATAATATCCACTTTAATGCCTTTAATCGTTTAAATGAAAAATATAATCAATCAGCTAATGTAGTTTTGAAATTAGATGATGCTCATACCATAAAAGAACTTGTCAGAAAAAATTTAGGAATCAGTCTTATGGCAGATATCCGCTTATCAGAAGACTTTAAAAATCTAGTTAAAGTACCATTTATTGAAGAAGATAAACAATTCTTTCATATTAATTATGCCTATCAAAAAAATTCTATTCTCTCTGAAAGTGAAAAAAACTTTTTAGAAATATTGAAAACATTAAAATAAATATTGCATAAGAGCATCAGTGATTGGTGCTTTTTTGATAGTAATTATTTACAGTAGAAAGCGCACAAAAAACTTTCAGGAAATGTTATAATTAGAAGTATGATGTGAATCGTTTTTAGAGCAAATAGCATTATCCAGTCAAAGAAAAATATAAGGAAACTATATTATAATTTATTAATCACTAAATATTTGAGAAGAAATTAATAAGAAGATAAGACTAGATAGGAATTAAAGTAAAATGGAAAAAGATTATTTAAAAACAAGATTTGAACCAGAAGAATTTGAAAAATTAAAAAAGAAACTTGTCAGATATGAGTGTGCTTTAGATGTTGTCAGAACTCAACTTTCTAATCTAAATACCTATTATAATAATTTTGAGGCAATCAACCCAATTGAGCATATCAAACATCGTTTAAAATCACCGGAAAGTATTGCAGGAAAGCTGAAAAAGAAAGATTTGCCTGTGACCGCCGATGCTGCTGATGAACATTTATCAGATATTGCAGGAATTCGTATTATTTGTTCTTATGCTAAAAATATCTATGAGATTGTTGAAATTATCAAAAGCCAAGAAGCTTTTAAAGTTGTTAGCGAAAAAGATTATTTAAGAAACGTTAAAAAAACAGGCTATCGTAGTTATCATATGATTGTCGAAGTTAATTTAGGACATCTATTTAGTGAACAAACGTGTCGAGTTGAAATTCAGTTACGAACTTCGGCAATGGATTTTTGGGCAACGTTGGAACATAAAGTTCGCTATAAATATGATGGACAAATTCCTGAACAACTCAGTGGTGAACTACAAAATTGTGCAGAGCAAATTCATGCACTAGATGAGAGAATGTATCTTATTCATAAAGTTGTGGACATGATTAATCAGTCCGAAGTTGATATCGAACAAATTGGTTACTGATAAAACTAAAAAAAGAACTTGTCAAAGGATGGATAATCTGTTATACTTATTGAGTATGTTTTTGCATACTAATAAAACTGTTCATCCGCTGAGCTTAATTTGCTAGATGCTGCTTAATGATGGGCAAGAGGAGAAAAAAATGAACCTTATCGAATCTATCAACGCTGCGCAACTCCGCACTGATATCCCTGACTTCCGTCCTGGTGACACTGTACGTGTTCACGCAAAAGTTGTCGAAGGAACTCGCGAACGTATCCAAATGTTCGAAGGCGTTGTTATCGCTCGTAAAAACTCAGGAATTAACGAAACTTACACTGTTCGTAAAATCTCAAACGGTGTTGGTGTAGAACGTATCTTCCCAGTTCACACTCCACGTGTTGAACAAATTGAAGTTATCCGTCACGGTAAAGTACGTCGTGCGAAACTTTACTACCTCCGTGCACTCACAGGTAAAAAAGCTCGTATCGCTGAACGTCGTCGTTAAGATACACCAGGTTAACCGCTCTATTGAGCGGTTTTTTTATTTTTATTCATCTATTTAATATTCAATATTAAAGTTTGGATTTTAAAAAGCAGGCAACTAAAAACTTACTAGAGAAATTCTAGTAAGTTTCTTGTTTTTTCTTTCATTTTCTCTGTTATTTTAGAACTAGAGTGCCCTACTCGTCTCTGGATTACATATAATGGAACTTCAAGTTCAGCTAGTTTAGAAATGTGAGTATGTCGAAAAATATGAGTAGAAATTCTTTTATCTTTAGGTATACCCATTTTTTCTTTGTTGTTTCTCAAAAAAGAATCAATAGCAGTTGGTTGAAGCGGGTTTCCGTTCTTAGTTGTAAAAATGAAATCTGAATTTGTGGATAGAGTACAAGCTTCTTCGTAAATTACAATTGCGCGTGAGTTTATATCTACTTCACGAGTAACAGCTTTAGTTTTGGTTTCTCTTGTTTTACCTTGGTCAATAATTTTATTTCCATGATAATCAAGATTACCCTCCACAATACAATAACTTCTGTTATCTGATAAGATAAAATCCCTTTCCACAAACGGTTACATTAAATGTTGATGGTCAATTTGATAATGCGACTGCTAAACAACTGCATGAAATAAAATTAAGTGACAGTGGGGAAATAGAAAAAACAGTAATTTATGGTGTTAAGATACCTCAAATTAAAAATGCTATTTTGTCAATCAGTGATGATACTGTACTTAATATTAAATTCAAATTAGTTAATCTTGATAGTGAATTCAATTATATGGTGTTTATTGATATAAATTCACAAGAAGATAATGATATGTTTTTCAGACATATTGTTAGTCCTTTTGGCAAGAAAATAATGTTAAAAGAAGGCGATAATTATATCTCGAATGGGAATTTAAAATTTAATAGTAATAGCTTAAAAACAGGGGATGTTTATTTAAACATCACATTAGCTAAGGTGCTTAGAGTCAACGTAGAAGGTGAAAAATATAATGCTTTTATTCAAGATACCAAACAGTTGAAATTTAGAATCGAGAAGATATGATGCCAAAATCAAATATATTAAATATACCTTTCAAAAAAATATCGAGATGATGAAAGCATAGAGTGGGGAAAGATAACTGATAGTGGTATACTTGATGGAGGGATTGAGGAAAATATAGAAGAAGGAGATAGCATGAGCCAGGAAACTTATGCTAAAAATGAAATTGATTTAAAATTTGGAAATTTAAGCGATAAAGTGGATAGTAAATTTGAATTGTTATCTCAAAAAATAGACAGCGGATTTTCAAATCAATCTTTGCAAATGAACAACTCTCTTTTAGTCTTTAAACAAGCATTGAAAGACGAAGCATAAAAAGAACAGAAAAATGAAAAGAAGAACTAATAAAGTGGTCTATTGGTACTGGTGTTGCTATTATCGCAGCAGTCTCTGCACTACTTGTATTAACATAACCTATTCCTTCGACCTCCGGGGCGTTTTTCTTTCGCAAAAATCATTTCATTTGAAAGTGCTTCTTAAATCTCATATAATTAAACTGTCTATGCACTAGTTCTCTATTCTATAAGTTTTCTATTCTATGAGATAGTGTGTGTTAAGATGCCCAACATCCCTATCGTTGGGTATCTTTTCGTGTCTTTAAAGCAACTGCTTTAAATCGTAATTTACTTCATTCTCTGCTATACTTAATTTATTCATTATTCTAGGGAAGCGTCCAATCCATGAGACGCTTTTCTTTTGTTTCATTTAAGAAAGTAGTTTTATAATATCTTCATTCCAAAAAAATAAATTTTCATAAAAACTCCTAAGCGCCTATTAATCTGGGCGCTTTTTTGTGTTGAAAACCAGAGAAATACTATCGTATAATGAAACTGCTTATAAAATATTATAAATTTTCAAAAATTGTTTTGAAAATCTTGCTTGGAGGAGTTACGGTTGGCTCGTCCTGTTATTCGTATTAACTAGTCTTCGGAGTGGCTTTTTTAATACATAAAATAATAAAAATTACGTTTTAAAAAAACTTTATAAATGCAGTTGAATGTATAAAAAAAATTTGTTATAATGATAAACGATAAAATTATATCGAAAAAGAGCAAACAGGAGTATTATAGTGAACTTTAAAAAAGTAGTTATCGTAGCCGCAACAGTTGGAGTATTTTTTAGTGCAGGTCTTGGAGTAAAATCACTTGCCGAGAATTTCTGGGCAGGACATACAGATGTTGAGACCATCAACAGTTCAATTGATACTTTAACAAGTCGCATTCAAGAAAAGAAACAGAACGTGGTAACATTGACTAATGAGCTTGGTCAAGCACGCATTGCGGTAAGTAATTTTAATGATCAATTAAATATTGCACGTCAACAATTAGAGCAAGCAAATCATGATAAAGAAACTCAGCTTCAACAAAAAGTTGATGAAATTAACCAAAGAATCTCTGAAGGTAACCAACGTGTTGCAGAAAAACAACGTGAGGTTGATGCAGCTAACCAAACAATTAACAGTCTTAATCAACAGATTAGCACTTTGCAAAATCAAGTTCAAAACAATAACAATCAAGCATTGAGCGATGTTCAAGCAACTCGTTCTAAAGCGGTTCAAGCTGTTCAACAAACTGCAGATTCATCAGATTCAGCAATATCTAAATAAAAAAATTTGCCGATATTTCTCGGCTTTTTTTATTTACCATATTAAATTTAGTAGTATTTTCTAAACCAGGACTACCCGCTCTAGCGTCTTATAACGGAGGGAGAGCTGGTTCGAGTCTAGCAAGAACCATAAGGGATTAATCTGTCAATAATGGCATTTTTAAATAGAAAAGCTGCATATCAAAGATCTACAGCACCTTGCCTGACAAAAATTTAATAACTTTAACTAGCCCTTGAGTGAAACGCATTACTATTTATTTTTATGAAAAAAATAAAATTAGCTAAATATAGCGTTTAGTATAGCATATTGCTACTTATTTATATACCTCTGAATAAGAAGTAATTATATATATTTGAAATCTTTATTTATACTCACAAGTAATAAAAAGTAGACAAAAACAGAAAGTTTTGAATGAGTAATGAAAATTAATGATAAGTGTGTGAGTGAAAGATACTTTTGAAAAATCATTAATACAAGCCTTTGAGGTACATTTGACTGAGTATGAAAAGTTGTGAAATATTATTTCTTTCCTCCGTGCACTCACAGATTAAAAGCTCGTATCCCTGAACGTCGTCGTTAAGATAAACTATGGAAACCACTCTGTAGAACGGTTTCTTCTTAATTGAATAAATGATTTTCTATATAGCTTATTGAAAAGATTTTTGGATAATTTTTTTAATACTTCAGTATTAGTAAAATAAATTTATTTAGTCGTATAATATGATAAACGATATTATGTTTAAGAAAAAGAAAGAGGATACGCGTGGAAAATCAAGAAAATTTATTCCCTGTCAAACATTTTATTGAAGAAGGATTAAATAAGAAAAATGTCGACCTTATTCGTGAAGTTTAGGAAAAAGATATGCTTTAAGAAGGGAAACAATGGGTTTGGACGACTTTCCAAAATTGATGTTCAAGCCTTGAATGATATGCATTTGACAATATTAGATTATAGTCTCAAAGGTAATCAAGTATGGGTACATTTTACTAATGAAGGGACGCAAGTGGGAACATTCATGGGTTATCCAGCAAGTCACAAACATGCCGTGTGGAATGGTTTTGGGATGTATACAGTAGAAGACGGAAAGATAAAAAAGGTTGGTTTTCAGAAGATACTTTAAGCATGCTCATGCAATTTGGACATATTAAATAGCAGAAATACTGACTATTATGCATAAAATAAAAGACTACTCACGGGTAGTCTTTTTGTTTTTATAATATGAGATTGAAAAATTGCCTGATAATCTATTAGCGAGATGTTGTAATGAAAAAAAGACGAAATATATTGGAATTTACTGACGGAAAATGAGATAATTAATAAAACGTAGTTTATAAAATACAACATCGTCATCAAATTCAGAAAGGACTGAAATGAAAAAAAATATCAGTCGAGAAGAAGCAAAGAAATCTTTAGTCTATGACCCTTATTTTGAAAAAGGCCATTATGGGAGTAAAATTTTTCAGACAATAATTGCTCTTTTAGGCTGGTGTGGTGTTGTCATTCCATTTTTATGGATTATTTTTCCTTTTGTTTTTCCAAATCGAGCAGGTCTTAATCATATCATTGTTTATAGAGAAGAAAAATCTACACTTCTATTTCTTTTCATTTTTCTCTCTTTATCTTTTGTTTTCCTAGCTATTTTATATATCATCTTAACTTTTTGGAATAATTATCGTTTTAAACATTTTCTACAAAAAGAAAAGCAGTACGATGCTGAACGTGTTGATGTAAGACGAAAGTTAATAAATCAAGCTTATGATGAACGATTTGGCACAAAAGATTTTCGCCATAATGTTTGTTTTTATTCTGTCAAAGAAGAGCAAAATTTGGAAACAGATTTTGTGAAAAAGCTTTATCAGAAAGGAGAAAACAATGATTAGTTTTGTTCAAACGGGAAATGGCATTGTTGACTTTATTCTGACACTGATATTTCTGGTGTTAATTACTTACCCAATTTTAGGCGGATTCGCCTGGTTTATTGGAGTCTTATGTTATAGCTTTTTGTTCAAATATAAGCAAAAGGATTGGGATGATATTCCAGTAGAAGTTGAACCTTTTGTTACTATAATGGTTCCAGCTCATAATGAAGAAATAGTCATTGAAGATACACTTAATTATTTAATGACAAAAATTAATTATGAAAATTATGAGGTTCTAGTTACTGATGATGGTTCAACTGATAGAACTCCCGAAATTTTAAAAGAATTACAAGAAAAATATGATAAATTGCGCGTGATTAGAATTGAAAAAAATAAAGGAAAAGCGCATGCCTTTAATATTGGTTTAGGATTTGCAAAAGGAGAACTAGTTTTAAGCAACGATGCAGATACTGTTCCAGAACCTGACTCTTTAAATCGCTATATCAATTATTTTATTCGACAAGATTCTACTAACATCTCAGCAGTAACAGCTAATATGGATGTTCAGAATCGTGCAAAATTGATTGCGAAATCTCAAACAGTTGAATTTTCTAGTATTGTAGGAATTATTAAACGGACTCAACTTGGTGTGCTAGGGAGTATTTATGCCTATAGTGGTGCAAATACGATGTATCGAAAAGATGCCTTAATTGATGTAGGTTTGTTTCGACAAGATAGAGCCACAGAAGATATTAGTATTGCTTGGGACCATCAAATGGACGGTTGGTTATCATTGTTCGCGCCCCGTATTATGTTCTTTATGGAGGTTCCAGAATCTCTGAAAATGCTCTATCGTCAAAGGAAACGGTGGGCCAAAGGTGGAACAGAGGTTTGGCTGACTAATTTTAAAAAAGTATTTTTACACCCTTTTGACAATGTTGGCCGAACAATTATGTTTATTGACCAAAGTTTCAGCATTATCTGGTCATTCTTTTTCTGGATTTCGTCAGCAATTTTTATCTGGTCTTTATTTCAATTTGCCATTACCGGAAACTTAGAACGGATTTATCACATGTTAACGATGGCCTTTCTCTTTGTTTGCTTTGAAATGATTTCGGGGACTTTTCAATTAGTCGCTTCATTAATAGTTGATGACCGTGGAAGAAAAGTAAAATATCTATTATTTGCTCCACTTTATATGCTTTTTTATTGGGTAATGAATGCATTAACCATTGTAACGACTTTTATTCCAGCAGTAAAAACTATTCTAGGTTTAGGGTCTGGAACATGGAAAAGTCCAGAGCGTAAAGGGGTAAAAGTGACAAATAAAAAAGATAATTGAAATTACTAACAATAAAAATTTGATTTTATATCTTATCATTTAAAAATTTTTGAGGAGTTTAAGTACTCCTTTTTTTTGAATTAATTTTTTAAGAAGACTAATAATAAAAATAATAACTTGCTTAAAGATAAGGAAGCGTAATTTTTTAATCATCAAGGACAAGATACTGTATTCATTATGTTATAATTAAATGAGAATTGAAGAATATTTTTTGGAGGTAAAGTTATGTTAACAGATTTTGAAAAACTTCGACGCGGAGTCGGATTTAGTGGAATAATTTCAATTATTATTGGTTTATTGATATTATTCTTACCTACAAAAACAGCAGCTATTGTCGCAGCTCTTGTAGGGGTAGCACTCGTAATTATGGGTGTCATTTATATTGGAGCAAATCTAGTCAAAAGAAGTGAAGAAAAAGGGAATTTCTGGAGAATTTCTCATCTCTTGCTAGGATTTATCTACTTATTTGCAGGAATTTTTGTCTTTTCAGATTTGAATGCAGCCGCAGAATCACTTTTTGTCCTTATCGGTATTTTTGTGGGGATTAGTTGGATTGTAGATGGAATTGTAACTCTTACAGTTTTGACTAATTTCAATAGTAAATTCTGGGGGATTTTCTTAAGTGTAATTAGTATCATTGCTGGTTTTACTTTAGTATTTTCTCCACTTTGGGGAGGGGTAACTTTGTGGTTACTTCTTGGAATCGAATTTTTAATTGTTGGGTTCATCAAAATGATTCACTATTACAGATGGGATAAATAGAAACGAAAAGGCCGATGAATATCGGCTTTTTTTATTTATGCAACTTTATTGGAGATAAATAAAATTTTTATGGAACAAAATTGATAATGATTGGTCTCAAAAAAATCTAAAGAATATATTTGGAAGCGTCTGACAATTTTTTATTCGTGATATAATTTTTAGTGGACGTTTTTGACGTTCTTAGATTGGGGATGAGAATGAAAAATTATCTCAAATGGCTCAAAGATGAGCTAAAATCAATTAATACAGCCGGAAGCATCATGCTTTCGTTTATCATAGGAGTACAGTTGGCTTTCTTTTTAACGTCAACAATTACGGTCTTATCAATTATCATTTTGATTGCGACCTTAATGGGGTCGGCATGTACAGTTTACATGATGATTGGAAAACCAATTAATGGTCTTTTGGGGCTGATTAGTGCTTTTGGTTATATCTATATTAACTGGACTGCTGGTCACTATGCCTCTGTTTTAGATCAAATTGTTTTTGTTTTGCTGATTGACTTGCCATTGATTTTCACTTGGAAAACTTGGGGACATCGAATTGAAAATGGGGTCAAATTCATGAAGACAAAAGGATGGATTTTGACAATCATCAGTATGTTGGTTCTTTGGTGGCCAATTACAGTCATTTATACAAAACTTGGAGACACCAATCCTTTATGGGATGCTATTACTTTAATTATTGGAGCTGCGGCTTCAATCTTGGTTGTTAGAGGTTATGGGGATAGTTACTCACTTTGGCTCTTATCTGATGTGGTCATGATTATTTTATGGGCAACAGCACTGATGGATGGCTATTCTGCAAGTTCTTTAGCAATGCTTCTAACAATTACTTTCTATTTGGTTACTTCTTTATATGGAAAATTCTTTTCTATTTGGAAGAATGACAAGAAGGCAAGTGGAGAAGTAGTAACTGAGAGAAACTAAAAAGGGTGTTGCTCATTGAGCAGCTTTTTTTATTTAAAGTATAACAAAAGCACCTACTCTCAAAATTAAAGTAGATGCCTTTATCGATTGGGATACTCGCCCATTTTTTTCTCCTTAAACTAATTGTTCTAAGTTTTGTACAGCTTCTTCAATAGTATCTCCAGCACCATAAATATTTGAATCATTTACAAGTGATGCTCGAAAGATATTATGAGAAGTATCTAGAGTTACTGTATATTGGAAAAATTTGTTTTTGTTAGTGAATGTCATAGTACATTCTCCTTTCTTTATTTATTATACGAAAGGGAACCAAATTGGTTCATAACGAAATTCCAACTAAATTGTAGCATAAAGAAATCAGAATATCAAAAAAAGTGATTTAATATTTTAATAAAACTATATTTTTACTTCTAAGTAAAATTGGAAAAGAAGTCTTAAAAATAAAAGTTTCTTCTGAAAATATAGTGAGTGTTTAGTTGGACTTCTTAAATATTTTATCATAGAATATAGTAAAGGAGGCGTTTACAATGAGAGATGAATACAAGAAAATTTTAGTTGCAGTTGATGGCTCTGACCAATCGAAAGAAGCAATTCATGAAGCAGTCGCCATTGCAAAAAGAAATAAAACTTCATTATTTGTTTTACATGTTAAAGATGAAACAAGACTTCGGGGAACTCCTTATGCCTTGGCAATTAATTTGGATGATTTAGAAACAGAGTCTAAAGAAATTATTGCTGAAGTTGAGGCTCTGATTAATGATGAAGTTGAGTTTGAAGTCCATGCCTTTACAGGAAATCCAAAGAAAGAAATCATTAATTTTGCAAAGCAATTTGAATTGGATTTGATTGTAGTCGGTTCAAATGGTAAGGGATTATTAGACAGGATGCTAGTAGGTTCGACGACAAGTTATGTTGTTAACCATGCGCCTTGCAATGTTATGGTTGTAAAATAACCAAAAAATCTTGGCGTAAGCTAGGATTTTATATGAAGATTTATATGATGACAAAAGAATTCACTAGAGTTAGTGAAGAAAAGGATGATAGGGGAATGTAGAAAATAGGAGGAGTTAGTTAATGGCGTCAAAACAGGAGTTAATTGATTATGTAGCAGACCGTACAGAACTTTCAAAAGTGAATGCAGCAAAGGCAATCAATGCCTTTGTCGAGGCAATCACTTACTATATTTCTGAAGGGACTCCCGTACATATTTCAAATTTTGGAACTTTTGAGGTTCGTAAACGTGCAGCCAGAGTCAGTCATGATGTTCATTCAAGAGAAAAAATTTTAGTAGGTGAACAAAATATTCCGGTATTTAGAGCTGGAAAAGCTTTAAAATTGGCTACGAAACAAGAACTATCTGATGAAGATATGGTGATTGAAACATTAAGCAATATGATTTTGGAAGTTCAGCATCATGATTAACACCTGTTAATGGCTATTATTTTCCAAATAGAATGATAAAAAAACGATTCTTCTAAAAGAACCGTTTTTTTAATTTATGAGCTCAACTAATAGATTAGCAATTTGAGTGGGCGTTTCCTTTTGTTTTCGACGAATCCATGATTGAGTAGTTCCAAAAATAGCATTAGCATAGTAGGTTGTCGCATAAATTTCCCCTAATTTTCCTAATTTAAGATGTTTAGATTGAGGAAAAAAGGAACTTTGAATAAGTTCTTTGAGTTTTTGCAACATAAACTGGTGGATTTCTTTGCTACCATTTTCCGAAAGAAGAGCGGCATAGATTTGATTTCCTTTTAGAAATTCAAAAGTTTCAAGCATCGTTGCATGAATATTTCCGTTATTTTTTTCAAAGACATATTGAATAGTCTCAAAAAGTCGACGCTGATAGGCTTCAATCATGTCATATTTATCTTGATAATGAGTATAAAAACTACTACGACTAACTTTAGCTAATTTCACAAGTTCAGTCGTTGAAATTTGGTCAAAAGATTTCTCGCCTAAAAGTTGAATCATGGCATCTCGTAATTGAAGTTTTGTACGATCTTTTCTGCTGTCATTAGACATTATAGGGGGACCTCCGTCCTTTTTAGAATGTAAGTGCTTTATTTAGACAAATTTAAAGATGTGTCCAAAACTGAATAGATAATAATTGTCAAATTTTCTAAAAAGTTTATAATACGTATTGTAACAGTTTTTGGACGTGTTGTCCATAAAGAAAGGGGAAAAGATGTTAAAAAAAGAATGGCAAGCCATTTTAAAGCACAAATTTTTTATTATTGTTATTATCGCTTTGGCACTTGTACCAGCAATTTATAACTATATTTTCTTAGGTTCTATGTGGGACCCTTATGGTAAACTTAATGACTTACCGGTAGCAGTTGTAAATTTAGACAAGACGTCTGAATTGAATGGTAAAAAATTTAAACTTGGTGATGATGTCATTGCTGAAATGAAAAAATCAAAGGATTTAGATTATCATTTTGTTTCAGAGGATAAAGCTTCTAAAGGGATAAAAAAAGGTGATTATTACATGGTTATCACTTTTCCAGAAAACTTTTCAGAAAATGCAACGACTTTAATGAATAAGAAACCAAAAACGGTCCAGTTAGATTATCAAACAACACGTGGCCATAACTATATTTCATCAAAGATGAGCGAAAGTGCGATGAATCAGCTGAAATCAGAGGTTTCTAAAAACATCACAGAGACTTACACCAAAGAAATTTTTGCTAAGCTTGGTGATATGAAGTCAGGAATGAAAGAAGCTTCTGACGGTTCAAATAAATTGGCTGATGGAACTTCTTCAGCATTGAATGGTTCAAAAGAATTAAGTAGTAATTTGAATACTTTATCTTCATCAAGTTTAACTTTTACTGACGGCGCAAATAGTTTGAATTCAGGCTTAAATAAATATGTATCAGGAGTGAATCAGGCTGCCAATGGGGGACAACAACTTTCTTCTGGTGCTGACCAATTTGTCAGTGGAACGCAACAATTAGCAGCAGGTACACAAACGCTGGCTGATAAATCAAAAGAGCTGTCAGCAGGAATTTCACAAATTTCTCAAGGGTCAGAAGCGGTGATTCAATTGCAATCGGGTGTACAACAACTATCCGAAGGCTTAAGTCAAATGGCTCAAAAAACAACTTTATCCGAAACTCAACAGCAAAAAATTAGTGCTGTACAAAATGGTCTGACTGAATTAAATCAGGAGTTACAAAATAATACGATTGACCCAAATTTGGCTGCAAATATCCAAAAAAACTTGAAAGGTCTTGGAGCTACGGTCACAAATATAGCTAATGATCAAGTGGTAGCCTCTAAGGCAGCAGTTGAAAGTACTGAGACTTTTAAAACTTTAAGCGAAAGTCAGAAAACAGATATAAGAAATGCATTAGATAATTCTGTTGGTGCTGGAGCAGTTCAAAACGATTTACTATCATTAAATAAGAATATTAAAGGAGTCCAAGACAGTCTTACAAGTCTACTACCAATGTTTGGAAAAATTGCTGATCTTAAAACATTAGTTCCAGGCGCAAGTCAAATGATTGCTGACCTTTCAGGTGGTCTGAACGAAGTAAACACTAATGTAAACACAAAATTTATTCCTGGTACCAATCAGTTAAATGCTGGTTTGACGAATTTTAATGACCAGTTAACTTCTGGAAGTCAAAAATTAACTTCTGGTTTTGCCCAATATGCTGACGGAGTTAATCAAGCAAACGCTGGCGCTCAACAATTAGCAAGTAAATCAAAAGACTTACAAAACGGGACAATGCAATTAGTTTCTGGATTGTCACAATTACAAGCGAATGGTTCAACTTTAACTTCGGGTTCAAATCAATTGGCAGGGGGCGCTCAACAAATTTCCTCTGGTTCACAACAATTGGCAAATGGAGGTTCAAGTTTAACAAGTGGTTTGGAAACGCTAAATACGGGGGCCAATAACTTGTCAACAGCGTTAACCAAAGCAGATGATACTCTCTCAGCAACTAATAATTCTAATGAAAATGCTAAAAAAGTAGCTGCACCGTTGAAACTTAAACATACTGACCATGACAATGTACCAGAAAATGGTGCAGGAATGACACCATACATGATTAATGTCGCTCTCTTTATTGGTGCCCTTGCAACAAATGTTGTGATTGGAATTGGTTTCTCAGGTGAAAAATGGAAATCTGGTCGCGAATTTATGTTGGCAAAAATTGGTACAAATGGATTGGTAGCACTTTTACAAGGAATCATCGTCTGGGGAGCAGTTGCTCTTCTTGGATTGAGACCAAATCATTTGTGGGAAATGTTGTTGTCAGTACTTTTAATCAGCTTCGCTTATATGGCAATCAATACTTTCTTCTTAACGGCTCTAGGTAAGATTGGTGAATTCCTTATGATTGTAGTCTTAGTCCTACAACTGGCGACGAGTGCAGGAACTTACCCCTTACAACTTGCGCCTAAAATATATCAAGTCATCAGTCCTTGGTTACCAATGACTTATGGTTTAAAAATGTTACGCGAAACCATTGGTTTGAATGGAGCAATTTTACCAGAAGCAATTCTATTTGTGGTTATTATCGCTCTCTTTACTTTCATGTTAAGTTTCTTCAAGAAATTCTCACGTTTTGCATAAAATAAATTACTGACAGAAAAAATTTATTCATAAATTTTTTCTGTCAGTAATTTTTTATCTAGAAATTTTAAAATAAATTTGGTAAAATAAAGCTGTAAAAAGAATTTGACAATTTGGATTTGTCCTAGAAAGCACATTCGTTCAACTTTTAAAGTTTTGCTTTTTATGACAGCCTAAGGAGATAAAATGGCAGATAAATACACAGAAGAGCAAGTGAATGAAATCAAGGACAAAATTCTCTCTGCCCTTGAAAACGTCATTGACCCAGAGCTTGGGATTGATATTATCAACCTCGGATTAGTTTATGAAATTAGCTTTGAAGATAACGGATTTACAGAAATTAAAATGACATTGACAACAATGGGTTGCCCTTTGGCGGACCTTTTGACTGAACAAATTCATGATGCTTTGAAAGAAGTGCCAGAAGTTGGTGAAATCAAGGTGAACTTGGTTTGGTATCCAGCATGGACAGTTGATAAAATGAGTCGTTATGCCCGTATTGCTTTGGGAATTCGATAAATATAATAAAAAACTCCTTAGTCAGCATTGACTAAGGAGTTTTTTTATTTATTAACGAAATTCATTATTCAATTATAAGCTTTTTGTCTGTATATTTTAATCTTTGGTATTTTATTTTAAAAAATAATATTTTGTTATTAGTTCTAATTTCTAAAAACTTAGTCATAACAAGAGGTTTAAACCAATAAAAAAACATTTAATTTAGGTAATGCATTTGTTATTTGACTAAAAGTATAGGTCGTGTTATAATTTTTTTGCTTAGGAAATATTTTGAAAATTTAATTTAAGCAATTTTGGTTAGAGATTTTCTAACCATCGGTAGGTGAGGCTACCACAGGGATACGGGTTGCTGCCGCAGAGTCGTGGAGACACGATGAGAGGGCCAACAGTTCACGTCGAAAAAAGAAGGCGTGAAATAGTGCAACAACATCGCCCTGCGGAGCTAAAGCTTGAACGATACTGGGTACTTTAGTTCACTTGATAGTGTATCTTTTTGAAATCATACCTTGTCTACGTTCAACCGACGTAGGCAATTTTTTTATAAAAAAGGAGGTGGTGAAAATGGAAGCACAGAATAACAGTGGCTCAGACCCTGGGAGCTATAGGAAGAAAGATAGCATAAAAGTGGACAAGCATTTTTATCACTTCAATCTAATCTAGTTCTCTGAGTTGGAGCTGTACAATCAAAATCTACTATAAATCAGAAATTGAGGTACAAGCCGATGACAAAAATATTAATTCATACAACAATAAAAAATAAAAAAATAAGGAAGAAAAAGTTATTCATTGATTTGCAACTAGAAATACTCTTGTCGTTCATTTGGAAAATTAACGAAGGGGGATTCATTTATGGATAAAAAAATTACAAAAAATAGTTTTTTAGATTTATCTATTTTGATTCCTTATTTGATTCTTTCAGCTGTTGGCTTACTCATGGTGTTTTCAGCAACTGTCCCCTATCAAATTAACCGAGGACTA
The DNA here is from genome assembly GCF_041026685.1 of Lactococcus sp. AK05. Lineage (NCBI taxonomy): Bacteria > Bacillati > Bacillota > Bacilli > Lactobacillales > Streptococcaceae > Lactococcus > Lactococcus sp. AK05. The sequence goes on from NZ_JBFTEI010000001.1 coordinate 478,115, forward strand.
TCTCCTTATCGATTGGCAATTTCTCAAGGAGTCTTTATAATTATAAGTTTTGTGGCTTTAATTATTATTTATCGAGTAAAATTAAGAATTATAAAAAATGAAAAGATTTTAAAAATAATTTTTCTAATTATTATCTTGCTGATGATTTATTCAAGGGTGGGTCCTAATACATCAGCGAATGGAGCGCATGGATGGATTCCCTTACCAGGGATTGGAACTATTCAGCCGGTTGAATTTGCAAAACTTTTTACAGTTTGGTTTCTTGCTTCTATCTTTTCTAACAGACAAGAAGAGATTGAGAAAAATGATATTCAAGCAATTTTTAAGGGTAACAATCTCATAAAAAAAGTTGTAGGGGGATGGCGATTTCCGATTATCTTACTAATGATAGTGGAACTCAGTATGCCTAATTTAGGAAATACAGCAATTATTGGGCTCTTAGCCTTGATAATGATTGGTGCAAGTGGAATTTCTTGGCGATGGTTTTCAGGTTATGGGAAGATGTTGCTTACGATTAGTCTTAGTTTTTTGCCCTTTCTTTTTATCAGTGGAGGCGATTTGATTCCAGGATCTTATATTAATGCTCGATTTAAAGCATTCGTTAATCCTTTTACTGACTTGGCTTCTTCGGGTCATCAACTTGCTAATTCATATTATGCGATTGTAGATGGTGGCTGGTTTGGAAGAGGACTGGGGAATTCGATTGAAAAACAAGGATTTTTGCCTGAAGCTCATACAGATTTTATATTTTCAGTAATAGTAGAAGAATTGGGAATCATTGGTGGAATTATAATCCTAGCTGTCATTTTTTTCATGATTACCCGAATGCTTTTGGTGGGGATGCGGGCAAAAGATCCATTTAATTCAATGATTTCAATTGGTTGTTCATCTTTTTTGTTGATACAAGTTTTTGTCAATTTAGGCGGAGCAATTGGTTTGGTTCCAGAAACAGGTGTCACCTTTCCCTTTTTATCACAAGGTGGATCATCATTTTTAATTTCAACTTTGGCAGTAGGACTGGTTTTGAATAGCTCGGCTGACGAAAAATTAAAGAGTTTAAGTAAGTTATAATTTTTAATAAAAGAAAGAAGTATTCTTGATATGAAAAGAAAAGAAATTAGACAAAAGAAAATAATAAAAAGGTCTAAAAAAGTATATTTTGTTCGTTTTATGTCCCTTTTTGTTATTTTAGTCGTGGCAGTTAGTGCGGTTATCTATGTTCAAGCAGAGAAAACATTAACGAAAACTCATGTAAATACAAAAATAAAAAGTTCTAGTATATCTGCAAAAAAACCACTAACTATCTTGCTCATGGGAGTGGATACTGGTGATAATAGTCGGGGGGGTGCAGATTCATGGAATGGAAATTCAGATTCTCAAATTATTTTAACATTGAATCCTCGGACAAAAACGACCACTATTATTTCAGTAGAACGAGATACGATGACGAATATTGAAGATGCATCTGGAAAAATTCAATCTACTCAAAAAATGAATGCTGCTTATCCTTTAGGATTTAATAATGGTGGGTTATCATCTGCTGTCACTTATGCCATGAAAACGATTGGTAATCAAGTAGGGCTTAATCTTAATAATTTTATGATTGTTAATATGGACGGTTTAGTAAATCTTGTGAATGACGTTGGAGGAGTAGAAGTTGTCAATGATACTAATGGCTCAGATGTCTATCAAGGGACTGATTCAGGTAAAATAACTTTGCCTGGTTCAGATAAAATTGTAGATAGTGGAGCGATTTATATCTCAAATACAGAACCTGAATATAAAGCTTATGTTCCTTATCTTTCAGGAAATCCTAAGCAGCTCATCAACGGAGAACAAGCCTTAGTTTTTGCTCGAGATAGAGATACGTTAGCCAATGGGAATTATGGACGTGCCGCTCATCAACGAGAAGTTATGACTGAATTAATGAACAAAATGCTTAGTCTTAATAGTGTTTTTAAATATCAATCATTTTTAAATGATATTTCATCAGATTTTAAAACGAACATTTCGATAAATCTTGCTAATTTGACCGCACTTATGGCTTACAAAGATTGTCTTAACAAGGTAGTTTCTGTTCAATATCAAGGGGTAAGTCAAATGGTGGATGGTGGAAGTTATGAATTCATACCAGAAAATGTGGATTTGGCTATTCAAAATATAATAAGACAAGCAAATGATGAGTCTGTCACTGATAAGCTTGATCAAAGTGTCATTACTTATGAAAACTATTTTGGAAGTCAAATTGACCAATATTATATGCCTTCTGCGACGGTAACTATCAAAGGTGAAAAAAGTGAAACTTATGGAGTGGATACTAAAGGGAGTCTAGTAAAAATAAATAAGGAGAATGCCCAAGACTATGTTTCAAGTCAAGGAGGAGCTTTAGTCGCTAATTAAAATAGAGATAATAAAATAATGTTAACCAGTTGACATTGTTTTATTTATGGGATATACTTAACTGGTTAACTAAATTAATAAATGAAAGGATAATATTTTGGCGAAGAAATCAAAAATTGCTAAATTTAAAAAGCAACAAAAATTAGTTGCTCAATATCAAGAGCTTAGACAGGAACTTAAGAAAGAAAAAAATTATGAAGCTCTCCGAAAACTTCCTAAAGATTCTCAACCCAATCGAATGAAAATGCGAGATCGAATTGACGGAAGACCCAGAGCCTACATGCGAAAATTTGGTATGTCACGAGTTAATTTTAGAAAATTGGCGCATGAAGGTAAGATTCCAGGGGTTAAGAAGTCAAGCTGGTAGAAATCTTTTTGAAAAATCTTATGGGATATGATAAAAATATTTTTTATCAAGTAATTTAAAGAATACTTCATCTTAATGAATGGAGTATTTTTTCTCTATTTTGCTTAAGTAAAATTTAAGTCTTAAGTCCGAGAAAAAGTAAGCTTTTTTTTGGTACAATAGATTTATGAATAAAAAATTGAAAGCAATCTTTATTATAGAAATTTTTATTGTATTAGGATTGATTTTTCATGTGATTAGTACACCACGTATGTGGGTAGTTCTAGCTTTAGCTATTCTCTTTACTATCTTAGCGACTCGTTCGCGTGCGCGTGTATTACGTATCATCAGTTTCATTTTTTGGGCAATATCGGTAATGATTCTCTTCACAGTTGGATGGTTCTGGTTAGCAATTATCTTCCCTACGATTGCTTGCATCGTTTTTTGGAAAAATAATCCACGAGAAGGAGGAGTAAGAAATTTTTCTTACGAAGATATTTCTCAAGATGAATCTGAGTCAATCATGAATGAAAATCAAAATGATATCATTGATCTTGATGATGTTACTTTTAAACCTTCTGGAAATAGTCTTTCTATTAAAAAAATGACAGGTAATACAAAAATTATTGTTCCTGAGGACGTAGGAGTTTCGCTTGATTTAACAACAAATGCTGGGCTTGTAAAGATTTTCAATGAGGCAGCACAAATTAATGCGGGAAATGTTCGTTATTTTAGTGAAAATTTAGATCAGGCGGAAAAACGAATTAAAATCAATATCCGTGTTGATTCAGGAAATATTGAGGTGATTCGAGGATGAAAAAATCACTTTTCACAACCTTTTTAGCAGTTTTTAGTATCATCCTTATTATGTATCTTCTTCTATTTATAATGATGAATAGTGGGCAACCTTTAGGGGGACTAAATACCGCTAATATTATTAGGGAACTTCGAGATAATTTCTATGGTTTATGGATATTTATATCAGTTGCAGGATTACTTGCGCTGATTTTTACCCTTTTTAATCATATTGAAAATATGGCTATTCAACAAAAATTTCAAGATGATATAAAACTTTTAGAAGAAAATCAACAACCTGAATCTCCTGAATTACAAGTTGTTCATGATAAAATTATGAATATGTCAGCTGAACTCCAAGAATTATCTAAGCAAAAATCTGCTGATAAAGCTGAAATTATTGAATTAGAGCGTAAAAGAATTTCACGAGAACTTCATGATTCTGTCAGTCAAGAACTTTTTGCAGCGACAATGATTTTATCTTCTGTTGCTGGTTCGACACAAAATTTGACTAAAGAACAAATTGAAACACAAACACAATTGGTTTTAAAAGTGCTCCATTCTGCACAAAATGAAATGCGAGCGCTCTTACTACATCTTAGACCAGTAGAGCTAGATGGCAAGAGTCTAGCAGAAGGGTTGTCAGCACTGACAGACGAGCTCCAAGCGAAAATATCAGCAAATATTACGGTTAAATTGGCTGATATTGAAGCAACGAGTAATGTTGAGGACAATTTATTTCGAATGGCTCAAGAGATTTTATCGAATACTTTGCGTCATTCGCAAGCCGAGCACATTGAAGTTTCTTTAAGAGAATCACTTGGAAACATTTTCTTGAAAATTGCTGATGATGGAGTTGGTTTTGATGTTTCTACTAGTGATAAGACGGCCAGTTACGGTTTAGCCAATATCAAAGAACGTGCTTTATTAATTGGTGGAGATGCCAAAGTAATCTCGGCACCAGGTGCGGGGACAACTGTTGAAATCATTATCCCTAAAGCGAAGCCGAGCCTTTAAAAATGATGCGTATTTAGAAAGAACAAAATGGAAAAAATTAAACTTTTAATTGTTGATGACCACCAGATGGTGCGACTAGGTTTATCAAGTTTCATGAATATTCAACCCGATATCGAAGTGGTTGGTGAAGCTGCCGATGGCGAGTCAGGCTTTTTAAAAACTGAAATGCTTGACCCTGATGTTATTCTCATGGATTTAGTGATGGATCGACTTGATGGAATTGGAGCAACGCAAAAGATTTTAGCTAAAAATCCAGAACGAAAAATTTTAATTCTAACGAGTTTTATTGATGACGAAAAAGTTTTTCCAGCTTTAGCTGCTGGAGCTAAAGGTTATATTCTTAAAACATCACAAGCCGCTGATATCGCATCTGCGATCAGAAAAGTTGCCAATGGAGAAGATGTCCTTTCCGATGCTGTCAAGGAAAAGATTGCTCAACAAAAACATCGAAAACATGAATTATATGATGATTTATCAAAAAGAGAATTAGAAGTATTAAAAGTACTTGCGACGGGACTTTCTAATCAAGAAATTGCTGACGAACTTTTTATCAGTTTAAAAACAGTCAAAACTCATGTTTCTAATATTTTTAATAAGCTTGAAGTGTCAGACCGAACTCAAGCAACAATTTATGCCATTCAACATCACTTAGTTTAAACCTGAGGAAAAACAAGTTAGAAATATGATATAATTTAGTTTGTACAAATAAAATTAAAGTGAAAAATAGATGGAAAAAATATTAGAAAAAGCCCAAAAAATAAAAATCATTTTTTTTGATATTGATGATACTTTGAGGGTCAAAGATTCAGCTTTCATGCCTGAATCAATTACTGAAGTCTTTCATAAACTTCGTGAAAAAGGGATTATGACAGGAATTGCAACGGGAAGAAATCTTTTCGGAGTTGTTCCAGAAGTTAGGGCATTAAAACCAGATTTCTATGTAGCAATCAATGGTGCCTATGTTGAAAATGCACAAACAGGAGAAGTATTATATAAAAATACTTTTTCTAAGGAGTTGGTTGAAGAAATCATTAGCTGGTTAGAAGCTGAGAAAAGCGGATATACCTTCGTTGGGTCCGACAGTTTACGGATTTCCAAGTGGGATAAAGTTGCTAGCGATGCAATTGGTCCAGTTTATTCGGAATTGGAAGAAAATCCCAATTATTATAAAACAAATGAAATTTATCAAATGTTGACAATTTCTGACCATGATGACCAATTAGAATTACCAGAAACTTTATCCGATAAAATTCGTTTGGTTCGTTGGCATCCAAACAGTTCAGATATTGTTCCAATGGAAGGTTCTAAAGCAATCGGCTGTCAAAAAGTTTTACAAGAACTTGGTCTGAAAGCTGAAAACATGATGAATTTTGGTGATGAACTTAATGACCGTGAACTCTTTGATTTTGCCGGTCTGTCAGTAGCTATGAAGGTTTCACATCCTGAAATTTTAGAAAAAGCAGATTACATTACTGATTCTGTTGAAAATGATGGAATTCTAAAAGCCTTACAAGCCTTAAAAATTATTGATTAAAGCTATCAGTAAAAACTGTCAGTAAAAATTACTGACAGAAATTTATTAATTTATAAAAAGAAAGGAAGGTATTTTTAGAAATAAAAATACTAACTAAAAAATATGACTTACCCACAACTTGAACTTGAAAACTACAAAGGTACTACAGCAATTATCAATACAAATCATGGAAAAATGACTGTAAAATTATTTGATAGCCTTGCTCCAAAAACCGTAAAAAACTTTATTGAACTTAGCAAAGAGGGTTATTATGATGGAGTAATTTTCCACCGTATCATCAAAGATTTCATGGTTCAAGGAGGAGACCCAACAGGAACTGGGATGGGAGGTTCTTCAATCTACGGAGAAAAATTTGAAGATGAGTTCTCAATGGACCTCTTTAATCTTCGGGGAGCTTTGTCAATGGCCAATGCTGGACCTAATACAAACGGAAGTCAATTTTTCATTGTTCAAAATAAAAACTTGCCTTATCCTAAAGATTCACTTATCCAAGGAGGGTGGCCTGAAGAAGTAGCTGAAACATATACTGGCGGTGGAACTCCTCACCTTGATGGCCGTCACACTGTCTTTGGTCAATTGGTTGATGAAGAAAGCTATAAAGTTCTTGATGAAATTGCCGCTGTTCGTGTAGGTGCGCAAGATAAACCAGTCGATGATGTCGTTATTGAATCAGTTGAGATTATCGAGCCATAATATGGAAAAGAAAAGTCCTAAAATCGGTGATATTGTTGAGGTTGAAATTATTGGAATGCAAGATTATGGTGCATTTGTAAAATTTTACCTGGATAATTCATCAAATAAAGAAAAAATTGAACAAAAAGGATTGATTCATATTTCTGAAATTCAATCTGGTTATGTCAAAAGTATTCATGATATTGCTAAAATTGGCCAAAAAGTGATGGCACAAATTATTGATATTGATGAATATAATGGCAAAATTAGCCTGTCAATTCGCAGTCTGGAAAAAAATCCGCAAGTTCACCATATTTACCGAAAAAAACATTTTACTGATTCTCGGGATAAAATTGGCTTTAAAACCCTTGCTAATTATTTGCCAGATTGGATTGAAGAAAATGAAGCCTACCTTAAAGCCAAAAAAAATGCCCAAAGTGAGGATTTTCTTTGAATGATAACGTATTAAGATATATCAAACGAGTTTTTAATTTAATTACTATTCTTGGCTTTGTTACGACAATTGTTGGTGGCATTTATTTATGGCGCCTTGGTGCATTTCAAAATCAAGCAGTCTTACAACAATTGATTGTGGCACATCGTTTTTTAGGACCATTAATCTTCCTTTGTATGCAAATTTTGCAAGTCATTGTTCCAATCATACCAGGTGGGATTACAATGGCAGCAGGGGTCATGATTTTTGGACCAGTTTGGGGTTTTATTTATAATTACTTTGGAATTGTTGCGGGCTCTTTTTTACTTTTTCACTTTGGTAAAAAATATGGTTCTTCATTAGCCAAAACTTTTGTCAAAGAAAAAACATATAATAAATACATGGCTTGGTTGGATAAGGGGCAAAAACGCTTTAATATTGTTTTCGCGCTCCTCATTTTATCTCCTATTGCCCCAGATGATGCACTTGTTTTAATAGCAAGTCAAACAAAAATGAGTTGGAAATTCTTCACTTGGAGTATCTTATTATGTAAACCATTGCCAATTCTCCTCTATTCTTATCTTTTGATTTTTGGAGGAGACCTTCTTGGGCACATTTTATAAAATGCTGAAAGTGCTTTCGGTGTTTTTTTATTGGAATTTTTGAGAAAGAATGCCCAAATCATCCAAAAAAATTGTATAATAGAATGGATTTATGATTTTAAACAGAAGTCACCTCAATAATAAAATTGTTTTTGTAAATTTGAAGCAAAAGTTAGAACTAAGTGATAGCAAATTGCCCCAAATGAATTGCCGAAACAAGATTAAACTGACTGGAGCTAGTTTTGAAAAACAAGAAAGCAAATAGATTTACATTTGATTCACGAATTGATTATGGGCTAATTTTACCAGCCTTTATGTTAATATTGATTGGTCTTTACGCACTTTATGTTGCAGTAAGTCATGACCACCCCACACAAGCAACGAATCTAGTTGTTCAACAAGGAACTTGGGTTATTGTCGGACTCTTTGTTGCTTTAATTGTCATGCATATGGATTCAAGGTTTTTATGGAATTTAACACCATTTTTTTACCTATTAGGTCTTATATTAATGGTTCTACCGATCTTTTTCTACGATAAAGCAACCTATGCTTCAACGGGTGCAAAAAACTGGCTCGCTTTTGGAGGACGAAATCTTTTTCAACCGTCGGAGTTTATGAAACTTTCCTATATTTTATTTTCGGCTAGGATTGTGGTTACCTTCCAAAATAATCTAAAAAAACGGGTACTCAAAGATGATTTCCGCTTAATCGGACTTCTGATACTTGAAACAATTCCAGTTGCCATTTTATCAGTCTTTCAAAAAGACTTCGGAACTTTCTTGGTCTTTGCAGCTATCTTTGCTGGAATTATTTTAGTTGCTGGTATTTCTTGGAAAATACTTGCGCCAGCTTTTCTTTTCGTAGCAGCAGTAGCTGGAGGAATTGTTGCTCTAGTTGCTTCACCAGAGGGACAAAAATTTCTTGAAAGTACCAGTTTTGCTCAGTATCAGGTCAATCGTTTTATCGCATGGTTACATCCTTTTGAATATTCTCAGACTTTCAGTCTTCAACAAGCACGCTCATTGATTTCAGTTGGTGTTGGTGGTCTTTGGGGTAAAGGAGTTGGTGTAGCTAATGTCAATGTTCCCGTTCGAGAATCAGATATGATTTTCACTGTCATTGCTGAAGATTTTGGATTTGTTGGATCAGCCTTTTTGATTTTCCTTTACTTTATGCTGATTTATCGAATGATTCGAGTAACTTTCAAATCAAATAATCAGTTTTATACCTATATTTCAACGGGTATTATTATGATGATTCTCTTCCATGTCTTTGAAAATATTGGAGCAGCTATTGGTGTTGTTCCTTTAACAGGTATTCCCTTACCCTTCATTTCTCAAGGAGGATCGGCCTTAATGGCAAATATCATTGGCTTAGGGCTTGTTTTATCAATGAAATATAATCAATTACCAGAATTTGTCAAGGAACAAAGACAAATCCCAGTTAAGGGTGATAGTCGAAAAAATCGTCGAAGAAATAGACGTTAACAATTAATAAGAATACAAAAAGTAAAAGTTACTGACAGAAAATTCAGTAGCTTTTTTATTACGATAAAACATTTAAAAGTCTATATATATCAAGGGAGAAAACGCTTTAAATTTTTGTAAATTATTAGAATTAATGATAGAATAAACTCGTGAGAGAAATCTCAAATACTAAATTTAATTGATTGCCTGAAACGACAACCATCCTATATAGAGGAGGCGTTTTTATGCGCGCAGCACGTTTTTATGACCGCGGGGATATCCGCGTTGATGAAATTAATGAACCAATAGTAAAAGCTGGTCAAGTTGGCATTGATGTGGCTTGGTGTGGAATTTGTGGAACAGATCTTCATGAATTTTTAGATGGCCCAATTTTTTGTCCGTCAGCAGAACATCCTAATCCAATTACTGGAGAAGTACCACCAGTCACTCTTGGACATGAAATGTCTGGGGTTGTAAATTTTATAGGTGAAGGAGTAAGCGGACTTAAAGTAGGTGACCATGTCGTTGTCGAACCTTATATCGTTCCCGAAGGTACTGATACAAGTGAAACTGGACATTATAACCTCTCAGAAGGTTCAAACTTTATTGGTTTGGGTGGAAATGGCGGAGGTTTGGCTGAAAAAATTTCTGTTGATGAACGTTGGGTTCACAAAATTCCTGATAACTTACCATTGGATGAAGCCGCTCTAATTGAGCCACTATCAGTTGGCTATCACGCTGTTGAACGGGCAAATTTAAGTGAAAAGAGTACGGTATTAGTTGTTGGTGCTGGACCAATTGGACTATTAACTGCTGCCGTTGCAAAAGCGCAAGGACATACTGTTATCATCAGTGAACCTAGTGGACTTCGTCGTAAAAAAGCACAAGAAGCACAAGTTGCTGATTATTTCTTCAATCCAATTGAAGATGACATTCAAGCTAAAGTTCATGAAATTAATGAAAAAGGAGTGGACGCAGCCTTTGAATGTACCTCTGTCCAACCGGGATTTGACGCTTGTCTAGATGCGATTCGTATGGGTGGAACAGTTGTCATTGTTGCAATTTGGGGCAAGCCTGCTAGTGTTGATATGGCAAAATTAGTAATCAAAGAAGCTAACCTTTTAGGAACGATTGCTTATAATAACACTCATCCAAAAACAATTGATTTAGTATCAACAGGTAAAATAAAATTGGACCAATTCATCACAGCTAAAATCGGTTTGGATGATTTGATTGATAAAGGATTTGATACGCTGATTCATCATAATGAAACAGCTGTTAAAATTTTAGTTTCACCCACTGGTAAAGGTCTATAAATTAAATAAATAAAGGAGAAATAAGATGTCTAAAATTGCAGCAGTTACTGGAGCAGGTCAAGGAATCGGTTTTGCAATCGCAAAACGTCTCTATAATGATGGTTTTAAAGTAGCTATTATTGATTACAACGAAGAAACAGCTCAAAAAGCAGCAAAAGAGCTTGGAGAAAACTCATTTGCGGTTAAAGCTGATGTTTCTGACCGTGACCAAGTTATTTCAGCTTTGAATGCTGTTGTCGACAAATTTGGTGATTTAACTGTTGTAGTTAATAATGCCGGAATTGCCCCAACAACACCAATTGAAACAATTACACCTGAACAATTTCATCAGGTCTATAATATTAATGTTGGTGGAGTTTTGTGGGGAACACAGACAGCAACAGCACTTTTTAGAAAATTAGGTCATGGAGGTAAAATTATCAACGCAACCTCACAAGCTGGAGTTGTTGGAAATCCAAATCTAATGCTCTATTCTTCTTCAAAATTTGCTGTTCGTGGGATGACTCAAATTGCTGCTCGTGATTTAGCAGAAGAAGGAATCACAGTTAATGCTTATGCACCAGGGATTGTAAAAACACCAATGATGTTTGATATTGCGCATCAAGTTGGTAAAAATGCTGGTAAAGATGATGAATGGGGAATGCAAACTTTCGCAAAAGATATTGCCATGAAACGTTTATCTGAGCCTGAAGATGTGGCAAATGTTGTTTCATTCTTAGCTGGCCCTGATTCAAACTATATTACCGGTCAAACAATTATTGTTGATGGAGGAATGCAATTCCATTAATCTAGAAAATGAACTGTCAAGTTTTTATCTTGACAGTTCATTTTATTTTGTGCTATAATTGTCTTAAATAAATGAACGAGGTAAGGTCTATTGAAAATCTAAGTTTTGAACTTTAAAAATATTCGTAAAAATCGAGTATTTTTGTTGTCTTCATAACTTAGAGAGAATAGACTTTTATTATGTTTACAGATTGGGCAATTTGTCAGAATTTGTATCTTTTAAAGCTCTTTTCACCTAAGTTGTGAAAAGAGTTTTTTAATTTAAGGAGAAAATAATGAATCAAAAACAAAAAGAAATGCAAGCTAAACTAGAACAAATTAAGAAGAATAAACCGCAATTTGCTGGGAAAAATACTAATGGGATGACAGCAGTAAAAGCAACCAAGCAAAATCAACACGGCGCAAAAATTAATGCTCCAAGAAAAGCGGGAATTTGAGATTTATGAACATTCAGAGGAACTCACTCTGAGTTTTTCTACTCAAATTAGATTTCTTAATTCTCACAAATGAGAGGAGAATTAAATGTCAAATATTGAATTTAAAGACTTAACCTTTGGCTACGGGGATAACATGATTTTCAATCATGCCCAAATAAATATTGATGACCGTTGGAAATTAGGATTAGTAGGGCGAAATGGCCGTGGAAAATCAACCCTTTTAAACTTACTACAAGGTAAAATAACTACTGACAGCTCGATAATTACTGACAAAAACTTTGTTTACTTCCCCCAATTACTGACAGAAGAAGATTTTAATGATAAAGATAAATCTAAAAAACAAAATACTGCTGATAAATATTCTGTAGAAAGTCTGTCAGTAAAAATTACTGACAGAAATTCACAATTAACTTATTATGTGCTAAATGAATTAGCCGAATTTGAACAATGGAAATTAGAACGTGAATTATCTTTATTGAAAGTTGATTTAGAAATTCTTTGGCGTCCTTTTGGAAGTTTATCGGGTGGGGAACAAACCAAGTGTCTCTTGGCAATTTTATTTTTAGATGAGGACAATTTTCCACTAATTGATGAACCAACAAATCATTTGGATATGGAAAGCAGAAAAATAGTTGCTGACTATCTTCAAAAGAAATCAGGATTTATCGTTGTATCACATGACCGAAATTTTCTTGACGAAGTCTGTGACCACACCTTGGCAATTGAACGTCAGCAAATAGTTCTCTATCAGGGAAATTTCTCAACCTATGAACGAGAGAAACAGTTGCGTGATGACTTTGAACTTGCTGAAGATGAAAAATTACGTAAAGATATTTCAAGACTGAAAAAAACTTCGTTAGAAAAAAGAGATTGGTCTAATCAACGAGAAAATGTTGCCGGAGCAACCTTTGTGGATAAAAAAGTTGCCAAAAAACAGAATCAACGAGCAAAATCAATTGAAAAACGAATGGGACAGGAAGTTGAGAATAAAGAGAAATTACTCAAAAATATCGAAAAAACTGAACCTCTTATCATGAATTTTCAACCTTCACATCATAAAAGACTGATTCAGTTTGAAAATTTTTCTCTTGGATTTACCGAAAAATTACTTTTCCAGCCGATTGATTTTTCTTTGAAAGTGGGAGAGATTGCAGCAATTGTCGGACCAAATGGTCAAGGGAAATCAAGTATTATTAAATATTTATCTGGTGATTTTTCTGGTGAGCACAGTGGATTTGTTCAATTTCCTCAGGGGATAAGGCTATCATTTGTTCGTCAGATTTATGATAATCGTGGCTATCTGAAAGACTTTGCTACCGAATATCAATTAGATTATGAATTATTTTTAGCTAATCTCAGAAAACTGGGGATGGAGCGCAAGCAATTTAGCCAAAAGATAGAAACGATGAGTCAAGGACAACAAAAAAAGGTTGAATTAGCTCGTAGTTTATCGCAAGAAGCAGAGCTTTATCTCTGGGATGAGCCGCTTAATTATCTTGACGTGTTTAATCGTGAACAAATAATTCAACTTCTAGAAACTTATCATCCAACAATGCTTCTGGTCGAACATGATCAAGCTTTTGTTGAAAAAATTTCTAATCAAATTATTAACCTAAAAGATACATAAATTTAAAAAATAAAAGTAGAGTGATTTTACTCTACTTTTTTAGAATACTTTCATATAATAGAAAATATGAATAAAGCAAAGCGCACAATTTTGTTTTTATTTAAAAAAATGTATACTTTAGATACACAGCCACCATTGACAAAAAATCTTAATCTTAAATTGTTTGAAACCCTGATAAATTAGGAATAGTAATAGGAGAAGAACAGTTCATCATTTAATAGTTATAAGCTAATTATTAGTATTATTTCTTTGATTAATATCATCTATTTTTATATCAAGCCTTTTAGATAAACATTGATATTATTTATGCGTTATAAATAAAATTTATCAACACCAAGGGATTTGACTATAACGATAAAAGAAGTTTATAGTAATAAAGTAATAACATTAATTATAATTTTTATGGAGGTTGTACGATGCGTGCACATGAAATTTTAAACAATCCTTTTTTAAATAAAGGAACAGCTTTTACTATGAAAGAACGTAAAGAATTGGGGTTGATTGGTCTTCTTCCACCAACTGTTCAAACAATTGAAGAACAAGCTGAACAAACTTACGAACAATATTTAACAAAACCATCTGATTTAGAAAAACGTCATTTCTTGATGGAAATTTTTAATACAAACCGTACTTTGTTTTACTACTTATTTAACAAACATATTGTAGAATTTAATCCAGTTGTTTATGATCCAACAATTGCAGATACAATTGAAAACTACAGTCATTTGTTCGTAGATCCACAATATGCTGCTTATCTTGATATTAACCACCCTGAAAACATTACTGAAACATTGAAAAATGCAGCAGGTGACAGAGAAATTCGTCTTATTGTTGTAACTGATGCTGAAGGAATCCTTGGTATCGGAGACTGGGGAACTCAAGGTGTTGATATCTCAGTTGGTAAATTAATGATTTATACAGCCGCAGCAGGTATTGATCCAGCGTCTGTACTTCCAGTTGTTATTGATGCAGGAACAAATAGAAAAGAACTTTTAGAAGATCATTTGTATCTTGGAAACCATCAAGAACGTATTTACGGTGACCAATACTACAGTTTCGTCGATCAATTTGTAGAAACTGCAGAATCAATTTTCCCTAAATTGTACCTTCACTGGGAAGATTTCGGACGTTCAAATGCTGCAACAATTTTAAATAACTACAAAACAAAAATCCCAACATTTAATGATGACATTCAAGGAACTGGTATTGTTGTTTTAGGTGGTATTTTCGGATCACTTGACATTACAGGTGAAAAATTAACTGATCAAGTATACCTTTGCTATGGTGGTGGTTCAGCCGGTGCAGGGATTGCTGGTCGTGTTCATGCTGAAATGGTTAGTGAAGGTCTTTCTGAAGAAGAAGCTTACAAACATTTCTTCATGATTGATCAACAAGGTTTACTTTTTGATGATATGGAAGACCTTACACCAGCTCAAAAACCATTTGCTAAAAAACGTGCTGATTATAAAGATGCTGGAGATATGACTGACCTTCTTAACGTTGTTAAGACAGTAAAACCAACTATTTTAGTAGGAACTTCAACTAATCCAGGTGCCTTTACAAAAGAAGTTGTTGAAGCAATGTGTGCTAATACAGAACGCCCAGTAATCTTCCCTATCTCAAATCCAACTAAAAAAATGGAAGCTACAGCTGAACAAGTTATTGAGTGGTCTGATGGAAAAGCTTTTGTCGCTACTGGTGTTCCTTCAGGAACAATCAACTACAAAGGTGTTGATTATCAAATTGGTCAAGCAAACAACTCACTTATCTACCCAGGTTTGGGCTTAGGAATGTTGGCATCTGAAGCAAAACTTTTGACAGATGAAATGATCGGTGCAGCTGCACATTCATTGAGCGGTTTAGTAGATCCAGGTAAACCAGGTGCTCCTGTTCTTCCTCCATTTGAATTTGTTGCTGATGTATCAATTAAAGTTGCAGAAGCAGTTGCTAAGAAAGCTCAAGAACAAGGTCTTACTGAATCTAAAGAAACTGATATGGCTAAAGCAGTTCGTGATCTTAAATGGTATCCAGAGTACTAAGGGGAATATCTTAAATGAAAAAACTTAAAGAAACGAAAATATCGGGAATTAGTCTTCCCTTATATGCCTTTTTCGTAGCTGTCATCATAGTTGTAACACTATTAGGAAAACTTCCACTTGATATGGTAGGGTTAACTCTCCTACTTGTAACATTAGGTCACCTATTATACTTCTTAGGAGAAAAACTCCCTATTATGAATTCATACTTAGGTGGGGGATCTGTTTTCACTTTAATTGGTGCTACTCTATTATCTTTCTTCCACATTGTTCCTTCAAATGTTATTGGAGCAGTTTCCAATTTTATGGGAGGAAAATTTGGATTTCTTGATTTTTATATAGCTGCACTTATCTGTGGATCTATTTTAGGAATGAACAGAAATCTTTTGGTTAAAGCTTCCAAGAAATTTATTCCGATTGCTTTAATCACTATGGTTATTGGTTTCTTCTCAGTAGGTCTTGTAGGAATGCTTATTGGTAATGGATTTGCTGATTCTGTAATGTATGTTTCTATGCCAATGATGTCAGGTGGTATGGGAGCCGGAATTACTCCACTCTCTCAAATCTATGCAGCCGGATTGGCTCATGGAAACCAAGCAGCTATCTTCTCTCAACTTGCTCCAGCAGTTACTTTTGGTAATATTCTTGCGATTATTGGTGCCTTATCTATCGCTAAAGTATTCAACAAATCTAAATATAATGGACATGGGACTCTTGTTGCAGCAACTAAAGAAGAGTTGGCTAAACCTAAAATAAAATTAGATGCTCAACAAATCGGAACAGGAATGCTCTTTGCCTTTGCTCTTTTGATGGCTGGTGACATCTTGAACAAATTCTTCCCTAATATTCATCAATATGCATTTATGATTATTATTGTATTTATCTTGAAAGCAACAAATACTGTTCCTAAAGATTTAGAAGAATCTGTTGTAATGTTTAACCAAGTGATTATGACAAACCTTACTCATGCTGTTTTGGCAGGTATTGGTCTTGCTTTGATTGACTTGAATACTCTTGCTTCAGCATTTACATGGCAATTTGTTGTACTTTGCTTGACAAGTGTTGTTGTAATGGGACTTGCTAGTTGGTTCTTGGCTCGCCTCTTTGGCCTTTATCCAGTCGAAACTGCCATTGGTGCAGGGATGATCAATAATTCTATGGGTGGAACAGGTAACATTGCTGTCTTGTCTGCATCAGATAGAATGGAAATGATTGCTTTTGCACAGATGGCTAATAGACTCTGTGGTGCAATTGTTCTTATCTTCGGTGGAATTCTTATCCGATTCTTTTATTAAAATAACCAAAAAAACATTTTATATAAAATGTTTTTTTTTACAAAATTAACTGATCAAGGAAATAAAATAGTTGGGACTATATCGCCACTCGCATGAAGTGGTTCAAGTAAATATAAAATTTTGGAGCCATATTGATAGTAAAATAATGTAAAGCTTTAACAAATTTTCTGCTAATCTTTAAGATACACACTCCTTGTTTGATAAAATATTAAGCTATTCTTTTAACTCCATTATGTCTTAAACTCACTAATAATCGAGAACGTAATATATAAAAATATAATGATGATTGAACCCTAATGAACCCTCTTGATGTATGGTATAATATAAAAATGAATGTAAAAAAACAAATTTTTAAAGGCACACTTTATGCAGTAGTTGCCGGTTGTATGTGGGGAATTTCTGGCATTTTTGGTCAGCTTTTTTTCCGTGATTATCATGGTAGCCCGCTTTGGATTACATCAACACGTTTAACGATTGCTGGTATTATTTTATTGGCCATGTCTTTTTCGCGAGACCATAAGCGTTTTTTTGATGTCTGGAAATCAAAAAAGAATATGCCAACCCTCTTTTTGTATGTTTTTGGTGGGGTATTTTCTGTTCAATATTTTTATTATGTGGCCATTCAACTTTCAAATAGTGCTACAGCGACAATTTTACAATATACAGCACCCGTTTTTATTATGCTTTATTTACTCATTTTTCAACGTCAAGTACCAAAACCCAAATCGGTCTTATTCGTCATTTTAGCAATGATAGGTGTTTTTTTGTTGATTACGGACGGAAATATCAAACATTTATCAATCAGTCCCCTAGCTCTTGTAACAGGCCTTCTCGCTGGTGTAGCTGTTGTTATTTACTCAATCATCCCTCGGCCATTATTAGATAAATATGGCGCACTTAATATGACAGGTTGGGGAATGATGCTTGCGGGGATTGCCTGTAATATCTTCTATCCAGTTTGGCGTATTGATTTTCGAATTGAACCCTTGTCAATTTTTTATGTTTTAACAATTTCTATTGTTGGAACAGCACTGGCTTTTTTGTTGCTTTTAAGAGCCTTTCAATTGATTTCACCGCTTGTTGTTTCTGTTGCAACAGCTACTGAACCATTGACTTCTGTTTTTTTAAGTATTCCATTATTTGGCTTGAAATTAACCCCACTTGAATTACTAGGAATTGTGATGGTCATCGTTTCTGTTATTCTTTTATCAAAATCGGAACAAGCTTAAAAGAAACCCTGAGGTTTCTTTTTTTAAAACTGTTTTATTAGAAAATTCTGATATAATATTTTTATTAGGAGAGAATTTTTATGGAAGAGTATTATTTACCATTGGAAATAAGAACTGACACTTGGACATTGGGAGGGTTATGGTCACTTTGTCTATTTTTACCTTCTATTGAGTATTTTTTGGTTTGGCAATCAATAGATTTCAATGTGCACCAATTTGTTTTATTGAGTCTGGTTATTGGAATACTATTTATTTATCTTTTCTTTTTTTTATTAAATCATTCACGTCGCAAATTAGCTGTCATTGATCAAGAAGGAATTTTATTACGATTATTATTTCGTAATGTTAAGATTGAATGGAGAAATATTCGGGGAATCTATGTTCGGTCAAATACCTTGTATATTTGCGAACAAAATTCTTTTGATTCTATTCATATTGAAAAAAAAGCTTGGTACAAACGTTTAAAATTTTATCAAAATTATTTTGAACCAGGTCACAATTTAAATATTAAATTGACGATTCACGGTTCTATAATTTCAATGGATATAAATGAGCTTTCTATTATTTGTGAAGAAGTGTGGTTTAAAAAAAGTGGCTTTGAACAAGATGACCTTTTTACAGAAAACCCTTTTGAAAAAATCGATAGATCTGTTCGAGCAAAAAAAGTGAATCCATGGAAAAAAGTTGTAATTTATATTGGGATTTTTGTATTCACCTTAGGAGGGTGGATATTCAAAGATAAAATTAAAGATACTTATAGCTTAGTAGATTCTCAAGTTTACTATGTTTTAGATTCAAAAACAAATAAAGTAGAATTTGCATTTGAAACATATGGGACCAAAAATAATCAAAAAGCAATTGTTGTGACTGATAGAGTAATGCATGAATCTAGCATTTACTCTAAAGATGATTTTAAGGATATTGAGAATAGATATTATGATAATAAATTATTAGCAGGAGAAGGTTATGCAATTGTAGATGGTAAACATCCGGCATGGTGGAAACAAACCTTTGATTTCAGTAGATATGTTAAGAAAAATCAACTTCAAAAAATTACATTAACGAGTATAAAAAAACCACTTTTAAAGAATTATTTAACAGCACAGATGGAACTAACTCAGAATCAATTTAAAGGTAAAAAATTTCCAGTTAAAATTTTGAAAGCAAACTAAAAATATCCATTTCTGACAAAATGTTAGCTACTAAAGTGTGTTATAATATTAACATGGACTACGAAAATTATATCTGGGATTTAGGCGGAACTTTATTGGACAATTATGAAAGTTCTAGTCATGCATTTGCTGCAACGCTTTGGTCAATGGCAGAGCGTGTTGTTTTGCGCACTGATGTATATGATGCGCTAAAAGTTTCAACGGCTTACGCTGTTGAAAAATATGCCAGTGATTTGCCAGGCTTTTTGGAAGAATACAAAAAGTTAGAAGCAGAAGAATTAGAAAAACCAATTCTCTTTTCCGGTGCTAAAAAAGTACTGACAGACCTATCAATAAAAGGAAATAAGAATTTTATGATTTCACATCGCAATCATCAAGTTCTGACAATTCTGTCAGCAGCTGAAATTGATTCATATTTTACAGAGGTTGTCACGTCTGATAATGGCTTCAAACGAAAACCAGCACCAGAATCAATTAACTATTTGTTAAATAAATATAAACTCAATCCAAAGAAGACAGTGATGATTGGCGATCGTCCTTTAGATATTGAAGCAGGAAATGCTGCTGGGATATCAACAATTTATTTTGATAGCTCAACAGATTCAACTCTGTCAGGACAAGCGATTAACGCTGTAAGTGATGGTTCGCTTAATAGCAAGCCAACTCACATTATTCATCAGCTGACAGAGATTATTTTGTAATCTTAAAAAAATGAATTAATGATAAGCAGATTTTTAGTCAAAATTGCTTATTTTTTTTACAAGTTTGAGTCACAAAATACCATGCACTAGAGCTAAAATCGCTGATTTATGGTATAATAGTAGTAAGTTTTTCATAGAAATGAGAGTTAACTTTGAACGAAGAAAATAAAAATTTAGAAATGCTTGCAGACGAATATGACGCCAGTCAAATTCAAGTACTTGAAGGTCTTGAAGCTGTACGTATGCGTCCAGGGATGTATATTGGTTCAACCTCAAAAGAAGGTTTGCACCATTTAGTCTGGGAAATTGTTGACAATTCAATTGATGAAGCACTTGCAGGATTTGCAAGCCATATTGAGGTTTTTATTGAGCCTGATAATTCAATTACTGTTGTTGATGATGGACGTGGAATTCCGGTTGATATTCAAGAAAAAACGGGTCGTCCAGCCGTGGAAACAGTCTTTACAGTGTTGCATGCTGGAGGTAAATTCGGCGGAGGCGGCTATAAAGTTTCTGGTGGATTGCACGGTGTTGGTTCATCTGTTGTTAATGCTTTATCAACAGTACTAGATGTTACTGTTCATAAAGATGGCCAAAAATATTATCAAGAATATCATCGTGGTCTCGTTGGAGATGATTTAAAAATTATTGGTGAAACTGACCGTAGAGGGACAACTGTTCACTTTGTACCAGACCCAGAAATTTTTACAGAAACTGTTGAATTTGATTTTGATAAGCTTGCAACACGTGTTCGTGAGTTAGCCTTTTTGAATCGCGGTCTTCGTATTTCCTTAACAGATAAACGTGAAGGAAATGAAAAAAATGAAGTTCATTTCCATTACGAAGGTGGAATTCAGTCTTATGTTGAATATTTAAATGAAAATAAGACAGTCATTTTTGAACCAGCAATTTTTACTGAAGGTGAAATGGATGGAATTGCTGTTGAAGTAGCAATGCAATATACTGATACTTATCATTCAGTAGTGATGTCCTTTGCTAACAACATCAACACTCACGAAGGTGGAACACATGAGCAAGGTTTTAGAACAGCCCTTACTCGTGTTATTAATAACTACGCAAAACAAAATAAAATTCTTAAAGAAAACGAAGATAATTTAACTGGGGATGATGTGCGCGAAGGATTGACAGCAGTTATTTCGGTTAAGCATCCTAATCCACAATTTGAAGGGCAAACCAAAACAAAACTTGGGAACTCAGAAGTAACAGGAATTGTTAACAAACTTTTTGCGGAAGCTTTGACAACATTTATGTTAGAAAATCCACAAGTTGCTCGTAAAATCGTTGAAAAAGGGATTTTGGCAAGTAAAGCAAGGATTGCAGCAAAACGTGCGCGTGAAGTGACACGTAAAAAATCAGGGCTTGAAATTTCCAACCTTCCTGGTAAATTAGCTGACTGTTCATCAAATAATCCAGAACAAACAGAATTATTCATCGTCGAAGGAGATTCGGCTGGAGGTTCGGCTAAATCAGGACGTAATCGTGAATTCCAAGCAATTTTACCTATTCGTGGTAAGATTTTGAATGTGGAAAAAGCAACGATGGATAAAATTTTGGCCAATGAAGAAATTCGTTCTCTATTCACTGCAATGGGAACTGGTTTTGGAGCAGATTATGATTTGTCGAAAGCACGTTATCACAAACTTGTTATCATGACCGATGCCGATGTCGACGGCGCACACATCCGTACGCTTTTATTAACACTCTTCTACCGTTATATGCGTCCAGTTGTTGAAGCAGGGTATGTTTATATTGCTCAGCCACCAATTTACGGTATCAAAGTTGGTTCAGAAACAAAAGAATACATTCAACCAGGTGAAAATCAAGAAAAAGATTTACAAGAAGCTTTAGCACGTTGGGCACAAGGAAGAACAAAGCCTACTGTACAACGTTATAAAGGTTTAGGGGAAATGGATGACCATCAACTTTGGGAGACAACAATGGATCCCGAACACCGTTTAATGGCACGTGTATCTGTTGAAGACGCAGCAGAAGCTGACAAAATCTTTGATATGCTCATGGGAGACAGAGTTGAACCTCGTCGTGAATTTATCGAAAATAATGCTCAGTACTCGACAATTGATGCATAATATAGTAAAAACAACTCATTTTTGTTTGAGTTGTTTTTTTATTGAACGAAATGTTAGCGCTTTATCGAAAAGTGTAATATAATGAAGTCAAGAAGGAGGTGGATTATGCCCGAAATAAACCCCAAATTAAGCAATGAGCAAATGAAGGAACTTGAAGATGAAGCACTCCGAAATGCAACAGTTGGTACGCAAACAGGAATTCAAGATACCTTTGAAAAGACCACAAGTAAAGCTGAGGAGCTGTTTAGTGAGGCTTCAAAAGCGCTCAAAGAAGTTGAAGATAAAGAAAAGTAGGTTTTCCTACTTTTTATTATTAAGATGTATTTATTTATTTATCTACTTAATGATTTTTTAAAGTGCTTATGATAGAATATGACTATAAAATATATAAAAATAATTAATCGAATTATGAAAGAAGATAGATGAACAAAGGAATTATTGCTCAAAAAATTGTAGTTTCCATGTAAATATTTATAAAATGATGAACTATATTTACATGGAGAATAAAAAATGAAACAAAATAAATATGATAATGAACGTTTTTTCAAAAATTATGCATCAATGTCAAGGTCCCAAAAAGGATTGAAGGCCGCTGGTGAATGGTCTGAATTAGAAAAACTACTCCCAAATTTTCAGGATAAAAAAGTTTTGGATTTAGGGTGTGGATATGGATGGCACTGTAAATATGCAGTCAATCATGGAGCTAAAGAAGTAGTAGGAGTAGACCTTTCACACAAGATGCTTGAAGTTGCTCTTGATATTAATAATGATAAAAAAATTACCTATCAACAATCCGCAATAGAGGATACTAACTTTCCTGCAGATACTTTTGATGTTGTGTTTAGTTCATTAGCTTTTCACTACATTTCAAATTTTGAAGACCTGGTCTGCAAAATTTCAAAGTGTCTTAAAAAGAATGGTGAATTTATTTTCTCTGTTGAACATCCTCTCTACACCTCATCATGGAAACAGGATTGGTGCTATGATGCAGAGGGTAAAATTCTTCATTTTCCAGTTGATAATTATTATTATGAAGGAAAGCGTGAAGTCAATTTCTTAGGTGAGCCAATTATTAAGTATCATCGGACATTAACAGGATATATAAATTCTTTGTTAAGTTCTGGTTTTGAACTTACTAATTTAATTGAACCCAAACCTCCTATAGAAATGAGAGAGCTTGAAGAAATGAAAAATGAGATGAGACGTCCAATGATGTTGCTTATTTCTGCAAGAAATAAAAAATCATAGTCATAAAGTAACTATAATAAGAGTTCCTATTCGAATAAAGTATGGGACTCTTATTTTTTATTTAGTTCTTTTAATGATATTAGTAGTTTTTTAATTACTTTTGAAGTAAAATTGTAGTTAGGAGAAGAAAAGATGAAAAAAATATATCTTGTTGCAATTTTTTTAGTAGCAACACTTGGAATGTCAGCCTGTAGTTCAAAACAAAATTCTCAAACAACAAAAGAAAGTTCTAAAAGTAGCCAAAGCTCACGAAGCTCTTCAATAACTCAGAGCACTTCGAGTACTACCCAGTCATCAAGTATTACTAAAGAGTCCTCTTCATCAATAGAAAAATCAATTTCTCCCTCAACTTCTACACAAATAAGAAAATGGAACCCAGAGAAAAATCAACGTCTTGCAGAGTTTATGTCAGCTTGGGGGATAGAAATGGGACAATCTTACAGTCAGTATGATCCTAATCACAATCTTAATTTATATGGTCTCTCTATTCCTTGGTCAGTTATAGATAATAATTCAACTTGGAAAGCAGCAATAAATAATCAGCCTATTGAATTAAAATGGTCAGAAACGGGAGAAAATTCAGGAGGATATCAATTAGTTGATGTTTATTCAGATATGAATGTGAAAAACTCTGGTGTTAATCATGTTTATCTCTTTGTTATTAAATCAGGAAATCCCATGGTGCTTTATACCGCACAAAATCAAGGAAATACAAATAATTATTTATATCTAAAAGAAACAGAGAATAATGAATTAAAAAATGCCTTCGCACGAATTGTTGGATAATTTTTAAAATAAAAAAGCCTATTTTGGAATAGGTTTTTTTATTTTAAAAAAAATTAAAAACTAAAATTTTTATTCTTGACAAAAGATAGTGAACGGATTATAATAGTTAACGTCGTTAGTAAATATTACCGTTAGGGAGGAGTGAAAATGGATTACAATAAGGCAGCGGAGGTTTTCCTCACAACTGTTATCAAAAGAGGAAAAGCAGAGATGATGCACCGCTTTAATACCTACTCCCAAGGGGAGCATTTGGTATTGGGCTATCTTTATAAGGAAGCTGGTAAGCAAATTGTTCCAAGTAAGATTGCAAAATTTACGCATACAAGTACTGCAAGAATTGCGACAATCTTGAATAATCTTGAAAGTAAAAATTTAGTTACCCGTGAGATTTCAAGAACAGACCGTCGAAAAATTTTAGTAGCCATTACTGATAAAGGACGTCATGTTGCGGAAGAAATTCGAGTAGAAGCTTGCTCAAATTTAGCACGCGTTTTTGAAGAAATGGGTGAAGAACGAACAGAAAGTTTCATTGAAAATTTCAAATTATTTTTAGAAATTGGAATGAAGCTAGCTAAAGAAGACAAAGAAAAAGAGGAGGAAAAAAATGCCTGATACATACGAAAAAGATTACCATTTAGATATACATGGTAAACATTATAGCCGAATCGGAATGCTTATTTTGATTTTGGTTGGTACATTTGGAGCTATGTTGATGCAAACATCACTCGGGACAGCAATTCCAACATTGATGAATGACTTCAACATCTCCATGTCAACAGCACAACAAGCAACAACATGGTTTTTATTAGCCAATGGGATTATGGTTCCTATTTCAGCATATTTAGCAACAAAATTCCCTACACGTTGGCTTTACGTTACAGCATACGCAATTTTATTTATCGGAATGTTTGTTGCTTACTCGGCTCCAACATCAAGCTGGTGGGTTTTCCTAGCAGGTCGGATTCTGCAAGCTATTGCAGTTGGGATTACAATGCCTTTGATGCAAGTTGCCCTTGTTAACATGTTTCCAGCTAAACAAATGGGAGCAATCATGGGGGTTGCCGGAGTTGTTCTTGTCCTTGCGCCAGCCTTAGGTCCAACATTTGCAGGTTGGTTAATTACTCATAAATTTAACCTTATCTTTTGGACATTTGCAGCAAGTTGGAGAACAATTTTCCTTATTCCAATGATTGTTGTCGGAGTAGTTTTCCTTATTTCAATCTTTGCTATGCGTGATGTTATTCCGAACCGTCCGATGAAATTAGACTTCTTGTCAGTTTTACTTTCAGTTGTTGGTTTTGGTGCTTTCCTTTGGGGATTCACTAATGTTGCAACTGACGGATGGGGTAAATTCAACACCGTTATTGCCCCAATCGTTGGAGGATTGATTATTATCTTCCTCTTTGGTTTACGTCAACTTAAAATGGACGATCCATTCCTTGATATTCGCGTCTTTAAAATTAGACAGTTTACTTTGGTAACTCTTGCACTTGCTTTAAGTACAATGGCAATGATGGGGGTTGAAATGATGCTTCCTCTTTATCTTCAAGATGTCCATGGACTTTCTGCCTTTAATTCAGGTTTGGTTCTCTTACCTGGGTCATTAATGATGGCTGTTGTTGCCCCACTTGCTGGTGGAGTTTATGACCGAATTGGTTCAAAACGACTTGCGGTGATTGGTTTCCTCGTTTTAGCACTGGGAACTGTACCATTTATGTTCTTTACAGCTACGACTCCTGACCACTTTGTTACTCTTCTTTATGGATTACGTATGGTTGGTGTTGGTATGGTAATGATGCCATTAACAACTAGTGCCATGAATGCAGTACCAGTTAATGAAGTCGCTCAAGCAACAGCTTCAAACAATACAGCGCGTCAAGTCGCGTCATCAGTTGTTGTTGCCCTCCTTTCTTCAGTCGCTCAAAATGTAATTACTAACAATATGCCTGCTTCATCATTAAAATCAACAAATCCATTGCAATTTGCAAATAAAGCAATCGAAGCAATGTTACAAGGTTACCACGCTTCATTCGCAATTGGACTCGTCTTTGCCATTATTGGTATCGGAGTTGCTCTCTTCTTGAAGAGTGGTCGAATGATTGCTGGTGTGCCTGTTGAAGAACAAAACTTGAAAGGAGAAAATAAATAATGCTAATTATATTATTATTGGTAGTGTTTATGATTGGAACTTTCTTTGGTTTCATGTTTATAAAAAACACAATCGCTCATTGGTTAGTTGGTGGAATTTCCTTTCTCTTATTAGCTGGTTCTGTGGCCATGCTAACTATGCATATCAGAGATAACTGGGGAATGAAAGAAGTAACAACTTCAACTACTCACCAAGTTTATACTGCTGGAGATAAATCAGCTCCTTATGGAATGATGATTAAAGCAGAAATCGGTAAAAACACTGATAATTATGTCTTTGTTTACCGAAATAATGAAAAATCGGGAAAAGCCGACACTAATTTTAAACCTGATGAAAAACACATTTCAGAAGCTGTTAAAAAATCAGCGACTTATAAATTAGTGGATGATACTAAAGCAACAGTTACAACTAAAACGACAAGACGCGTTTGGTCATCTGACTTTTATAAATTACTATTTAGTGTAGGTGGTGAACAAAATGAATTAGTTAAACAAAATTCAGTTGTTTCAGTACCTAAAGATACATGGTTAGTTTTGACTCAAGATCAAGTTAAAAAATTGAGTCAAGAAGCTCCAGCAATGCAAAAACAAATGGAAGCTCAACTTAAAGCTGACCCACAAAAAGCGGCTCAACTTGCTGCACTTCAAAAATCAAATCCAACAGAATATGCTAAAATGCAAGTAAAACAAATTAAGCAACTTCTTGGAATTACTGAATAAATAATAAAAAGACTTCAAAATTATTTGAGGTCTTTTTATTACATTAAAGTTAAGTGAATATAAATAACGCAAAGAAAATTACTTTGCGTTATTTTTCTTGACAATAAATGAAACTAATAATACAATTGATAAATAAACGCAACTTAAAATTCATGTGTAGTAAAAAAACCTTAAAAAAATAACGAATAATAAAATTATCGCTTGTAAGGTAATGTGTTTTTACATAATATTTTAAGTTTTTCTACATATCCTAATTTTAGGGTGATATACTATGAAAGGCTTAGTTTAGTTTTTGGAAAAATCTTATTTTGAGCAAGAAAGAGGTAGACATGATTAAGAAAAGTGTAGCAAAGAAAATAGTGATTATGTCGTTAATCTTTATTCTACTTATAGCACTTATTGGTTTCGGAAAATATTTTTATGATAAGGCAACTGATATTTCTTTTGTTAATACGAATACAACAGGACAGTTAGTTAAAAGAACGAGTGAACCTAATGGTTATTCATCTCAGCAATCAACAACAAAAAGCTCAAAAGAAATCTCTCAATCAGTAGCTCGAGTGGAAAATACTGGAAATGCCAGTTGGCTTCAGATAGTTTCTCAAGGAACTGGTGAAAAATTTACGAATCTTTCAAGTGGAGACTTTAAAATTTATAAAGCGCATAGTCCACAAATTTTGAAAACTGCCACTTCAGCTGACAGTCCTGTAGTGAGCATGTCAGAAGTTATCAGTAAATATCCAAATAGTCTAATTATGAATGCCTCAGGGTTTAATATGACTACTGGAAAAATTACTGGTTTTCAAATTAATAATGGAAAATTATTTAAAGATTGGAATTCAGATAAAAGGGCTACAAATGCCTTTGTTTTTAATAAAAATGGTTCGTCAGATATTTATAATTCAACCACCCCAGCAAGTGAAATTTTGAAAAAGGGTGCCGAAATGAGTTTTAGCTTTGGATCAATTTTGATAAAGGACGGAAAAAGTTTACCGAGTGACGGGACAGTTAATTGGGAAATCCATTCTTTTATTGGAAACGATAAAGATAATAATATTTATCTCATTATTTCAGATACAAGTACAGGCTACCAGTCAATCATGGAAAAATTTCAAGAACTTCATTTAGAAAATGTCCAAGTAATGGACGGAGGAGGTTCAAGTCAGATGTCATTGAATGGACAAATTATCTATCCTAGTCAGGATAGTCGTTCAGTTAACGATTATATTGTCTTGAGATAGATAAGAGGGCTAGTTAAATCAGAAACTAGATAATGTAGATGGGAAATTCAGGGGAAATGATAAATAATGATTCTAAAAAACTTAAGGTTAAAGCGACTAATTTAACTAAAAGATTTGAGATGCTTGAGACAACAAGCAATAAAATGAAAACTTTATTTGGTTTAAATCGGGATAAAGGACAAGAGTTTTGGGCCTTAAGAAATGTAAGTTTTGAAGTTCATGATGGTGAAACAATCGGAATTATCGGTCTAAATGGTTCTGGGAAATCTACTATTTCAACTCTAATTAGTGGAACAATGACTCCAACAACAGGTTCATTGAGTGTTAATGGAAATGTAAGTATTATTGCTTTAGGGACAGGACTTATTCCTAACCTTACAGGAAGAGAAAATATTCATGTGGTTGGTCTCATGATGGGAATGACTAAGAAAGAGATAGCAGAGAAACTTGATGATATTATCAACTTTTCAGAACTTGGACCATTTATTGACCAACCATTAAAAACTTATTCATCAGGGATGAAGGCTAAATTGAGTTTTTCAATTGCTGCTTATCAAAATCCAGATATTCTTATTATCGATGAAGTGCTTTCTGTTGGAGATGGAACCTTTGGGCAAAAGTCTGCCGATAAAATGTTTGAGTTTCGTAAACAAGGTAAAACAATATTACTTATTTCACACGATATGCTAGCAATCGAAAAATGGTGTGATAAAGTATTATGGTTACATTATGGAGAAGTTAAAGGATATGGACCTACAAATGAAATATTACCTCAGTATATTAATTTTGTTCAATGGTTTATTCACCTACCAGCTGAGCAGCAAGATGAATATAAAGACAGAGTCAGAGGAGAACAATTAACTTATTCCACAGAAATTTTAAAAGAGGAACTGGCTGACGAATATAATAAGAATCCAAAGAGTTATTCACGAAGAGGTCTTGAGGAACAGTTGGACTTTGTTAGAAACAATAAATTATCAATAGCTTCGAAATTATTTCTTGTTTTACTTGCTTTTATTTGTTTTATTGGTATAGCATTTTACACAAGTAGTGCTACTAGTATTAAAGCATTAGCTGACCCACGTGGTTTTTTAACTCAGAATTTTTTTAAAACCAGTCCCTCTTTTTCAGATAAACTTAATAATGAAATAATCAGTATGAGCATAAGTGCAAAGAAAAAAGAAGAAAAGAAAGCTGCTCGAAATATTCATAAATCAACGACAACTGAATCTTCTAAATTGACAAGTGCTGAAAGTAAAGTAAAAAAAGGTTCACTTCCTTCAAATAGCAAGCAAAGCAGTACAGAGCAAATTTCTTCAAGTTCAGAAACTCAAACTTACACCGTTCAAGCAGGAGATACTTTGGGGGAAATTGCGGAAGCACACAATACAACTGTTGCGGAAATTCAAGCAATAAATCCTGGTATAGAGCTTAGCCTAATTAGTCCAGGACAAGTCATCAACCTCCCTGAAAATAAAAGCACAGAAAGTCAATAAGAGAACAGATGAAAGATTTATACCAGTATTTAAAAGAACAGATGAGCAATATGTCGTTAATCTATAATGTATCTAGGTATCAGACAAAAAGTACTCAGTTAGGAAAGTTTTTAGGAGCAGCTTGGCAATATCTTGACCCTATTGTACAATTGTGCATCTATTATTTTGTGTTTATTATCATGTTTAAGAGAAAAATCTCTGGCGGTATTCCGCCAGCCCCTTGGATGTTTGTTGGTCTAGGTAATTGGTTTTTTTATAGTATTTCTATCCAATCTGGAGCTGCTTCAGTCCAATCGCAACTTTCTTTATTTACCCAAGTCAAATTTCCAATCAGTGTTTTACCAACCATAGAGATGTTTAAAAGATTTAATATCCTAATTTGGATGACTTTGTTAGGAATCCTCCTTGCAATAAAGCATGGATATTATCCAAGCTTTGAGTATCTTCAATTATTTTATTATTTTTTAGCACTTTGCTTGCTTGTCATGGCTTTATCTTTATTATTTTCCACAATTGTAGTTGTATTTAGAGATTTTTTGCATATTATCAATTATATTTTTAGATTCTTACTTTATGTTTCGGGGGCAGCTCTTGATTTAACTCTAATGGATGCACTCCCGTTGCCTCTTAGACAGGGATTACGATTAGACCCTTTTATCTATGTAATGGAAGGTTTTCGAGATGCTATTTTCCATCGGGGCTGGTTCTGGGAAAAACCAGGGTATGCTTTAGTCTTTTGGTGCTTTACCTTGGGAGTATTAATCGTTGCAGCACATTTACATATGAAACTTCGTAATCAGTTTATGGATTATGTCTGAAAGAGCAGAATAATGGATAAAAATATATTACAAAAAGAATTTGAAAACTATAATTATTTAGACAATCAAAAGTGGAAAGAAGAAATTCCCAGTTATAAAGTTTTAAAATCTGACAATATATTTGAAGAGATTAAAGTTTCGGTTGTCATCGCGAATTATAATAATGAACCTTATCTAGAAAAAATGATGAACGCGTTGGTAAATCAGACAATTGGAATTGAGACACTTCAGATTCTTTTTGTTGATGATTGTTCGACGGATAATTCTAAGGAAGTTATAGAAAGGTATCTGTCTAATTATCCTAATATTGAATTTTACCAATTTGACACAAATACAGGTGGAGCTCATACCCCAAGAAATTTAGGTATTTTAAAGGCGCGTGGAAAATATTTGGTTATTTTAGATGCTGATGATTGGTATGAATTGGATGCCTTAAAATCGATGTCAGATTTATTGGATGAGTCTCAAGATAAGATGGTAGTTGGTGGAATTGTTCAGGTTAATGATCATCATGTTTCGGCAAAAAGTATTGCTTATTATGCAGAAGGTAAACAAATCAATCGAAACATTCAAGATTTACCATACGAATTTTATGAATTTCTAGGACCACAAGGAATTATGGTACTTACAAGTTTAGTATTAGAAAATCGACTTCATTTCGTCAATCAGCGGGTCGCTGATGATGTCTTGTTTTTCTACCAATGTTTGAGAATATCCAATAAAATTTCACAACTTCCCCAAAAAACAACTTATCTTAATCGGATTTCTGAAAATGACAGTCTTAGTAAAACAATCAATAAAGATTTTATGATTTCATGGTTAAGAGCTTTAGCGTTTGTTAATCAAAATTTTCCTAATGATATTTCAAAAGAAAGATTTTTAGCTCGTCGCTTAGATTGGCTAGTTCTTGATTTTGCATTACGAAGAAATGTAGGTTATAAATTTGGAATTGAAAGGTTGAAAGATTTCAAAAATTCTTTAGATAAATATTTGGGAGACCTAACATTTAATCCTCAAAAGTATTTTAAGGAGGAAGCAAGGAAAATTGCTTGGTCTGATTTGCGACAAAGACATTTTTTACATCTTTATTTATTTGTAAATTGGCATTCACATCGCGAAAGTTTAAAAATAAAGAAAAAAATAAATAATCTTTATTATTTTGTGTTTCCTGGAAATATATTACCTAAAATCCCCATCAATGTAAGAGCTTCTGCTTATAAAATGTATATTGAAAACAATTTTAGTGTTTTTGAGATAGAAGTTTTGACTAATGAAGAGATTAATAACTTTGAATTTCATGCGGTGAACGACCCATTTAAATCTATAAAAGCACAAGAAGTCATAAAAAAGGATAATAAATTCATTGTAAAATTTTCTAGAAAAGAACTAGAAAACTTATCAGAAAATTATGGATTACACGTTATTTCAAATATCTATCATGACCATATTGTTGAGATTTCTAAAGTAACTAATGAAAAGACTAATGTCATTTAATTATTCAGAGAAAGGAGAAAAAGTGGAAGAAATATTAAGGGAAGAGTTTAAAACTTATAACTTTGATTTAAATGATCATTCATGGAAAGAAAAATTACCTAGTGTCACTGTAGAAAAATCTGAGAGAATTGGGAATCGCCCTAAAATATCAGTTATTATAGCCAACTATAATAATTCTCCTTATCTTGAAAGAATGATGAACTCATTAGTTAATCAATCTATAGGAATTGAAAATTTACAAATTCTTTTTGTAGATGATCGTTCAACAGATGATTCAGTTGATAAAGTTCAAACATTCATGAAAAAATATCCAAATATTGAGCTGTATGTTCTTGATGAAAATACGGGGGGTGCTCACGGTCCACGTAATGTTGGGCTCCTTTATGCAAAAGGTGAGTATCTGGTTATTTTAGATGCGGATGATTGGTATGATCAAAGGGGACTTGAAATTTTTTATCATTCTTTAGAAAAATCTGGAGATGATCTGGTATTTGGAGGAGTTGTACGTAGTAAAAACGGACAGTTAGAATTAATGACAAGGGCTTATAATGCTCAAAAAAGTGAAAATTTGCCAATTTCTGAACTGCCTTATGATTTTTATAACTGGCTTGGACCTCAAGGAAACATGATTAGACATTCTTTGATTAAAGAGCATAACTTACATTTTATTGGCCAACGTGTAGCAGATGATGTAAATTTTTTCTATCAAGCTCTCCTCTTTTCCAAAAAAATATCTCAAGTTCCAGAAATTACGACATATGTTAATCGAGATGACGATAATTTGTCGCTCAGTAGGAACATTAATGAAAATTTTTTAATTTCATGGCTTCGCACCCTATCTTATTTGATAGAAACATATAACGATGTCGAGGATATTCAACGATTTATTACGAGACGTTTAGAGTGGATATTAGTTGATTTTACACTTCGTTGGGATACCAATTTTGGACTTAATGTGAATTCTATTCAAAAATTACGAAGATTAATTGATTTTTATTTATCAGATTTAAATTTTGATCCCAATCTGTATTTTAGTTTAGATGTTTATCGATATATTTGGGAATATTTAAAAACAAAGAATGATGAGAAACTTTTAAGATTTGTGGGTTGGCACACGCTTCCTCCAATTGATAAATCTCTTAAAAAAGTTGGTAATTTATATTATTTTATTTCTGAAGATAAGGACTTACCATGGATAAATCAGCCGCTTGTAAATGGTAGAGAAATAATTACTGATGAAACAGGAATATATTTGAGATTTGATTATTATGTTCCTGGATCTATAAATTATGTTGAATTACGAAATGACGACAATCTTAATCACGTTTTCCGTAAAGAAGTGATTCATCTATCAGGGGTAACTTATGAATTACAAATTACACCCGAAGAATTTAAAGGTTTGTCAGCTGGAATACATAGACTTTACATCATATTGAAAAATCAAATTGAATATTTGGCGGCAATTGATAAATTACAAGCTTATTGTACTGATGGGGCTTTGTTGTCAGAGAAGTTCGGTGTTATCAATTTATACAAGCCAGTTTCTGATCATCAGTTTGTACTAGCTTTTAAAGCTCTTCCAGAAAAATATCTTGGACAGTTTATTCAAATTCAATCAGTTTTAAATAATGAAGGAATTTATGAATATAGCTTGCCAGATGGAGAAATTATTTCGCAAGAAAATTATCAAAATTCCATAATTCCATTTCCTGAAGATCTTAAAATATCAATGAAAGAATATGCTATCAAAGCAGGAATATATAAACTTAAAAAAGCAATGCTTTTTTATAGCAATAAAAATGAACGTCAGCAATTTCTTAACAAAGGTTATCTTATTACAGTAACTCATATTTGGTTTACTGATGAAAGAGAGATGATATTGACCACATCTGCAGGTCAGCTTGTTTTTGATGAAGAAGCATTGATTAATGTTGAAGAACCTGTTGAGATTATTACACTAAAAAATATTTATTCATATATAGAACCTATATTTGATAAACAAAATAAGAAAAAGCATTATCTAAAGGGGACTAGAATAAAAGTAAAATCTCTTGCTTTTAATGAGCACTTTAGAGTGAGATTTTTGACCAATGATGGAACTTATATTACAGAGAATCCAGAATTTGTGGCTTTCTCAGAGAACGTTAGTGATAAGAAAATCAAAAAAATGACGATATTGCAAGCGATTCGTCAAAGAAGGGGGAGTCATGAAAAAAATATTTGATAATTTATATGTTAAAGATATCAAAATATCTGAATCAAAACTCCAAATTGAATTAGAAAATATTGTGAAAATAGATGACTTGTTTTGGTCAAAAAATTCACTGACCCCGTCTTTTAAGGTTGCAGAAAATAGCTTTGAAATTTCAGGGAAAGTGATCACAATTTTTGTCAAAGATAATAAAATTGAACCATTTATTCGTTATTATCTAATTGCAAAAATAGATGGGGTTGTCTGGCGTTTTTATAAAAGAAACTATGAGCAATATCCACGGTCACTTCGTTATTATGATTTAGGTATCGGTTCGCAGGGTGATCTACATAAAGTGATCTATATTAATGATTTTGGCAATATCGGTTTTAAAATAGTTCCACAAATTATTTTGGATACTTTTGATAGAAGGCTTCCAATTAATGTTGAGCTTACTGATATCAGTACTGAGTTCTCAAGTCTAGATATTAAAGTGAGTCTTGAGTGGCCAAATGAGTTATGGAAAGCAGAAGGAAAAGTCATTCCTTTTATTACTGAACTCAATTGCTCAACAGAGAATAAAATCTATGCCGTTAAATCTGTTTCTGAGATTAAGGACAAAGAAGGTGAAATTAATGCTAGGTTTAGTGGATTATCTAGTCTCAGAAAAGATAAGGATTATGTTTTTGGTATTGAGATAGGGATAAAAAATTATCGATACAGTTTATTAACAACTCGGGTAAGTAAAAAGCTCTTTTATAATTTCTACCCTTTTTTTAGAGGCATTAATCTTATACCAGAAGATACTATTGAATTTAATTTTACAAGGAATACGGCAATTACTATATGTCGAAAAATATCATTTATTGAAACGAGCATATCACCAACTTTTGCTAATGAATTCGAGAGTGTAAAGTTTTTGAGTAGAGTTGAAAAGGAATATCTTGATGAAGCTTATAAAACGTTAGAAAATGAATGGATTAAGCAGGCGGCATATCATAACTTTTTAGGAAGAGGAAATAAATGACTGAATACTTTGAAGTGGATGCTGAAAAAGATTTGAAGTCGATGGATACTTTTTTGGAGGATTGGAAATATTATGAGTTTCTAAAAAATTTAGCTTTAGATAATAAGTCAATTGTTGGTTACCGTGATCATAAATATACGGTTCAAAAAAATACTGAAATTGATCTGGGAATGGAGAAGTACAAAAATATTCATTATAATATTGAACTTCCTATAGAAAATGAACAATATCTTTCCAACAAACTGATTGTATTTTTTATGCCTGCTGATCGAATGATTTCAACACAAGCCAAACTTCGGATGTTTGGTAATTCACCATGGGAATCCTTAGCAAGTTCTATTGCTAAAAACACTTATATTTTAAGAATTGCGGATAGCAACTTAATTTCAGGCTCTTATTACCAGAATACGATTAATTTTCCAAATTATGAAACTAGCATTCAACAACTTATTCAAAATACTGCTTATAAATATAATATTCCGTCTGGAAATATAGTGATGTATGGAAATTCAAGAGGTGGGACAGGAGCTCTTTATCATGGCTTGTTAGGCAACTATAAAGTCGTTGCAATCGATCCAGTTATTGATCGCAGGGCTTGGGTTGAGGTAAAGGATGTTCAACATATGTTTGACCTTGTTGATTATAATTTCTCTCCGAAAATTAATAGACTTTTAGAAGAAACAACTTTAAGTCCCGATAAAATAAAAGTTCTCTGTTCAGATACTGCGTTTATTACTTATCCTTTTGTGAAACAATTAAATCTTTCAAAAATAAATCTCTTAAATTTGAATTTAACTATTCCTCATGTGGTAGATCCATTTACAAGTCATGCAGCACTTATTGGGAAGACTGTACCTTTACAGCTTTCTTTAATTAATCAATTTCTTTATGAGGAAGATATAAGTATTGAAAAAAGTCTTATTTTATTTAATGTTGATGATTGGGATGTTCTATTACCTTGGACTTCGCCCTATTTCACGATGCACTTTAAAGATTATGGAATAGAAGTCATTAGAAATTCAAAGCTTCTGGGTAAGGATAATATCTGGTTAAATTTTATGATTAAGTCAAGAATGATTATCAATAAAAAATATACTATTGAAATAATAACTGATGAATCTACTTTATCGTTAGAAAATAGCTTATTTTTTCATTCAGAAAATAAATTTAAAAATATTGATTTAAAAAGAACAAATGAGAATGGTGAAGTTGTATGGAAGAGCAAATTTACTGCAGATTATTCTTTTGAATTTTTAGGGTTAAACGCGGAAGCAGTTGCTAGAAATAATTCAATAATTATACGGTCAATTAAAATATTTTGTGAAGATAGATAATTTTAAAGTATAAATGATAGAAGGAAAACAATGAATAAAAAATTAGTCAATTGCATTATTCCAGTTTACAATGTTGGACGATATTTAGTGGATGCTGTTGATAGTATTACTCACCAAACGATTGGTTTTGATAATATCAATTTAGTGATTATAAATGATGGAAGCACTGATAACTCGCAAGAAGTGATAGAGAGTTTACGTTTTTTGTATCCAAGCATTGTTGTCATTACTCAAGAAAATCAGGGAGTATCTGCTGCACGAAATGTGGGTCTAGATTTTTGTTTTAAAAATTTTTCAGCACCCTATACTTGTTTTATTGATGGGGATGATAAATATGATCCAAATCATTTGGAAACTTTGATTGCTTTTTTTAAACAGTATGAAAAAAAGGATGAAGAATTCGAAATACTGGATGAACAAGTTATTCCTGATGCGGTATTTATTCCAATTCGTACATTTGAAAAACAAGAAGGACTTCATTATTCATACAGAGCTGTGGATAGAGGGAAAAGTGGGATTCTTGATATGAGCAAGTCTTTTGCTTTCTTTTCACACGTTAATTCTGGATTATTTGTCTCTCAAGCTTTGGAAATGGTGCGCTTTAATGAGGAAATGACTATCTCTGAAGATGCTGATTTTATTTTGAAAATCATTAATAAAAAACATATTGTAGGCTGGTATAATGATAATCTTTATTACTATCTTCGTAAAAGATTAGATGAATCAAGTACTATTGATAATGCAGAAAATAATTCTGATTTTTATGATCGAATTTCTTATTATAAGCAAGAATTTGAAACATTTGTGCAGAAATTAGGGCAAGTTCCTCGAGAAAATCAAGTTAGTCGTTTATATGATTTACACTGGTTTAAATCAAATGAGCCAAGCAATAATGAAAATAATTTTGATTTAGATGGAGCCTTAGAAAATATTAGATATATCTTGCAACAAGTTGATGATGATTTGCTTGAACAAAAATATATTCCTTATTGGTATCAAATTTATTTTAAGTCTTTAAAATATGGACAGATATATTTGAGAAATGCTGTTAATGAGATAGAACCACGTTTTCAGATTGCTGATGAAGTGATTGAAAATCTTGATGGGAATGCACAAATTAATTGGATAAATCAAAGAGAAAAACAACTACAAATTAGAGGTTTTTATGTTCGACCAATGATTAATGAAGTGAAATTAGTTGCTAAATATAGAGGAGAATTCATTGAAGGAGTTCTTAATAAATCTAAACATGATGACTTGAAATATTATTTAGGACGAGAAATATTTCCAGCTGTTGATTTTGAATTTAATATTAATTTGGCTGGGATGCTTAATCAGGAACTTCAAAGTGTTGAGTTTTATTTTAAGTATCAAGATAAGTATGCAGCTGCTCATTTAGTACATGGTTGGAACTCAAGATTTTATTGGAAGAATGATTTCTTTATTGGAGAAGAAGCTATCATTAAAAAATCATGGTCCAGACACGCGCTTGTAGTTGAAAAATTGACCAAACATAGTTTAAACAATACCGTCCTTAGTCGAAAGAAAAACTATAAAGATGATTTTTTATTTGAACATTATGTTGACTATTTTGAAAGTTATCGAAACAAAAGAATTTGGCTTTTTATAGACCGTCCAACAACAATTGGAGATAATGCAGAGGCTTTATTTAGATATTGTGCGAATAGAGAAGATGGTATTGAAAAATTTATGATTATTCCTGATGAAACTTATTATCAAAATTTTGAAGGAGTAAGTGCTAATATCATCATTTA
This sequence comes from Lactococcus sp. AK05, assembly GCF_041026685.1. NCBI lineage: Bacteria > Bacillati > Bacillota > Bacilli > Lactobacillales > Streptococcaceae > Lactococcus > Lactococcus sp. AK05. The sequence goes on from NZ_JBFTEI010000001.1 coordinate 516,365, forward strand.
TGGTTCTTTTGAATATAAATTTTTATTGATGTTTGCTGAAAAAGTAATTTCATCAACAACTTTTTGGGAATGGGTAAATATTGACACTAATATTCCTAAATATGAATTTAAATTGATTGTTCAGGCACTCTCAAATGCTCAAGAAGTCTTCTTACAACATGGAATCATCAGGAAAACTTCATTTTCAGATTGGTATTTAAATAGTTCGAGTAAAAACTTTGATTTTATGGTCACTTCTACAGAAAAAGAGTATGAGCTAATGCGTTCAGAAGATACTGGTTTTAAAGAAAAGCAAGTTCGATTGACAGGTTTACCAAGATTTGACTTGTTAAAAAATAATTCAGAAAATATGATAACTTTTTTACCTACTTGGCGAATTCAATATTCCAAGGATGACGGGTCTTATGATAAACATTTTAAGGAGTCTGATTTCTTTAGATCAATCAATGAATTTTTAAATGATGAAAAGTTACTTGAATTACTTAGAAAAAATAATTATCGCTTCATTTTTAAAGCCCATCCAAAGTTCTTTGTACAAATAGAAGATTTTGATATTCCAGAAGAAATAGAGATTGTAAGTACAGAGATTTCTTATAATGAAATTTACGAAAAATCAGCAATTCTAATTACGGATTATTCATCAGCTGTCGTGGATTTTGCCTATTTGAAAAAACCTATTATTTATTATCATTCTATAAAAGAGGAAGATGAGGAAAATCCAGAATATTTTTCATATGAAAGAGATGGTTTTGGTGAGATTTGTCTTTCTATAGAATCGGTTATTAATAAAGTTCAAAACTATATTGATAATAATTGCTCAATGGAAGAAAAATATGTGAAAAGGGTTGATAGTTTCTTTAAATATACAGATAAAAATAATTCCGAACGAGTTTATGAGGAAATTTTGAGACTTCCCATACCGAATAAGAATAAAATTATCTAAAACTTCAAGATAAGGAGATAAGATGAGTTATGAATTAACAAGCTGTAAGGTTTTTGCTGATAATTATGAAAGTTGGGCGGGAAGAAGTACTCATGATTGGTTTATCCAAGATGAAACCAAAGTTCAAGTTTTAGACAATGGTGTTATTTTACCGATAAAATCAGAGGCTAATTTTTCTGCTTGGTCTGGTGGTGTCACGGATAATTTAGGAAATTTTATTGCAGGCCACATTAGGACTAGACGGAAATCTGATGAAACTGGTCAAGTGGATAAGGGTTACAATTTATCAGATAAACCAAAAGTTATAGAAGAAAAAGTCGTTTACTGTGGCGTGGCTCATCCACATTTTGGACATTTTCTTACAGAGTCGCTCGGAAGATTGTGGTGGTTTTTAGAAAATCCTGATCCAAATATCAAATATGCTTTTATCGCTCCGAATGATGAAATTAAATATCTTGATTTCTTAATGATGTTAGGTTTGAAAAAAGAACAAATCACTTTAATTAAGGAACCAACGTGTTTTAGTGAAGTTATCATTCCAGAACAGTCAACGATTGCTTATGATGGCTTCAAAGATAAAGCGATGAAAATTTATGATGCAATCCGTGATAGTGTTGAACCAAAGACGTTTGACAAGGTCTATCTGACAAGGACAGCGCTACCTAAGAATTTTTCTGATGGAATCACGGTAAATGAGGATTATTTTGAAGCCTTTTATCGTTCTCAGGGCTATGAAATCATCTCACCAGAAAAGTATTCAATTAGAGAGCAGGTGGCAATCATGGCAGGAGCAAAAGAAGTTGCTTGTGTTTACGGTACTGCTGGGCATCTTATTTTATTTAGCCATGATCATGTGAAAATCACAGTACTGAATCGTTTCTCAGAAGGTTTTGCTATTCAATTTTGGATGAATCAGGCTAGGCGAGTAAACTCTGTTTGGGTGGATATATCTATGAATTTCCTTCCGCATACTCATTTTCTTTCTTGTTATTTGTTGCTGCCAACGGTGCAATGGGAAGAATATTTGAAAAGTGACGGAATTAAACTTCCTTGGGATAGTTCACTTAATTTGAAAGAGTCGGTCTTTGAATATATTGAGGAATGGACAAGATTGGTTGCCTTATTTGCTAAAAAACATCCTAAATTTTTAGAAACAAGATATCGTTCATTTACTTTTTCAAATTTTGTAGAGGTATTTTCTAAACTCATCAGAGAGCCGATAAATAGTGAAACTAAAAAATCATTAGAAAATATATTTAAGAAAAATAAATGAATCTGGAGAGTTTAAAGGTGCAATTTAATACAAAAAACTATGATTACTTAATTGTTGGAGCAGGCCCTTACGGTACAATTTTTGCGCATGAAGCAGCTAAGCGTGGTAAACGTAGCTTGATTATTGAGCGACGTGCACATGTTGGTGGAAACATGTACACTCATAAAGAACATGGTATCAATGTCCATGACTTTGGAGCACACATTTTCCATACAGACAATAAAGAAATTTGGGATTATGTTAATCAATTTACAGAGTTCAATGGGTATATTAATCAAGTAGTAGCTAATTATAAAGGTGAACTTTATAATCTTCCATTCAATATGAATACTTTTTATCAAATGTGGGGAGTGAAAACTCCAGAAGAAGCAGCGACAAAAATTGAGGAGCAAAAAGTTGCTGCAGGTCTTTCAGGTATTCCAAAAAATCTTGAAGAACAAGCGATTTCATTGATTGGGACAGATATCTATACAAAATTGATCAAAGGTTACACTGAAAAACAATGGGGGCGTAAAGCAACAGAACTTCCAAGTTTTATTATCCGTCGTTTGCCAGTTCGTTACACTTTTGATAATAACTATTTCAACCATCGATATCAAGGGGTTCCAGTAGATGGTTATAGAGCAATTTTTGATAAGATGCTGGATTCTGATTTGATTGATGTACAAGTAAATACTGATTTCTTCTCAAATAAAGAGGATTATTTAGCGGAATTCCCTAAAATTGTTTATACAGGGATGATTGACCAATATTTCAACTATGAATTTGGAGAATTAGAGTATCGCTCAGTTCGTTTTGAATCAGAAACTTTTGAAACAGATAACAAGCAAGGAAATGCTGTTATTAATTATACAGATGCTGAAACTCCGTTCACTCGGGTGATGGAATGGCGTCATTTTGACAAAAAAGGCGATGATAATAAAACAATCATCACTAAAGAATATCCTCAAGATTGGGATCCTACAAAAGAAGCCTATTATCCTGTCAATGATACAAAAAACTCAGAACTTTTTAAGAAATATCGTAAATTAGCGGATAATGAAAAAACGGTTATTTTTGGTGGTCGTTTGGGAAATTATCAATATTATGATATGGACCAAGTTTTTGGACTTGCCTTAAAAAGTATCGAAAAAGAATTTGGTTTTGAAGGTAGTGATAAATTTTAGAGTTGAGGGCTTTAATAACTTAATAAGTAAAATCTTTAAAACTGTTGTTTGTTTAATTAAAAAGGAAAAAACATGAAAAATCGAGTGGCAATTATTGGTTCAGACTTATCAAGAGAACTTTTTGATAAAAGTAAATCTAATTTTGAAGTTGTACTTTATCGAAAAAATCTTTCATTTATTTCACTTATGGCAAAAGCAGTTGATTACAATTTTAATCAATTAGATAAGGAAATAAGCTTTGAAAAAGCTGAACAAATATTGAATGAATTAGATAAAGAAACTTTAAGCAGTTTAATTGTTGCGCAGCCAGACTTATTATTATTGGATTTTTATAGTGATGTTTTTCATGGAGTAGTGGAGACACAAGACCAAAGTTTCTTGACAAATTCCTTTGAAAATATGGCGGAAGTTTATTCTTTTTCTCATATTAAAATAAAAAGGGTTTTGAATTCTAACCATTCGGTTCAAGAATTTATCAACTATTCTTCGCTTTGGTGTAAGGCTTTTAATCTCTTTATTGAATCTGTTCAAAAATATTTACCAAATACAGTCATTTTGATTAATAGCATTGAATTTTTCAAAGAGATAGGATTTAACAGCAATATGAGTCAAGTTTGGCAGAGGTTTAATGAATATGCAGAAAAAAAGGGACTTCCAGTAATCTATGATTCAACAGAAATTTCTCGATATCTAAGAAAAGAGGAAGTTGAGATTTCAGAAGCTTCTCTCAAGTACAATCTAATCAGAAATGCAAGTTTTAGTGAGGGGAAGAAGTATTGGCGAGATGACTCTAATGAATATTTTGTAGAAAATGGCATATTAGAAATCGAAAGAACAAGTATGGATGGATTCACTATCCTTCATAGTTCGCCTATTCAAATTCCAAATTGTGAATATGTAACTCAGAAATTTGAGATTTCTATGGAAGTTTGGGTTGAAAATTTATTTAGTTTACACTTAAATGATGCGTTTTTTTATGTTTGGACTTATGATGATAAGGTGAGTAGAGAGCTTCGAGAAGTCAAGATTTATTCTTCAAAATTAGAAAACCTTAGTTCAAGGAAGTGGAAGCATATAAAAATTGAATTATATTGCAAAGGTAGATATTTGGAATTAGGTCCTCATATGGTGGGAGCGGGACATTTTCGATATCGAAATTTATCATTAACACTGAAAAAGTAAATATAAAAAAGAGAACTTTAAATGGATAAAGAAAAAGTAGTTTTAGTTGCTGGAACGTTTGATATCTTGCATGAGAGTCATGTTAATATGCTAAGAAATGCTAAAAATCTTGGAAGTAAGTTAATTGTGATGCTATCAACGGATGAATTTAATAATGAAAAGGGGAAAAAGTGTTTTCAAGACTATGATACAAGAAAGTATGTTTTAGAATCAATTCGTTATGTGGATTTAGTTGTACCAGAGCAGTCTTGGAATGATAAAAGTCTTTATATTGATATGTTCGATGTTGATATTTTTGCGATGGGAGATGACTGGAAAGGAAAATTTGATTTTCTAAAAGAAGAATTTCCTAATTTGAAAATTATGTATTTTCCACGTGGTAAAGTTTCTTCTTCAAATATAAAAAAGGAAATTGGAAAACTTTACTCAAAAAGGGAAAGTAGTCATAATACTACCAAACGAATAAGTGATAAGAGCTAATTAATAGAAAAAGAGTGTATGAGCGATTTAAGTCTGATTTTTTCTAAATTTTCTTTTTTAGGAAATCCAACTAAACTAATCAAAATATTTTTGCAACTTGAAAATTTGATAAAAAAACAAAAATCAAATTATCCTAAACCAGATGTCAGTGATGAGTTATACGTTAAAGTCGAAGATGATATCTATCGATTGCATAAGAAAAAGTTTATTAAAGAAGTGATCTTACCAAATGAAGCAAACGTGATTATTATTTCAAAATTAGCGCTTGCTAATTCTTTAAAAATTGTAGGTAAACCGGAAGATGGTGATCTTAATCAAATTTTAAAAGCTTTGCGTAAAGAAAAGGATTTGAAAAAGTGTCAAGAAATTATTAATGAAATTTCAGATTCGTTTTTAACAAATTTATCAATTAAAGAGTTGATAAAAATTATTCGAAAACAAATGAGCTAAAATCATTTGAAAGGGGAAAAATGCTAAATTTATTAGTCAAAATGCGATTATTAATACTTAGAAAAATGTTATCTCTTTTCCTTTTGATTTTAGGGAAATTTGTAAAAACAGATGATAAATTGGTTATTTTCGCTTCTTTTAATGGAAAGGCTTATTCAGATAATCCAAGATATCTTTTTGAATATTTAAGAGATCATGAGGAATTTGCTAGTTATCATTTTGTCTGGGCTTTTAAAGTAAAACGGTCCGTTAATAGGGCTAAGGTAGTTAAATTTAACTCATTTAGTTATTATTATTTACTTTCCAAAGCAAAGTATTGGGTATTTAATTCAAAAATGGCTCCTTATTATCATAAAAAGGGGGAGCAGGTTTATTTACAAACTTGGCATGGAACGCCTTTGAAACGTTTGGGACATGATATTTTAGATAATGGTATTACTTATTATCGAAGTCGTTTATCTTATCAGCAGATGCTTAGGAGTTATGACGAAGATAGTCGGCATTGGGATTATTTGATTTCGCCTAATCCTTTTTCAAGTCAAGCTTTTACTAGCGCTTTTAATCTAGATAAAGGGAAACTATTGGAAGTTGGGTATCCGAGGGTTGATTGTTTGGTAAATGTTGATTCTAGTAAATGTATGGAACTAAAACAGCGCTATGGTTTGCCAATTGATAAAAAAATTGTTCTCTATGCTCCAACTTGGCGCGATGATTCTTTTGGAATAAAAGGATATAGATTTAAATTGGCTGTTGATTTTTATAAGTGGAAGAATCACTTAGGTGATGACACAGTTATTTTGTTTAAACCTCATTATTTGATTTCTAATGTTTATCAGGTTCCGAATGATTTGAGTGATTTTGTGTATCTTATGGCAGCAAGTGCGGATATTAATGATGCTTATTTAATGAGTGATGTTCTAATTACAGATTATTCTAGTGTATTTTTTGATTATGCGAATTTAAACCGTCCAATTTATTTTTATATGTATGACTTTGAACAATATGAGCAAGAATTAAGGGGATTCTACTTAAAGGTTCCTGATGAGTTGCCTAATGATGTGATTAGAACAGAAAAAGAATTGTTGAGAAGAATTAAAGAAGATATCTTTGACTATGACCGTTTGCAAGCATTTAATCAAGTCTTTAATTCATGGAACGATGGCAAAGTTAGTTCTAAGGTTGCTAAGAGGATTTTTTATGAAAACTAAATCAATTATTTTGACAATAATTCTTGGAATTTTTTATCCTTTTTCCCTCATTTTGAGGGTGAAGAAGAATCGGATTACTTTTATTTCTTTGGAACATGATAATTTATCAAAAGATTTTAAGTTGATTTATGATCGGTTGAACGAAAAAAATAAATATGAATTGCGGACAGTTTTGTTCAAATTTGAATCATCACTTTGGGGAAATATAAAATATGGTTATGCTTGTATTCGCCAATTATTTTTGATTGAAAGTTCACGTTTAGTCATTATTGATTACAATAATTTTGTTGTTTCCAAGTTTCCACACCGTAAGAATGTTAAAGTTTTGCAGTTGTGGCATGCGACAGGCGCTTTGAAAAAATTTGGAAATGATGTGGAGCGAGACTATATCGTTAATCATTATGACTATACGATTGTTAACTCCGACTTCTTAAAACCAATTTTTGCGCGTGCATTTAATGTTATAGAGGATCAGGTTTTTGTTACTGGAATTCCAAATAATGATAAGATTTTCGACCAAAATTTTGTTGACTTGACTTATCAGAGATTGCTAGGGAAATATCCTCTTTTAAAAGGAAAGAAAATTATTACATATGCTCCAACATTTAGAGGACGGATTAGTACGCATTTTAAGGAAGCACTGGTTGATATGGAAAAGGTTCATCAGGCAATTGGAAATGATTATATAATCATTTATAAAAGTCACCCACTTATTCAGCATTCAAATTATGAAAAAAATGAACATGTTTTATATATTCAAGATGAGTTGATTTCCTCACTTTTTTGCGTGACAGATATTTTAGTGACAGATTATTCGGCAATTGCAATTGATTGGATGGTCTTTAATAAACCAATTATTGCTTATAGTCCTGATTTAATGACATATTCACATAAGCCTGGATTTACGATTGATTATGAAAATGAATTTCCAGGGCAAGTCACTAAAAACGAAGATGAGTTAATTAACGCAATATTAGCTGTTAATGGTGAAAAAGAGAGTGATGATTTGAAACGGCAATTATTTACTGATAAAATGTATAAATTTCGAGATGGAAAATCAACGGACCGAGTCTTAGATTTGATTGAGTCAATTATGGCAGGTTAAGGAGAATAAAATGGTTAAATCTAGAGTGGCAGAAGATGGAAGGCAAATAAAACGTGGAAACAAAAAGAAGAAGAGGAAAGGTTTAAAAATATTTTTATTTGTACTTTTGTTTTTTATCATTATTTTAGGAGCTGTTGGTGGAAAAGTTTATTTTGATTTGAAAACAGCCGTAACGAAGGCTTATGTGAATCCGCCAACACAAATGACCTCTGTTTCCTTAAAAAAGAAAGAGGCATTTACGACGGCAATTCTTGGAATAAGTAAAATTGATGGGAAAGATGTATTGGTGTCGGCAAATTTGGCAGCAACAAACCCTCGTTTACAACAAACTACCGTTATCAATCTTTCTACAAGCGCCATACTTCCAGACAAGCAAACCTTACTAAATCTCTATAATTCTGAGGGAGAAGCTGCGGTTATTAAAGAAATGGAAAATCTTCTTCAAGTTAAAACCAATAAATTTGTAAGAATTGAATTAGATCAAATGGGAGAATTAGTTCAAGCGATTGGTGGTGTATCCATTCAAAATGCTAATGGATTTGCTGCACAAGGATTTAAGTTTCCTCAAGGAACAGTTGTTTTAAATAAAGCAGAGGAAGTGGCAGCATATTTTACTTTGTTAAATGCTGGAGATACTAAAAAAGCTTTTGCACGTCAGCAAGAAGTTGTAATGGCAGTCGTAAGTAAAGTTAAAAGTCCACTTATTTTACTTAGACATTATGGGGAAATTTTGACAACATTTCCAAAAGTTTTTAACACAAGTTTCAATTTTGGAAATGTTAAGGCTTTAGCATTAAATTATCATAGTGCAACACGTATTAAAGAAATTAATATCCATAGTGAAAAAGTAGTGGAACAGTCAGGAGTGACGACAATTTCACAAGCAAATCTTGATTTGGCAAAAATACAATTTCAAGAAAGTTTAAAATAAAAGAATAAAAATCATTAGATAAAATTTCTAATGATTTTTTTATGACAATTATTAATCAAAAAAGTAGATTTTAGAAAGAAAATTGTATTTTTTTAACAGCTTTGACTGCCCTTTTTGGAAGAGTTTATGTATAATAGAATTAGTTAGTTTTGCTATTGATATAGCAGCAGAAATGGAGAGATATAATGCCTAAAAAATTTGGTCGTATTCATCTTGTTGTAATGGACTCTGTCGGAATTGGTGCTGCACCAGATGCTGACAAATTCTTTAATCATGACGTTGAAACGCATGAAGCAATTAATGATGTGAACTCAGACACGATTGGTCATATTTCAGAAATTCGTGGGCTTGATGTGCCTAACCTTCAAAAATTAGGTTGGGGAAATATCCCGCGTAAAAGTCCGCTCAAAACGGTTCCAAAAGCTGATAAACCAGCAGCATATGTCACTAAACTAGAAGAAATTTCAAAAGGTAAGGATACAATGACTGGACACTGGGAAATTATGGGCTTAAATATTCAAACGCCTTTCCCAACTTATCCAGAAGGTTATCCAGAGGATTTACTTGAAAAAATTGAAGAATTTTCTGGCCGTAAAATCATTCGTGAAGCAAATAAACCTTATTCTGGAACAGCAGTCATTGAAGATTTTGGTCCTCGTCAATTGGAAACTGGTGAGTTGATTATTTATACATCAGCAGACCCTGTTTTGCAAATTGCGGCACATGAAGATGTCATTTCTCGTGAAGAACTTTATAAAATTTGTGAATATGTTCGTTCAATTACCCTTGAAGGGTCTGGAATCATGATTGGTCGAATCATCGCTCGTCCTTATGTTGGAGAAGCTGGAAACTTTGAACGGACTGATGGACGTCGTGACTATGCTTTATCACCATTTGCTGAAACAGTTTTGGAAAAACTTTATAAGGCTGGAATTGATACTTATTCAGTTGGGAAGATTTCAGATATTTTCAACACAGTAGGTGTGAAATATGATATGGGGCATAATCATAACGATATGGACGGGGTTGACCGTCTGCTTAAAGCAATGACAAAAGCTGAGTTTACTGAAGGATTTTCTTTCACAAACTTAGTTGACTTCGATGCTAAATATGGACATCGTCGCGATGTTGAAGGTTACGGAAAAGCAATTGAAGACTTTGACGGTCGTTTGCCAGAAATCATTGATGCAATGAAAGAAGATGATTTGTTGATGATTACTGCTGACCACGGAAATGACCCTTCATACGTAGGAACTGACCATACTCGTGAATATATTCCACTCGTGATTTTCTCTAAATCATTGAAAGACCCTAAAGTTTTACCAGTGGGACATTTTGCTGATATTTCAGCAACTGTTGCCGAAAACTTCTCTGTTAAGAAGGCTCAAACTGGTGAATCATTCTTGGATGCTTTGGTTTAATAGGAAAAAATTTCTGTCAGTAAGTTTTACTGACAGAGTTTAGAAAGATTTATTTATGGCTAAGAAAGCATTTTGTCAGTCGTGTGGAATGCCAATTGCTGATGATTCTTATAAGGGAACTGAAGCAAATGGAGAGTTTTCAACAGACTATTGTATCTATTGCTATATGCAAGGACGATTTGTCCAACCCGAACTTACTTTTGCTGAAATGGTTGAAATTGGGCGAAAAGGTTTAGATAATAATTCAATGCCCAAAATGCAAAAATGGCTTTTCAAAAAGCTTTATCCAATGCAACTCAAAGGTTTGAAACGCTGGAAAAATTAAGTTCTTAACTTACTGATGGAAATTCTGTCAGTAAATTTGATAATTATATTAAAAGAAAAGGAAATTAAAAATGCCAACACCACATATCGAAGCTCAAAAAGGCGAAATCGCAGATAAAATTCTCTTACCAGGAGATCCACTTCGCGCAAAATTCATCGCAGAAAACTTCCTTGAAGATGCTGTGCAATTTAACCAAGTTCGCGGAATGCTTGGCTTTACTGGAACTTACAAGGGTCATCGTGTTTCTGTTATGGGAACAGGAATGGGAATTCCTTCAATCTCAATCTATGCTAATGAATTAATTACAGAATACGGTGTAAAAAGATTAATTCGTGTTGGGACTGCAGGTTCTGTAAATGAAGAGGTTCATATTCGTGACCTTGTCATTGGGCAAGCAGCTGCGACAACTTCAGCGATTATCCGTAATGATTTCCCTGATTTTGATTTCCCACAAATTGCTGATTTTGATTTGCTTGATAAAGCATATCATATTGCAAAAGACCTTGGAATTACAACTCACGTTGGAAATATTCTCAGCTCTGATTTGTTCTACGGTGGACCAGATGCAGTTAAAGTTGGAAAACTTGGTGTGAAGGCTGTTGAAATGGAAGCTGCTGGCCTTTATTATCTTGGGGCAAAATATAAAGTTCAAACTTTGGGAATTATGACAATTTCTGACCATATTTTGACTGGAGAGTCAACAACTTCTGAAGAGCGTCAATTGACTTTCACAGATATGATGAAAGTTGGATTGGAAACTTTGATTTCTGAATAATTAGTTAAAGTTCTTGTCTTAATGGCAGGACTTTTTTATTTATTATCAATAAAAATGCATTTAATCATCTGTGCTTAAAAATTTTTGATATGATGGAATAAATAGGAAAATAAATTTTCCTTCAAACAAGGGAGAAAAGATGACTTACGAAGATTTTATCAAAGAAGCAGGATTGGCAAGAGAAAATTTTAGATGGGCTTGGGCATTTTGTAATGAGGTTGATGGTCCAATAACTGAGCCAGAATTGGCTGATAAACTTTTAGATTTAGTATTAGAAGGAAAGAAAAGTGCGACGGCTAGCGCTGTAGCTGAGTATGGTGAAGATGAACCATTCCCTTCAGTTGATGGAAAATTTGATATTTTACTAGATGGAAAAGGTCAACCAAGAGCTGCTATTACAACTTCTAAAGTTTATGTGCGAAATTTTTTTGATGTCAGCGCTGAACATGCTTTTAAAGAAGGAGAAGGGGACCAAAGTTTAGACTACTGGCGGGAAGTTCATCAAGACTTTTGGAGTGATTTAAAAGTATATAGTCCTGATATGGAAGTGCTTTGCGAAGAATTTGAAGTTCTTTACCAAAACTAAAAGTAGTAAATAAAAAATGTTGACTATTTTTTAAGTCGTGCTATAATTATTTTAAAATTATGCTTTATGAAAAGAGGGATATGATGGAAGAAATACTTATTGTGACTACAAATGAAGTGGCTGGTTATCGAATTACTGAAGTATATGGTGAAGTTTTCGGATTAACAACGCGTTCAAGAAATTTATTTTCAAGTGCTGGTCAACAAATGAAAACAGTTGTGGGTGGTGAAATAAATGGTTATACAAAACTTCAACATGAAACCCGTGAAACTTCGATTGATCGTATGAGAGAGGAAGCTAAAGCCAAAGGAGCAAATGCAATTGTTGCGATGCGTTTTGACTCATCGACTTTCCAAAATATTGATTCTGTCGCTGCTTATGGAACAGCTGTTAAAATTGAAAAAATCTAAAGGCTAGCGAAAACTAGTTTTTTTATTTCCGAACAATTTTTAGTTAAGCCTGCCAAAAGAAATACTATTAAGGGAAAATTCCTTCATTTTTTGTTAGAATAATATTAAAATTAGTATAATTAAACTCAAATATGAGATGCCTTTAGAGGAGAATTATGAAAACGGATATTGAAATTGCTCAAGCTGCTGACATTCAACCTATTACCAAAATTGCTGAAAAGATTGGACTATCATTTGATGATATCGAACTTTATGGTAAATACAAAGCTAAAATTCCTTTAGAGGTTTTAGATAAATTTGACCAACAGTCTGAAGGAAAACTTGTTTTGGTGACATCAATTAATCCCACACCTGCTGGTGAAGGAAAATCGACAGTTACTGTCGGTTTGGCTGATGCGTTTGCAAGACAAGGTAAAAATGTAATGGTGGCCTTGCGTGAACCTTCTTTAGGGCCTGTTATGGGAATTAAGGGTGGAGCTGCTGGTGGTGGTTTTGCACAGGTATTGCCAATGGAAGATATTAATCTTCATTTTACGGGCGATATTCATGCGATTACAACTGCCAACAATGCTATTTCGGCATTTCTTGATAATTCGCTTCATCAAGGAAATCCGTTAAATATCGACCCAAGAAGAATCATTTGGAAACGTGTTGTTGATTTGAATGACCGTGCCCTTCGTCATGTCACTGTTGGACTTGGTGGCCCTTTAAACGGTATGCCCCGTGAAGATGGTTTTGATATTACAGTAGCCAGTGAAATTATGGCGGTTTTATGTTTGGCAACTTCAATCAGCGATTTGAAAGAACGTTTAGGAAAAATTGTTCTGGCTCAGTCTTATGACCGTAAACCTGTAACCCTTGGTGATTTAGGGGTTCAAGGGGCTATTGCGATGCTCTTGAAAGATGCACTGAAACCAAACCTTGTTCAGACAATTGAGGGAACGCCAGCTTTGATTCACGGTGGGCCTTTTGCCAATATTGCGCATGGTTGTAATTCTGTTTTGGCAACAAAAACGGCCTTAAAACTATCGGATATTGTCATTACAGAAGCTGGGTTTGGAGCTGACCTTGGTGGTGAGAAATTTTTAGATATCAAAACTCGTCAGCTCGGAAAACAACCTGATGCGGTAGTAATTGTGGCTACGCTTCGTGCACTTAAAATGCATGGTGGCCTTGATAAAAAAGAATTGACTAAGGAAAACGTAGAGGCCGTTAAAAAGGGCTTTGCTAATTTAGAACGTCATATTAAAAATATGCAGAGTTACGGTTTGCCAGTAATTGTGGCAATTAATGAGTTTGCATCAGATACTAAATCTGAAATTTCAGCATTAAAAGAGCTGACAGAAGCATTGGGAGTTCCAGTTTCATTGACCCAAGTCTTTGCTAAGGGTGGTGAAGGTGGTTTAGATTTGGCCGAAAAACTGTCAGGAATGTTACAAGAAAAATCTGATTTTAGCTATCTTTATGACCTAAAAGAGCCATTATCAGATAAAATTGACAAAGTTGTGACAGAAATTTATGGCGGTTCCAAAGTCAATTATTCACCAAAGGCTAAGCGTCAGATGAGAGAAATTGAAGAAAATGGTTGGAATGATTTGCCAGTATGCATGGCTAAAACTCAATATTCATTTTCAGACCAACCAAATCTTTTAGCGGCGCCAGAAGGCTTTGAAGTTACAGTTCGTGAGCTACTTCCAAAAATTGGAGCTGGATTTATCGTTGCTCTTTTGGGGGATGTGATGACAATGCCAGGGCTTCCTAAAAATCCAGCAGCTTTAAAAATGGATGTCACTGATGATGGAAAAATCTCAGGATTATTTTAGAAATGAGTTTAAGTGATTTTGTTACGTAAAGATTAAATGTAAATTTTTTCGGTAACAAATTTACAAAAAATTAAAAGCTTGTAAAACCGCTTGTCAGGCGGTTTTTTTGTGTTATACTTGCTAACAATGTTGAAAAAAATAATTATTTCTGCAGCACTTCTTACAAGTTTTAGTGCTGCCCTGATTGCGAATCCTGCAAAAGCAGATTCAGTATTTGATGATAATAAGGCACAAAGTTCACTGACAGATTTGTCAGCAGCAACAAATTCACTTGATGTTTTAACAAAAACAATGAATGATACTGTCAGTGCCGTTTCAAAAGTAGAAAAAACACAAAGTGCGGCTAAAGAAGTTCAGACACGAGCTGACAAACTTGTCAGTACAGCCAAAAAATATTTAGGTGTTCCCTATGTTTGGGGTGGAACTACACCAGCTGGCTTTGATTGTTCAGGATTCACAAGTTACGTCTATAGAGAAGTTTTAGGTAAAGAAATTGGTCGTACAACTTGGGACCAAATTGCAAGTGGAAAACAAGTCGGCCTTGACCAAGCCAAAGTTGGAGATTTGATTATCTTTTATGGTGGAGACCATGTGGGAATTTATCTTGGAAATGGCCAAGTGATTCATGCACCACAACCTGGTGAGTCAGTTAAAATCAGTTCAGTTACTGATATGTCGGCTGATTTTGCATTAGAGTATTAAATATAATAGAAGGAAATAGCATTTATTGCTATTTTTTTGTTATTCTTATAGCTAAATCTGGCTATAAGTTTTTTTTATGGCAAAGGACTTAAGTTCGTGTTAAGATAGGTCTATCAAATTTTTAAAGGGGAACTTTTATGAGAACATCACTAAAGGTCACATTTGCCGCTCTTTCACTTATCGCTGCTGGAACTTTGGTTGCATGCTCATCAGGTTCAAAAGATTTATCAGATAAAGCAACATCTGTTGTGATTGCGACAGATGGGGCAACAAAGCCATTTACTTATTCAGATAGTCAAGGAAATTTAACGGGTTACGATATTGAGGTTGCTCGTGCGGTTTTCAAGAAATTGCCACAGTATAAAGTGAAATTTCAAGTGACAGATTTTTCTGGGATTTCACCAGGGATTGATTCTGGCCGTTACCAAATGGGTGCTAATGATTTTGGTTGGGAAAAAACGAGAGCTGAAAAATATTATTTCTCATCACCACTGTCAAAATCAAACAATGCAGTTCTTGTGAAGTCTGGGACTTACAAAACTTTGGCAGATTTGGCTGGGAAATCGACAATTGGTAATCCAGCATCAAATTATACAAAGTCAATTCAAGATTGGAACAAAGCCAATCCAGATAAAGAAATTAAAATTAGTTACTCAGCAGATTCTACTTCAATTAACACAAGATTCACGCAAGTTGAATCAGGAAAAATTGATTTCATGCTTTATGATAAGATTTCTTTAGAGTCTGCAGTTAAAGAACAAGGTTTTGACAATCTAAAAATTGAAGATATCAGTATGGATACTGGTGATGCTGAACATGACGGTTATGAATATTTCCTCTTTGGCAAAGATTCGCAAGGTAAAAAACTTCAAAAAGATGTGAATGGAGTTTTGGCAAAAATGCAGGCTGATGGTAGTTTGGCGAAAATTTCCAAGAAATATCTTGGTGGGGATTTCGTGCCAAAAGCAGAAATGTTTAAGTAAATTTTACTGACAAGAAATTTAACCTAAAATCGAAGAGCTGTCAGTAAAATATTTGTCTCTTGACCAATCAAAATTTACTGACAGCTCAGTTCGTAAAAAATAGGAGAAAAAAAGACCAAAATTTTGTATAATAGTAGAAGTGATGGTCAGGTAAAAATCGAACTTATAAGTAAATGTAAAAATATTAAATGATAAGTTCAATAAATCCGAATAAACTCTGTCACTTTTTTACTGACAGAGTTTTCCCTATTAGAAAAATAAAAAATATGAAAAAAAATAAAAAAATAATTCTTGGGATTGTCTTGCTTTTGGCTTTAATTATCTTGCCAGCTCTTCCCTTTCTCTTAATCAAAGGTCAGTATAATTTTCATGACTTTTGGACCATGTTTTTCACAAAGATTTTTAGTTGGTCAGCATTTGTAGATGCCTTTTTACCAATTATAAAAATGATTCCGTCGTCTCTTGAAATGACAATAATTGCCATGGCCTTTGGGTTGCTTTTAGGACTCATTCTTGCTTTGGTTCGTATTAATAAAATTCCAATTTTGAATCAATTGCGTGCTTTGTTTGTTAGTTTCATTCGTGGAACCCCTATTTTGGTACAATTATACCTTTCATATACGGGGATTCCGTTGATTTTAAAAGCAATCAATATGAATTATGGAACGAATTTTAATGTCAATACAATTCCAGCTATGCTTTTTGTCATTGTTGCCTTCGCACTCAACGAAGGGGCTTATAACTCGGAAACAATTCGTGCTGCAATTCAATCCGTTGATAAAGGACAAATCGAAGCAGCCAAATCACTCGGAATGACAAACTTCCAAGTTTTTATGCGCGTGACTTTACCTGAAGCAGCAACCGTTGCAACGGCTCCTTTAGGAAACGCTCTGATTGGACTTTTGAAATCAACTTCACTTGCCTTCGTTGCAGGTGTGGTAGAAATGACAGCTCGTGCTCAAATTATTGGGGGCTCAACCTTCCGTTTATTTGAAACTTATTTAGCCTTAGCTTTAGTTTACTGGCCAATTTGTATTATTTTTGAACTCTTAATTCGTGGATTAGAGCGTAAATTAGACGTAAGAATGCCAAATGACAAACGTAAAAATCGTGCACAAATTTCATTGAGCAAGAACCCATTTAACCAAGCCTAAGGAGGACGATAATGATTAAAATTACAAATATAAGTAAAACATTTTCGGGTAATCAAGTTCTCAATGACATTAGCTTGGAAATTGAAGAAGGAGATGTTGTTGCCCTTATTGGCGCTTCTGGTGCTGGTAAATCAACCTTTCTCCGGGCTTTAAATGATCTTGAAAGACCAGATAGTGGTCAAATTGAAATTGATGACTTAAAGATTGATTATTCGACAATCACAAAGCAAGAAGTACTTGAACTTCGCAGAAAGACTGGAATGGTTTTTCAACAATTTAATCTTTTTGAACGTCGGACTGCCCTTGAAAATGTAATGGAAGGGTTGATTCAGGTTAAAAAATTATCTAAGGCGCAAGCAAAAGAGATTGCCGAAGCTGAATTAGATAAGGTTGGTCTAACTGACCGGAAAGATTACTATCCAAAATTTTTATCAGGTGGTCAAAAACAAAGGGTTGGAATCGCTCGTGCTTTAGCGATGCAACCAAAACTTTTACTTTTAGATGAACCGACATCTGCCCTTGACCCTGAATTAGTTGGTGAAGTTCAAGAAGTGATTTTAAATGCCGCTCAAAATAAACAAACAATGGTTCTTGTCAGTCATGAAATGGACTTTGTTTATAATGTAGCAACAAAAGTGCTTTTTCTTGAACAAGGGAAAATCATTGAAGCGGGAACTCCTCAAGAAGTTTTCTACTCACCAAAAAATCCTCGTACACGAGAGTTTTTATCACGTCATGTCAAGAATTTAGAGGTTAATAACTAAAATGATGATTTTACAGTTTTATTTAAAAGGTCTATTAATTTCAGCTATCTTTGTTTTATTGGTAGGTGGATTATATGCTTTCACTTACCTTGTGCGAAATACGAAAAAACCGTGGACTGAAAGAAGAAATCGAATTTTTGATTTAATTTTAGTTGGTATTTTAACGACGCCTATCCTGAGTTTTGCTGTTTTAGGAGTACTTGTAATACTAAGAATTCGTGGACTTTGATTTCTATTTATGCTTTAAATAAATCTAATTAATGGAAAAATATCGTTTGACAATGTAAAATGGTGCTATAAGATTTTAGATATTAGAAAAAAGAGTTTTTAGAACTAATAAAAAATGGCTCAAGTTTGCTGAAATGCTAGCTTGAGTTTATGAATTTAAGGGGAGTTCTTTAGCTCTTAGAAAAGGGATTAAAAATGACAGAAAAGAAATATGATGTTGTCATCATTGGTTCAGGCCCTGCGGGAATGACTGCAGCGATGTATACTGCACGTTCTGAAATGAAAACTTTGCTTTTAGAACGTGGTGTTCCTGGTGGTCAAATGAATAACACAGCTGAAATTGAAAATTATCCTGGCTATGAAACAATCATGGGTCCTGAACTTTCAATGAAAATGGCTGAACCTTTGGAAGGTTTAGGTGTAGAAAATGCTTATGGTTTTGTGACGGCTATTGAAGACCATGGGGATTACAAAAAAATTATCACAGAAGATGATGAGTTTGTCACTAAATCAATTATTATCGCGACAGGAGCTAATCACCGTAAGCTTGAAATTCCCGGTGAGGAAGAATATGGGGCTCGCGGAGTTTCCTACTGTGCCGTTTGTGATGGTGCTTTCTTTAGAAACCAAGAAATTTTAGTTATTGGTGGTGGTGACTCTGCTGTTGAAGAAGCTCTCTACTTGACTCGTTTTGGTCAATCCGTAACAATTATGCATCGTCGTGATAAATTGCGTGCACAAGAAATTATCCAACAAAGAGCTTTCAAAGAAGAAAAAATCAACTTTATTTGGGATTCTGTTCCTATGGAAATTAAAGGGGATGACAAAAAAGTTCAATCCGTTGTTTATAAAAACGTTAAAACGGGTGAAGTAACTGAAAAAGCTTTTGGTGGAATCTTCATTTATGTGGGACTTGACCCAGTTGCTGAATTTGCTGGTAATCTTGGAATTACTGATGAAGCCGGTTGGATTATTACCGATGACCATATGAGAACAAGTCTACCTGGTATTTTTGCCGTAGGTGATGTTCGTCAAAAAGATTTCCGTCAAATCACTACAGCTATTGGTGATGGAGCGCAAGCAGCTCAAGAAGCTTATAAATTTGTAGCTGAACTTGATTAAAATAAAAAATTACTGACAAAATCGTCAGTAATTTTTTATTAAAGGATTCGGAATGACTTTTAATCGAAAATATGGTAAAATGTAAGTAACGCAATTTTGAAAAAGGAGATTAGGTTTATCGCCTAAGTAATTTATAAGACTATGGAAAAAGTAATTTATGACATTTTGCTTGTTGCAATGCTTGTAGTTTCAGCATTTATTATTGTAGCGATTTTCATGCAACCTTCAAAACAAGATGGAGCAGCAGATGCTTTTTCGGGTGGAACAGGTGAATTGTTTGAACGTCGTAAAGCGCGCGGTTTTGAGGCAGTGATGCAGCGTTTTACAGCAATCATGATTGGCTTATGGTTAGTTATTGGATTTGCTCTTGTTGTTTTATCAACACGTTAAAATTGCGGGCTGAAAACAGTCCGTATTTTATTTTCTTATAAATGTTTTTCTAATTGTGTCAAATGTTTAGTTGTCCAAATTGTCAGTGGTAGAATTGATTCTATCAGTCAAAAATGTCTGATAAAATGATTAATACCACTGATAATCTCTTAAAATATTAGCTAAAAAATCAAGTTAATATTTGAAACAAAAAAAGAAAGGGGCTTTTTGTCCAATTTTTGTGGTCAAAAAGTTCATTGAGAGAATATAATGAGTATTAGAGAAGTAATCATGGACTATCTTGAGAATAGTTCAAAAAAAGCACTGTCAGTAGAAGAATTGTCAGTTGCGTTACATATGAATAAGGCTAAAGATTACAAAGTATTTGTCAAAACTTTAGCTTCACTAGAAGCCGAGCATTTGCTTAATTTTACTGCAAAAGGTAAAGTTGAGCTAGCCGAAAAAGAAGAGGCAAAAGTTGTCATCAGCGGAATTTTCCGGGCCAATGCAGCTGGCTTTGGTTTTGTCAGTATTGATGCTGAAGAACCAGACGTTTTTGTCGCAAGAGGTCAAACGGCTTTCGCTCTTGATGGTGACGAAGTTTTTATTGAAATTGATAAAAATGCCAATGCGCTCAAAGGAACTTCTGCTGAAGGACATGTTGTCGAAATCATTCGCCATGACGTCCATCAGGTTGTTGGAACCTTTGTAGCTTTGAATGATGATGAAAAAGAGCAAACAGGACTGATTGGTTTTGTTAAATCTCGGAATAAAAAAATCCCTTATCGTGTTTATTTAGGAAATGAAGGATTAATTCCTGAAAATAAAGCGATTGTGCGTGTTGAAATCACTCATTATCCAGATAAGGAATTTCCACAGACAATGCAAGGATTAGTCACTGAAATTATTGGTCAAGCAGATGATCAAGGAATTGACGTTTTGGAAGTTTTGGCTTCAATGGATATTGTTTCTGAATTTCCAAAAGAAGTTTTAGACCAAGCTGAAGCTGTTCCAGAAGAAGTTCCAGAAAATGAAATTGTGGGACGGGTCGATTATCGTAATGAAATCACTTTTACAATTGATGGAGCAGACGCAAAAGACCTTGATGATGCTGTGCATGCTAAACGTTTGGAAAATGGAAACTATGAATTAGGAGTACATATTGCGGATGTTTCACACTACGTCACTGAAAATTCTCCATTAGATAAAGAAGCTTACGAACGTGGAACTTCTGTTTATGTGACGGATCGAGTAGTTCCAATGCTGCCCGAACGTCTCTCTAATGGAATTTGTTCATTGAATCCTCGAATCAATCGTCTAACACAATCTTGTGTCATGGAAATTAGTCCTGAAGGTCGAGTGATCAACTATCAAATTTCTCAATCAATTATTAAAACGACAGAAAGAATGACTTATGATGCCGTTAATCAAATGATTGCAGGAGATGAAGCAGCACTTGAAAAATATGCTAAAATTGCAGATTCTGTAAAAATAATGGTTGAACTTCACCATATCTTAGAAGCCATGCGTAAAAGACGCGGGGCCATTGATTTTGATACAGTAGAAGCGAAAATCATTGTCAATGAAAAAGGACTGCCAATTGAAATTAGAAAACGGACACGTGGCGTTGCTGAGCGAATGATTGAATCATTCATGCTTGAAGCGAATGAAACAGTTGCGACACATTTTGAAGCACACGGTCTGCCTTTTATCTATCGGATTCACGAACAACCAAAAGCTGACAGATTGCAACGTTTTATTGATTTTGCGGCAACTTTTGGAATGCAGATTGAAGGAACTTCAAGTGGCATTGATCAGAAGGTTTTACAAGCTTTCATGAAGAAAATTAAAGGTCAGCCTGGCGAAATGGTCTTGTCAACTATGTTGTTACGGAGTATGCAACAAGCGCGTTATTCAGAAAACAATGAGGGCCACTTTGGTTTAGCTGCGGAAAATTATACGCACTTTACTTCACCAATTCGTCGTTATCCCGATTTGTTGGTTCATCGATTGATTCGTGAAATTGGTGAGGGGAAAACACCAGCTAATATTTTACAAAAATGGGAAGATAAAATTCCTGAAATTGCAGAACATTCTAGTCATCGTGAACGCCGAGCGGTTGATGCTGAACGTGAAGTTGAAAAAATGAAAAAAGCCGAATTCATGGAAGAACATGTGGGTGAAGAGTTTGAAGGGATTATTGCTTCAGTTACTCGTTTTGGAATGTTTATTGAACTTGAAAATACGATTGAAGGTTTAGTTCATATTTCAACCCTTAAAGGTGATTATTTTAATTATCAAGAACGAATGTTGGCGCTTATTGGCGAACGAAGTGGACTTACCTTTAAAATTGGTCAGCCTATTAAAATAAAAGTTGTCAAAGCTGATAGAATGACTGGGGAGATTGATTTTGAATATCTACCTTCAGAATTAGATTTGATTGATAAAGCAGCGAAAGCTAAGAAAAAACCTGATCATAAAGGTCGCAAAAAATCAAATCAATCTCTTAAGGTTAAATCAGTAGCGCCAAAATCTACTGACAAATCTGCTAATAAATCAAAAAATGTCAGAAGAGCTGACGAGAAATCTGAATTTGATAAAAAGAAAAAGAAATCAGCCAAGAAACCATTTTACAGTAAAGCTGCTAAGGGCAAATTTACTGACAAAAAAGATAATGGCAAAAAATTTACTGACGGAAGAAAAAAGCCACATAAAAGAGGCTAAAATTTGAGAGAAAAAAATATGACAACTTTAAATTTAGAAAAAACAGCCTTGGTTATTATTGACCTACAAAAAGGAATTGCAGGGCGTGAGGGATTTGCTCCTTATTCTGCGCAAGAGGTTTTAGCCAAAAATAAAGAACTTGTAACAAGTTTAAAAAATACAGGCGCATTAATTGTTTTTGTTCACGTCAAAAACTATGGTGGCGAAACTTTAAAACCAAAAACTGACAATCCAGCTGTTGCACAAGGACAAATTCCGGCAGATTTTGCTGATTTTGTCATGCCTGAAGCTTATGATAAAGAATATAATAATGTCATTCATGTCGCTAAACATAACTGGGGCGCATTTTACGGCACGGATTTAGATGTCCAATTACGTCGTCGTGGAATTGATGAAATCCTCTTGACTGGAATTGCTACAACTATCGGTTGTGATACTACGGCCCGTGAAGCTTTCCAGCATGGTTATCAAGTTATTGCTATTGAAGATGCAATGACAGATTTTAATGGACAACTCCATCAAGGAATTGTTGAGGGAATTTTCCCACGCCTTGGACGAGTTCGCTCAACACAAGAAGTTTTAAAAATGATTGAAGAAAGTAAATAAGTTTGGGATAAATATTTTACTGACAGACTGTTTAGGAGTGGCTGTCAGTAAATTTTCCTAGAATTATTTAGTGAATAATATGAAAAATCGCTTAAAGTTAATTGGAAAAATCCTTGTCAGCATTATTTTAGTATTTGCTCTGATTATTGGGTCTTATGTCATCTATGTTTATGCACAATATCATCGCCTTCCTAATGATATGAAGCAGACAATTAAAAATCCTCAAACTCAGCAAGTTGAGCTGGGGCAAACCTATAAAATGATGACTTTTAATATCGGTTATGGGTCTTACCCTCCTTCTTTCAATTTTTTCATGGATGGTGGGGATGATGTGCGAGCTTATAGTAAATCTGCTGTCAAATCTGCAATTCAAGAAGATATCAGACTTATTAATAAAGAGAAGCCAGACTTTGGAAATATTCAAGAAATTGATTGGCAAGGAGATCGCAGCCAACAAGTAAATGAACCTCAAATGGTTCGTGCTGGTCTTTCCGATTATACCAGTGTTCTGACACAGAATTACGATTCAGCCTATCTTTTTTATCCGGTGACCAAGCCAATTGGAAAAGCTAAATCTGGAATTATGACTTATTCTAAATATGAAATTGAAAGTTCAACAAGATATAAGTTGCCTATCGAAACTAATTTTAATAAATTTTTTGATTTAGATCGAGCTTTTTCTGTCAGTATTTTGCCAATTAAGAATTCAGATAAAAAATTCGTAATCTTTAATACACATCTGTCAGCATTTATTACTGACCAAAAAATTCAAAAACAACAATTATTGACTTTATTTGATGAGATGAAAAAGTATGTTTCTAAAGGAGATTATGTCATTTGTGGGGCTGATTATAACCATGCCCTAGCTGGTAAAGCTCATCCAGAATTAACATGGATGAAGGAATTTCCCACGGAAAATTTGACAAAAGGAATGCGAGTGGTCGCACCAACCAATGCACCAACAGTTCGTTCACTTGATTATGCTTATGATAAGAAAAATCCCAAAAATACATTTGGAATTATTGACGGATTTCTTGTTTCAAATAATATAAAAGACTTAAAAATACAAACCATTGATAACCAATTCAAATCATCGGACCACCAGCCGGTCGTCATGGATTTCTCTTTGGAAAAGTAAAAAAAGCGCTTAGCGCTTTTTTATTTTACTTAAAAATAATTCCCAGTAACAACGTAAGGGCAAGAGAAGCATTAAATAACATCAGATTGTCAATTTGAAGGTGGAAAGTCTCTGATTTACTTTGTTTGGCTCTAAATTTTTTAATATTAGGAATAACTTTCAGGGCAATGATGCTCATTAATAATGACCAAATTGGTAAAATTCCCAAAGCAATGGCAATTAAAATACAAAGTCCAGCAAATAAATATAGTCCAGTAAATACTTTTAAACTGAGTGGAATCTTTAGATAATAAGGTAAAGTATAACGCTCATTGCGAATGTCCTGTTCTAAATCGCAAATATTATCAGAAAACATAATATTAAAATTTTGAACGAAACACATCAGACCGACTAGAAGGATTGGTAAAAGAATTTTAAAGTCCCAAGTCCATGTCATGAACCAATTCCTGTCAAAATTAATGAAAAAATAGCCTTTATCATAAGAATTAATATAGACAGCAAGGAAAAAACCAAAGAACCCTTCGCAAAGACCCGCTAAAATTTCGCCCAAAGGAAAACGAGAAAAAGCAAAAGGACCATAAGTATAGAAAATAGCAATTAAGAAACAAAGTCCACCAATTGGTAAAATCGCAAGATTAGTCAAGGAAAGAACAATGAGTCCAACGACTACATCAATCGCTAAAAGTGCCAAACAAATGTTTAAAGCAAGTTTAGGATTAATCGATTTAGCAACGATAATATTCCATTTCTTATACTCAGGATCAAGTGCTTTTTGATAATCCATCAGATTATTCCAAGCCGAAACAAAAAGATTAATGCTTGCTAAACCAATAAAAAATAGAAGCGTAGGCCAAAAATGAAAACTTCCAAAGTACCAAAAGGCAAAAAGACAGCCAGCAATCGGTGATAATAATGCTGCGGGCAAGGTTTGAATACGTGTAAAATTAAAAAAAGTTGTTAAAGTCATGATAAGCTGATTATAGCAAAAACTAGCCAATAAATCATGAATGATTTTGACTGACAGAGCTGTCAGCAAAAGTTTATTTTACTGACAAGAAAATTGACTGAAAATTTAAATAAAAATGTTATAATAGGATAAAAATTTGAATGGAGAAACAAAATGCGCGCAGTTGTAACAGTAGTAGGAGCAGATAAAATTGGGATTGTTGCTGGAGTCACAGCAACATTAGCAGAACTTGAAGCAAATATCATTGAAATTTCACAAACCTTGATGAGTGGAGCTTTTACCATGATGATGGTAGTTGAAACACAAAATAGTGATTTTTCAGCCTTTCAAGCAGAACTTTCAAGAAAAGGTGAAGCCTTGGGTGTCAATATTCATGTTCAAAATGAAGCAATTTTTAACGCCATGCACAAATTATAATTTACTGACAGAAAAAAAATTAGCCAATAAATGACTTTTATTTAAAAGTATTTTTACTGACAGCACGAAAAAAATTTCTGTCAGTAAAATTTTAATCAAAACTAAGGAAATTAAATAATGGATATTCAAAATATCAAAGAAACAATTGCGATGATTGAAGAACAAAATTTCGACATTCGCACAATAACAATGGGAATCAGTCTTCTTGATTGTATCGATGCTGATATTGATAAAGCAGCTGAAAAAATCTATCAAAAAATTGTCAAAAAAGCAGGAAAACTTGTTGAAGTAGGTAACGAGATTGGACATGAACTCGGTATTAAAATTGTAAACAAACGTGTTTCTGTAACACCCATTGCAATTATCGGAGCAGCAACAGCTGCTGATGATTACACACCACTTGCTCTTGCGATGGATCGTGCAGCAAAAGAGATTGGCATCGACTTTATTGGTGGCTATTCTGCTCTTGTGCAAAAAGGCTATCAAAAAGGTGATGAAATTTTGATTAAATCAATGCCTAAAGCACTAGCAGCAACTGAGCGCGTATGTGCTTCGGTAAATGTTGGTTCAACTAAAACAGGTATTAATATGACAGCAGTTCGAGATATGGGTGAAACCATAAAAATCATGTCTAAAGGTGATAAATGGCTCAATGCCAAACTTGTTGTCTTTGCTAATGCCGTTGAAGACAATCCATTTATGGCAGGAGCTTTTCATGGAGTTGGGGAAGCAGATACGATTATCAACGTCGGAGTTTCAGGACCAGGTGTAGTTAAACGTGCTCTTGAAAAAGTCCGCGGAGAATCTTTTGATATTTTAGCCGAAACCATTAAAAAGACAGCTTTTAAAATTACAAGAATTGGTCAACTTGTTGGTCAAATGGCTTCAGAAAGACTTAATGTTGAATTTGGAATAGTTGATTTATCACTTGCACCTACACCAGCAATTGGCGATTCGGTTGCACGCGTTTTGGAAGAAATGGGACTTGAAACTGTTGGGACTCATGGCACAACAGCCGCTCTTGCAATGCTTAACGACGCCGTGAAAAAAGGCGGAGTTATGGCAGCTGAACGTGTTGGTGGACTTTCAGGAGCCTTTATCCCAGTTTCAGAAGACGAAGGAATGATTGCCGCTGTCAATTCTGGGGCATTGAATATTGAAAAATTAGAAGCCATGACTTGTGTTTGTTCAGTTGGCTTGGATATGATTGCAATTCCTGAAGAAACACCGGCATCTACCATTGCAGCAATGATTGCTGATGAAGCCGCCATCGGGGTCATTAATCAAAAAACGACAGCAGTACGGATTATTCCAATGGGCAAAGAAGGCGAACAAATTGAATTTGGTGGACTTTTCGGTGTAGCCCCAGTTATGCGAGTAAACAAAGCATCGTCAGCAGATTTTATTGCTCGTGGCGGTCAAATTCCAGCACCAATTCATTCATTTAAAAACTAAAAATACTTTTATAATTCAGCTCCTAAATATTTCTAAAAAATGATGAGCGCTTCCAAAAATGATATAATAGAAGAAGTGAAAAAATACGGAGGTTATTTTATGGCTTACAAAGTGAATTTTAAAGATGTAGAAACAGTTGGCTTGGAAACTTCGCCCGTAGCTGATGCTTTAGCAGGTTTACGAGCTAATGAAGCACGTTATTTTTGGAATAAGTATAAATTTGAGTATCTCACATATCCAGCTCATGAAAAAGCCGACGAAGTCGCTTTGTTTGAGAAAATTTTACTTGAAGAACGTAATTTAAAATTTTCAGCAAAAATACTCGAAGTTGCTATCTATGAAAATGATGAACTCTATTGGCCTGAATTCTATTACGAAGATGGTATGGTTTTAAATCTACTCTATGAAAAAGTTGGACAAGAGGGCAAGAAACCAAAACGGGCAGTTGGAATAAAGTTGTCAGTGGGTATGGAAATCCCCAAAGAACTTGAGGGAAAATTCAAATTTGCACGCCAACGTTCAAAACTCGCAGGTGAGATAAGAGGTTCCTACTTTACAATTAAACAGGAATGGCTGTAATTTTCTATATAGATAGAAATATCCTATCGTAATTTTTTGTTAGAATCATTAAAAAGGGGAGTAGAAATGGTAAATATTTATTTAGTTCGACATGGAAAGACAATGTTTAATACAATTGGCAGAGCGCAAGGTTGGTCTGATACACCTTTAACTGCGGCAGGAGAACAAGGAATTATTGAACTTGGTCTAGGCTTCAAAGAAAAAGGCATTAAATTTGACCGAGCTTATTCATCTGATTCTGGACGTACAATCCAAACAATGGGTTTTATCTTGGCTAATTCTGATAATGAAGGAATTCCATACACTTATGATAAAAGAATCCGTGAGTGGTGTTTTGGTTCATTTGATGGTGGCTATGACGGAGAACTTTTTGATGGCGTTTTACCAAGAATATTTACCGAAACTGGAAATCATCATACCGACGAATTTCCTCCAGATGAAGTAATTGCTAATGCGATTTTTGAAGTTGATACGGCTGGCTGGGCTGAACCTTGGGAAAAACTTTCAGGACGTATCATGGATGGTTTTACAGATATTGCCAAGGAATCTGAAGCAAAAGGGGCTAAAAATATTGTTATTGTCAGCCATGGAATGACCATTGGAACTTTTGTAAAACTCGCTCACCCAGAACTCCCTCGTCCACATGGTCTTGATAATGGTTCTGTCACTCATTTAAGTTTTGAGGATGGAAAATTCACCATTGGAAAAGTCGGAGACATGTCTTATCGAGAAATAGGGAGTGAAAAGTTAGCTAAAAAATGAAAAGAAGAATAATATTTAGTTTAATCGTGCTTGTTCTTTTAATCATTGGCGCTTTAGGATTTATTTTAATCACCAATGATAAGTCAAATTCAACAAACGAATCAGCTAAAAAAACAAGTATTTCGTCATCTAAAGAGGTGGCAAAGAAAAAAGATTTACCTGACGCTAAACAATCAGATTGGGATTTAGTATTGGTGAGTCGAAAATCACCTAAAGATGAAATGAACCCAACACTGGCAACCGTAAATGGGATTCAAGTTGATCAAAGGATAGCATCAGCGGTTCAACAATTTTTAGCAGCAGCCCAACAAATATCACCAGCTGAACATTTAATCTCAGGTTATCGGTCAGTCTCATATCAAGAAGGGCTTTATCAATCTTATGTCCAAGCAGAAATGAATGGTCAAGGAACAGTAAATTCTAGTGGAAATCCAATTTCAGAAGAAGAAGCGATAAAAAATGTGCAAACTTATTCTCAGCCACCAAGAAGTTCAGAGCATCAAACAGGATTAGCGATTGATATGAGTAATATTGATAGCCTGAATGAGAGTCAATATGCAAAACAAGTTGCAGCAATTGCTCCCAAATATGGATTTGTTCTTCGTTTTCCAGAAGGGAAAAAGGCAGAGACAGGAATTGGCTATGAAGACTGGCATTTTAGATATGTTGGTTTAGAAAATGCTAAATATATGACCGAACACAATCTTACTTTAGAAGAATATCTAAAACTATTACCAGCATAAAGGAAATGAATTCATGCTAAACCGAACCAGACTTCTACTCTATGTTAATGTTGCTCTATTTATTTACAGTGTCTCGGAAATGATTAAAGTTCTCCTTGTTCATAATAATTTCTTTAGTCAATTTTTTAATAACTTATCGACAAATATAAAAACATTAACGACTAAAATTTCGTCAACAATTACGAGTTGGCAAAGTTTAATCTATTTATTGATTTTTGCTTTATTAATCTTTCTATTATTGAAATTTTGGCGTTTTACTTTTATACTTTTAGAAATTATTTCGGCACTTTTGATTATAGATTATGCCATACTTTTCATTCAACATGAAGTAAAGTATGAAAGCCTCTTTGTCATTGCTGTAATGGTAATTACAGTCATGAATATTTGGCAAACATCCAAAGATTCCAATCTTTTATAAATCAAATTAGCACTCTAATAAAAAGAGTGCTAATTTTTATGTCTTTTTGCTTGACAAGGTATAAACAAAGGGTTATAATAAATTTGTTAGCACTTAGAGATGAAGAGTGCTAAAACAGAAAAAAGCTTGTAGATACTAAACAGAAGTCAAAAGCTCAAGAAATTTTAGAGCTTGCGAAAGAAGTTTTGCAAAACTTCCTATCTGTGGAGAAAGGAGTAGCCATGATTACAGAACGTCAAAGACAAATTTTAAATTTGATTGTTTCTCTTTATGCCAAAGAGCATACGCCAATCGGTTCAAAGTCGCTCCTTGATAGTATTCAAGCTTCTAGCGCTACAATCCGAAACGACATGAAAGTTTTGGAAAAACTAGGCTTGATTCAAAAAGAACACACCTCAAGTGGACGTGTTCCAAGTGTTTCAGGTTATAAGTATTTTGTAGAAAATGTCATCCAGTTAGATGAATTTAGTCAAAATGACTTATTTAAAGTGATGAAAGCTTTTGATGGTGATTTTTATCGCCTATCTGACCTGTTTAAAACAGCAGCTAAAAGTTTATCAGAACTCACTGGTTTGACAAGCTTTGTTCTTAATGCTCCTCAACGTGACCAACAATTAGTTTCATTTGAAATGGTCATGCTGGATAGTCATTCAGTACTTTCAGTTATAACATTAGGGACTGGTGAAGTAAGAACAAATCAATTTATTCTTCCAAAATCGATGACCGAAGCTGATTTAGCAGTCTTTAGTAATCTAGTTAAAGAACGTCTGGTTGGTAAAAAAGTGATTGATATTCACTATACTTTACGAACAGAGATTCCCCAGATTGTTCAGCGTTATTTCAAAGTTACGAGTGAAGTTCTCCAACTCTTTGAATCAATTTTTGATGATTTGTTCAAAGAACGGCTGACCGTCGCTGGGCGTAAAAATATCTTTGATTATGCAACTGACAATCTTGCAGAATTATATAAACTCTTTAGCGATGATGAACGGATGCTTCATGAAATTCGCGAAATCACTAATAACGATGAAATGCGTGCCGTTAAATTTGACAATGACGAAAAATACATGAAAAATTTAACGATTATTTCGCAAAAATTTGTTATTCCATATCGCGGTTTTGGTACTCTAACAGTCGTTGGACCTGTAGAAATGGATTATCAAAGGACGTTATCAGTTCTTGACTTAGTTGCTAAAGTTTTAACTATGAAGCTGAGTGACTATTATCGTTATCTTGATGGTAACCATTATGAAATTAGTAAATGATAAAAAAGTTATTTAAAAAAGGAGGGCCTATGTCCGAAGAAACTAAAGAAGAAATCAAAAATGAAAAAGTTGATGAAGAAGTGACTGAGGAGTTAACAGAGGAAGCACTTGAGGATATTGTTGAAGAAGAAATTAACGAACTTGATGAAGCACAAAAGTTAGCGACTGAGTGGGAAAATAAATTCCTTCGCGTTTCTGCAGAAATGCAAAACGTACAACGTCGTGGAAATGAAGAACGTTTGCAACTTATCAAATATCGTTCACAAGATTTAGCAAAAAAAATCTTATCTTCACTAGATAATCTTGAACGTGCACTTGCTGTTGAAGGATTAACGGATGATGTTAAAAAAGGCCTTGAAATGGTCCAAGAAAGCTTGATTTCAGCGCTTAAAGAAGAAGGCGTTGAAGAAGTTTCTTATGAAAGCTTCGACCATAATCTTCACATGGCTGTTCAAACTGTCCCAGCTGATGATGAACATCCAGCTGACAGCATCGTGCAAGTTTTCCAAAAAGGTTACCAACTTCACGAACGTTTACTTCGTCCAGCAATGGTTGTCGTAGCACAGTAAATTAAAAAATAAATTGACCGCAAAGTCTTTAAACTATTCATAAGTAATAAGAAATAAAGGAGATTTAATAATATGTCTAAAATTATCGGTATTGACCTTGGTACAACAAACTCAGCAGTAGCAGTTCTTGAAGGAACTGAATCAAAAATTATTCCAAATCCAGAAGGAAATCGTACAACACCTTCAGTTGTAGCTTTCAAAAATGGTGAAATCATTGTCGGTGACGCTGCAAAACGTCAAGCGGTAACTAACCCAGAAACAATTATTTCTATTAAATCAAAAATGGGAACATCTGAAAAAGTTTCTGCAAATGGTAAAGAATACACACCACAAGAAATTTCAGCAATGATTCTTCAAAACTTGAAAGCTACAGCAGAAGCTTATCTTGGAGAAAAAGTAGAAAAAGCAGTTATCACTGTACCTGCATACTTCAATGATGCTCAACGTCAAGCAACTAAAGATGCTGGTAAAATTGCTGGTCTTGAAGTAGAACGTATCGTTAACGAACCAACAGCAGCAGCTCTTGCTTATGGTCTTGATAAAACAGATAAAGATGAAAAGATTCTTGTATTTGACCTTGGTGGTGGTACATTCGACGTTTCAATTCTTGAACTTGGTGATGGTGTCTTTGATGTTCTTGCAACTGCTGGTAACAACAAACTCGGTGGTGATGATTTTGACCAAAAAATCATTGACTGGATGGTTGCCGAATTCAAGAAAGAAAACGGAATTGACCTTGCCCAAGATAAAATGGCTTTGCAACGTTTGAAAGATGCCGCTGAAAAAGCGAAAAAAGACCTTTCAGGTGTAACAACTACTCAAATCAGCTTGCCATTCATCACAGCTGGTGCTGCTGGCCCTCTTCACTTGGAAATGGCTTTGACTCGTGCTAAATTTGATGAATTGACACATGATCTTGTTGAAGCGACACGTCAACCAGTTCGCCAAGCCCTTTCTGATGCTGGCTTGTCAACTTCTGATATTGACGAAGTTCTCTTGGTTGGTGGTTCAACTCGTATCCCTGCTGTTGTTGAACTTGTTCGTCACGAAACAAACAAAGAACCAAATAAATCAGTAAACCCTGATGAAGTTGTTGCTATGGGTGCAGCAATTCAAGGTGGTGTTATTACTGGTGACGTTAAAGATGTTGTTCTCCTTGACGTTACTCCACTTTCACTTGGTATTGAAACAATGGGTGGTGTCTTCACAAAATTGATTGACCGTAATACAACTATCCCAACTTCTAAATCACAAGTCTTCTCAACTGCTGCTGACAATCAACCCGCTGTAGATATTCATGTACTTCAAGGTGAACGTCCAATGGCAGCTGATAACAAAACCTTGGGTCGTTTCCAATTAACAGATATCCCTGCAGCACCACGTGGTATTCCGCAAATCGAAGTAACATTTGATATTGATAAAAATGGTATTGTTTCTGTTAAAGCTAAAGACCTTGGTACACAAAAAGAACAAACAATCGTTATCAAATCAAACTCAGGTCTTTCTGATGAAGAAATTGATAAAATGATGAAAGATGCTGAAGCAAATGCTGACGCTGATGCAAAACGTAAAGAAGAAGTTGATACACGTAATGAAGCTGATGCTTTAGTTTTCCAAACTGAAAAAACTTTGAAAGATCTTGAAGGAAAAGTAGAAGAAGCTGAAGTTAAAAAAGCTGAAGACGCTAAAGAAGAACTCAAAAAAGCGCTTGAAGGTGAAGATATTGATGATATCAAAGCTAAATCAGAAACACTTTCTGAAATCGCTCAAAACCTTGCTGTAAAACTTTATGAACAAGCAAATGCAGCTCAAGGTGAAGCTGGACAAGCAACTGATGCTCAAGAAGCTCCGAAAGATGATAATACATTTGATGGTGACTTTGAAGAAAGCAAATAATAATTTATAAAAGCACTGATTCTTTTGTCGGTGCTTTTTTTTATAAAAATTGGACAAAATAGACATGTTGTCTAAAAACTATTTCAGATTCTTGCAATCATTTTCTTCTTGTACTATGATGAAATTAGTAAGAGATTGGAGGAGAATTAAAAGTAAAGAGACTAAAAATTTAGTCAAACTGATGTTGTTTAGATTAGAGGAGGTTAATTATTATGCGTTATACAAATGGAAATTATGAAGCTTTCGTTCACCCAAGAAAACCAGAAAATGTTGATCAAAAATCAGCTTACATTATTGGGGCAGGCCTTGCAGGGCTTGCAACAGCAGTATTTTTAATTCGTGACGGTCAAATGTCAGGAGACCGTATTCATATTTTAGAAGAGTTATCGTTGTCAGGAGGTTCTCTTGACGGTTCATTTATTCCACATGATGGTTTCGTTGTTCGTGGTGGACGTGAAATGGAAAACCATTTTGAATGTCTTTGGGACTTATTCCGAACAATTCCGTCATTAGAAGTGGACGATGCATCTGTTTTAGATGAGTTTTATCGAATTGACCGGGATGACCCAAATTCATCTAACTGTCGTATTATCCATAATCGTGGTGAACGGGCTGATGACGATGGAAAATTTACCCTAAGTCCAAAAGCTCAAGAAGAAATAATCAAATTGTTCATGACTAAAGAAGAACTACTTGTAGGTAAAACAATAGAAGATTGCTTTACTGATGAGTTCTTCGAATCAAATTTTTGGCTTTATTGGTGTTCAATGTTTGCTTTTGAAAAATGGCATTCAGCTATTGAAATGCGTCGTTACATTATGCGTTTCATCCATCATATTGAGGGATTACCTGATTTTTCTGCCCTAAAATTTACAAAATATAATCAATATGAATCGCTAGTAAAACCATTAATTTCATACTTAAAAGATCATGGAGTTGATTTTAAATATGGAGCACAGGTTGAAAATGTTGAAGTTGACTTTTCAAATGGCAAAAAGGTAGCAAAAGCTATTGTATTTGCTGACAAAAAAATAAAAGAACTGACAGAAAATGACTTAGTTTTTGTCACAAATGGTTCAATTACAGAAAGTTCAACTCAAGGTTCACCAACACAAGCCGCTCCAAAAACTAGTGAACTTGGTGGCTCTTGGAAACTCTGGCAAAATTTAGCTAAACAATCAGAAGAATTTGGACATCCAGATGTTTTTTGTAAGGACATTCCAAAAGAAGCTTGGGTTGTATCAGCAACTGTCACTTGGAAAAATTTAAAGATTCAACCTTATTTTGAAAAATTAACACATCGTCAATTGCGTTCAGGAAAAGTTGTCACAGGAGGAATTATTACTGTTAAAGATTCAAATTGGCTCCTTTCATTTACAACTCACCGCCAACCTCATTTTAAAGAACAAAATGACCAAGAAACAGTAACTTGGGTTTATGGTCTTCTTTCAAATACACCTGGGAACTATATCAAAAAACCAATTGAAGATTGTACAGGCGAAGAAATTACTCAAGAATTACTTTATCATTTAGGAATGCCAGAAGAAGAAATTGAAGCATTTGTTAAAGAAAATACTAATACAATCCCAGTATATATGCCTTTCATTACTTCTTATTTCATGCTTCGTGAACCAGGGGATCGGCCTCTTGTAGTACCTGAAAAATCAGTCAATTTAGCGTTTTTAGGAAATTTTGCGGAAACTGAGCGTGATACAGTCTTTACAACCGAGTATTCAGTCAGAACTGCGATGGAAGCTGTTTATCAATTATTAAATTTTGATCGCGGTGTTCCGGAAGTCTATGCTTCAGCTTATGATTTACGAACTTTAGCAAGTTCAGCCTACTATCTATCAGATAAGCAAAAATTAGAAGATTTAGAGCTCTCATTTATTAAAAAACAAGCGCTCAAAGTGGGACTTAAGAAAATCAAAGGG
Source organism: Lactococcus sp. AK05 (assembly GCF_041026685.1). NCBI lineage: Bacteria > Bacillati > Bacillota > Bacilli > Lactobacillales > Streptococcaceae > Lactococcus > Lactococcus sp. AK05. The sequence continues at coordinate 551,238 of NZ_JBFTEI010000001.1, forward strand.
ACATATATTGAAGAACTTTTAGAAGATGCGGGTCTGATTTAAAATTTAAATGAAGTCACAAGAAATAGCGAAGGAGCAGCCTTCGCTATTTTTGATACAATTATTCTTATGATTGAAGAAAATTTATACCAAGAGCTTGTTGAAATTAGACATTATCTTCATGCTCATCCCGAAATATCAGAAAAAGAAGTTGAAACGACAAAATTTATTCGTCAAAAATTAGCAGATTGGCAAATTGAAATAATGGATAGTCAGCTTAAAACAGGACTTGTTGCAAAAATTGGCTCTGGAAAACCGATTATAGCGCTAAGAGCAGATATTGACGCCTTGCCTATTCTAGAAGAAACAGGATTAGAATTTTCATCTGTAAACAAAGGAGCAATGCATGCTTGTGGTCATGACTTACATATGACTAGTCTTTTAGGAGCTGCTAAAATTCTAAAAGAGAAGGAAAGTCAGCTTAGTGGGACAATCAAACTCATATTTCAACCTGCCGAAGAAATTGGCGAAGGAGCCAAAGAAATTCTAAAAACAGGATTAGTTTCAGATGTTCAAGCTTTTATTGGCTACCATAATATGCCTACTTTGTCAGCTGGAGTAATTGGCTTACGTAAGGGTGGAGTAATGGCAGCCGTTGAACGTTTTGAAATTTTAATAAAAGGTCAAGGAAGTCATGCGGCATATCCGCAAGAAGGTCAAGATTTGATTTTAGCTAGTGCTGCGATCGTTCAAAATCTACAACAAATTGTTTCTAGAAATATTTCACCACTGAGAGCTGCTGTTGTATCTGTCACACACATTGAAGCCGGAAATACTTGGAATGTTTTACCAAACAATGCTCGCTTAGAAGGGACAATACGAACTTTTGACAATGAAGTACGTTCTTTAACTAAGAGAAAATTTAGCCAAATTATCGAAGCCACTGCAAAAGCTTATGATGTTGAACTAGAGATTAAATGGTTAATGGAAGCGGACCTCACGTTTAACGATTTCGAGTTGACAGATGTTATCAGGAAAAGAACCGAGCAATGGCATGATAAAGTGGTATATCCAGAGCCATCAAGTGCGGGGGAAGACTTCGCTAATTATCAAAAGCAAGCTCCAAGTGTCTTTGCTTTTATAGGTTCAAATGAACAAGGGGCCTCTGGACTTCATTTTGCTGATATGGTCGTTCAAGATGAAACTCTAAAAGTTGCTGTTGACTACTATTTGGAAAGCGCTCATCAATTACTTGAACACTTTAAATAAAAACTATTAATAGATAGTTTTTTTATTTTTGAATTTTTTTGGAAGAAAATGATAGTTAATGATTGATTTTGAAAGATAAAGGTGTTATAATGATTTTTGTAAACGAATTCAGGAGATGGAAATGTTAGCAAATGAAAGAAAAAGACGGATTGTTGACTATCTAAAATTAAAAAGAAGAGCAACAATTGAAGAACTTCTTACATTAATGGATTGCTCTATATCAACACTTAGACGAGATTTGAACGAATTGGAAAAAGAAAAATCTTTAAGACGAGTTCATGGTGGTGCAGAACTTACACAAGACTTATCGGAAGAATTAAGTATTTCCGAAAAAACTTCCAAAAACATTCAAGAAAAAGAAGAAATCGCTCAAAAAGCATTATCGAAAATTAAAGATGGAGATATTATTTTTTTAGATGCTGGGACTACAACCGGTATCTTAGCTGAATTTATCAATCAATCTCATCTTTATTTAACGATTGTAACCAACTCTGTCAGTCATTTGGCGAAATTAACAGATGACCGATTGATCGTTTATCTGCTCGGTGGACGAGTGAAAAAGGTAACAGATGCAATTATTGGGAGTCAGGCTTTAGAACAACTTTCTGCATATCAATTCAATAGTGCTTTTGTTGGAGCTAACGGCTTTGACAATGAACACGGAGCAATGACACCAGACCATGAAGAGGCAGCAATAAAAGGACTAGCAGTCAAACAAAGTCAGAATGCTTTCATATTAGCCGACTCTTCTAAATTAGGACAAATGAGTTTTGTCAAATTTGCTAATTCTGAAGAAGTTGAATTAATTACCGAGAACAATTAGCGTTTGTTTTTAAATGAATCGTGTGAAAAAAATTTCACTAAAAGTTAGTATTTGTAAAACCTACGTCTTACATAAAGGAGAATTATGATTTATACAGTAACACTCAACCCAGCACTTGACTACTTCATGAATTATGAAGAGTTAGCACTTGGTGAGGTGAATCGAACAGGGAAAACACAGGTTTCAGCAGGTGGTAAAGGAATTATGGAAAGCCGCATGCTAAGTCTTATAGGTGCCAAAAGCAAGGCACTAGGATTTCTAGGTGGATTTTCTGGTCAATATATTAAAGATTTCTTAAATGAGAACCAGATTGATTCGGATTTCACAGAAATAGAAGATTTGACAAGAATTAATGTCAAGCTGAAAAGTCAGGAAAACGAAACAAGTCTTGATGCGGCTGGACCAAAACTTCAAGAAAGTGAAATTAATCATTTTCTTGAAAAATTTGATCATTTGAAAGAAGATGATATCGTTGTCTTTGCAGGTACAATCCCTAAAAGTCTTGGTGAAGATTTCTATGAGCGTTTGATTGCTAAAGTACAAAAGCAAAAAGCAACTTTTGTCATGGATGTTGATGGTCAAAAATTACTTGATTCGCTTCCTGCTAATCCCCTACTCATTAAACCAAACCGAGAAGAACTAGAAGCAATCTTTGAAACAAGCTTCAAAAATAATGAGCAAATCATTCCTTATGGTCAAAAACTTTTAGAAATGGGTGCTCAAAATGTTATCGTATCAATGGCTGGTGATGGAGCACTCCTCTTTACAAATGAGAAAGTTTATTTTGCTCAAGGGATTAAAGGAGAGTTAAAAAATTCTATTGGTGCTGGTGATTCGACCGTTGCAGGATTTTTAGCTGAATATAGCCAGTCTAAAGACCCACTATTAGCATTTAGACAAGCAATCGCTTGTGGAACTTCAAAGGCATTCTCAGATGATATGCCAAGCCGAGCATTTTTGGAAGAAATTTATAAAAAAGTTAATATTTCAGAGGTGAAATGATGGAAATAAAAGATTTACTTAAAACAGAGGTTATGATTCTTGACCTCCAAGCAACTAGCAAAGAAGCCGTTATTGATGAAATGGTCAATAAATTAGTTTCTGAAGGATATGTCAATGATTTCGCAACTTTTAAAGCAGGAATTATGGCACGTGAGGCACAGACTTCAACTGGACTTGGTGACGGAATTGCAATGCCTCACAGTAAAAATATAGCGGTTAATGAGCCAGTCGTTCTCTTTGCAAAATCAAAAGTTGGTGTTGACTACGCCGCATTAGATGGACAACCTGTCAATCTTTTCTTCATGATAGCAGCACCAGACGGTGCTAATGATACTCACTTGGAAGCTTTAGCACAACTTTCCACTTATCTTCTTAAAGACGGTTTCCAAGATCGTTTGAGAAAAGTTGAGTATCCAAGAGAGGTCATTCAGCTTTTTTCTGAAAAACAAGAAGAAATTAAGACTGTTGAAAATGCTGAACATTATATTGTAGCTGTAACGGCTTGTACAACGGGTATTGCTCATACTTATATGGCTGAAGAAGCGCTTAAAAAACAAGCCCTGGAAATGGGCGTTGGAATTAAAGTTGAAACTAATGGTGCGCGTGGAATTGATAATAAATTAAGTGCAGCTGATATCCAAAAAGCAGATGCTGTTATTGTAGCTGCGGATAAGAAAGTTGAAATGAATCGTTTTGCTGGTAAAGAAATGGTTCAAGTTCCAGTTGCACATGCCATTCGAGATACGGAAGAATTAATTAATCGTGCACTTTCAGGTAAAGCACCAATTTATGAAGCAGACGGATCTGATGAAGTAAAAGAAGAAGCATCTGGTGGATTAGGAAAAGCATTCTATAAACACTTAATGGGTGGGGTTTCTGCAATGCTTCCATTCGTTGTTGGTGGTGGGATACTTATTGCTCTTGCTTTCTTGATTGACCAAGCAATGGGAGTTCCTCAAAGTCAATTGGCTAATCTAGGAGTTTATCATCCTTTAGCAGCTTACTTTAAAAATGTTGGTGGTGCAGCTTTTGCTTTTATGTTACCTGTTCTAGCTGGTTTCATTGCCAACTCTATTGCTGATAAACCTGGTTTAGTTGCTGGTTTTGTCGCTGGTTCTATGGCATCTTCTGGTCTTGCATTTGGTCATTTAGATCCTGCTAAAATGATTCCGTCTGGTTTCTTAGGAGCCCTAGTTGGTGGTTTCCTTGCCGGTGGTGTCATTATCCTTTTACGTAAAGCTTTTGCAAAACTTCCTCGTTCACTTGATGGAATTAAAGCTATCTTGATTTATCCATTAGTTGGAACATTTATTACAGGTTTCCTAATGCTCTTTGTCAATATCCCAATGGCAGCAATTAATACCGGTCTCTCTAACTTCTTAGCGAGTCTATCAGGAGCATCTGCCCTTGTACTTGGTTTAGTTGTTGGTGGAATGATGGCTATTGACCTTGGCGGTCCAATTAACAAAGCTGCTTATATCTTTGCAACTGGTACTTTAGCAGCAACAGTTTCAACTGGTGGTTCAGTAACAATGGCTGCCGTTATGGCTGGTGGGATGGTTCCACCACTTGCAACTACAGTCGCTGTTATCTTGTTTAAAAATAAATTTACTAAAGAAGAACGCAATGCTGGTTTGACAAATATCGTTATGGGGCTTTCATTCATCACTGAAGGGTCAATTCCATTTGGTGCATCTGACCCCGCACGCGCAATTCCATCATTTATGATTGGAGCAGCAGTAGCTGGTGGTTTGACTGGTATGGCAAACATTAAATTGATGGCACCACATGGTGGAGTCTTCGTTCTCGCTTTGACAAACAATCCTTTACTTTATCTCTTGTTCATCTTGATTGGCGCAATTGTTTCAGGCCTATTATTTGGTGCATTGAAAAAAGCAAAATAAAAATGAATGAGAATAATAAGAGCGGTTTAATACCGCTTTTTTTGATATAATAGAGGAAGTAAACTGGGGGATTGGGAGAGATTATTTTGAGTTTTATTGCACTTTTTGAGCTGGCGCTTTTTTTCCTTAATGTTATATTATCCTTTGTCATTATTTTTAGGGAAAGAAAATCAACAGCGGCAACTTGGTCATGGCTCTTTGTAGTTAATTTACTGCCTATCATAGGCTTTATTTTATATTTACTCATTGGACGTGGCATTTCACATTATCGTATTTTTAAAGACCGAAAAAGGTTTCAGTTGGGTTTTGAAAAACAATTGGAACATGCTGAAAAATCTTACACAGATCGATTATTTATTAAAAAAATGAGACAAAATCATGTAATTGGTCAGTTGATTCATATGCTTTATGTTGAAGAAAAATCAATTATTTCAACAAATACTGGTGTGAAAATCTTCAATGATGGACGTCAGAAATTTAATGCTCTGATTGATGATATTAATAAAGCAAAACATCACGTTCATATGGAATATTATATTTTTCGGATGGATCGAATGGGTCATGAAATCTATGAAGCTTTACTTGCAGCTGCAAAACGAGGAGTGGAAGTTAAACTTTTAATTGACGCTTGGGGTTCAAATAAAACAAAAATGTCTAATTTTAAAGAACTTCAGGAGGCTGGTGGGCATGTAGCGCAATTTTTTCCATTAATTATGCCTTTAGTTAATCCACGAACAAACTATCGTTTACACCGTAAAATCGTTGTGATTGATGGTGTGATTGGCTATACGGGAGGATTTAATGTTGGTGATGAATATGCTTCAATTACAAAAAAATTTGGTTATTGGCGTGATAATCATTTACGTTTGACTGGTGATATTGTTTATAGCCTACAACATCGTTTTATTTTAGACTGGAATTCTCAACATCATTTTGAAGTAACCGAGGGAGAGCCTTATTTCCCAGATTCGATTGTTGAAGGCCATGTAGCGACTCAACTTGTAACTTCGGGACCAGATGAGGACAAGGAGCAAATTAAATTAACTTACATGAAGATGATTTCAGGTGCAGAGCGAGAGATTATCATTCAAACCCCTTATTATATTCCGTCTGATGCTTTACATGAATCTATAAAATTAGCATTATTATCGGGTGTACAGGTTAAATTATTGATTCCAAATAAGCCGGACCACCCACTGGTTTATTGGGCGACTTATTTCCATGCTGCTGATTTAGTTAAATATGGCGCGAAAGTTTATACTTACGAAAATGGATTTGTTCACTCTAAAACATTGATTATTGATGGAGAGTATGCCTCAGTTGGGTCGGCTAATTTAGATTATCGAAGTTTGCAATTATGTTTTGAGGCCAATGTTGTTATCTATGATTATGACATTTCTCAAAAATTACGAAATGATTTTATGAAGGATTTGAAATTGAGCCGTCCATTAACTTTAGAGCGTTATGAAGAACGTTCTAAGTTAGTTCGTTTTAAAGAAGGTTTAGCTCGTTTAATTGCACCAATGCTCTGATACCTATTATTAAAAATTGAAGTAGTAAGACTTATTGAAGAAAAAATTTAAAAGAGTAGGATGAAAATGGAGGAGAGAAATGGAGAATAAACTCAATATTGTGATTATTACAGGGATGTCTGGGGCAGGTAAAACGGTTGCCATTCAATCCTTTGAGGACATGGGTTATTTCACGGTAGATAATATGCCACCAAATTTAATTGAAAAATTTGTGGGCCTTTTGAATACACCAGATAATAAGATTGATAAAGTTGCCTTGGTTGTCGATATGCGTTCACGCGCTTTCTTTGAAGATATTCAAAGTATTGTGACTGAATTGACGGATAACGGGTCTGTTAATTTCAAACTTTTATTTTTAGATGCAAATGATACTGAATTGGTTTCAAGATATAAGGAAACTAGAAGAAGTCATCCTCTTGCTATTGATGGTAGAACGCTTGATGGAATTACTAAAGAACGTGAAATTTTAGCTGATTTAAAAAATCTTTCAGAAGTGGTTATTGATACAAGCGAATTGACTCCAAGAAATCTTCGAGCAAGAATTTTACAAAAATTTGCTTCTAGTACGGAATCTACATTTAGAATTGAAGTTATGTCATTTGGATTTAAGTATGGCTTGCCTTTAGATGCCGATTTAGTCTTTGACGTCCGTTTCTTGCCAAATCCGCATTATATTGCTGAATTACGTGATAAAAATGGAACAGATAAAGAAGTTTATGACTATGTTATGGAACATCCACAGTCGGAAGAATTTTATGAAAATTTGATGAAAATGTTAGTTCCAATTCTTCCAGCTTATAAAAAAGAAGGTAAATCGGTTTTAACAATCGCTTTTGGTTGTACGGGTGGTCAACACCGGTCGGTTGCTTTTGCTGAAAGAGTCTCTTCGGCTTTGAAGGATAAATGGCATCTCAATGTCAGTCATAGAGATAAAGACCGTAGAAAGGAAACGGTAAATCGTTCATGAGCAATCCAAAAGTTGTAGTTATTGGTGGAGGAACTGGAATTCCAGTTGTCTTAAAAGCACTTCGTAAAGAAAAAATTGATTTAACGGCTATTGTAACTGTGGCAGACGATGGTGGGTCTTCTGGGCGAATTCGTTCAGCGGTGAATATTGCACCGCCAGGTGATTTGCGTAATGTATTGATTGCCATGTCAGATATGCCCAAGTTTTATGCTGATATTTTACAATATCGTTTTGATAAATCTGATGGTGAATTAGCTGGTCATCCTCTGGGTAATCTAATTATTGCAGCAGTTTCTGAAATGCAGGGTTCAACTTATCGTGCAATTCAAACATTAGCTCAATTTTTTCATGTGGAAGGGAAAATTTATCCTTCGTCTGATGCCGCGTTGACCTTACATGCTGTTTTTAAGGATGGTCATGAGGTCTTAGGTGAAAGTCATATTGCTAGCTATAAGGGATTGATTGACCATGTTTATTTAACTCAAACAGCTAGTGGTGATAGTCCAGTTGCGTCCAAAAATGTAGTGAAATCAATTATGGAAGCAGATACCATTGTCTTGGGACCTGGTTCACTTTTTACTTCGATTTTACCTAATATCGTTATTCCAGAAATTTGTGAGGCTCTTTGGAAAACCTCGGCTAAAATCGTCTATGTTTGTAATATCATGACTCAGCGTGGGGAAACAGAGCATTTTTCAGATGCTGACCATGTTCGAGTATTAAATGAACATATTGGGACAAAAGTGATCGATACTGTCTTGGTGAATATTCAAGAAGTTCCTGAAGAATACATGAATACGAATAAATTTGATGAATATCTGGTTCAAGTTGACCATGATTTTGAGGCATTAAAAGCAGAAGAGGTCAACGTTATCTCTAATAACTTCCTTGAACTTCGTGACGGCGGAGCCTTTCATAATGGTGAAGCTGTTGCTAAAGAAATTGTTGCAATTTCACAAAGGCAAGAGTTTAGACATTAAAATAATTTACTGACAGAATGTTTGTCAGTAAATTTTTATAAGAAAAAAGTCTGACAGAAAGAATAGAGCAGGAAAAAATATCCTGTCCTGTATAGAAAGAATTATGAGTTTCACAAGTGATGTAAAAAAAGAATTAACAAGTAATTTAGCAACAACTGGAGCACTTTTGGCACTTGTCAGAATGAATGGCTCTGTGGGTATTTTTAATGGATTAACTTTATCGATTACGACTGAAAATGCTGGAACTGCTAAATATATTTATCAAATGTTAAGAGAACTCTACGATGTTCATGCTGAAATTCGTGTTCATCAAAAGACTACGCTCTCTAAAAATCGGGTTTATACGTTTTTTATAACTGAGGGTGCGAGTGAATTATTAGATGAATTAAGTTTAGCAGATTCGTTGATGTTGGATAATGGTGTGCCAGAATTTGTTAAAAATGATGAATTTATCAAAAAGGACTATTTACGAGGTGCTTTTTTATCGGCAGGCTCTCTCCATAATCCTGAAAAAGGTGAGTATCAGTTATCAATTGCTAGTGTCTATCAGGAACATGCGGAAGATTTACAAGAAATTTTTCGAGATTTTGGTTTAAATGCGCGCGTTATTGAAAGGAAAAATCGCTGGATACTCTATTTATCAAAAGCTGAAGAAATAATGGATTTCTTGACTTTAATTGGAGCGATGAAAGCAAGATTAAAATTTGAAGAGGCGAAGATTATGCGTGAAATGCGTGGTTTAGCTAATCGGCAGTCCAATTTTGAAAATGCTAATATTGCTAAATCAGTTATGGCGGCTCAAGAAGCAATTAATGCTATTCAATTTCTTAATGAGAGAAAAGAATTAGAACAACTTCCAGAGAATTTAAAGGAAATTGCTCGTGTACGTCTAGAAAATCCTGAAGCAACAATTAAAGAGTTGGGAGAGTTGCTTGAACCACCTTTAGGGAAGTCTGGAGTAAATCACCGACTTAGAAAACTTGTTGAGCAAGCTAATGAGTTAAGAAAAATTGAGAATTAAAAAAACTAGCTAGATATTCTTGCTAGTTTTTTTATACTTTCTCTTATTTCCACCCATTGAGGAAAAAACGAGAAATGATTTCAGCTTTTTCTATAAGTAAATTCATTGATAAACCTTTCATTCCTGAATTGAAAATACTTAAAATCAGGAGAAAATCTTCTTGGCTATAATCACTAGAAATTTTTCCTTCCGTCTGGCCTTTTTGAAAAAGTAATAGATAAATCTGCTTTTGTAAAAAAAGGGCATCATCATCTAGTAATTCAGGGCTATTTGTATATTGAGTCATCATGTTTTCTGAAAAAATCGGCTGATAATGTTCAAGTTGCTGAATTTTTAATTGAAGAATTGCTTGATAAGTCTGATTAAAATCTAAATTACTTTCAATAAGAGTTTTAATTTCCAAAGACAATTGATTGAGATTTTGCCTAATAACCTGGTTAATCAATTGATTTTTGCTATGAAAATATTTAAAGAGTGTCACTTTTGAAACATCCGCTTTGTGTGCAATTTCGTCAACGGTAATTTCTCTAATTGTTTTTTGGTTTAATAAGTGAAAAGTGGTTTCTAGAATCGCTTTTTTCTTTTTTTCTGTTTGATTCATAAAAGTTCCTTTCAACTTGATTGGATTGGGTATTTACTATCAAAAATTATAGCTTTTTTCTTGAACTATTTCAAATGTAAGCGTACAATATGAACTATAAGTAATGATTCAGTACATTTTATGATAATAGAGGATAAAATTCAGGAGGAAGAAAGATGGATAAGCTAGTTGAGGTAAAAGGACTTCAAAAAAACTTTGGTCAATTTCAAGCCTTAAAAGATGTTTCTTTTGAGGTAAATGCTGGAGAAGTTCTTGGCTATATTGGCCCTAATGGTGCTGGGAAATCAACAACAATTAGAATTTTGCTTGGAATCATTCGAGCGACCCAAGGAAAAGTTCAAATTTTTGGTAAGGATGTCTGGCAAGATTCAATTGAGATTCATAAAAAAATTGCTTATGTTCCAGGGGATGTTTACCTTTGGCCAAATTTATCTGGCGGAGAAACGATTGATTTATTTTTAAAACTTCATGGAGCAATCAATCAAGAAAAACGAGACCAATTAATTAAAAAGTTTGATTTAAATCCTAAGAAAAAAGTGCGCTCTTATTCTAAAGGAAATCGACAAAAGATTGCGCTCATTGCTGCTTTAGCAACTGAGGCTGAGCTCTATATTTTTGATGAGCCAACGAGTGGTTTGGATCCGCTTATGGAAGCCGTTTTTCAAGAAGAAGTAAAAGAACTAAAAGCTGCTGGTAAAGCAATTATTTTATCAAGTCATATTTTATCAGAAGTTGAAAAATTAGCTGATAGGGTAGCGGTGATCCGAAAAGGAGAGATTGTTGAAACAGGCACACTTGATGACTTACGACATTTGACCAGATATCAGTATAAAGTTGAAATGGAGCAAGAAGCTGTTGGTTTAAAAGAATTATCTTCTGTTCATGATTTACAAATTAAAGAGAATGAAGCGACATTTCAAGCCGATTCAGATGCAATAGATGAAATTCTAAAAACACTCTTACTTTATGGAGTAAAGAAACTTGAAGCTACACCGCCAACACTTGAAGACCTGTTTATGCGACATTATCAATAGGAGGCTTATTATGAAACAACCACTTTATAATACAGGAGTTTTATTTAAGACTTTGATAAAAAGGGATTGGTTTAAGTTGGTTTTCTGGATTTTAGGCATGCTTGCTTTTGCTGCTTCAGGGGCAGGGAAAATGGAAGTTGCCTCGAATCCGGCGACGGCTAGTACTCTTTATACAATGTTTGTCAAAAATCCAGCAATGGTCGGATTATTTGGACCAACTCCAATAAATAATCCAGCTAATTATAGTCTGGGGCCGATTTTTGGTCAAACCATGACTTTAATTACGGGGCTGACTTTCGCTATCATTTCGATTATTTATGTTGTTAATCGAAGCAGAAAAGAAGAAGATGATGGGATTACAGAACTTTTTCGGTCTTACTCTATTGGAAAATTGGCAAATACGACTGCTTTAGTCATGGAACTTTTGCTCTTACATTTAATAATGGCTGTCTTATTAGCTCTTTCAATAGAGACCCAAAACGTGGCTGGCTTGAATCATTTAGACAGCAATTTTCTATTTGCTTTCACAACAAGTGCTCAGGGTTTCCTTTGGGGAATGTTTGCTTTACTTTTCGGTCAAATTTTCTCTGAAGCAAGTACAACTAAAGGGATGACATTCGGTTTACTGGGTTTGTTCTATATTGTTCGAATGCTAACAGATGTAACAAATCTTTCCATAGGTTGGTTCAATCCTCTGTCTTGGTCTTATCTAGCTTTTCCTTATGTTAAAGGTCATGAAAATTGGTTAGCTGTCTTTTTGACTTTTCTCTTAGCTTTTCTACTTTTAGGAATATCCTATATCCTAGAGCTTAAAAGAGATGTGGGAGTGGGGTATTTTCCCGAAAGAAAGGCGCGACTTCATGGGAAAAAGAGACATTTCGGATTTCCTGGTCTCGTTTTGAATCTTGAAAAAAAGATGATTATCGGTTGGCTTTTGGCAAGTTTTGTTCTGGGCTTAGTTTATGGTTCAATGTTTGGACAAATGGACCAATTTATTTCAAGTAATAAAACCGTTAAGGAGCTTTTTGTTGGGAATGAAACGGCAGCGAGTGCGATTAGAGGAAACTTCATGGTCACTCTGTTTTCGATATTGTCAATCTTAATCGCAGCGTTTGGTGTAATTTTACTGACAAAAATGGTAAGCGAGGAAAGAAAAAATCGTCTGGAAGCTCTTTATGCTTTACCACTTTCACGACTAAAAGTGTATTCCACTTATTTACTGACAGCTATTCTGTCAGTAATTTTAGCTCAGTTTTTAGCGCTTTTTGGAATATTTATTGAACAGTTGGGCAATAAAAATGCTTTGAGCTTCTTAGAAATTATGAAATCTGGTATGATTTGGCTTGTTGCTGTCATATTTGTTTTAGCAATACTTAGTCTGTTACTTGGGCTTGTGCCTCGTTTGGCAGAATTAATTTGGGTATATCTTGCTTTCTTACTTTTTATGACTTATCTTGGAAAATTATTATCTTTGCCAAAATGGCTTGAAAATTTAAGTATTTATAACTATATTCCTAAATTGCCAGTTGAGAAAATGAATCTTCCTACCGTTTTATTCATATTGATTTTATCTGTTTTATTAATTTTACTTGGCTTTGGAGCTTATAGAAGACGCGATTTAATCACGGGGTAAAATAAATATAAAAGCTATCATAATTGATAGTTTTTTTTATGAAAATTGATATTTTATAGATTACTTTCAAAAGTGTAAGAATAGTACTTACTAAGTACAGTAAAATAAATATATATAAATTAAGATTTAGGGGAGAATTATGAAAAAAATTATTATTTTTGCTGCTCTTGCAAGTATATTGACATTTGGCGCTTTTAATTATCTAAAAAAACCGGGGAGTGAGCTGGGGGTCTTGGCCACTAAAGCAGTCACACCTAAAATATTGAATCCTAAAAACAATGAAGTAAATGAGAAAAGTTTAGATAATTTTGCGAAGAATACCCATATAATTATATCGTCACCTGATAAAGAAAAGGCGATTGATGAGGTGGTAGAAGAAGATTTAAATAAGAAAGATAATAAACTGAATAAGGATGAATTATACGCTCTATATAATAATTCAACTGAAGCATTAGAAAATACTAGCCGTTCAGTTGCAGATTTTATGAATGACATATTAGGAAGTAAATAGCGAATAGCTTGACTTTTAAATTGTAAAATGAACAACAAAATGTCGTATAAGCCTGATTTTACAGTATTTCTTAGCATTAATAAGAAATTTATGATAGAATGAATGAGTTATTTTATAAATACGCTTTCAGGAGAAAAATTATCATGATGAATCCGGCAGAAATTTTATCTGCGACCATTCACCACGGTCAGGAAAAAATTAAACGTCCATTTTTAGAAAAAGCTGTGCTTGGTTTTATTGGCGGAGCAATGATTTCCTTTGGTTATTTACTTTATATTAGAGTAGTAGCTTCCGTTACTGAGGAATTTGGAAGTCTTGCGAGCTTAATCGGAGCAAGTGTCTTTCCAATTGGCTTAATTGTTATCTTATTGGGAGGTGGTGAGTTAATCACTTCAAATATGACAGCTGTATCAACTTCATTATTTGCTAAAAAGGTAAGTTTGAGTGATTTGCTTAAAAATTGGTTGATTATTACTTTGTTTAATGTGATTGGAGCAATTTTTGTCGCTTTCGTCTTTGGACATCTCGTAGGATTGACTGGTACAGGAGATTATAAGACGGAACTTTTGAGTTTGGCTCAAGCAAAGATTAATGCGAGTTGGTCACAAGAATTTCTATCAGGGATTGGTTGTAATTGGTTTGTTGGTTTAGCTATGTGGATGTGTTATGGAGCTAAGGATGCGGCAGGGAAAATATTGGCCGTTTGGTTTCCAGTGATGGCTTTTGTTGCGATTGGTTTTCAACATAGTATTGCAAATGCATTTGTTATTCCTGCAGCAATTTTTGAAAATGGAGCGAGCTGGCTAGATTTTGCTCATAATTTCTTGTTTGTTTATCTTGGAAATCTCTTAGGTGGATCAATTTTTGTTGCTGGTTTTTACAGTTTAGGGTATCGTAGACAGGCTAGAGAACAAGAAGAACTTAAAAATCAAGAATAAATAAAAAAAGTTACTGACAGAAAGTCAGTAACTATTTTTTTAACTGATGATAACGATTGTACCAAATCTCGACGTACTCTTTAGAAAAAGGTCCTTTTTCATTGTTAATCCAGTCAACAAGAATTTTGACATTTTCTTTTAGAATATGATCAATTTCTTTTGGATAGTGCATTTTGCGGCGGTGGCGTTCATATTCTTCAACATCGAGTAATTTTTTTTCTCCATCTTTGAAGACCTTCACGTCAAGGTCGTAATCAATATATTTCAGCGCTTCGTTATCGAGGACGAAGGGGCTCGCTAGATTGCAGTAGTAGCTAACGCCTTCCTCACGAATCATAGCAATGATGTTAAACCAAAACTTTTTGTGGAAGTAAACAATAGCAGGTTCGCGTGTCACCCAACGACGGTCGTCAGATTCTGTCACTAATGTGTGATCGTTTACTCCAATAATTGAATTTTCATTTGTTTTTAGAACCATCGTATCACGCCAAGTGCGATGAAGATTCCCATCATGTTTATAGCTTTGAATCGTGATGAAGTCGCCTTCTTTCGGAATTTTCAAGGCTATTCTCTCTTTCTCAATTCAAAGTTCTCATCTATTAATATACCATTTTTTAAATGAAATTTACAGTAAAAATGTTTAGTTTAAGCAATAAATTACTAATAATTGTTCGGATTTTTTTATTTTTATGTAGTAGAACTGTGTTTTTATACTATCAAGAAATATTAGTCATCCAAGTCAAAAATTGTCAAGGCAGACTGAAATTCTTCCCGCAAATGGGCTTTACGAAATTTTAACCAATCAGAACTTTTGCGAATCGCATTGTATCTTTTGCGCAAATGCCAGTTTTCGGCAATTTGATATTGCGGATATTCTTCTAAAAAGTGATTAATCATCTGCCATTCATAAGGATAGCCTAGTGGATGAGCGTGATAGAGGACTTTATCAAAAGTTAATGGCAGTCGTCTTTGATGAAGATGACCAAAAACAACATCACTGATTTTGGGAAATTTCTTAAAGGTTTCATGAAAATGTTGCGAACCTAAGTAGGCATTAAATCGGGCAAATTTTTCATAACGAGTATTAATGATAAATTGCTGATGAGGAACGAAATGAGTACTGACAATAATTCTATCAATCTTAGGATTTGCTGATAGTTCTGTCAGTAACTTTTCTAATTTCTGTAATTCAAGATTTGTTATCTTGATATCATCAAATTGACGATGAATTTTTCTATCAAAATAAAATGAATTTTTAAAAGCTATGATTTTTTTTATATCAATTTTTCCAGTCATGAAAGAATAATCATACCAACCGTGGAAACTGACAAAAGCAGTAGAAACAAAAGTTTTTACTTGAAAATTACTGACAGAAATTTCTTCTTCAGAAAGACCAACCATATCGTGATTTCCAAGATTGTAAGTGACTGACAGCTCTGTCAGTAATTCTATTTGCTTGAAAAATAGTTCGGAAATTCCGTGAAAATCATTTGAAATATCACCAGCAAAATGTAAATCTGTAATCTTTAAATCCTTTAAAAGAGACAGAAAAATATCAATTTCTTCTTGAGAAAAATGGTTAGAATCCATATGAAAATCAGAAATCACAGCCAAGCGTCTTTTTTTAGTCATAATAAAATTATAGCATGTGATAGAAGTTCTATCTAATAAATAAATTTTTGATGAATCCTTATCTATTGAATAGCTTACTTTAGGCTTATAAGTGGTGAATATGGTATAATGCTACTATGGAATTATCAGAAATTAGAAATTTACTTGAAGGATATGCTGAGAAGATTAATGGCTTTCGAGAATCATTAGATCTTGAGCGTTTGGAAGAAGAAATAGCTCTTTTAGAAAACGATATGGCACAACCTGAATTTTGGAATGATCAAGCAGCGGCTCAAAAAGTGATTGATGAATCAAATGCTTTGAAAGCCAAGTATGACAATTATCAAGCGATGAATAATATGCTTGAGGAAGCGCAAACGATGCTTGAGATGCTTCAAGAAGAAGCTGACGAAGAGATGCAAGCTGAGTTAGAGGAAATGACAATCGCGCTCGGTCAAAAAATTGAATCTTATGAGCTTGAAATTATGCTCAATCAACCTTATGACCATATGAATGCTGTTCTTGAAATTCACCCAGGTTCTGGGGGAACAGAGTCGCAGGACTGGGGCTCAATGTTGATGCGGATGTACACTCGTTGGGGAGAAGCACATGGGTTTAAGGTTGAAGTTCTTGACTATCAAGACGGAGATGTTGCCGGATTGAAATCAGTTGCCCTTCGATTTGTTGGACGAAATGCTTATGGCTTTTTGCGAGGAGAAAAAGGAGTACATCGTTTAGTACGTATTTCACCTTTTGATTCAGCCAATCGTCGTCATACTTCATTTACCTCAGTTGATGTGATGCCTGAGTTGGACGATTCTATTGAAGTAGATGTTCGTGATGCCGATGTTAAAATGGATACTTTCCGTTCAGGCGGAGCTGGTGGACAAAATGTCAATAAAGTCTCTACTGGTGTGCGTTTGACTCACATCCCAACGGGAATTGTTGTGCAATCTACAATGGATAGAACGCAATATGGTAACCGGGATAAAGCGATGGCTATGCTGAAATCGAAACTCTATCAATTAGAAATGGATAAAAAGCAAGCTGAAGTTGATGAACTTCGTGGCGACCAATCAGAAATTTCTTGGGGAAGTCAAATTCGTTCATACGTATTCATGCCTTATCAATTAGTTAAAGATACGCGTACTGGCTATGAAACTGGACAAATTTCAAATGTGATGGACGGAGAATTGGATGGGTTTATAAATGCCTATCTCCGTTGGAACTTGTAGATTATAAATTAAAGCTTCGTACGTTTGAAATGTTTACGAAACATTAAAGTTATTAATGAAAAGGTTATAAAATAAAAGTGCCACCTAAAGCACTTTTATTTTGATATAATTATAAGAGTTCAATTGATGGATTCATTCTATGAAGCTGTCAGTAGGGCTAAAAGTTCTGTTATTTTAAAAAAAAAGAAAAGGTACGTGTGTGCCCGTTTTCTTGTTTTTTGAGAGCAGAATTTAAAAACATCCATAGTGATTAAAAAAATGGATTTTACGGACGAGGCCTAACGTTTGTTAGGACTTGGAAGAAAAATCTAGCATAGGAAAGGTACTATGAGTATTATAAAATTAAGCAACGTTTCCAAAAAATATTCTAATGGAACAACGGCTTTGCGTAATATCTCGCTTGAAATTGAGCCGGGAGAATTTGCCTATATCGTTGGTCCATCAGGAGCCGGGAAATCGACCTTTATCAAACTACTTTATCGTGAATTAAAGATTGACCGTGGTTCTGGAACAGTTGCGCAATATGATTTATCTAAATTAAAACGTCGGGATGTGCCAATGCTTCGTCGCTCTGTTGGAGTTGTTTTCCAAGACTATAAACTTTTGCCAAAGAAAACTGTTTTTGAAAATATCTCTTACGCCATGGAAGTTATTGGTAAAAGTCCTCGTGAAATTAAAAAACGAGTGAATGAAGTGCTTGACCTTGTTGGTCTGAAACACAAAATTCGTTCATTTCCGAATGAACTCTCAGGTGGGGAGCAACAGCGTGTAGCGATTGCTCGTTCAATTGCCAATGCACCAAAAGTATTGATTGCTGATGAACCTACAGGGAACTTAGACCCTGAAAACTCTTGGGAAATCATGAATCTGCTTGAAAAAATTAATCTTCAAGGGACAACCATTTTGATGGCAACCCATAATAGCCAAATCGTTAACACTTTAAAACACCGTGTTATCGCAATTGAAAACGGACGAATTGTCCGCGACCAAGAGGAAGGAGTTTACGGCTACGATGATTAGAAATTTCTTCAAACACCTTTTGGAATCGCTCAAAAACTTAAAACGTAATGGTTGGATGACAGTTGCGGCTGTTTCATCAGTAACAATTACTTTAGTGTTAGTTGGACTTTTCCTATCAGTTATCTTGAATACTTCAAAAATATCTAATGGGATTGAAAACAATGTTCGGATTGTTGCCTACATGAAATTAGATGTGCATGATCAAGAGACAAAAATTCAAGATCCAAAAGATAATAAAAAAACAATCAATAATCCTGATCACCTGAAGATTTACGATTCAATTAAAAAAATTCCTAATGTAAAAACTGTTACTTTTTCAAGTAAAGAAGCTCAATTACAAGAATTGACAAAAGCGTTAGGTAATAACTGGAATCTCTTTAAGGGTGATGCCAATCCGCTTTATGACGCTTATATTGTTGAAGCTGATAAACCAGCAAATGTAAAATCAGTCACTTCAAAAATTTCAAAACTTTCAGGAATTGAAAAAGCTACTTATGGTGGCGCCAATACTGCAAAACTGTTCCAAATTGCTCAAGGAATTCGAACTTGGGGAACTGCTGCCGCTGCTTTATTGATTTTCGTTGCTATCTTCTTGATTTCTAACACCATCCGAATTACCATCTTATCAAGACAACGTGAAATTCAGATTATGCGTTTGGTTGGAGCTAAAAATGGTTACATTCGTTGGCCGTTCTTCTTGGAAGGGGCTTGGGTTGGACTTTTAGGTTCAATTATTCCAAGTCTAATCGTTGCTTGGGCTTATCGTCTTGCTTTTGTTAGCTTGACACCAAGTCTTCAATCACAAAAACTTGAAATGTATGCGACAAATCAATTCATTCCTGCAATTGTTGGATTGATGGCCGTGATTGGTATTTTGATTGGTTCATTTGGAGCCCTCTTATCAATGCGTCGTTTCCTTAAAATTTAATCAAAGGTCATAGTTTTATGTAATAACATAATTAAAAACGGGAGATATTATATCTCTCGTTTTTTTATATTTCATTCATTATTTTGTTGCTTTTTGAAAATTCTAAGTAATAATGCTTCAATTGTTATTAAAATACCAATAAGAGAAATTACTGAGTTTGCTTGCTCACCAGTTTGAGGTAAGTTTGTATTATTTTTCTTTTCGGTCTTTTCAATATGTGTTTTTGGATTGGTTGGATTTTCTGGATTATTATCAATTGATTGTTGAATAGATACTGGGGCTTTTTTCAATACCTTTAATAAAGTAATTGAAGTTTTATCATGGTATTTATATGTCACTTGATAATCTCCAGGTGAAAGAATATTGCTAGGAATAACTTTATTCGTCATATCTAGCCAAATAATCCTACCTAGACTGTTAGTGATTTCGACTGAAATATCAGAACTAGAAAGTTTGTTTCCCACTTGGTCTGTAGCGCTGAGAAGGTCATCACTCGGTTTATATGTTGCTCCGTCAGCGATTTCATCTTGTTTTTTGCTTGTCAGCGAAGTTTTGTCGGTTGTATTTGGAGGTGTTTGGATAGATTTTTCTTGGACTGTTAAAGTTGTGGTATTTTCGACTATATTTCCATTTGAATTATTAACAAGATAAGTGACAGTATATTCTCCAACTGGTAGTTTTTTAGCAGGAATTTTGGCATCAATATCGCCTGCATAGATAACTTTGCCATTTTTATCAGTGATTGTAACTTTAACAGATTTTCCATTTGTATTAGTGGCGGATGCAGTCGTTCCGTCAGCATTTGTGATAGAGGTCAAATTGATAAGTGGGTTAAAATCTTCTCCGCCAGTAATTTGTTCAGTTCCTTTGGTAACGATACTCGTAAAATCGGCAATGTTCACTTTTGTTGTGGTAATTATATTTTGACCATTACTGTCAGTTGTTTGGTAAGTGACGAGGTATGAACCAGCAGGAAGTTTGTAAGTACCGTCAGCGTTTGCTACGATTATTTTGCCATTTTCGTCAGTAATTATAATTTTGACTGGTTGGTTATTTGTCTTGTCAGTAGAACCATCCGTTCCGTCAGCATTTTTGTCCTTAATAATCTCTGTTGCTGGTTGGTAAATTTGGTTTGCTTTGAGATTATTATTAACTGAATTAGAAACCAATGATGTTTGATCAGATACATTGACTATTGTTGTGGTTGTCACGATATTTCCAAGCAAATCTTTACCTGTGTAGGTGACTGTATAAGTTCCACCAGTAAGTCTGACGGAACTGTCAGTTGTGAGCTGATTATCTAAAAGTATTTTGCCATTTTCGTCAGTAATTGTGACATGGATTGGGTTGTTATTCAAAAGTAATGACCTTGAACCATCAGTTCCATCAGCATTTTTTACATTGGTCAAATCACTGACAGGATTGTAAGTGCTAACGTTTGTGCTGACAATAGTTTTTGATTTGAGATTTGTTTTATCAATGATGGCATTTGGAACATTGACTTCAGTTGTTGTACTGACATTTGTACCACTTGCGTTTTTAGCTGTGTAAGTGACCGTATAATTTTCATTTGGTGTGAGTGAATAAGTATAATCAGGATTTTGTGGAATGACTTGTCCATTTTTTCCTAGTACTGTGACAGTTATTTTTGCGCCGTTAGTATTGGTTAGATTTCCTGCTGAACCATCAGTATTCGTTGCTGAATCAAAAGCACTTGCTGGATCAAATGGAACAGTTAATTGCCCTGCTTTTGGTGCATCTGTTGTAACATTTGCTTTTGAATTGATACTGGTCAAATCTTGACTGTTCAAAAGTGTGCTTGAACTTACTGAATGTCCGTTGCTGTCAGTAACTGTGTATATTTCTGTATAAGCACCAGATTTCAAAGAATAAGTTCCATCAGCATTTGCAGTAATGATTTGTCCCTTTTTGTCAGTAAGTGTTATCAGGACAGCCTTGTCATTGGTCGAGCTGAGTGTTCCGTCCGTACCATCAGCATTTTTTGAACTTATGTAATCTGTGTTAGGATTGTAATTTCCTGCAGAAATCATGTCAGTAGATTTTGAAGAAATTGCCGTCTGATCTGTCACTGTTAATTGTGTCGTGCTGAGTATCTTGTTTCCGTCTGCATTTTCGACAGAATAAAGGAGACTATAAGTTCCCCCAACTAAAGAAAGTTGATGGTCAGCGGGGCCCTGATAAATTGTTTTACCTATTTTATCAGCGATTGTCACTTGAACGGAATTTCCATTTGTATTTGCTAAACTAGCGCTAGAGCCATCAGCATTGCTTGATGAAATATAACTTGTGCTAGGATTATAAGTCCCTGCTGGGCTACTATCTGCGGTTTTGCTGACAAGGTCTGTTTGGTCAATGTTAATGACTTTGAGTGCTGTGGTAGACGAAATGATTTTGCCATTTGTATCCGTCACTTGATAAGTTACATTATAATTTCCAGTTGTTAATTTACTTGCTGGCACATTTTCGTCAGCAGTTCCAATCCAAACCGTTTTGCCATTGCTATCAGTAATTTTTAAACTGATTTTAGCAGAGTTTGTACTGGTTAGAGAACCAGAAGTTTTATCAGCATTTGTTGAAGAAATATAATCAGTCTTTGGACTGAAATCATTTCCAACTAAGATAGAATCAGAGGTTTTAGAAGAAATTGCTGTATTGTCAATGACATTTACAGTCGCACTTGTCGTCACCTTTTGACCAGTATTTTGGTCAGTAAAAGTATAAGTGACAGTGTATGCTCCAGCTTTTTTTGTATTTACATTTCCAGAAACAGTCACATCAGAAAATGCAATTGGATTTCCAAGACTATCAAATCCAGCTGAGAAATTATCATTTCCGTTCCAAGTTGCACCAACATTAATTGTAGAATCTTTAGAAGAAATGGTCGCACTCGCTGTGATATTGAGCTTAGTAGTGGTTGAATGGGCGACTTTATTACTATCTAAAACACTATAAGTCACATTGTACTGACCTTGAGGTAATTTAGTTGTCGAAACAGTATCATCAGCATTTCCAGACCAAATGATTAGACCATTTTTGTCAGTAATCTTGACTTGAACTGTTGCATTGTTGGTATTCTCTATAGAGCCATCCGTTCCGTCAGCATTTATTGAACCAATAAAATCAGTACTTGGTTTGTAATCAGAACCCAAAGCTAAGTTGTCAGTAGTCTTTGAAGAAATAGCCGTTTTATCACTTACGGTCAATTTACTTGTTGAGCTGACTATTTTCCCATTTGAATCCGTCACATTATAAGTAATTGTGTAATCTCCACCACTTAAAGTTCCGTCGGGAACAGGCTGATTGGTAGGACCACTATAAATTACTTGATTATTTTTGTCAGTAATTTCTACTGTGACGATTTTTCCATTTATTAAATCTGACGTTCCATCCGTTCCGTCAGCATTTGTCATTCCAGTCAGATTGTCACTTGGTATGAATGATTTGCCAACTGTTGTATTTCCATCTTTGGAAGTCAGATTAGTGTTATCAGTCACGGTCAATTGAGTGGTTGCGTTGACAGAATTTCCGTCAGAATTTTTAACAGTGTAAGTAACTGTATAATCTCCGCCAGTTAAATTATAAGTTCCGTCAGCTGATGGTGTGATTGGATTTTTGCTGCTATCAGTGATAGTGATTTGAACAGGATTCCCGTTAGTATTGGACAATGAAGCTTTTGAAGCATCAGTATTTGTTGAAGCTATATAATCATTTGTTGGATTATAAGTTCCTACAGAAACTTTGTCAGTATTTTTTGAAGAAATCGCAGTGTTGTCAGTTACTGAAATTGTGGTAGTTGTAACAATTGTATTTCCGGAAGCATCTTTACCAGTAAAAGTTACATTATAAGAACCTGTCGGTAAATTGACAGAGCTGTCAGTACTTAGATCACCATCAAAAACAGTTTTTCCAGATGGGTCTTTAATAATTGCATGAATCGAACTGTTGTTTAATGTCAATGAAGAAAGTCCGTTTGAACCATCTGCATTGGTTACAGTAGTCAAATCAGTTTGGGGCTTATAAGAACCTGCAGGTAGAGTATCCATAGATTTTGAAGTCAAAATACTTGAATCAGCAACGGCATTTGGAACTGCAATTTGAGTGGTTGAGCTAACAGTTTGCTCATTGGAATTTGTCACACTATAAACTTCAGTATAACGATGATTAGCAGTTAAAACATAAGTTCCATCAGAATTAGACTTGATGATATTGCCCGCACCAAGACCATTTTCATCACCGCCGTCAGTAATGACAACAGTTACCTTTGCCTTGTTTGTATTATCAAAATTTCCATCTGAACCATCTGCATTGACTGAGTTTATATAATCATCTATTGGATTATAAGTTACCTGTGTCAAACCTGGAGCAGGTGTTGCCAAAGTATCACTGGTTTTTGACGAAATCGCAGTTAAATCTTGGCTTGTCAGTAAAGTTGTTGAACTGTGAACATTTCCTTTGCTATCAGTCACACTATAAGTTTCTGTGTAAGAACCATCATTGAGCAAATAAGTTCCGTCAGCATTTGGTGTCATAACATTTCCAGTGCTGTCAGTAATGACAACGACGACTTTTGCATTATTTGTATTTGTAAAATTTCCATCCGTTCCGGAAGCATTCTTTGATGACACATAATCACGAGTTGGATTATAAAGACCTGTTGGAATCGTATTTGAAGGAGTTGAGCTAATGAATGTTTCATCGTCAACTGACACCGTTGTTATTGCCTTTATCGTTTGTTTTGTTCCATCAGGATTAGTGTAATCATAAGAATAAATTACTTTATAATTTCCAGCTATTTTAGGATCGAAATTTCCATCAGTATCAGTGGAAATTGTGCTGCCATCAGGTGCAGTAACTGTCAGAGAAGTAACTTGACCATTTCCGAGATTATTTTTATCAGTAATTTTTGCACCAGCAGTAGAAACCGTCAAACCAACACTTGTATCAGAAATCGTAGGTGCTGTAATGGTTGGAACATCAAGTACATGAAGGGTTGAAGTAGTTGTAGTCACAGCTTTAGTTGTTGGGTCGGTGTAAGTATAAGTGATTGTGTAATCCCCAGAACTTGTTAAATCAACGTTGTCAGTAACTACTAAACTTCCATCTTTGATAGCAGAATAATAATTTATTGGATTCCCCATACTATCTGTTCCACCAGTAAAAGTATCACCGTCAGTAAAATTATCCCCTACCATAACTGTTTTATCAGTACTTGAAATCATAGGTTTAGCATAAACATGAAAAATATCATTGACCGAAGATTGAATTCCGTCTTGACCAATATAAGTCGCTTTTATAACATAATCTCCAGCAGGTAAATTATCACTTGCTGTGATATCGCCTGTATAGCCTCCAGACAAAATTTCCAATAAATTTTGACCCACTTTGAAATCAGAGCTAGTAATTAACTTCCCATTTAAACCAGTCGTTATTGGAGTTTGGGCGCTATCGTGAGCGGTCGCCGAAATAATATTAATACTTGATTTATAGGCGCCCCATAGTCCTAGTGGACCAGTATCAACCGTTGATAAATCATTAGAACCTGTGATTGAATTTCCTTCAACTGTTGATATTTCAAAGCCCGGAATTTGATTTTCAACCACCGTCACAACATCATTAACTGTCACCGTCATTGTAACTTTTTGACCGGTTCCATCAGCATAAGTTTCGGTATAAGTCACAGGAATCGTATAAACACCAGCTGTATTTTGACCTTTAAGTGAGACTGTTCCATCTGAATTTATGGTAACATCACTCGGATTAACCGTGATACCAGCTGGAGCTGTAATTGTGCCCACGACGCCACTAGATAAATCTAGTACAGGATTAGTAATCGTATTGCCATGATCAGTTGTGTTTTGACTAATAATTTTATCAACAGTATTTTGAACCGTTGCTGTTTGGTTAATACCAACGGTTGTATTATCGCCTTGTGCGACTGAAATATAATTTTCAATAACTAAGCCAGAAGGATAGGTCAAGGTAATCGTATAAATACCTGGAGTATTTTGTCCCGCTAAAGTCACTAAACCATCTGAACCTTGTGTCGCAAGCTTCACAGAAGAAGAATCTACTTTATTTCCGTCAGGCCCAGTTACATTGATTGTTGGCGTTCCACTAGGAACGTTAGTATTTTTCACAGTGACAGGAGTTGCAATAGCAGTCATTCCATTTGTCGCAACTGCAACTGAAATATTATCATAAGCAGTGACAATTGCACCAGTACTATCAGTATAGGTGACAGTCAAAGTATAATTTCCTGCTTTTGTGAAAATAGATTTATCAATAGAAACATTACCAGAGGTATCAACCGTTACATTGCTTGCAGGATAAGTTTTTCCATCAGGTCCAGTGACGACACTTGAGACTGCCTTAGTAATTGTCGCTGTCGAATCGTCATTAAGCACAGATGGACTGATTGTATTTTTTAAAACAGCATTTTCTATAGGAGTGACCAGAGTGTAATCACTTGCTCCACTAGCTGTAAGTAATTTACTGACAGAAATAGGAGAAGTTTCCGTTGCAAATAAAAGATGATTAGCCCCTTGTACCGAAATTTTACCTGTTGAAGCGGTCCAATTTCCGAAATAAATTGTTGGAGTCGCAGTTGAAAAATTTAAGAAAGAAGCACCATAAGCATAACCATAAGAGTTAAAATCCGTATCGCTCACCGTATAAGAGTTGCTTGGTGAGTAAAACACAGTTGTCAAACCAGAATCCAGTCCCAAAGAACTGGCATTTGCATTTGTTGCTCCTTTAACTGCAGTAGGCACAGAAGAATTTGATGAAAGCAAAACATCTGAAGCATCAGATGTCGTCATGTATTCTGTTGTCGGAGTTAAAGAACCGCCTAAAAATGCCAACTGATTCATATCAGAAAGTGAAAGTGGTGTTCCATCAGCATAAGTATATTTTGCTTGAAATTTACCGTTGATATTATTAGAAGTGACAAAAGTATTTAAATTATTAGAAACAGCAATATAATTATTAGTTCCAGAAGGATTCTGCAAAGCAGTTACTGTAAAGGTCATTGTTACATTTAAGCTCTTACCGTTGAGAGTTCCGATATTTGACCAAGTTTTATTAAACGAGGAACCGACATTAAGTCCAGTTACTACGTATCCTCCAGTAGTCACTAAAGAAGAGGCTGAGCCCCAGTTAGCTGCATAAGTTCCTTTGTTTGCACCAGAAGAAATTGACATTGAAGAACCAGAATAAGTTCCAGCAACCGAAACACTACCAGGACCAGTCACAATTGTTGGCGCTGAAGAATCGTTCTCCTTGGCATTTGCATAAAATCCACTTGTACTGGTTCCAGTGCCGACTATTGTAGCACTTTTCAATATTGTAAAAGGTCCAACAGTACCATTGATAGTATAAGATGGTGTGGTTGAATTGACCGTATCAGCTTTTACGGTCTGTTCAATAGGAAGTAAATTTTTATGAATAAAATAAGTTCCAACGCTTATTGTACTCAAAAAAGCAACAGACATTAAGGTAATTTGGGGATTAAAACGAGAATTTTTCATAGAAACTCCTTAAAAGGAAGATTTGAAATAATTCAGTCATAAAAAAGAACTGAAGCTAATCTTAAATAATACTGATATATATCAAATAAAGTATATCAGTTTTAAGTTATATGTCAATACATTTCTATAAATTACAAAAAAGTGTTTAAAAAAAGTCTATCAGTAATTAAGCTTTCACTTTTTTACTGACAGACTCTTAAATTTGTTTAATTAGATATCATAATCTTCATCAGACATGGCTTCCACTTCACCAAGAAGGTATGAATTACCAACTTGTGAGAAGAAGTCGTGGTTTGATGACGAAGTTGAAATTCCATTCATAACCACTGGGTTAACGTCTGCTGCGGTATCAGGGAAAAGTGGATCTTGTCCAAGATTCATCAAAGCTTTATTGGCATTATAACGCAAGAAAGTTAAAACTTCATCAGTCCAACCAACTTTGTCATAAAGTAAATGAGAATATTTTTCTTCATTTTCATAAAGTTGATAAAGCAATTCATACATCCAATCACGGAATTCACCTTGCTCATCTTCAGATAACTCATTAAAACCAAGTTGGAATTTGTAACCAATATAAGTGCCATGAACTGACTCATCGCGAATAATTAATTTAATAATTTCCGCTGAGTTAATCATTTTGTTATTTCCAAGATAACGCAAAGGGGTATAGAAACCAGA
Source organism: Lactococcus sp. AK05 (assembly GCF_041026685.1). Lineage (NCBI taxonomy): Bacteria > Bacillati > Bacillota > Bacilli > Lactobacillales > Streptococcaceae > Lactococcus > Lactococcus sp. AK05. Next base: position 578,451 of record NZ_JBFTEI010000001.1, read on the forward strand.
GTAGAAGAGGCAAGTTTCAAGGAAAACAGAAGCCACTTTCTTTTGCAAAGGAGTACCAGATTCATAAATTTTATTGATGATTTCGGCTTTTGTTTGCATATAAACGTTAGTATCTACCCAATTAAAAAGTTCTTCAATTTCTTTTTTCGTGTTTAGAGTTGAAAAAATTGTTGAATAAGACTTAGCATGAACAGATTCCATAAATTGGATATTGTTGAAACAGGCAATTTCTTGAGGTGTTCTTGCATCATGTTTGAGCACTTCAGCACCATCAACAGATTGTAAAGTATCAAGCAATGTCAAACCAGCAAAGGCCTTAGCAAAGGTATCACGTTCCAATTGAGGAAGTTTGCGCCAGTCATCTAAATCGTTAGATACAGGAACACGAGTATCCAACCAAAATTGACTGGTTAATTTTTCCCAAGTGTATTTGTCAATAGAATCCTCAATAGAATTCCAGTCAATGGCGCTGTAATAAGTGGGGACAGTAAGATTTTCAGTTTCAGACATATTTTAAGATATGAGCCTGCTTTAAAAGGGCAAACTCAATTCCTTTCTCTCATTTATTTACTGACAGAAAATATTGTCAGTATTTTTAGCTTAGTCATAAATTCTGTCAGTAAATTTTCACTTACCAACGAAGCTGTCAGTAAAAGTAGGGACTCATTAGACCAAAAACTTTCGATAATTTATCAAAAGTTAATGTCAATAATCGTTTTAAAACATTTCGCAAATGCTTACCCCATTTTCATTCATTGACGATACTTCAATGAATGAAAACAAGTAAGGCAATAGGAAATCCGCCTTAGCGGCTTCCGTAGAAGCAATAGATGCTTTAGCACCAATGCTTCTGTTGTATTAAATAACGCAACTTTCACATTGGTTAGCACCGACTTCTTCTTGGTCGTCAGTAAATGTACGAATGTAGTAAATTGTTTTGATTCCTTTTTTGTAAGCATAGTTACGCAAAATAGACAAGTCACGAGTTGTCATTTTATTATTTGCCACTTTCCATTCATAGAGACCTTCAGGTAAAGTTGAACGCATAAATAAAGTGAGTGACAAACCTTGGTCAACATGTTCTGTAGCAGCTGCATAAACGTCAATTACTGCGCGCATATCTGTATCATAAGCTGATTTGTAATAAGGAATTGTTTCAGTGGCAAGTCCAGCAGCTGGATAATAAATTTTCCCAACTTTCTTTTCTTGACGTTCTTCGATCCGATTGACAATTGGGTGAATAGAAGAAGAACAGTCATTAATATAAGAAATAGAACCATTTGGAGCCACAGCCATACGATATGAATTATAGAGTCCAGAAGTTTTTACTGTGTCACGTAAAGCAGTCCAATCCTCAATTGTTGGAACAGCAATTCCTTTAAAAAGTTCTTGAACTTTAGGAGAAACAGCTGCAAAATAATCATGTGTTAAATATTTATCAAAATAAGAACCATCAGCATAGGCAGATTTTTCAAAATTCTTGAAGCTAGACCCTTTTTCAACAGCTAATTTATTTGAAGCCACTAAAGTATAATAGTTCAACAACATGAAATAAACACTAGTAAACTCAACGGCTTCTTTGCTGTCATAATGAATTTGATTTTGTGCTAAGAAAGAATGTAAGCCCATTGCTCCAAGCCCAATCGCATGCATTTCATCATTACCTTTACGAACAGTTGGAACAGTATCGAGGTTTGAAGTTTCGGAGATGAAAGTTAAAGCGCGAACCATTGCTTCAATAGAAGTTCCAAATTCATTGCTAGAAGTCATCATATTCAAAACATTAGTTGAACCCAAGTTACAAGCGACGTCAGTTCCAACAACCTTATAAGTTTGGTCATCGTTCAAAACAGAAGGCGTTTGGACTTGCAAAATTTCAGAACAAAGGTTAGACATTGAAATGACACCATCAACAGGATTAGCTTGATTGACTGTGTCAACATTTACGATGTAAGGATAACCAGATTCTTGTTGAAGTTTTGAAAGTTCTTGTTCAAGTTCACGGGCATTAATCGGTGTTTTACGAATTTCTGGATTGGCTACCATTTTGTCATATTCAGCTGTAATATCGACTTCGGCAAAAGGTTTACCATAATATTTTTCAACAAAATATGGCTCAAAGAGATACATTGTTTCTCCCTTTTTAACCAATTCATAGAATTTATCAGGAACAGTAACCCCAAGAGAGAGTGTTTTAACACGAATTTTTTCATCCGCATTTTCTTTTTTAGTGGACAAGAATTCCATAATATCTGGATGGAATAGTGATAAATAAACAACACCAGCACCTTGACGTTGCCCCAATTGATTGGCATAAGAAAAGGCGTCTTCAAAAAGTTTCATGACAGGAACGACACCAGCTGCCACTCCATCATAACCTTTGATAGGTGCACCAGCAGCACGTAAATTAGTCAAGTTTAGACCAACACCACCACCATTTTTAGAAAGTTGCAAGGCAGAGTTAATTGTTCGTCCAATTGAATTCATATCATCAGTTAATTGTAGAAGGAAACAAGAAACAAATTCACCACGACGCTTACGTCCAGCATTTAGAAAAGTTGGAGTCGCAGGTTGATAACGCCGATTAATCATTGCAAAAGCAAGATTATTAGCTAATTTTTCATCGCCGTCAGCCATGTATAAAGCATTCATTAACACACGGTCTTCAAAATCTTCAAGATAGAGAGAACCGTCATTGTTTTTCATGGCATATTGATTATAAAATTTGTAAGCAGCCATAAATGAATCAAAATGAAATTCAAATTTACTCAATTCTTTACGAAGATTGGTAATGAATTCTGGTTTATATTTTTCAAGAAACTCAGCTTCTAGATATTCTTCTTTAACGAGCCAATTGAGTTTATCGATATATGTATCGGCTTCATAACGATTAGGTTCGACATTTTCTTTAAAAAAAGCAGTAATTGCTTCTTTATCTTTAGCAAGAGGAATGCTACCATTAACGGGAATATTAATCTCGTTATTGAGCTTGAAATAAGTTACATCTTTAAGTTGTTTTAGAGACATAAGTGACCTTTCTTAAAGCGTTCAACCATAAAAAACAGAGGGGTGAACCCGAATATTATAATAAGTTCAAACTAATTAATAGAAATAAAAAGTTAAAAATAAAGAGGCTTCACTCATTAGGGTGAAGCCATAAAATCACAGCGGATTTTTGAAGGTGACTTTCGCTCCTTTGTCAAGCTGTGTAGCGAGTTTTTCGACAGCAGCAACATCGGCTGGTGTACCATTAAACTCAAAATCATATAAAAGCGGAATTTGGTATTTTGCAGAAATTTCTTTAGCAGTAAAAATATAAATACCTGCAAAATTACGATTTCCTGTACCAATAATTCCTAGACAATGTTTATAATTATCATTATAAGCCATAAAGTCAAAAACAGGGTCCATAACGTCTATTGATTTAGAAACAGTTGGAGATTCTTCGGCATAACTTGGCGTTATCAAAAGAAAAGGTTCATTCATTTCTATATCATCGTCAGGACTAATTTCTACATTTGGTAAGTTTGTTTTGGAAACAAAGCGACGTGTTTGCCCAGTCACACTGAAATAAGCAAGTTTCATATTAAGCCAACTTTGCTAATTCGCTAGGACGGAAACCAGAGAAGGCAAAGTCATCTTTAGTAATGACAGGTGCAGCACGAAATCCCATTTCAATCACTTTTTCAACAAATTCAGGTTGTTCATCGATATTGATTTCATCGAAGGCAATTTCATGTTCTGAGAGCCATTTTTTGACCATTTTGCATTGCATACAATTGTTTTTAGAATAGACTGTAACCATTTTAAATCTCCTTTGAGGACAAACGTATTTTATTAGTGAGAGTAAAAAGTCTTTGACTTTTTCTCAACTTTTTATAGTCTTATTTTATCGTAAAAAAAATATCTAGTCAAATTAAAGATACTAGATATTGTGTTGAATTATGTAAAATTATAAAAATAACACAACATATTGTGCTATTTTTCTTTTTGTTTTGATAAGTTTAAACCAAATGGGACAAGGGATTCGCAATGATTTTTGATTCTTTTGAGATTTGTTCTATGTCTTAAAATAATAATAATTGCTAAAACAAAAATAATAATTGAGAATAAAAGGTCGTAGGAAGTAAGAATAAATCCGATGCTAGGGAAAATAAGAATTCCCAACAAAGCGAACAGAGCAGCCACAACGCTAGAGAGGCTAATCATACTAAAAAGCCAGAGGACAAGAATAAAAATAACGAGGAGATAAATAAGAAAGAAAGGACTAAATCCAAGAATCACACCAGCAGAAGTTGCTACAGCTTTTCCACCTTTAAAGCGGTCGAATATTGAAAAAGTATGTCCAATGACAGCAAGAAGACCGAAAATTAGAGGTGAAACACCATTGATATGGAAGAAAAGGGGTAAAAGAGTAGCAAGTGTCCCCTTTAGTAAGTCAAAAGCAAAAACTGAAATTCCTGCCTTTACACCTAGAATTCTAAAAGTATTGGTTGTTCCAGTATTTCCTGAGCCATAGTCATGGAGATTTTTTTTGAAAAAAATCTTGCCAATCCATAAGCCGAATGGAATTGCCCCTAAAAGATAGCTGGCAATGAGAAGAATAATAGTAAGCATAAGTTCTCCGAAGTTTATTTCGTTTAAAATCGATAATCTCTTTTAACTGTACAATTATATCATATTTTTAATAAAGATTACTGACAATATTGAAACATCTTCACTTACTTTTGGAAAAATTCTTACTATTAGATGAAAAAATTGTCAGCAGTCCTTTGACAAAGCTTTCTGAACAAGGTACAATAATCAAGATGAATATTTTTTATTAGCTCATTGTGGATAAAAAAATAGTGATTTAGATAGAAGATATAAGCTTTCGATGAGAGGGAAATAAATGGTAATAGATATTAATAACTATGATGACAGTGCGATTCAGGTTCTTGAAGGATTGGATGCCGTTAGAAAACGTCCAGGAATGTATATTGGATCAACTGACGGAACTGGTTTGCACCATTTGGTTTGGGAAATTGTAGATAATGCGGTTGATGAAGCTTTATCTGGCTTTGGTAACAGAATTTCGGTGACCATTAATGCTGATGGTTCTTTATCAGTAGAAGATGAAGGACGGGGAATGCCAGTTGGGAAACACGCCATGGGTATTCCAACTGTTGAAGTAATTTTTACTATTTTGCACGCAGGTGGTAAATTTGGTCAAGGGGGTTATAAAACTTCTGGTGGACTCCATGGTGTTGGTTCTTCAGTCGTAAATGCCCTTTCGTCTTGGTTAGAAGTTGAAATTACTCGTGACGGAACTGTTTATCGTCAACGTTTTGAAAATGGTGGACATCCAGCGACAACTTTAGAAAAAATTGGGAAAGCACCAAAGTCTAAAACAGGGACTAAAGTTACCTTCATGCCAGATTCTAGTATTTTTTCGACAACTGAATTTAAATATAATATCATTTCAGAACGACTAAATGAGTCTGCTTTTCTTTTAAAAGAAGTGACGATTAGTCTTGAAGATAAACGAACAGATGAAAAAGAAGAATTTCATTATGAAAATGGGGTTCAAGATTTCGTTTCTTATCTTAATGAAGATAAAGACAGTTTAACTCCAGTTCTTTATTTTGAAGGAAAACAAGATGGTTTTGAAGTTGAAGTTGCCCTTCAATATAATGATGGCTATTCAGAAAACATTCTTTCATTCGTCAATAATGTCCGAACAAAAGATGGCGGAACGCACGAAGCAGGTTTGAAGACGGCAATTACGAAAGCAATGAATGAATATGCTCGTAAAGTCAATTTACTCAAAGAGAAAGATAAAAATCTCGAAGGTTCGGATTATCGTGAAGGTTTGACAGCCGTCTTGTCAGTTTTAATTCCTGAGGAACATCTTCAATTTGAAGGACAAACCAAAGATAAATTGGGTTCTCCTTTAGCTCGTCCAGTTGTTGATTCTTTGGTTTCTGATAAACTAAGTTTCTATTTGATGGAAAATGGCGAATTAGCGCAAAATTTGATTCGTAAAGCAATCAAAGCCCGTGAGGCTCGTGAAGCGGCTCGTAAAGCGCGTGAAGATTCACGAAATGGAAAGAAATCTAAAAAAGACAAAGGACTTTTGTCTGGTAAATTAACCCCTGCTCAAACAAAAAATCCAAATAAAAATGAACTTTATTTGGTCGAAGGAGATTCTGCCGGAGGGTCCGCTAAACAAGGTCGAGATCGTAAATTCCAAGCCATTTTGCCTTTGCGTGGTAAAGTCATTAACACCGAAAAAGCTAAGATGCAAGATATTCTCAAAAATGAGGAAATCAATACAATGATTTATACCATTGGTGCTGGCGTTGGGGCAGATTTTACCTTGGCTGACCGTAATTATGACAAAATCATTATTATGACCGATGCCGATACTGATGGAGCTCACATTCAAACGCTCTTATTGACTTTTTTCTATCGCTATATGAAACCGTTGGTTGAAGCGGGTCATGTCTATATTGCCCTTCCACCACTCTATAAAATGAGTGAAGGAAAAGGCAAAAAAGAAAAAATTGAGTATGCTTGGACAGATGGTGAGTTAGCAGAACTTCGCAAGCAATTTGGTAAAAATGCTAATTTGCAACGTTATAAAGGACTTGGAGAAATGAATGCTGACCAACTTTGGGAAACAACAATGGACCCAGAAACTCGGACATTGATTCAAGTGACCATTGATGATGCGGCTCAAGCAGAGAAACGTGTTTCAGTACTGATGGGGGATAAAGTTGAACCTCGTCGTAAATGGATTGAAAATAATGTGAAATTTACAATGGAAGAAGAAACAGTATTCTAAGTTACTTTCTTCAATAATTAACCTCGATTTTTCGAGGTTTTTTACTTTAATTTATGATTTAAATATCACTATTGCTCACTTTAGGTGTAACAACAAGCCTATTCGTAGGCCAGCAAAGCTAGCAAGAGAAACTTTGTTTCATTTTGTCAGCTATGATATAATGGAAGAAATTCTAAAAGAAGATAAAAAATGAAAAGAGAAAAAATGCAAAAATCAGCTTTAATTATTATTGATTTGCAAGCATTCATTAAAAAATTAGCGAAAGATGCTGTCCCTTATGGCTGGGATAAAATTATTGAAAATAATCGAGCTTTAATTTCTGCATTTGACCAAAAAAATCAGCCAGTTTATATTGTGACTGTTGAACCAAAAATACTTTGGCAATCAGCTAAAAAAGCTTTTTCTCGGATGATTTTTCAAGATGAATTGGATAAAAATCCAAGATTACATCAATTAGTAAAATATGGGCCGTCAGCATTTAAACAATCTGATTATGGCTTAGCTGACGAGTTGAAAAATAATTCTGTCAGTAAAATTTATGTTTCTGGTGTGTCTATGAGTAATGGAGTATTAAAAACAGCCAGAGATGGGGCGGATTTGGGATTTGAAGCGATGATAATTGAAGACGCCTGTGCTGACAGAAAGTTAAAAAACTTCCAGAAAACAAAAACTGACGAAATACCAAAATTTGGGAAATTAATTAAAACAAAAGAAATTATCGAGGAACTGAATAAAAATGTCTGAGAAATATGTCGTATTTGACTTTGAAACTACAGGATTTTCTGCACAAAAAAATGAAATTATTCAAATTGGAGCGGTAAAATATGATGAGAATAATCAAGAGCAAGCTAGATTTAATCAGTTAGTAAAAAATCAACGCTCTTATGTCTCAACTGAAATCACACAATTGACTGGCATAAAACCAGCTGATTTGTTAAATCAACCAACGATTGAAGAAATTTTACCTGAATTTTTAGACTTCATCAAAGGCCATTTATTAGTGGCTCATAATGCTCCTTTTGATATTTCTTTTCTTTATCAGGCCATTATTGATTGTGCCATTACTGATGTTGAGGCTTTTCGTGTCTATGATACTTTGGCAGAAAGTAAAAAGTTATTAACTATGTCTTCTTATGCTCTAGAAAATTTTAAAGACCTACTAGAAATGAATGATTTACGTTCGCATGACGCGCTCAACGACTGCTTAATCACGGCAAAACTTTATCAATATTTACAGAAAATTGAAGAAGTTGAGCTGTCAGTAGAATCAGAAGTTACTGACGAACTCGGTCAGTTAGATTTATTTGGTGACAGCTCTGATGAAATTACTGACAGCCTTCGCAGAAAGTTAAATTTACCAATCACCAAAGCTTTAGTCTATTATCAGCAAAATCTTGAGCGAAAATGGGAACGTTTTGAAGTTCTTGGAATTTCGATTGAACGAGAGTACTCCGTAGGTTCGAGTTTAAATATTCGTTTACATAATTCAGAGAAAGTGAAAATTCATTCTGATTTTCTAAAAGAAATGCAAAAAGCCAATTTCGTGACGATTATGGAGGAAGAAAAATGACAGCAATTTGGAAAGAAAAAAGTTTTAATCAACTTACATTAGATGAAATGTATCAACTTTTAAGCCTGCGTACTGCTGTCTTTGTTGTGGAGCAAAACTGCCCTTATCAAGAGCTTGATGGCAAAGACCAAGTAGCCAAACACCTCTGGTTAGAAAATGAAAATGGTCAACTCATGGCCCTTTGTCGCCTACTTCCCAAAGGGATTTCATTTGCAGAGGCTTCAATTGGGCGTGTCCTTGTCAATCCTGAATTTCGTGGACAAAATTTGGGTAGAGGACTCATTGAAAAAGCCTTAGAAGTCCTTAAAGAAGATGGGGAAGAAGCAGTAACAATTGAAGCACAATATTATTTGCGTGATTTTTATGCTTCATTTGGTTTTGTTGAAAATTCTGAACCCTTTTACGAAGATGATATTAAACATGTCAATATGATTTTGAAATTCTAAGATGAAATAATTTACTGACAGCTTTGTCAGTAATTTTTTCACTTCAAATTAAGCTGTCAGTAGATTTTAAAGAGATAAACAATCTTATCAATTTTGACCAATAAATAATTTGTAAGTTTTTTTCGTTTTGATTTTGTGGTAGAATAGAAAAAGTGATTTTATATTGTAGAATGCCAAAAGCAGAGAACTGTCAGTAAAAAATCAAAGATTTATTTATAAATTAGCAAATAATTAATTAAAAAAGTAAACAAATTTTCTAAAAAGAAAGTTAAAATATGTCAAACATTCAAACCTTACCATTAGAAGATATAATGGGTGACCGATTTGGTCGATATTCAAAATATATCATTCAGGAGCGGGCCCTTCCCGATATCCGTGATGGTTTAAAACCGGTACAGCGCCGTATTCTTTATTCAATGAATAAAGACGGAAACACATTTGATAAGTCTTATCGTAAATCAGCGAAATCAGTCGGAAATGTCATGGGTAATTTCCACCCACATGGAGATAGCTCAATCTATGAAGCGATGATTCGGATGAGTCAAGACTGGAAAATGGGCGAACCTTTAATCGAAATGCATGGTAATAATGGTTCAATGGACGGTGACCCACCAGCCGCTATGCGTTATACTGAAGCCCGTCTTTCAGAAATTTCAGGCTATCTTTTAGCAGATATTGAGAAAGATACAGTAAGTCAAGCTTGGAACTTTGATGATACTGAGAAAGAACCAACGGTTTTACCAGCAGCTTTCCCAAATCTTTTAGTCAATGGCTCAACCGGAATTTCAGCCGGTTATGCGACAGATATTCCACCTCACAATTTGGGGGAAGTCATTGATGCAACCATTCATATGATTGACCATCCTAAAGCTGATGTAGAAAAAATCATGGAATTCTTACCAGGACCAGATTTTCCTACTGGTGGGATTATTCAAGGAAAAGGCGAAATCAGAAAAGCTTACGAAAAAGGAAAAGGGCGCATCGTTGTTCGTTCAAAAGTCGATATTGAACCAATGAAAGGCGGTCGTGAGCAACTTATTGTTACTGAAATTCCTTTTGAGCTCAACAAAGCAAACTTAGTCAAGAAAATTGATGATGTTCGTGTCAATGCTAAAGTGCCCGGAATTGCAGAAGTCAGAGATGAGTCAGACCGTGAAGGGCTTCGGATTGCAATTGAATTAAAGAAAGAAGCTGATAGCCAGCTTGTTTTGAATTACTTGTTTAAAAATACTGATTTACAAGTGAATTATAACTTCAACATGGTCGCAATTGATAATATGACTCCTGTTCAAACCGGTGTCTTACAAATGCTCCGTTCTTATGTCAAACACCGTGAAGATGTTATCGTTAAACGTTCGCAGTTTGATTTAAATAAAGCAGAAAAAAGACTTCATATTGTTGAAGGTTTGATTCGCATGGTTTCTATTTTAGATGAAGTGGTCGCAACGATTCGTGCTTCAGAAAATAAAGCAGATGCCAAAGAAAATATCAAAGTTTCATTTGGATTTACCGAAGAGCAAGCCGAAGCCATTGTTACTTTACAACTTTATCGTTTGACCAACACCGATATTGTCACTCTACAAAATGAACAAGCTGAATTAGAGCAAAAAATTCTCGAACTTAAAGCGATTATTAATGATGAACGTACCTTGTTTAATTTAATGAAACGCGAACTTCGTGAAGTTAAGAAAAAATTTGCCAAACCACGCCGTAGCGAATTACAAGATGAAGTTCAAACCATTGAAATTGAAGCGAGCGAATTGATTGTGGCAGAGGATACTGTAGTTTCAGTAACTCGTTCAGGTTACATCAAACGTACTTCACCACGTTCATTTGCTTCCTCAGCACTTGAAGAAATTGGTAAACGTGATGATGACGAGCTCCTTTATTATGCCAATGCTAAAACAACTCAACATCTCTTACTTTTCACAAATCTTGGCAATGTCATTTATCGCCCAATCCATGAACTTTCTGATATCCGTTGGAAAGATATTGGTGAGCATCTATCTCAAAGTCTCTCTAATTTCTCAGCTGATGAGAAAGTAATTTTTGTTCAGATTGTGGATGAATTTGCTGGTGAAAATCTAGTTGTTGTCACAAGAAATGGACAAATAAAACAAATTGAACGTGAAAGTTTCTCCCCTTGGCGGACCTATCGTTCAAAATCTACTCCATATGCTAAACTTAAAGGAGAAGATGATGAAATTGTTCTAATCACCCCAGTTCAATTTGCAGACCTCATGCTTATTTCTGAAAATGGTTATGCCCTTCGCTTTAATCTTGATGACGTTCCAGTTTTGGGTGCTAGAGCTGCAGGAGTCAAGGCCATGAATCTCAAAAATGGCGATAAAATTAAGTCCGCCTTCTTTGTTAACTCAAATAGTTGGTACCTTTTGACTCAACGGGCATTTATCAAACGTGTTAAGACGGATGATATTCCGGCCACCTCACGTGCTAACCGTGGTCTTCAAGTACTACGAACCTTGAAGACAAATAATCATACCGTCTTTGCAGCCGGCTTAATCAATTCAACTGCTGATTTATCAGCATTGACCGAAGAATTAGATTTGTTCAGTCAAGCTAAAGCACCAGCGACAAAAGAAACTGATGAACAAGTATTAGAAGTTATCAGTGAGACTGGTAAGAAATACGATATCAATTTGTGCGATTTATCATTATCAGATCGAACAAGCAATGGACATCCAATTGCTGATGATCTTGAAAAAATTGCAAGCGTAAAAATAAAATAAAAAAAATCAGCTTTGGCTGATTTTTTTATTGTCTTCGACCAATAATATAACGAAAGAGTGCCGCGTAAAGTAGCCAAAGAATAATACAAGCACCAATAATCCAAACCCAAGCATCTTTTTGGTTAGTAAGTGGAAGTGGTACATTCATTCCAAAAAAACCAGTGATGACTGCTAATCCTGCCAAAAGTACAGAAACAATTGTCAAAGTTGTCATATTATCATTCAAATTATTATTAAGGACATTATTATAAGTTCCTGCTAATTGTTCAAGAATTTGAGCATTAAGTTGTGTCATACTGGCAAGCTGCTGTGCTTCGATAATTGCATCTTCAAGCTGCTCTTTTTCAGTTTCATTGAACTGTCTGTAAATACTTTTAGTTTTAAGTTGTTCAAGTAGTAAAGTATTTTGGTTGGCACTAGATACAATATACAGCATTCCCGTTTCAATATCAGAAAGGGCCAACAAATTTTTCTTTGTTGTTTTTTCACGCAACTTTTGATTAATTTCTTCTTTTGATTTATCGATTTTTTCTAAGTAAGGAAAGAAAGCCTCTGAAATCAAAAATAAACTGATGAAAAGAAGATGATAAACCGTTTCTGGTTCATTTTGAAAACAATATTTTTTAATTTGATTAATTAAATATTCATTTTCTGGATGATAAAGAGTAATTAATCGATTTTTTTGTGCTACAAAAGTAATGGGAACCGTCTTATAATGAACTTCTGAATTGAGTAAATCCAGACTATTGAAAATCAGTACAAAGTCTTGACTATCAGGAATGAACTCCGTGTGAGGGCGTTCATTTTTATCTTCGGCATATTGAAGCGTTTCTAAGTCAATACCATAAGTAGCAAGTTCAGAAGTATTTCTAAGGTCTTCGACATTAAAAGAAAGCCAAGTGAGTTGAGGGTTTATTTTTATTTCTTGCATGATAAGATATCCTATGTTCTAATAGAGCCATTTTAGCAAAATTGTAATTTTTGAGCAAATAAATAAAAAAATTTGATTAATAACTTCTATAATCTGCGCATGATTTCGTTAAATTACAAAAACATTTCCTAATTTTACAATTTGTTTTTCTTATGATATACTGTTTGAATAGTCAGAATAGTAACATAATTAAAAATGGGAGATTTTAGCATTGGAAAAACAAAAACATCATTTCCGTACGTGGAAGTCAGGTAAAATCTGGCTTTTTAGTAGCGGAATACTTTTAATTTTTGTTATTGGAAGTATAGGATTGACTGCTCAAGCAGACGAAGTCCCTTCTAATACAGAAACAATGACACAAAGTAGTGATGTGACGACTCAAAGCAGTCCTGTAAGTCCAACTGTGAATTCTTCTCTTGCCGCTTCTGACTCGACAACTGAAGAACCAGCAGTAGTATCAAATACGGAAAATACAGGTCAAGCTTCAAGTTCCACAAATATTTTAACTACTAAAAGTCCAACCGTTGACACAAATTCGCCTACTCAATCGAACCAAAGCTCAATCGCTATATCATTAACAAAAGCAAGTAGTGAAAGTTCGATAAATGAACCTGCGTCAACGATTGCAAATGAAACTACTACAACAGCAGATGTCACGACTCAAACCACAGCGACACAAGCTCAAACTAGTGATCCAACGACGAGCTTATCATCAGAAAGTCAGGGAAAACCAACAAATCCCTCACAATCAAAAAGTCCAGAAATTACAAACATTCAAGTTACAGGAGCAGTAGATAACAATGCCACAGGTTCTGCTGTTTTTGATGGTGTTAATATCACGCTTCAGGGAAAAGACATTACCGATGATAATCTTCTTGATCCTAGTGGGCTACATTGGTCAGAACGAACCCAAGTCATTGCCATAAAAGGCACAGCTACTGGACAACTCAATCAAGAAAATTTTGGAGTACAAGATGGTCCAATCATTCCCGCTACCACCTATACCATGAATGACGGAGATAGTGGGCGTATTACCTATGTCGGAAAAACGCTCTCTGGTCTTGACCTTGATATGATTTATACAGTAGCATCAAGTGATAAAGACAATTGGCAAGCCAATGAAGGAGCAGACGGAATTCCGCAAGGACTTGCTTTTACTGGCGAACAAAATATCGCGGAGTCAGGTGGAAATTCTATTGTTTGTCTATACAATGGAGCAAATGCGCTCAGTTTGATTTACCAGATTGTCAAACACGATACGACGACAGAAGTTCCAGTTATTGCTTCATTTATCACGACAGATATTGACATTGCACAAGGCGTCCAAACAGACCTAGCGAATATCGTGACCATTTTACCTCAAACGACCAATCTCAAACAAGATGGAGATACTATCTACGACGCTTCGCCGAATTATCCAGGGTTAGATGGTGTGGCTAGTCTTCCTTATGGTGGTTATTTGGGTGCTGGATTTGTTTCAGAGTTTTACTATAACTACTATGCCCCTGCACCAGAGCGAGCAGAAGATTCTTATTTCTTTGCACAGGGGGTGCGCTATGACCTTTTTGGTTCAGCGCTGCAAGCCCACATGAATACTCAAATTCGGCAAGATATCACTGTTAATTATCTGGACGAGTTCGGACACACTATTGCACCAACAGATTATTATCTTGGTTTCACTAATCAAGACTATAATCTCCCTATCCCCACTTATCCTAACTATAGTTTTGTTAGTATGATGGAAAATGATAATATGCCGAACTATCCTGTTATCAATCTTATTTATCAACCCAAGCCATACGTTTATAATCCCAAAAATAATAATGATGTTTCTTATGCTGGCATAAACTACCGACCTAATATCACATTCAACTATCAAAATGAAGGTTATGCGAACTCTACGGTAACTTACATGCCACAAAACTCGCAAACAGCAGGGCCAATCGTTATTCCTCTGACATGGAAACCAGCACAGGTGGATATTATTACACCGAACTTTAAAACTATCTCTTATGATACGTCCCAAAAAGATAATACAAATGATACAGGTCTTAGTGAAACTCAGCTCTCAAATTTTGAAAAAAATTTAGGATTTAACAGAAATGAATCTATCGCAGTTATTGATTACATGAATGAAGCGGCAATCGAAGCAAGAAGAAATCATCAAGATGTGAATCATGCAGTTGATAATGCTTTAGCATATCAGTCGTATCATATTTGGTTTCCTAATCAAAAATATTGGGATAATTTTCAACCTTTTTACAATGAATTTGGGAAAGTTCCTTTTGCCTCTGATGACTTGAAAAATGCTTTAAATACTAATCATGGTTCAAATAATAAATATGTTGACTTTCCGCACTTAGCTACTGATTTGGCGGCTTCAGAGAATAGTGGGAATGCTCAATCGCTAATTCAGAGGATTGGAGGAGTGATGATTTTTGGGAGAATACCGGTATTTGTGCCAAAAAATATGTTGCAGTACATTATCTTACAACAAGATGGCTATACAGGAGATGTGTTAAGTGGTGGTCTTAATAAGCCTGATTCCTTGGCTGATTTAGATGCAGAAATATTTAAATCAAGTCCCGCTTTTTCTAATAAATTACGAACTAAACAAATTATTGATATGTACACTCAGTCACCAAAACAGCTTGAAAAAACAAGAAGAATAGAGCATGAAAAAGTGAAGGGAATAAATAGTATGGCTTCCTTGGCTACCTTATTGACTCCCGCTGGAGCAGCGTTAGCATTGTTAGGAATGTATAGAAGTCGTAGACAATTGAAATCTTACTTTTCTCTTTTGGGTAAATGGTTTATAGGAAATGTTAAAGATTTAGGGGATACAATTCTATCAGGGGCTAAAAAAATATTGGTTCAAACTAAAAAAGTTACAGGCAATCTATTAAATAAAGTAAAAACCTTTTTTACTGGAAATTCTGCTAAGGCGGATACGGTCACAGTAAAAAATGCTTCAGCAACAAAACCTATCAAAAGCATTACCAATAGCTTGTCTTCCCTAAAAACTCAAGCTTCTAAAGTATTTAACCAAGGCGTGAAGTCAGTTTCAAAAGTTTTCACTAGCTTTGTAAATACAGCAAAAGCTGCTGGGCAGAATGCCAGATCTTTTTTTAATCAAAGTGTGAAAATGGCTCAACAGTCACTCAATACTGCTATTCGAGTCGCTAAAGAAGCAGTACAAAGAGCCGCAGAGCTTGCTAGACAAACAGCAAATTGGGTGGGACAAAATATCCGAAATGTTGGAAATACAGTTTGGAACGGTCTAAAATCCGTCTATAATGGAGTTTCTAGCTTTGTAGGTAATGTCTATAATAATTATGTTACGCCAGTCGTCAAGACGGTCACCAAAACGGTTAGTAATTTTGTTAATTCTGCTGTAAAGCTTGTTTCAAATGTCGTTCATTCGGTGGTAAATACGGTCAAATCTGTTGCTTCAAAAGTTGTCAATACAGTAAAAAAAGTTGCTAAATCAGTCGGTAATTGGTTTAAGAGTCTATGGTAAGACGTAAAAAGATTGTATTATTTTTGGTTTTCCCACTTGTTTTACTTATTTTATTATTATGGACCTTTCTTTCAATAGAGAAGAATCTCCACGCTTACTCTATTTATTATGCTCAACATGTTCCACATAGAACTGGTACTGACCCTGTTATGTGTGCGGTCATAGATAACTTGGATAATATTTATATTCCGGAACTAAATGAAAAATGCCATGTGGAGAGGTGGAGAGATGTATTAAATTTTGTAAGTAATAAAAAGGGCGATATTACATATGATTTTATACAAACTGTAATAAATGTTGAGTTATCCAAAACTGCTCAACTTTCTGTCGGCTTCCCTCAGTATAATCCTATTGGACCTAAGGTAAAGTACCAAATAATTTACTCTACTGGAAAGGCTGGAACAAGTTTTTATAACTTTGAACACTCTGAAAGTCAATGTCTATCTTTTGACTTTTCTGGGAGATTGATGTACATATCAAACTTAGATAACAAAGGATTTTATACTTTAAGGCAAAAAACAACAGATTTGAGTTTAAAAAATATAGAAAATTGGAAAAGGGATGCTTATTCAATTATCGTTAAAAAAAGGAAAGTTCCGTCGATAAAGCTTCAATTTCTTTATAACTGGTTGAATTATAAGAGGTTTAATTCATGAATACAGTAAAAAAAGTTGCTAAATCAGTTGGTAATTGGTTTAAAAATCTATGGTGAAAAAAAGAAAAGGGAGGTTTTTAAAAGTATTTTTGTCTATCATCATTTTTATTGTTTTTGTATTATTAATTAGTGGATATGGATACCGAAATTTAAGGGTTTATTCAATATATTATGCACAAAATATTCCTCATAAGTCAGGAACAGACCCTGTTATGTGTGCAGTTATCTTTAATTTATCAAGCGTCTATCTTCCACATGCGGATTGGAGCACAGAAATAGACAGATTCAAAGATAATCAACATTGGGTTCAGTCATATAATAGGTATTTCACATACAATTTTTCTCAATTTGATATAGAATATCACAGGGCAAATCAAGATTTTGTGAGTTTCAGTTGGTATTTTTTTGAAAATACATATAATTTAGTCATTTCTGATAAAAACGATAATATTTACAGGGCCTATGAATTTAATCGTTCGGGTAGATTGTTATCAATTGATATAGGAGATAAGAGTCGAACGATTCCTACAAATAAGGATAAAGAGATTTTATCCTATTGGAAAAATAAACTTTATGGTGATATCGTTCAAAAGAGAAAAAAGCCAATAATCAATCTTCAGTGGCTCTATAATCGGTTAAATTATAAGAGGTTTAATTCATGAGTATGGTGAAAAAAAGAAGAGGTAAGTTTAGAAAAGTATTTTTGCCTATCCTAATATTTATTGTTTCTGTATTAATCATTATTGGATACGGCCACCATAATTTTAGGGTCTATTCAATTTATTATGCGCAGAATATTCCTCATAAATCAGGGACAGCCCCTGTTATGTGTGCCGTAATAGATAATCTGAATAGTATTTATATTCCTAATCTTAATGAAAAAAGTCGTTATGATAATTGGAGAGATGTAGTGAACACTGTAAGTGATAGGACAGGTGTGATTGAATATGATTTTGTGAACAATAGTATTCTGATAGGAAAAACTTTTGAGGATTTAGAGGGGATATCTCCTTTGAATCAGGATAAATTTATCTCAGGTATAAATATGTATACTAGAAAGAAAATTGGATACGTTTTAAATTTCAATATCACAAAAAATAAATTAATAAAAGAATATAAGGTTTATTATAGTAATCAAGGGAGATTTGAAAAAATATCCATTATTGAAAACAACGCTGAAAAAGGAGTTAAGGCCGTGGAATATAAAAATAATTTAGCAACAATATCCAAACTTCAACAAAAATTATATGGTTCAATTATTCAAAAAAGAAAAATTCCGTTGATAAATCTTCAAATGCTTTATAACTGGCTGAATTATAAGAGATTTAATTTATGAGAACAAAGGATGAAAATGATGAACAAAAATACACAGAAAACAGATACTACTCCGAAAAAGAAAAGAATTTTGCCATGGTTAATTCCTTTGATTGTGGGGATGATATTTTTATCTCTTGTGGTTACCCTTTTTAGTGTTTCCAAAGTAGCGAAAATTTATCATCAGGTAGAAAAACAAGAGTTACTAGACGAGGTAACTCACTCGATAAATAATGGGAAAAAGCAGCTTGTAACTTCTCAAGGTTCAAATCCATTTTATATAGATATTAAAGCAAGTGAAAGTGGCACAGATACCATTGTTGTAACTTTGATAGTCGAAAATGATTATGTTTCTTATGTCAAAAATGATATGCCTATGATAAAAAAATGGATAATAGAGGGAATGGAGAGTGCAGAAGGAATAAAACTTACAAAATCAGAACATCAATGGGTTAAAGAGATGAATTTTAAAATGAGATTTGTTTTAAAGGACAAGACAGGAAAAATTCTTGAGAGTTTTGATTATAAAATTAAATAATATTTAACTATATTGGACTTTAATAAAGTAGGGTGATGTTCGCTTGTACTATCTGTCTGTGAACTTTTAATGTTTGATTTTAATTTGTTAACTTAAAGAATACGTTTTTATTTCTTGACAATCTTTAAATTTAAATGCTATACTTTAGCTACAATTGAATAAATCTTCAGGGCAGGGTGTAATTCCCTACCGGCGGTATAGCCCGCGAGCTGCTTGCAGCATGATTCGGTGAAACTCCGAGGCCGACAGTATAGTCTGGATGAAAGAAGATAATAAAACCATAATACTCTAGTCAGTATTATGTCTATTTAGCCTAAAACTCTGGAGTGAATTGATATAATTCACTCCATTTTTGGTTTTTTGAGCTGCTTTTTTGCTCGAAAAAAAATAGAAAATTTATCAAAAGACCCTGAAATTTTATTTTAGGGTCTTATTTTTTATTAGAAAGGATGAATAGATGAAAAAAGACGAATACTACATGGATTTAGCAATTGTACTTGCAAAAAAAGGAGGTGGTAATGTCAACCCTAACCCTCAAGTAGGAGCCCTTATTGTCAAAGAAGGAAGAATTATTGGTCAAGGTTATCATGAAAAATATGGGGAAGCTCATGCGGAAATCAATGCTTTTAAGAGTTGTAACGAATCTCCCGAAGGAGCCACGCTTTATGTGACCTTAGAGCCTTGTGCGCATCAGGGAAAACAACCCCCTTGTTTTGAAGCGATAATAAAAAATAGAATTAAGCGTGTTGTTATCGGGCATTTAGACCCCAATCCCTTAGTTTCAGGAAAAGGAATTAAAGCAATGAGAGAAGCTGGAATTGAAGTTTCTATCAATGTTTTAGAAAAAGAATGTGAAGAATTAAATAAAATTTTCTTTTATTATGTTAGTCAAAGGCTTCCTTATGTCATGATGAAGTATGCAATGACTTTAGACGGAAAAATTGCGACATCAGCAGGTCAGTCAAAATGGATTACAGGTGAAATTGCAAGACAGAAAGTACATCAAGACCGTTCACGTTTTATGGCAATTATGATTGGTGTTGAAACGCTTATTTTAGATGATCCACAACTCTCTGTCAGGTTGGAAAATGGAAAAAACCCGATAAGAATCATTTGTGATACTCATTTAAGAAGCCCTTTAGCTTCCAAGATTATTTCTACAGCTACTGAAATTCCAACGATTATTGCTACAGCTGAGTCTGACCCCGAAAAACAAGCTCCCTTTCTTAAAGCGGGTTGTGAAATTATCTTAGTTTCTTACCTAGAAGGAAGATTGAATTTGAAAGAATTGACCAAAAAGTTAGGAGAAAAAGGGATTGACAGTATCATCTTGGAAGGTGGAGGAACATTAAATGCTTCGGCATTAAAAGCAGGGATAGTTCAAAAAGTTCAAACTTATATTGCCCCTAAAATATTTGGTGGAAAAGAAGCACCAAGTCCAGTTGAAGGGCATGGAATCGAGCAACCCAATCAAGCCTATCTCCTAGAAAGGCCTCAAATAACCTATCTAGGAGAAGATATTTTATTAGAAAGTGAGCTTCTTTAATGTTTACAGGAATAATTGAAGAAATAGGGGAAGTGAGTTGCCTGCAAAAAAGAGAAAAATCCTTCAAAATTAGTATCCGTGCTTCCTTGATTTTAGAGGATATGAAACTTGGAGATTCTATTTCAACAAATGGTTTATGCCTGACCGTTTCTGCATTTAATCAAAAAGAATTTACGGCTGATATTATGCCTGAAAGTCTAAATCGCTCAAATCTTAGGACCTTAAATGTGGGTGCCAAAGTTAACTTAGAACGAGCGATGCCTTTAAATGGCCGATTTGGCGGGCATATTGTGTCAGGGCATATTGATGGAGTTGGCCAGATTTTAGAAGTAAAAAAAGAAGAAAATGCCATCTGGTTTGAAATCAAAACGAGCTTAAATTTAATGAGATACATCGTCGAAAAAGGCTCAATTACGATTGATGGGATTAGTCTTACAGTTGCTCAGGTTAAGTCGAAATCTTTTAGTGTTTCCATTATTCCACATACGCTCAAAGAGACGATAATGGCAGATAAAAAAGTGGGTGATACTGTTAATTTAGAAAATGATATTTTAGGGAAATATATAGAAAAATTATGGGGCGATAGTAGTTCTTCGATGAAAGAATCTTCAGTAACTAAAGAAAAACTATTTAACAACGGATTTTTATAGGAGATAAAATGTTCCAATATAATAAAGTAGAAGAAGCACTTGCTGCACTTAAAGCAGGGGAAATGATTATTGTTAGTGACGATGAAAATAGGGAAAATGAGGGCGACCTTATCTGTGCGGCCGAATTTATCAGCCCAGAAATAATTAATTTTATGGCAAGTGAGGCCAAAGGTTTGATCTGCGCACCACTCAGTGAAACTTATGCTAAGAATTTACAATTAGAAGCAATGGTAGAGAAAAATACAGATAATCATGGAACAGCTTTTACAGTTTCGGTTGATCATATTGAAACTAGCACAGGAATTTCGGCTTTTGAACGGGCCTTAACCATAAAAAAACTTGTTGATGCCGAGAGTTTACCAAGTGATTTTCGTAGACCAGGTCATGTATTTCCACTTATTGCCAAGAAAAATGGCCTTTTAGAGCGAAATGGTCATACTGAGGCTACGGTTGACTTGTTGCGTCTGGCTGGTTTAAAAGAAGTAGGTGTCTGCGTTGAAATAATGGACGAAGATGGAACAATGATGCATAAGGAGAAACTGAAGGAAAAAGCGCAAGAGTGGGGCTTGAAATATATCACGATTAAATCTATTCAAGAGTATCTTAAGCAAAATGAACTGCAAGTAGAACAGGTGACTAGAGCCAAGCTACCAACGAAATATGGTATGTTTGATATTTTAGGATTTGTCAATAAAATAAATGGTGAGCACCATGTTGCTTTAGTTAAAGGAGATATTGGTGACGGTCAAGCTATTCTTTGCCGCGTTCACTCAGAATGCTTAACTGGTGATGCTTTTGGTTCTTTGAAATGTGACTGCGGTGAACAATTAGAAGAGGCATTAAAAAAAATAAATGATGAGGGGCGTGGCGTGCTTTTATATCTTCGACAAGAAGGACGTGGAATTGGTTTGATTAATAAACTTTGTGCCTACTCACTTCAAGATGAAGGACTTGATACAGTTGAAGCTAATTTAGCTTTGGGATTTGAAGAAGATGAGCGAGAATATTCCATTGGAACACAAATTCTAAAAATAATTGGGGTGAAATCATTGAAATTAATGACTAATAATCCGCAAAAGATTAATGATTTTCAAAAATATGGTCTAGTAGTTGAAGAAAGAGTAGCTCTCCAAATCAAAGATAACCCTTTTGACCGTGATTATTTAAAAGTAAAACAAAATAAAATGGGACATTTGTTTGACTAAAGTAAAATAGAAAGTAAGGATAGAAATATGACAATTATTGAAGGAAATTTAAGAACAGAGAATGCAAAATATGGGATTGTAGTTGCTCGATTTAATGAATTTATCAATGCAAAACTTTTGTCAGGAGCATTAGATGCACTCAAAAGACATGGAGTCCAGGAAGAAGAAATTGATATAGCATGGGTTCCTGGGGCTTTTGAAATTCCCCTTATTGCCCAAAAAATGGCGACTTCCTATAAATATGAAGCAATTATATGTTTAGGGACTGTCATCAGAGGCTCAACTTCTCATTATGATTTTGTTTGTAATGAAGTTTCTAAGGGGATTGCTCATGTTTCCTTAAACTCTAATATTCCGGTCATGTTTGGTGTGCTAACAACTGAAAATATAGAACAAGCCATTGAGCGTGCAGGCACAAAAGCTGGAAATAAAGGTTTTGAAGTAGCGGTTGGAGCAATTGAAATGGTTGATTTGATGAGAAAGATTGGCTAATTTATCTATAAGTGCATTTATTTAAATGCGCTTTTTATTTTGAAATAGGATAAAAACTGTTCTAGCGAGCTATCAGATTGCGAAATATGCTATAATTAAAGCATGAAAAAACTACTGTCACTTGTTATTATCGTTGTTGGAATTGTTGCTGACCAAATTTTTAAAAATTGGATTGTTGCTAATATTCAGCTTGGAGATACAGAAAAAATTTGGCCTAATGTTCTTAGTTTAACTTATATCAAAAATGATGGAGCAGCTTGGTCTTCATTTTCAGGTCAACAATGGTTTTTCCTTGTCTTAACACCGATCGTCTTAGTTGTTGCCCTTTGGTTTTTATGGAAAAAAATGGCACAAAACTGGTATTTTATTGGATTAACTTTAATTATTGCGGGTGCTTTGGGAAATTTTATTGACCGAATTCGTCAAGGATTTGTTGTTGATATGTTCCAAACTGAATTTATTAATTTTCCAATTTTTAATATTGCTGATATCTTATTATCTGTTGGTTTTGTTCTTCTTTTCATTGCAATTTTGACAGACAAAGAAACAAAATAAATTGATTAAAAAATCACTGACAGAAAGTTTTATTTAACATTTATAAAAAGGAAAACACACTTGCCTATCATAAAAATTAACGAAGAAAACAAAGGCTTACGTCTTGACAAGGCGCTTGCCAATCAAACAGAATATTCACGAAGTTTACTGACAGAACTTATTAAAAATGATAAAGTGTTTGTTAACAGTGAAGCCAAAAAAGCAAAGTATAAAGTAAAAGTAGGGGACAGGATTGAATTTGAAGTTCCGGAAGCGGAAGTTCTTGATATTGTTGCTGAAGATTTGCCACTAGAAATCATTTATGAAGATTCAGATGTTGCAGTAGTAAATAAACCTCAGGGAATGGTAGTTCATCCTGCAGCCGGTCATGCTTCAGGAACATTGGTTAATGCAATCATGTATCATATCAAAGATCTTTCAAGCATTAATGGTGTAATTCGTCCAGGAATTGTGCATCGTATTGATAAGGATACGAGTGGTCTTTTGATGATTGCCAAAAATGATAAAGCACACGAAAGTTTGGCAGCACAATTAAAAGATAAGACTAGCAAACGTCGTTATTTAGCGATTGTCCACGGTGAAATTGCTAATGATAAAGGAACCATTGAAGCGCCAATTGGTCGTAATCTTAAAGATCGCAAAAAACAAGCTGTAGTTTCTGGCGGAAAACCAGCCGTGACTCATTTTGAGGTTTTAGAACGATTTTATGGCTATACTTTGATTGCATTACGCTTGGAAACTGGGCGTACACATCAGATTCGTGTACATATGAATTACATTGGTCATCCTGTGGCTGGTGATCCACTCTATGGGCCAAATAAAACATTGACACCTAATAAAGGGCAATTTTTGCATGCTGAAACATTAGGTTTTGACCATCCAACAACTGGTGAATTTATGGAATTCCAAGTTGATGCTCCTGAGATATTCAATGAACAATTAGAAAAGCTTAGAGAACAAGTTTAAACTTGTTCTTTTTTGTATTTAAAAAAGAACTATATTTACTGACAGACTTTCTGTATTTGTCAGCAAATCAGACATCATTAAAAGATAGATGATTTATAATAGAGTTACTGATAGTTAGTAGGTTTTAATTAGTAAAAGGAGACTATTATGAACTTTTTTAATCAGATTTTTCATAATCAAATTTTAATGACAGCCATTGTGAGTTGGGCTCTGGCTCAGTTAATTAAAATAATTATCGAACTTATTCGGACACATCGTATTAATTGGCAATTAATTTTTGCAACAGGTGGGATGCCCAGTTCTCATAGTTCATTGGTTGTTGCTTTGGCAACGGCTACTGGATTGAGACAAGGATTTGATTCATCGCTTTTTGCTATTGCTACTGTTTTAGCCTTCGTCGTTTTATATGATGCCCAAGGTATTAGAAGACAGGCAGGAAATCAAGCCAGAATTATTAATCGAATGTTACAAAATGTCGAAAATGCCGGAATCAAAGTAGATAAAAATTTAAAAGAATTATTGGGGCATACACCAATTCAAGTGATGGGTGGAACAATTTTAGGAATAATAGTTGCTTTAGTAATGAATTAAGAAAAAATTCTGTTGCAATTAGAGTCGTAAGCGTTAACTATAGTGTAGTTTATAAATGTGAAGTAAAAAATGAGAAATTATCATCTAAAAATTAAGGTTATTGTAAGAAACAAAAGCCAAGCTATGGTAAAATGGTAATATGAATAATATAGTATTTATTAAGTATAAAAAAGGATTCTGTCTTGCCTTAATGATAGGACTCTTTCTTTTAATTAACGGGATTGCTATTTCTTTGACGCAAGTGTGGAACGAAGATCACATCATTGCACTTTTGTTAGGAAATATTCTTTTAATAGCAGCCTATTTTTATTTTGTTGGAATTTATAAATTATCAAAAAAACTTTTTGACTCAAAGAATAAAAATGAAACTACTGACAAGTCTGTCAGTAAAATTGAGTTACTGACAGACTTGTCAGTAACAAAATATTATCGAATAAGCTTTTGGGTAGTAGCTTTGTTAACTTTTATCTTGCCGTTTCTTTTTATGATACATGTGCCTGATAGTAAGCATGCTTGGGACTATTTCGTTATATTTAATTCTACGACAGAACTCCATGGTCAATCTTTTGGACTGTTACCTGAAACTGCTTCGCGTTTAGGATATTTTCTTCGTTATCCAAACAATCAATTTTTAGGGATTTTATTTAATCAAGTTTTCTCTCCATTTGCAGGAAGTGTTGAACTAAAAATGTGGGTTGTGACAGCAGTGTCTGCACTATTGACAAGTCTCGGAGTTGTAGCTGGAACCTTAAGTGTTAAGGCATTGAGCGGGAAAAGGCATGCGCTCTTATACAATGTTTGTGCCCTTGGGTTCTTACCTTTTTACGTTTATGGTGCACAACTTTACAGTGATACGATTACACTTCCTTTTGTATCCTTTAGTTTGTTGTTCTTTATTTATGCCATTAAATCACAAAAAATAACTCAACAAGTTCTATGGTATTTTTTGGCAACAGTGTTGGCAGTTATAGGTTATGAATTTAAGCCAACAGTGTTAATTGTGCTTATTGCTGTTTTGATTTTCCTTGGACTTAATAAAAAATGGAAACAACTTTTGCTTTTACTTCCAATGTTTGCTATTTTATTTGTTGGTGGACATTTCATGGTTAAAGCAACTATTGCGACCGAGCCAGCCTTTTCTCAAGAGGCTAATGAACGTCGTAATCTTCCGATGATGCACTGGATTGCTATGTCTTGGTCGCCAACTAATAAAACGGGTGGATTCAATAAGAAAGTGAGACTTTATTCTGAATCTTTCCCAACTTATGAAGCGAAAAAAGCGGCTGATAAACAACTATTCATAGACAATCTTAAGAAGATGGGACCTGTTGGAGTTGTGCGACAAATTGGACGCAAGTTGGCCTATACTTGGTTATATGGCGATTTGAACAGTTCGTTTTATACTTATCATCATGAAAATAAATTTATTAATCGTTACTTTGATTATTTATCAGGAACCTCATTTTCTTTGGATGGACCTGGTAATATAACGGGTTGGTTTATGCTAAAGGCTGTTCAAACCCTTTATTGGATTGGCCTAGTTGTTTTGCTGTGGCGTCAAATCTGGCGAATTTTAATCAGCAAGAGAAATTGGTCAAATCCCTGGTTTATTCCAGCTTTGGCCTTTGTTGGATTGAGTTTTTTCCTTATTCTATGGGAAACAAATTCACGTTACCTTTATCAATTTGCCCCTGTTATGATTGCTTTAGCAAGTTTAGGTTTAATAGATAAGCAGTTTAAAAAGAAAAAAATTAAGGAGTGAATATGACTAAGATCCTTTATATGGTCGTGCCATGTTACAATGAAGAACTGGTACTTGATGAAACTTCCGAACGTCTCAAGGCTAAATATGAACAATTGATTTCAAATAATATTATTAGTCCAAAAAGTAGAGTTGTCTATGTTAATGATGGTTCAAAAGATAAAACTTGGGAAAAAATTCAAGAAAAACATAATGAAAATCCGATGTTTAGTGGGATTAATCTCTCAAGAAATCGCGGACATCAAAATGCTTTGCTCGCTGGTTTAATGACCGTGAGAAATTTAGCAGATTGCGTTATTTCAATGGATGCAGATTTGCAAGATGATATTAATGCAATTGATGAAATGCTTGAAAAATTTGAAAATGAGAATTGTGATATCGTTTATGGTGTACGGGATAATCGGGACACTGATACAGTTTTCAAAAGAAGAACCGCTGGAGCTTTTTATAAATTAATGCAAGGTTTGGGGAGCCAAAGTGTTCCTAATCATGCTGATTTTCGTTTAATGAGTCGTCGTGCCCTTGACGGTTTAGCTCAATTTCCTGAACAAAATCTCTTCTTAAGAGGAATGGTTCCTTTGGTTGGCTATAAATCTGATATCGTTTACTATAAACGTGGAGAACGTTTTGCCGGTGAAAGTAAGTATCCTTTGAAAAAAATGATTAGTTTTGCGCTGGATGGAATTACTTCAACATCAGCTGCACCGATGCGTTTGATTTTTTGGATTGGTTTAGTTTGGTTTTTGCTAGCTATTGTAGGAGCAATTTATATTATTATTCGACATTTTATTAATGGTTCTGACGTTGCGGGTTGGGCTTCGACAATGTTGGCTATTGTTGGATTTGGTGGGGCTAATCTACTAGCTCTAGGTGTAATTGGTGAATATATCGGAAAAATCTTCTTGGAAGTTAAACAACGTCCTCGTTATTTGATTGAAGACTTCATTAACGAAGAATAAAAATGATAAATTATCATTAATTATTCAGAAAAACCGTATGGTTTTTTTGTTTTAGACTTGTTATAATGACCAAGTAAATAAAAAATTATGATTACATTTGCAATTAAAGAAAGGCGAGGTGCCGAATGAGCTACCATGTTTTGATTGTTGAAGACGAACCGAGTCTCTCTGATTATGTCAAAAAAGAGTTGATTTTTGAAGATTACCAAGTTTCAACCGCTTTTGATGGTCTTTCTGCTTTGGAAATATTTGAAACTGCTAAGCCTGCTATTGATGTTGTTTTGCTTGATTGGATGATTCCAAAATTAGATGGCTTAACAGTTTTACGTCGAATGAAAAAAATTCAGCCCGATACACCAATTATCTTCTTGACAGCGCGTGATTATATTGGAGATAAAGTTGCCGGTCTTGATGCGGGAGCAGATGATTATATTACTAAACCTTTTGAAATTGAGGAGCTATTGGCTCGGCTGAGGTTGATTTTTAGGAAATGGTCAAATTCTTCTTCCAAGGTCTATGAACTTGATTATTTAAAAGTTGATTTAAGTGCTCATACAACAGAAGTGGCTGGTCAAACAGTCAATTTGACTCAAAGAGAATTTTCTTTGTTAAGCTATTTTTTAGAACATCGTGGTATAGTGATAAGTCGAGCAGATATTTTGGATGATGTATGGGGCATGGATTTTGACGGTCAGGAAAATACCGTGGATGCTTATGTTCGCTACCTTCGTGCTAAAATTGATTTGCCAAATCATAAATCTCTCATTGAAACCGTTCGTGGTATAGGTTATCGTTTAAATAACGAAAACTGAGAGAGGAAAAGAGGTAGCCATGAATAAAGTGAAAAATAAAGAAGAATTATTAGATGTTAGTTTTAACACAATGCTTCTGGGTAAAAGTATTTTTGCTTTTGTTGAATTTATATCAGGTTTACTTTTAATCTTTGTTCCACTTGATTTAATTAAAGCAACTATTCACCATCTTGCACTGGCTATTTCTCTAAGCCCACTCTCTACGATGATTACAAGTGCAGGAGAAAGACTGACCAATGATGCTACTTTATTTGCTATTGTATATTTACTTTTACATGGTGCACTAAAGTTGGTGACGTTGGCTCTGCTCTGGAAAAAGATTCTATGGTCATACCCCTTATCAATATTACTTTTAGTTGGTTTTATTCTTTATCAAATCTTTGAATTTTTTAATCATGGATCAATTTCAATGCTCGTTTTATGTGCGGTTGACGTATTGATGATTATTTTAACCTTATTAGAATACCGTAAGTTAAAAACACATATTTCAAAAGAGCAATCATACTCTTCCTTAAAAAATAGTAAAGTAAATTAGTAAATGAAAGAAATAGAATCAAAAACAAGTGCCAAAATTATTACCGATACTTTTGTCCGTATTTTCTTAATTTTTAGTCTGTTGATTACAATCATTGTTTCCGGAATTGTTGCATTTACAAGTTTACAAATCCGTAAGAGTGAGGGAGCGGCACTTTTAAATTCCGTTCAAACGGCAGCAACTAATGGGCGAGTGAATTGGGACGAATTTAAACTTGATAGTGAAAAAGACGAAAAAGCTACATTTGTTCGACTGACAAGTCCTTCAGGTCAAAGAGAAGAGAGTCAAGGAACAACAAATTTTTTAAAATCACGAAAATCTTGGGGGAATTTTAGTCTATTAAGAGATGATATCTTTTTATATAGTTCAAAAACTTCTAAAAATGGAACCAAAGCCGAATTATGGTTGAATATAAATGTTGTAGTTAAATCAATGATTAGAGCTATATTGGTTATTATTGCTGTCATGATTTTTCTATTTTTCCTTGCTTTGATTTTAATTCAAAAAGCGGCCAGAACGATTAGTCAGCCTTTGACAGATATTGTGGTGGCAACTGATGGAAAGGATGTTAAACAAGTTCCTGTCAGTAAAAATCCACTTGAAGTTCATCAGTTAAGTCAAAGTTTCAATCGTTTGCTTAATCGACTGAATCAAAAAATTGAAAATGAGCAACAATTTGTTTCGGATGCTTCACATGAGCTAAGAACGCCAGTTGCTGCAATTCGTGGACATGTGAATTTACTCAAAAGACGTTGGCATGAACATCCAGAAATTGTTGATGAGTCACTTTCCTATATTGATGAAGAATCAATGAGAATGAAAGTTTTAATCGAGAATTTACTGACCATTTCTAGAGGAAATCATTTAGAAATGAAAAAAGAAAGAATTAACTTAAGTAAATTTACTGACAAAGTGGTCAGTGAAATTCAACCCGCGCTAAGACAAAAAATAAACTTTGATATCCAAACAGATTTATTTGTCAGCATAGATAAAATGGCGCTATACAAAATTATTATTATCTTTCTTGAAAATGCTGGAAAATATTCACCTTCCAACTCAGAAATTACAATAAATATTACTTTGGAAAATCATCAAGTTGATTTTCAGGTTGCTGACGAAGGCTTTGGCGTTCCAGAAGAAGAAAAAGATAATATTTTTGAACGATTTTATCGAATTGATAAATCTCGTTCAAGTGAAATTCCTGGAACAGGACTTGGTTTGGCAATTGCGAAGGAATATGCACAATTGAATGATGCCAAAGTCTTTGTTTCAAATAATTCTCCGAAAGGGTCAATTTTTCATCTCCTAATGGAGTCTATAGAAAACTAATTAATTATGAATAAAAAAATCTATTATATTTCGGGTGCTATTACCACCCTTGCCTTTTTAATTTTAGCGCTCTTTGTTAAAATTGATTTTACTCATGGTCCATTTCCTTTTGATCGGCCAATTCAAACTTGGGCTTTTCATTTACAAAGCTCCTCAGGACTCACTTACTTTTTCTCTCATATGACAAATATTTTTGGAGATAAAGGTGGAATAATTGTCGCAGTTCTACTTGCTTTGGTTTTATATCTTCTCTTTAAACAGAAAGAAGCGACAATCTGGTTTGCGGCAACAGTTGTTTTAAGCCTTGCTTTAAATACTGTTATTAAAGTAATTATTGGTCGAGAACGTCCTGATATTCATCGGTTAGCGGCTTTTGCAAATGAAGCTGGGAAAAGTTTTCCGAGCGGACATTCCATTTTTGCAACAATTATTTTTGGAAGTATTTTCTTTATCTGTCTAGGAAAACTTAAAAATCGTTCTTCTAAAATTTTATTAGGCATTTTATGTATTATATTAATTGCATTAGTAATGTTTTCAAGAATTTTTGTAGGGGTACATTATCCAAGTGATACAATAGGCGGATTTCTCGAAGGAATTAGTATTCTATTACTTACTTACCCCACATATATTAAGTATCAAGAAAAATCAAAAAAAACCAATTGATATCAATTGGTTTTTATTAATGCCGAAAATAAATTATACCAATTATCGTCTTTTTGAGTTTTATTAGAAGTTTTATACTTGACAACGACAAATAAGTGTAATATAATGCTATTTATAAATAAATATTAGAAAAATAATTAACTATACCAATTTTAACGGTGAGTTAAATGGAGCTTTATTATGTGTGGGATTGTTGGTGTTGTAGGTAGTAAAAATGCAACTGATATTTTGATGCAAGGACTAGAAAAACTTGAATATCGTGGTTATGATTCAGCAGGTATTTTTGTAAATGGTCAAGAAACAGCAGCAAAATTAGTTAAATCTGTCGGACGTATTGCAGACTTAAGAGGAAAGTTAGGGATTGATGTTTCAGGAACAACCGGCATTGGTCACACACGTTGGGCTACTCATGGTAAACCAACGGAAGACAATGCTCATCCACATACTTCAACATCAGGTCGCTTTATTTTAGTACATAATGGTGTGATTGAAAATTTTGTTGAACTTAAAAACGAATTTTTGATGAATGATACTTTTAAAGGACAAACCGATACTGAAATTGCGGTTCATTTAATTGCTAAATTTGCTGAAGAAGAAGGATTATCAACACTTGAAGCATTCAAAAAAGCTCTAAGCTTAATTCAAGGTTCTTATGCCTTTGCTCTTATGGATCGCGAAGATGCAGATGTGATTTATGTTGCCAAAAATAAATCACCATTATTAATCGGCCTTGGTGAAGGTTACAACATGGTCTGCTCAGATGCGATGGCGATGATTCGTGAAACGTCTGAATTTATGGAAATTCACGATAAAGAGCTTGTTGTGTTAACAAAAGATAATGTTACAGTTATGGATTACGAAGGTAATGTACTTTCACGTGAGTCATACACAGCTGAACTTGATTTATCTGACATTGGAAAAGGAACTTATCCTTTCTACATGCTCAAAGAAATTGATGAGCAACCAGCAGTTATGCGTAAACTCATTGCGACTTATGCAAATGAAGATGGAACAATGAAAGTTGATCAAGACATTATCAAAGGAATTCAAGAGGCTGATCGTATTTATATTATTGCCGCAGGAACGTCTTATCATGCAGGTTTTGGGGCAAAAATGATGCTTGAATCTTTGACAAATACACCGGTTGAACTTGGTCTTGCTTCAGAATGGGGCTATGATATGCCTTTGTTGAGTCAAAAACCATTCTTTATTTTCCTTTCACAGTCTGGTGAAACGGCTGACAGCCGTCAGGTTTTAGTAAAAGTAAATGAATTAGGACTTCCAAGCTTAACAGTTACAAATGTTCCCGGTTCTACTTTGTCACGCGAAGCAACTTATACAATGTTAATCGGTGCTGGACCAGAAATTGCAGTTGCTTCAACCAAAGCATATACAGGACAAATTGCAACTTTGGCTTTTCTTGCAAAGGCAGTTGGTGAGGCTGAAGGGGAAGTTAAAGCAAAAGAATTTGATTTAGTTAAAGAATTGTCTTTCGTTGCTCAATCAATTGAAGCCACTTTATCTGAAAAGGATGAAATTGCAGCAATTGTAGCTGACTTATTGCCAACTACTCGCAATGCCTTCTATATTGGTCGAAAACAAGATTATTATGTAGCAATGGAAGCTTCTCTCAAATTAAAAGAAATTTCTTATATTCAATGTGAAGGATTTGCTGCTGGAGAATTAAAACATGGAACGATTTCATTGATTGAAAAAGGAACTCCAGTACTTGCTTTAATTTCTAATAATGAAGAAGTAGCAGCTCATACTCGTGGAAATGTAATGGAAACAGTGGCTCGTGGAGCCTCAGCTATCACAATTGTTGAAGAAGGAGTGGCTCGTGAAGATGATACAATTGTTGTCAACCAAGTTCATCCTTATTTGTCAGCAATTTCAATGGTTATTCCAACACAATTAATTGCTTATTATGCTTCAATGCAACGTGGACTTGATGTTGATAAACCACGTAACTTGGCTAAAGCAGTAACAGTTGAATAAAAGTTACTGACAGAAATTTCTGTCAGTAAAATGATAACTAAAAATAAAAAGTTCTGAGATTCATCAGAACTTTTTTGGTTAATTAATCTTTTGTCAGTGACAAAGGCCAGATTTTTCCGTATATAATAGTATGTATGAACTAAGAGAAAATCCGTATCCGATGCAACCTAGGGAACGCTTAGAATTTTTAGGAGAAGAGTGCTTGTCTGATGTTGAGCTGTTAGCGATATTATTGCGAACAGGGACAAAAAAATACTCATCATTAAATTTGGCCTTGGAAATTCTTCAACATTTTGAAACTTTGGATAATTTGCGCAAAGCTTCGATTAATGAACTCAGAGAAATTTCAGGCATTGGACTGGCAAAATCCATTGAAATTCGAGCAATGATTGAATTTGGAAAAAGGATACAGACCACTAATAGAAAACGTTACGGTCAAGTTTTGAGTTCCAAAGAATATGGCTTGAGTCTTGCTTTTGAAATGCAAAATTTTGAGCAAGAGCATCTTGTGGCGACTTATTTAGATGGTCAAAATAGAATTATTGAAAAAAAGACAATTTTTATAGGGGCGGTTAATCAGGCAACTGCAAGCCCTAGAGAGATTCTTTATCATGCAATAAAAAATCTCTCAGTAGGACTGTTAGTTGCACATAATCATCCCTCAGGAAATTTACGACCCAGTCAGGCTGATAAAATATTTACTGACAAAATAAAAAAATCTTGTGAGGATGTGGGGATTAATTTTATTGACCATATTATTGTAGGGGCTGGTAATTATTTTAGTTTTCGGGAAGAAGAGATCAGAAAATGAAGGATTATATAACAAACAATCACTTCTCGACTATAAAGAAAAAGAACAGTCTATAAAAACTGTTCTTTTATTTTGTACTAATTTAGTTTTCTTGAGCTCCCATGAAAAATAGCAGTGTTTGCAACTCCTTAGTTAAATCAATTGATTGAACAACCACATCAGAAGGAACTTTCAAACGAATTGGGGCAAAGTTTAGGAAACCTTTGATACCAGCTTTGACTAGAGTGTCAACAACTTCTTGGGCGTTTTCTTTTCGAACAGAGAGAATTGCCGTTTTGATATCAGATTTCTTAACATTTTTTTCTAAATCAGAAATATTATAAATTGGAATTCCGTCATCTGTTTGTGTTCCAACTAAGGGATTACCAGAAATATCATAGGCTTGCGTAATTCTCATTTTATTTCTATCTTGGAATTGATAATGAAGTAATGCACGACCGAGATTTCCGACACCGATTAGAGCGATATGCGTTTCTTGGTCTTGTCCAAGAAGTTCTCCAAAGAAATCACGGAGCACTTTCGTTTCATAGCCATATCCACGTCGACCTAATTCACCAAATAAAGAGAAATCACGACGAATTGTGGCAGCATCTACTCCGATTTTTTCTGAAATAAGTTGTGAATTTGTGCGTGTCACATTTTCTTCTACAAGACTTTTGAACAGTCGATAGTACTGTGGCAGTCGTTTAGCAGTTGCTTTAGGCAAGCTTTTGCTTGGTTTATGATCAGTCATTGTTATACCTCAAAAATATAATTCGATTTTGTTAAAACTAGTTAATATTTAGTTTCTTTGTGATAATTTTATCAAAAATTTGTGAAATTATCAAACAAAAGGAATGGATTATTCAGTTAAAATGAGAAATTGATTACAATTCTAAAAAAATATTTATTTTATCCTTTTAATTAAGGCGCTTTCATGTTAGAATAGAAATATGAAAAAATAGATAGGGAGAAAATATGATTAAAATTTATCTTAGTGGTTCATGTTCATCTTGTAGAAAAGCTAAAAAATGGTTACGTAAACATCACATTGAATTTGAAGAAATTAATTTATCAAAAGATTTTATGGAAAAAGATGATTTAATCAAAATTTTATCCTTGACTGAAAACGGATTTGAGGATATAATTGCGACCCGAGGGAAAACATACGCATCTTTAAATTATAATTTCGATGAATTAGGACTAGAAAAAGCTTTTGAATTAATTCAGGAAAATCCACGTCTTCTAAAACGACCATTAATTTTTGACGAGGACTGTCTATTGATTGGTTTTAACGAGGATGGAATCAGAGCGTTTATTCCACCAGAAGTTAGGAGAATTGAATTGCGTGAAAGATTAATTTTAGTCTAATATTAATTTTATTTTAGCTTATCAGATTTGGTAAGCTTTTTAATTTCAAGAATTTGGAAGAACTACAAAAAGCTTGCCTTAAATGCTATAATAGAAGGACTGCTTTTCTATCATATGAAAAGGAAAAACGAAGTATTAAAAATATGCTTTGAGATTTAACGAAGAGGATAAATATCATGATTTTACTGCAAGGGAATGGAATTGCACGCACTTTTGGTGGCGATGTTTTATTTGAAAATATCAATTTTAGTTTACAAGACCATTCAAGAATTGCCCTAGTTGGCCGAAATGGAGCTGGTAAGTCAACCTTGCTTAAAATTATTGCTGGAGTTGAAGAAGCGAGTCGCGGAACTGTATCCAAGACCAAAGATTTGACAATGAATTATTTAGCGCAAGATACTGGGCTGAATTCCTCAAGGACAATATTTGCCGAAATGCTCTCTGTTTTTGATTCGCTTCGCCAAATGGAAAAACAATTGCGCCAGATGGAATTGCAAATGGGAGAACTTGCTGGGGATGAATTGACAGCTTTGATGAAACGTTACGATGCTTTATCAGAAGAATTTCGGATGAAAAATGGATTTACTTATGAATCTGAAATTAAGTCTGTCTTAAATGGTTTTCGCTTTGATGAAACAATGTGGGAAAGAGAAATTTCAAGTTTATCGGGGGGACAAAAAACACGTTTGGCTCTTGCTAAGATGTTACTTGAGAGACCACAACTTTTGATTTTGGATGAACCAACTAACCACTTGGATATTGAAACTTTAGCTTGGCTTGAAAATTACCTTAAAAATTACGAAGGTAGTTTATTAATTGTCAGTCATGACCGCTACTTTTTGGATAAAGTGGTTAATGAAGTCTTAGAATTATCTAGAGGAGAATTAACTCGTTTTTCTGGAAATTATTCTCGCTATGTTGAACAAAGAGAGCAAAAACTCTTGTTAGAACTCAAAAATTTTGAAAAACAACAAAAAGAAATTGCTAAATTAGAGGACTATGTTGCCAGAAATTTAGTTCGGGCTTCGACGACTAAAATGGCGCAATCGCGTCGTAAAAAGTTGGAGAAAATGGAGCGTTTAGACGCACCAACAAGTGATGATAAATCGGCCAATGTTACTTTTACTCCTGAAAAAACGTCTGGAAATGTTGTTTTAACCGTTTCAGAAGCAACGGTAGGTTATGAAGATAATCGTCTCTCTGGTCCGATTAACATTGACGAGCGTAAAGGTGAGTCCCTTGCTATTGTTGGACCAAATGGAGTAGGTAAGACAACATTGATTAAGTCAATTGTTGGACAGATTCCATTTTTAGCAGGTCAAGCAAAATTGGGTGCCAATGTTACTTTGGGATATTATGACCAAGAACAAGGAAGATTGACAGCTTCAAATACTGTCTTAGACGAATTATGGAATGAGCATCGCTTACTTAATGAAGTTGAAATTCGCAATATGCTCGGAGCTTTTCTTTTTAGTGGAGATGATGTAAAGAAAACGGTTGGGATGCTTTCTGGTGGTGAAAAAGCCCGTCTTTTACTTGCTAAATTAGCAATGGATCACGATAACTTTTTAGTTTTAGATGAACCAACCAATCACTTGGATATTGATTCACGTGAGGTCTTGGAGAATGCTTTGATTGATTTTCCAGGAACAATCTTGTTTGTTTCTCATGACCGCTATTTCATCAATAGAGTGGCTACCAAAGTTTTAGAAATTGCTCCCGAAGGAAGTACAGAATTTTTGGGAGATTATGATTATTATGTCGAGAAAAAAGAAGAAGTACAAGCTGAGAGTAATTCTTCAGAAAATGGGGAGCCGATAGAAAGTTTAGCTCAACAAGATTTTACAGCTCAGAAAGAAGCTCAAAAGAATCGACGTAAAGTAGAGCGCGAAATCAAGGCTTGTGAAGAGAAACTAGCCGATTTGGAAGCAAAAATTGCAGCTCTATTATTGGAAATGCAAGAAAATACCGCTGATTTTGTTAAATTAGGAGAATTACAAGCTGAAATTGACCTCTTTAATGATGAAAAAGATGAGATAGAAATGACTCTTTTGGAAGCGATGGAAGAATTGGAAAATTTGTAAGTGTTGTGAAGAGAATTTAGTGTAAATATGCTAAAACGCGAAGCTTGAAAGCTTTGCGTTTTTTTATCAAAAAATTCCGAGATTTCGGAAAAAGTCTTTTCGGACATTTTGATTTGATATAATCAGTTTAGAAAATGATTCATGAATAATGAGTGTCGCTCACTCAAATCAAGAAAGGAGAATTCTTATGTTAAATTTAAAATCAAAGGTATTGATTTCGAGCAGTTTGCTGCTGTTGATCGGTATTGGCTGGAGCACGGGAAGATTATTTGAAAAAACACCACAAGTTTTTAGTAAACCGACAATAAATTTGACAATTTCAAATTACTCAGAATTAAATCGGTCGGATAACCAAAACATTCAAGTTCTTGCGAATGTTGACAAAAAGCAAGCTACATCAGCTTTTGACAAAGCAGCTGGGCGAAGGGACACAGACACCCATGTTCAAAAATCAAGCAACGAAAAAGTGACGACAGTTTCGGAAAAGAATAATGGGGTAGTTGTTGCAGTTGAAACAACCAACACAAATACTAATGAAAGCAACACCTTAGTTAATGAAGGCAATAAATTGATTTTAACCAAGACCGTTTATAATACGGTAAGCAAAAAGTATGACACCAAAGTTGCGGAAGTCCCTTTAGGAGTCGGAAACTCAAACATCCAAACAGTGAAAGTAACCTATGGCTCATGGAAATACACGAATATTGCGATTGGGAAGAGTGCATTAGCTTTTGGATTGGGTAGGGCCTCAAGCCGCAGTCAGCAAGCTTGCGACTATTTTTAGAGTTAGTGCTAAAGTAGCCAACGGTTTTATTGCGGGACTCGCTTTGAATACGGCAGGTTTTGGGGATAGAATTGCAAACTATTTAGATAAAAATCATAATGGTTGGATTGGCCTGTATCAACGTTGGAAAAAGGATACTTCTTTCAAAAACGGGTTAGTCGCTCAAAATATCACATATACAGAATGGAAAACAGAATGATATGGAAAAAAAACACCTTATTACATCTCTATTCGGGATTGCTGGGGCGATTTTCGTCCCCAGATTGGCTGCACTTCCAAAAGTTTTATCTGGAAGCCATACGATTGAAATTACCGCATCTAACCTGAGCTACACCTTTTTCGGCGTCTTAGTACTTGCCCTGCTA
Organism: Lactococcus sp. AK05; assembly: GCF_041026685.1. Taxonomy (NCBI): domain Bacteria; kingdom Bacillati; phylum Bacillota; class Bacilli; order Lactobacillales; family Streptococcaceae; genus Lactococcus; species Lactococcus sp. AK05. The sequence continues at coordinate 616,458 of NZ_JBFTEI010000001.1, forward strand.
ACAGGAGCAATCAGAAAACAAGAACGCATTTTGACGACTTTCATTAGTCTTGTTATCTTTGGGCTTCCGCTCCTCATCCTCTGGCAACAAAAAGTGGTCTTGAATATCAATGTACTCGTTTGGGGTCTACTTGTTCTTTTGGGTATTGTGCTAGTCGCAGTTTGGATGAGACAAATGATTCAAGACGATAAGAATCAATAAAGAACAGAAAAAATGCAAATCTATATTTTAATGAAACACCCTCAGAAAGCCTGCACTTTGTGATGTGCAGGCTTTTTTATCTGTCCTGAATTTTGAGACACAAGAAATTACGCAATTAGCTACAAAACATCTTGCGTAAACAAAAAGAAGTTAGTTGGCACACTTAGGCAAGAATATTGAATCCAGAATACCCTTTTCTAAGTAATAAGAAAGGGATTTTATAACTTGAATTTATAATTTAACTGCAACAAAAAAAGATAATTTATGAAATCCAGTATAATAAGTTTTGTTAGACTATTGAAAACTGCAGAAATTATGAATAATCCTTATACTCATCTTACAATATTTGACCGTGAAAAGATATATTTGTGGTATTCACAAAAAATTTCACTAGGAGAAATTGCTCATCAATTGAACCGGAGTGCAAATTTCCATCAAGGATTTCTGATAAAATTTCGAGTGTGAATTTTCCTTTTAAGACATCTATTACTTTTCGAGCAGGGCAACTTCGTTTTGTGACAATTTTGTTTTTATCCAATTTGGAATCAAAAATTGCAGCTCTATTATTGGAAATGCAAGAAAATACCGCTGATTTTGTTAAATTAGGAGAATTACAAGCTGAAATTGACCTCTTTAATGATGAAAAAGATGAGATAGAGATGACTCTTTTAGAAGCGATAGAAGAATTGGAAAATTTGTAAGTATTATGAAGAGAATTTAGTGTAAATATGCTAAAATGCGAAGCTTGAAAGCTTTGCGTTTTTTTATTTCGTAATCTAAAAATCCTATATTTAAATAAAGCGAAACAATTATTGCTTTTTTGTTAAAAAGTAGTACAATTTAATCAAAATAAATTGAAATGCTGGAATGTGTAATGGTAAAAAACAATAAAACACTCTCTTTGATGGGAGAAATTTTCTATGATTTACGAACACAACGAAACTTTAGATTAACTGACTTTGAAAAAGTAGGTTTGTCAAAATCATCACTTTCAGATTTTGAAAGTGGAAAGTCTATTCTTAGATTTGATAAATTAGATGCAGCTTTAGAATTAATGCATATTGAGGTTTCTGAGTTTGAATATTTTTTTAACAATTACCATTCTGATTATTTTGTTGAGATTTGTGATGAAATTGAAGATGCGAATTATATGCAAGATACTGTAAAATTAAAAGCGATTAATAGTGAAGCTGGAAAATATGATAATGAACAAGGAAATCGAATGATATTTCTAGCGACTCAAAATTTGCTTTATGGATTGACAGAGCGAGAAGAAGTTGAAGTTACTGATTTAATGTTTAATATCGAAGTTTGGTCATATTTTGAGTTAAGTATTCTTTCGTTTGTTGTAGAACACTTGAATACCCGTTTGACTCTCTCTTTGATGAAAGACTTTTGGAAAGAAAATTTGCACTATCTCAAAGTTAAAAAATATCGGGAAAAAATTGTCCAAATTGTTTGCCGAGCAGCTGTAAAGTATATTAGTGAGAATAAATTTTCCATTGCTCAAAAACTCTTGGAAGATGTTAATATTGCTTTAATACCTTATAAAAAGGATTTATTTTGCCGTAATATGTCTCGCTTTACTCTTGGCTTATTGCTTCATCAATCAGGCAAAACTTCCGAGGGGAAAGCTAAAATGGAGAGTTCTATCCGTCTTTTTGATGAATTGGGTTTGCCAGAGATGAAGGCTTATTATCAAAAAATATTTGATGAATCTGTAAAAAACTAGTGGGATATAAAAGGGATTTGAGTTCCCTTTTTATTTTTTATAAAAAATTTTTCCGAGATTTCGGAAAAGGCCTTTTGGGGCATTTTGATTTGATATAATCATTTTAGAAAATGATTCATGAATCTTGAGTGTTGTTCACTCAGAATGGTAAAAGGAGGGTTAAAAATCTTGAAAGAAAGACGTTTTTTATAGCAGCTATGTTTATCTTTTGAGATTTGCATAGCATTTCAAAAAGGAGAAAAATAATGAACAATTTTAAAGCAAAAGGATGTATCCTTACAAGTATTGGTTTATTGGCATTGATTGGTCCTATGATTAAATCATGCGCAGATGATGTGTCTGTTCCAAATATGGATACTTCTTTACTTATTCCACAATCTTATGTAGTAACAAATGGTCAAAAAAGTTTGGATAATGTGTTGAATAAAGTTTCCGATAATATTGATGTAGACAGTGTCGACCAGTCTATTCAACTTTCAGAACCAAATCAGCTTGTTAAAGATTTTTCTCAGGTAGACATTGATAATATTAATGCTTTGTCAGCAAGCCAGGGTTTGCCAGCGAATTTAACTAAAGAGAGCGTAGTACAAACGATTGATAATCAAATCAATAAATTGAACAAACAAATTCAAGAAGGTCAACTGGAAGTGCAAGATGATGGACAATTAATAGATACTTCAGATTCTGATTTTTATGTTCAAGGTGGGTCAACAAAAGATATAACCTATTGGTGGGGACGCGCACGCTACAAAAGTACCGCAAATGCTAATAAGTGGGCTGCACAATTAAATGGATTAGCAGCTGGGAATACAGCTACGGCAGTTGTAGCTGGAGTGGTGCTAGGAGGCGTAGGGGCGGTTCCAAATGGTTTAACAGCTGCCTACTCTTGGGGATTGGCTAACAGTATTTCTTATCATAATAGTTTGAACAATCGTGGAATTGTGGCAAATATAACTTGGGTTTTTGCCTATAGTATTCACTCACAATGATTAGGAAGGAGTTTGCTATGAAAAAGTCAAAAGAAATGAAAATATATTTACTTTTTCTTTTCACAATATTCTTTGTGAGTGTAATTTTTAGTTTACGTTATCTTTTTCATATTATTCCAGAAAGCGCGGTAACGATTATTTTATTTCTTGCTTTGCCTATAATACTTTGGGTGAGAAAAAAGGTAGTCATTTCAGAAGATAATATTCCAAAAAGTCTTACAATAGGTGTGTTCATTTTATCTGGGATAATACTTTGTTGTGCAATCTATATTATCTTTTGGATTTAGCTGGCATATCAAGTAATTGTGTTAAAAATTGATGATGAAGTTACTAACTATGTTTAAAAAAAACTTAAGGGTAGCAGGAGGGAAGAAAATGGCAAAAAAATCAAAGTTTATGTTTGTAATTTCGATTTTTGCAACTATCATTTTCTTTCTTTTGGTAGTTGTAAATCAAAATGAAATTGATGATAAGAAAGAAAAAAATATTGAGATATTCCAATCTTGGCAATATGAGTTTATAGATTATCAAAAGGTGCATCAACTTTCAAAGGGAACGGGTCAAAAAATTGCTTTGATAGATAGTGGGATTTCGTCAAATGACAAAGCAATTGATTCAATCTCGTTAATTGGTCAAAATATGATTGATGAAAATGGACACGGGAGTATGATGTATTCTCTGATTAAAGGAGTTCCTAACAAATTGATAGGAATCAGTCCAGGTGTTTCTATCATTTCTATTAAAGTAATGGGAGCTGACGGGGCGATAAGTTCTCAACTTATTGCTAAAGCAATTGAAAAAGCAAAAAATCAAGGAGCGACGGTGATTAATTTGAGTATTGGGAGCACCAAAAATAATTCAGATATTACTAGAGCAATCAATGATTCTATAAAGTCAGGGATAAGTGTTGTTGCAGCAGCGGGCGATTATGATAGTGATAAAATGATGTTTCCTGCTAATTTATCTAATGTTATTTCTGTAGGAGCAATTGATAAAAATTCACAAATTTTATCGCTTGTAAGTGGTAAGAATAAGGCAGTTATTAATGCTCCAGGGAGTGATGTCATGGTTCAGGGAGTAGCTAATAAAATATTTCAATCTTCAGGAACATCTCAAGCTACTGCTTTGGTTTCAGGTTATGTTTCCTTGCTTCGCGAGCGAGCTGTGTCGAGTCATAAAATTTTAACGAATCAACAATTAATTCAAATTTTGAAGTCAATAAACGATAAGGAGGAATCTTATTATTCTGCATTAGAAAAGCTAAAATAGTTTTAGTGATGGGGCCCCTACTGATTTAATTGCAATTATTTTCTCTAGATTTGGGATGGCAATGAAGGAGGTTTATGATGAAAATAAATAACAAGAAAAGATTTGTTGCTATAGCTCTCGTTCGTACAATTTTATTTTTAGGTGGTGCTATTCTGATTAACAATTCCGATAAATGGAGCATTGGTTATATTTTAGGGTTTGTAATTGCACTGTGTGTTTTAGTTTCAACTTTCTTTGATAAAAGTTTGAAAAAATAATCAAGATTTCAGTGGAGGAAATTTAATGAAAAAATTTATATTTTTAGCAGATATTATCTTAAGATTTCTTTTTATGGTTTTGGCTTGGTATGTTTATACAAACTATTCGGCTGATAATATAATGAAATGGGTTGGCTTGTCTATGGTTGCATTCAATATTATTACAATGTTTTTTGATTCCAATTACCATAAATCGAAAAAATAAGACTTGCAAATCTGGCTCAAGTTTGTTAAACTAATAAGCAATATAACTTTTAAACTAGTCCAGAGAGGCTAGCAAGGTTGAAATCAGGAAAAATTGATTCTATTTTAATGACAGGATTTTCTGTCAGTAAAAGTGAATTTGTTTTGATACTTTTTACACTTGCTAGGATTCTTGGCAAGTGTTTTTTATTGCTGACAACTACCAGGATTGGGTTGCACTTTATCCATGCTCGCTACGGTAGTTCTGTCAGTTCAATATGACCAAAGGGAATTATTGAATCGGTAGATAAATGAACTGTCAGCTTTGCTGATGGTTCTGTCAGTAAACTAGAAGGAGAAATTATGTCAATATCAAAAGCCATTGCTGCAGATTTATTGGAAATTAAAGCGGTCAGTCTCTCACCAAGTCAACCTTTTACTTGGGCTTCAGGAATTAAGTCACCGATATATACTGATAATCGGGTGACCTTAGCTTATCCAGAAGTTAGAAGCCAAATCGAAGGTGCTTTTGCAGAATTGATTAAAGCGGAATTTCCAGAAGTTGAAGTCATTGCAGGAACTGCTACAGCAGGAATTCCTCATGGTGCAATTATTGCTGACTATCTTAAATTACCATTTGCTTATATTCGTAGCAAACCAAAAGACCATGGAGCAGGAAATCAGGTTGAGGGACGTGTGGCAAAAGGCCAAAAAATGGTTGTGGTTGAAGATTTGATTTCGACTGGTGGTTCAGTTTTAGAAGCTGTTGCAGCCGCAGAACGTGAAGGTGCTGATGTTCTTGGTGTGGTTGCAATTTTCACTTATGAATTAGAAAAAGCGAACAGTAAATTTGCTGAGGCTGGTGTCAAATTATCCACATTGACAACTTATTCTGAGTTGATTGAAATTGCTAAAGAAACGGGTTATGTGACAAAAGGAGAATTAGAATTACTTAAAAAGTTCAAAGAAAATCAAGAAACTTGGCAAAATTAATTTACTGACAGAAATTCAAAGAGCTTGTCAGTAAATAATTAGGTTCAGGAATAGCTGTCAGTTCAATGCGACCAAAGGGAGACATTGAATCGGAGGATAAATGAACAAGTCAGCAAAGCTGAGTGTTCTGTCAGTAATTTATGAAAGGAAGAAAATGACTTTATTAATTAAAAATGGACGACTTGTTGACCCCAAATCAAATCGAGATGAAGTGTTAGATATTCTGATTGAAAATGACAAGATAGTAAAAATCGGCTTAAATTTGTCAGTAGAAAATGCAGAAATTGTTGATGCAAGGGGATTAGTCGTTGCCCCTGGTTTAATTGATGTTCATGTTCATTTTCGTGAACCAGGACAAACACATAAAGAAACGATTCATAGCGGTGCAAAATCGGCTGCGGCTGGTGGTTTTACAAGAGTAGTTATGATGGCAAATACAAAACCTATTTTATCTACGCCAAAAGTACTGACAGAAACTTTAGAAATTGCTGACAAAGAAGATATTAAGATTGATGCAGTTGGGTCAATTACGCAAGATTTTGATGGAGAGCATTTAGCAGATTTTGATGAACTCATTAAAGCAGGAGCAATCGGCTTTTCTGATGATGGTATTCCACTGACAAATGCTGGAGTCTTACGTAAAGCTCTGCAAAAAGCGAAATTAACTGACAGCCTGCTTTCAATTCATGAAGAAGATCCAAATTTGATTGGAACTTTAGGAGTGAATGATGGCGAAGTGGCTCATAAATGTGGCTTCACAGGGGCACCGACTGTTTCAGAATACAGCATGATGGCGCGTGATACTATGATTGCTTACGAAACAGGCGCTCGCTTGCACATTCAACATTTATCAGCTGGAGAATCTGTTGAAGTGGTGCGATTTGCCAAAAATTTAGGAGCAAAAATCACAGCAGAAGTGACTCCACAACATTTTTCGATTACAGAACAAATGATTTTTGAGCAGGGTACAAATGCTAAACTCAACCCACCATTGCGTAGGACTACTGATATCGGTAAAATAATTGAGGGATTGAAAGATGGAACGATTGATGTCATCGCCACAGACCATGCCCCTCATACTCATGAAGAGAAAAATGTCAGCCTTGATAAGGCACCTTCAGGAATGATTGGATTAGAAACTTCATTGCAACTTGGCTTGACAAACTTAGTCGCAAAAGGCCATTTGACACTCAGTGAATTACTGACAAAAATGACCGTTAATCCAGCTAAACTTTATAATTTTGATGCAGGTTACCTCGCAGAAAATGGACCAGCTGACCTCGTCATTTTTGATGCTGAAAAGCAGTATCAGGTCGGCGAAACATTTGACTCCAAAGCGACCAATTCTCCATTTATTAAACAGAAAGTTCAAGGGCAAGTCAAATATACAATATGTGATGGAAAAATAGTCTATCAAGCGAAATAATAAAAAAAGGACCTAAGAAATTAATTTTCATAGGTCCTTTTTTTGTGTTACTTTACATCAGTATAAAGAACCGTTGTAGAGTAAGTCATTAAGTGAGTGGATAATTTCTAAATTATCTTTGATTGATTTTTCATTTTCTACTTTTTGAGTAATTTTTTCTGTTTGTGTTTTCATTGTTTATTTCCTTTCAAATGTTCTTTTGTTTATAAGTATAGTATATCAAGGATTTGCTTGCTAAATTCTTACAAAAATGTAATTGAAGAAAATAAGCAAGTGCTTTTAGATTAATTGAATTGTGTAATAAATTAAAATTTAAAGTTTCAACTATATAGATACACTGAATAATAAGAAGTATGTCACTTATATTTAAGATAATTCCATTTCTCATAGTTAACAAAGTTGCATGAGTCAAATATAGAAGCATAAATTTATAAATGTCAAACTCCAAGCAAAATATATTTATCAAAAAAACATCATAGTTTTGATGTTCAATACAGCGTTTCCTCCTATATTTCATTGGAGTCATACCTTTTAATTTATTATATACCAGAGGATGAGATCATCTACATTTCGAAGCAAGTTCTGCTTATTTTCAGGAATATTAATTCCTAATGATTCACTCTTTAAATGTGAAAAAGAAATTTTTACAACAGGGATTGGCATAAAAGTTTCCTTTATGCGAATATGAATTATCACATTATGCGTATAAAGTTTTTTTGATATAAATACAGTTGTTGTACTGGAGGCCTAGGTCAGAGTGCAGGGGCACAAAAATTCTCCATATCTCGCTTAGAAGTTTTTTTATTAATGAAGCTAAGTGAATCGGGTAATTAATATTTAAAATACGACAGAGCATAACCAGCATGAGTTCGAGTCGTAGCCTATAGTTGGCTTGTATTCTTACTTGGGGTTTTGCATGAAGATAGAACCCGCTTTTTTTAAGATGAGGGCTTTCCTCATCTAACTTTAAGTTCTTTAAACTACTTTCACTCTATTACACTTGGAGAAAAAATGTAAAACAAGGCTTCAATCTTTAAATTACAAAAAGAAATTGATGATTTGTATATATAATTTATTATTATGAAATTTAGTTTACATATGAGACGTCATTTAAAATTGGACTCAAAACTGACACGAATTATTAGTTAATATATTATTTGTAAATAGATATTTATTGATTATCGATAAATATTATGGCAAAATATGTAGTGTATTATTGGTATATACTCTCTCTATGATATTGATATTTTACAAAATTCCAACCGTTCTTAACTCTCAAGGATAGCGTTCTGTGCCTAAAAAGACACGAATGTGTATAGGAAATAAGTTTTAAATATTGTATTCTAATTACATATTTAGATTAACTCATGGGTATTTAAAATTAAGTATAGAAGGTGTTTTTTAGTCTAGAATAATATAAGCTGATAGACTAAAACTTGTAGATGGTAAAAAATGATTGATAAACGTTATGGAGTGATTTTTAGACAAATAAGAGAACAAAAACAACTATCTTTATCATATTTTGAAAAGTACGGGGTATTAAAATCAAATTTGGCTAGATTTGAACGTGGAGAAACAATGATGGGATTTGAAAGGGTAGTATCTATGCTTCAAGTAATGAACATAACCTTATCAGATTATGAATTATTTTTTAATTACTATCTACCAGATTATCAAGAGCATTTTCTTGTAGAATTAGAAAAAGCCGCATTCTCTTTAGATGACATGAAATGTAAAAAATTATTTGATGAAATTGATCATTCTGAAAATAGACTTTTAGCACTCACTGCTAAAGCAAAGTTTGATAAGCTCGACCAATATGAAATTGAAGAAATTCTGGAATATTTATATCGAGTTAAATATTGGGGTTATTTTGAGTTATCTCTTAATTATGATGTTGCAGAATACATAAGTATTGTGGAAATAAAGGATCTTATAAATATCTTCGAAAAAAAAAACAAGTTATTTTTCTGATGTTACAAAGTATCGTAGAAAAATACATCAAATTGTCTACAAAATAATATTAAAACTTTGCCTTAATGGAGATGAGAAGTTTGCTAATGAATTATTAAAATCTACAAAGAGACCAGAAAGAGAAAGAATTGATTTTTATATATCAACGTTACGAAAACTAACAAAAGGATGTGTTAGCTATTGTTTTAAAAGTGAGCAAGATGGTCTCCTAGAAATTAACCAATCTTTAAATCTTTTAGAGGAGTTAGGGAATGCACAACTGAAGCAATACTATTTAGAACAGGTAAAGCCAATTTTAATGTCAAAAAATATAAATTTTATCAATCATAAATTCGGTGTCTTAAAGGACACGAATAGGGATGGTGGAAATAAGTAGCATGTTGTATTATAAATAATATAGAAATAAAAATGTAATGAGTATTATAACACAAAATGTTTAAATTTAATTTGGAAAAAAAGGAGGAATTGATGATAAGTAACGAATACAGTTATTTTATGAGACGATTAGATACACTAAAAGTATCGTCAAACAAATCGTACAATGAGATAGAAAAAGATTTAGGATATCCTAGAAATGCATTGAGCAATTATAAAAATGGTTCTGTACCATCTGGAGCGAGATTGTTAGAATTAGCAAATTACTTTGGAGTGTCTCCAGAGTATCTACTCGGCGAAAAATCACGAAAAGATATTACATTGTTATTCGAAAGTCTTGAACCAGCCCAGAAACATGAAATGGTAATTTTATGTCAGAAATGGATACTATCAAATTTAAAATACTAATTCTTACAAGTTGATAGACACACTGGAACAGAAATACTATAAACTTTAAAAGTAATCAAATATATTAATAGATGAGAGCTAAAGAAAAACACAATCAGTAAAATCTTTCGATACTAACATAGCTTTACTCTCATATGTTATAAAAATTAATTAATCGATTCTCAGCATAGAAGTTGGATATATAAGGAATATTTTAGTTGTTTGCCTAGTCATTGTAGTTAAACTAACTTGAAAGTGACAATACAATAGTATTTCAAATAAAACTTAATACTTTAATGTCTCTTCCTACAATAATTTTTGGAAGATTTAATGGTTCACAGTCTGCAAATAGGAAATTACCATAAACGATGATAATAGTTCATTAATTGTTGCTGAATTAGATGTAAGATTAGGAATATTTGAGTTACTTGAAAGCTTCCTTATTACAAAAAGAGAAGCAATTAACATAAGGAAATAAGCAACCTAGAATAGCATAGCTATTAAATTATATTTATTTCATAATAATATTTCTACAGAAATAAGTGCAAGTCTTAGAGAAAGAGAAAGTCTTAAGTAGATTTATCTTGATGATAATCAAATTTATGAGAAACTTCTTAACTAATTTTTTAACATGTCAGGTTAAGAAATGTTAGGCGACAATCGCTATAAATAAGGGAAATAATAGAAAATAGCTATTAATTGAGATGTTGCTTCAATGAGTAATCTAATTATTTAACTTCTCCATAGAAAAATGATCCTATTCCAAAAAAATTAACAGTGGAATAGGATCATTTTTTTAAAATATATTGGTGGAACATAAATGAGCTAAGATATGAATTAGAAATTTAATTGAACATGTAAATGTAGAACCTGAAAGATGTAAATAGGTATTTCTGTATTAAGTTTATCTAAACAACACACTGTAGTAATAACAACTATCATTGTTAAGATTGGCAATATAAATAAGTAATTTATATTAATTATTTTTGGGATACTATCTATTATAATAATTTTAGTTTTTATATATAGATGTTTTCCGGATATTTCCTTGTTATAACGAAAAATAAAACGTCGGGTGAAGATAGAGTGTTTTAAAGCATTGAATAAGGATAATGTATAGAACTACCTAGAAATAAAAATAAGTAAAAAAGAACAAAGTAAGGTAAAGTTTTTTCAATATAAAAAAAGGTATATTCACGATATACAATCCCTGCCTGACAAAATGTATTTAGTAACGTTTTTAACTAAGTTTTAGCTGAAACGCATTGAGCATTATTGAGGATATAATTTAATAGATATCACAAAAATACATTTTGGGAAACGTATTGAACCATAATGACGCGATATGCTATAATAGTTCTATGAATTATTACGATGAATATAGCAAAGGTCATCTTGTCTTACCAAATGTGTTTTTAGCACATTTTAGTAAGCTTTTCCCTTCTGCTTTTGATTTTTTGATTTGGTTATACTTTTTTGAAAATCAAGATATTGCACCTAGTGAAATTGCTGAAAAAACAGGTAAAAAATTATCGGAGGTCAATCAGGCCATTGATAATCTGTCCAAATTTGGAGCAATGAAGGTGACTTTAATTGAAATTGATGGAGAAATGGAAACTTTCTTTGATATTAGCCCAGCCTTTAAGCACTTAGATGAAATTTTGGGTGGTGCTGTTGTTAGTTCAACTCTAGAGGATGAAAAAGTTCAGGAAGAGGGGCAACTTAAAGAATTAGTTAGCATGTTTGAAGCAGAAATGGGCATGATTTCTCCTGTACAAATGGAAGAATTGAGAGCTTGGCTGTTTGAAGATGGTTATGACTTTTCGTTGATTAAACAAGCTTTGCGTGAAGCAGTCCTCAATCGTAAGGTATCTTTAAATTACATTAAAGCTATTTTACGAAATTGGAAAAATGATGGGGTGAATTCTCTTCAAGCGATTGAGAGTCGACAAATGGAACGCGAAGAAGCTAAGAGAAAGAAACCACAAGAAGATTTTTATATTCCTTTGGATGGACCATGGAATAGTTAATAGAGATAATGGACGTGCACGATGTTAAGTAAAAAAAGATATCTTGAAGCTTTAGAAATTATTGAAGACATGTTCCCGCAAGCTCACGGAGAATTAGAGTGGGAAACTCCTTTTCAACTATTGATTGCGACGATTTTATCTGCCCAAGCAACTGACAAAGGAGTTAATAAGGCGACGCCGGCTCTTTTTGCCGCTTTTCCAGATGCACAAACAATGTCACAGGCAAAAGTGGAAGAAATTGAGAAGCTGATTCGGACAATTGGTCTTTACAAGACTAAAGCTAAAAATATTTTACGGACATCACAGATGTTAGTGACCGACTTTGGGGACCTTTTGCCTGATTTGCCAAAGGATAAAAAGGTTTTACAAACTTTACCGGGGGTGGGTCGAAAAACAGCAAATGTTGTTTTAGCAGAAGCTTACGGAATTCCGGGGATTGCAGTTGATACACATGTTGAACGAGTTTCTAAACGTTTGGATATCGTTCCCCAAAAAGCAACAGTTTTAGAAGTTGAAGAAAAGTTGATGAAGCTAATTCCGCAAGAAAAATGGGTACAAGCACATCACCATCTCATTTTCTTTGGGCGTTATCATTGTACAGCCAAAAAGCCGAAATGTGCAGACTGTCCTGTTTTAGATTATTGTAAATTTGGAAAGAAATATTTAAAAAATGAATGAAATTAAACTTTCAAAACGTTTGAAAGCAGTAGCTGACTATGTTGATAATGGAGCAAGACTTGCTGATATCGGCTCAGACCATGCTTATTTACCAACTTATTTGATGCAAAAATTGGTGATTGATTTTGCGGTAGCGGGAGAAGTGGTTAAAGGGCCTTTTGAAATTGCTAAAAATCATGTAGAAGAAGCTGATTTAAGTGATCGGATTGTGGTTCGATTGGCCAATGGCTTAGGTGCTATTGAAAATACTGACAAGATTGATACAATCGTGATTGCTGGTATGGGAGGAATATTAATTTCCGAAATTTTAGAGGCAGGTAAAGAAAAGTTAGACCATGTTAAACGTTTGATTTTGCAGCCTAATAATCATGAGGAAAGTCTCCGTCAGTGGTTAGTGAATTATCAATTTGTCATTAAAAAAGAAGAGATTTTATTGGAGGCAGGTAAGTTTTACGAGATTATCGTTGCCGAACCAGTCTCAAAATTAATGACAGAAAAGTTGTCAGTAAATGATTTAACATTTGGCCCTTTTTTATCTAAAGAAAAATCAACTGTTTTTCAACAAAAATGGCAAAAGGAATTAAATACTTTGAATAAAATTATTGCTCGTTTGCCTGAAGAACAAGCCGAAAAACGTCAAGAGGTTTTAAATCAAATTGCGAGAATTGAGGAAGTACTTCGATGAAAATTTCTGATTTTATGCTTGAATACGAAAAATTTTGCCCCAAAGAATTGGCTGTTGAAGGTGATCCTGTAGGTTTACAAGTTGGGAACCCAAACGATGAACTAACAAAAGTTTTGGTAACCTTGGATATTCGTGAGCAAACAGTGACAGAAGCAAAAGCGCTGGGTGTGAATCTGATTATTGCTAAACATCCTTTGATTTTCCGCCCCCTTTCTGCATTGACTTCAATGAATGATCAGGAAAAATTAGTTTTGGATTTGGCGCGAGCTGGAATTGCTGTTTATACCAGCCATACAAATATTGATGTGGTTACTGGTGGTTTAAATGATTATTTCAGTCAGTTACTTGGAATGACTGATATTGAAGTGCTAGATGACGAAGAAGGATTGGGACGTGTTGGAAATATTGAACTGACAGAATTATCAGTGCTGACAGAAAAAGTGAAAGCAGCATTTGGGTTAGATAGATTACGTCTTATCACTTATGATCATAATTTGACTCAAAAAATTGGAAGAATTGCAATTTGTGGTGGTTCAGGTGGAAAATTATGGCCTAAAGCTTTGGAAAAAAAGGCAGATATTTACATAACAGGAGATATTTATTATCATGTTGGTCATGATATGCTTTCAGCTGGTTTATTAGGAATAGACCCTGGTCACTATATTGAGCATGCTTTTATTGGATTAGTTGCTGACAAGCTTCGTTCTTTTGATATGGGTGTCAAGATTTATGAAAGCCAAGAAAAGACAAATCCATTTTATGACATATAAAAAAGACCCTCTTGGAGGGTCTTTTTTGGTTGGAACTAATTAGCTAGCTTTTTGTTTACCACGGAAGTCAACGATTAAAAGGTTAGGGCTGAGCAATTCAGCTGTACTACGCAATTCAATCAAATTATATGAAGGATTGATTTTGGTAGACATTTCATCTTGGAAGAAGTAAGAACCATAGCCTTTATAATAAATTGGTCCAAATTCAGAATCAATACTTGCATCAAAGACTTCAGGAACGTTTCCTTTTTCTACGGCAACAATACGATAGCGAGAAATTCCACCAGCACAAGCGTCAACTTCAGTATTGACTTCACTTAAAGTATGGTCAAAATCAAAAACTAAATCAGCATCACCAAATGCTTTAATTTTATCAGCTGTTTTTTCATCAAATGTAATTTTCATCTTATTACCTCCACTATATATATATCAAGAGATGACTTGTAAATTCATCTATTTGTTATCTTTTTATACTTATATTATAACGCTAAAAAGTTCAGTAGGGAACAATAATGCTCATAAATTTTTAATTAATCTTGGTAATCTTTTAAAACCCATTCATTAATCGCATAAGCAACGCCTGATTTAGCATTTGATTTAGTTACATATTTAGCAATTTTTTTCAATTCCGATTTTCCGTTTTCCATTACTACAGGACAACCTGCAACTTCAAGCATTGAACGGTCGTTTTCTTCATCTCCAATAGCCATTACTTCATCCAAGTCAAAAGAAAGTTTCTCAGCCAAATGTTGAACTGCTGACCCTTTACTTGCTTTTTTATTCATGAATTCTAAATAAAACGGTGTTGATTTCACTACATTATATCGTTCAAAGAATTCAAAGGGGAGATAAGCAATTCCATCATCAAGAGCCGCAGGCTCATCAACCATCATTACTTTAGCAATTTCTAAAGCAGCAATATCTTCGGGTTGGCGAATATAAAGTGGCATTTTAACCATTTGGGCTTCTTGCACAGTATATCTTCCGACATCGTGATTCGGAGTATAGATTCCCTCACGAGTAATTGCATGAATCGGTAATCCAATTTTACGAGCAGCAGCATCTAAGTCAAGCCAATCTTCAGAACTCAAAGTTTCTTTAATAAATTCTTCCCCAGTTGCTCGCTGAACCAACCCACCATTATAAGTAATAACATAATCACTTTGGTCAGTTAATTCAAGTGCTTTTAGAATATCAACAACACCAGGTAAAGGTCGGCCAGTTGTAATGACAATTTTAACGCCAGCCGCTTTAGCTTTTTTAACAGCCGTTTTTACTTCGGCAGTAATTTGACGATTAGGGTCAAGTAAAGTTCCGTCAAGGTCAATAGCAACAAGTTTAATCATAAGAATTTCTCTTTCTATTTCTTTCAATTTATTAAATATTTAGCAATTATAGGTTGTCATCAAGTGATAATTGTTTACTGACAGAGTCGTCAGTATTTTCAGAGGCAGTAGAATTTCTGTCAGTAAAATTTTGATTAATCACCAAGCTGTCATTAACAATATACTTGGTAAATTCAGGATTTTCTAGCATAATTTTTGGAAAATAGAATCGGCTATTTCCATGAATTGTACCTGTCAAACTTTTAATAAGTGGAGAAAGTACTGACAGCTCTGTAAGCGAACCATTTTTTTGTAAAATATTAATTTCAGTCCGCGGTTTTTCAGAACTTGGTCGATAGAAATCATAAGGTAAATCATAATTACTATGAATACCAGTGTAATAATCACGATTAAAGCCTGCTTCTTCAACTAAAGAAGATAAAATTTCTAAATCTTCTAATTCTACAGTCTTGGGGTCAAAAGTAATCGATTTGAGTAAATGACGATTGACATAAGCAGAAGCTAAATCAGCGAGAATTTCATCATCATGACTCATCCAAACTTGAAAATAAGTATTCATAACGCCATCATCAAGTCTTAAATAATCTTGTAAATTATGATTTTGCTCGAAAAAGGGAACGAGACAAGGACTTGATATCGCAAAATAATCCGGCTGACTGGCATATAAAAACTTAGCCCGTGCGAGTAACTTTTGCAGTAAAACTTCCATTGAGCGTGAAGAAGCATGAAAATAAACCTGCATATACATTTGGTATCGACTGACAATATAGTCTTCAACTGCATGCATTCCTGAGTACTTAAAAGCAATTCCATTTTCCGTGGGAACAATCACTCTTAAAATCCAAGTTAAATCAAATTGTCCATAGACAGCACCAGTAAAATAAGCATCTCTAAGGAGATAATCCATGCGGTCAGCATCAATTTGACTTGAAATCAATTGAACAACTTGAGGATTAGAATATTCATGAGAAATGACAGAGGCCACTTTTTCAGGAAAATCAGGAGAGACCTTGCGTAAAATTCCATTAATTTCTGTATCAGGAGAAGTAATTATTTCTCGAGTGACCGCCTCGTGGTCTGTATTAAATAAACCTTCAAAAGTGTGTGAATAAGCACCGTGTCCAACATCGTGTAATAAGGCTGCACACTGAGTTAAAAGATTCTCATCAGGATTCCATTCCAAAGGGAAATTCCGACTAAAATAATCAGTAATCCTTTTGGCAATGTGGTAAACACCCAAACAATGAGAAAAACGGGTATGTTCAGCTCCATGGAAGGTAAAACTTGATGTTCCAAGTTGTTTAATTCGTCTTAAACGTTGGAATTCAGCAGTGTCAATCAATTCTGATATTACAGGATGATTCACCGTGATATAATCATGAACTGGGTCACGAAAGACTTTTTCCAAAATAAAACCCCCTCTAAAATTTAAGGTCTATTCTCTATTAAAAATAAATCAGATTTTCCCTTATTTTATCCTAATTATACCCTATTTTCTCCTAAAATGCAGACCCTCATCACCTTAATCTTTTTTAGCACAGACTATGTTTTTAATATTCAAGGAATTATAGTAAAATATGATTATGGAAATTATAATTAGGAATAGAATTAAAATTGACCAGCAAGAAGAGTTGGTCAAAGAAATATATCAGGGAGAGTTGAAAAAAGGAGAACATCAGACCTTACTCAAGTATCAAAATGCTGCAAATGAAAAAGTTTTACTTAAATTTGATGAAAAAGAAGTGATAATGACCCGCTTTGCAAAGCGACCTATCAAAATGCATTTTCATCCAGAAATTCCAGGTTTAACTGAATATGAAGGTTTAGGAGAACTATCAATTCTGACAAATGCTTTAAGCATTGATCATGAGAGCAGGACAATTAAAATTAATTACCAACTTTCGCAAGGTGCCCAAAAAATAGCCGATTATCATTTGAGAATTGACTGGAAAGAGCAAAATGTGGAAGGAGAAACAAATGGATAAAATTCATCTACCTAAAGAAATATATGAACGATTAGACCTTAAAGAAAACGAAGAAATTGAAATCGTCGATTTAGCGGCTGATAGTTTTACCATTCGAAAAATCAATGCCAGAAAATCAGATAAGGCGCCCAAGTGGTTTATTATTCCAACGATTATTTCTGCATTTATCTTTATTATTTTTGCCTTTGTCCTAAAGCATCCTCATGTCATCGCTCTTTCTGGAAATGAATCTTTGGCAACGGCGGTTATTACAATTGCTAATGCAATAGGGATGCTGACTTTTATTTCTGCTTATTTCTCTCGCAGAAAAGAATTTTATAAACAGATGACCAAAAGAAGTTACTGGCGGACATTTGCCACAGTCACTTTATCTGTTTTACTTATCGTCATTTTAGCATCGATGGGCCTTTTTTGGTTTTTAGGTCAAATTTTTTATGGTGTAAGTTTTGGACTCTTTACTTCCACCTTAATCTTTACTATTTTTTCTGGAATCATTAATTATGTCATGATTTTTGTTGTAGATACTTTTTCGATTAATATGATGGTAACAATGCTTTTAGTGGTTTCTATTGGTGGTTTCGTCTCAAGTATGGCCACTAATGGAAATCAGTACTGGTGGCAAAGGAATTTTAGTTTGCTTGGAACTCAGGCTTCACGTTCAAGCTGGCAATTTAATCTGACGTTAATTGTTTCGGCAGCCTTATTTGCAGCATTAATTGATTATATTTTTGTTTCATTAAGGCAAAAAGCGGGCAGTCATTATCGACAAAATATTTTGCAAGTTTTATTGACACTTTGTGCTATTTCAATTGCTTTAGTTGGATTAATTCCCAATGATCCAGGCTGGATGCATATTGCTCATGACATTGTTGCTCAATTAATAGTCTTATTTATGGCTATTTCGATACTAGGAATTCGTTGGTTTTTACCAAATGCTGATCCAAATTTATATCGTATGTCTTATTTTATTGTAGGTCTTATCTTAATCTCTTATGTTTTATGGCATCCTATTCATTATTTGACATTAACGGCTTTTGAAATTCTTTCTTTTAGCTTGTCTTTTGCTTGGTTACTCTTACTGGTAAATACTTTGATTAATATGCTTTGGAATACGAAAAAGATTTATAAAGTCTCGCTTAATTCTATAGAAGAAAAAAGTGAAAAATAAGACTTGAAAAGTAGAAAAAGAAGTAGTATAATGATATAGTTGTCTTTGTGAAGTCTCATAAAGTGCAACCGCACGAAGTTTCGTATTAAGTGGCATACGCCCACGAACAAAGGCGAGTCTAACAGTCGCTTGACTTAAAAGCGATGAAATCTAACAAGGAGGAATCACAATGTCAAACTATGCAATCATCAAAACTGGTGGTAAACAAGTTAAAGTTGAAGAAGGTTCAGTAATCTACGTTGAAAAACTCAATGTTGAAGCTGGTCAAACCGTTACTTTCGACGAAGTTATCTTTGTCGGAGGCGAAACAACTAAAGTTGGTGCACCACTCGTTGAAGGCGCAACTGTTGTTGGTGAAGTCGAAAAACATGGTAAGCAAAAGAAAGTTGTTACTTTCCAATACAAACCTAAAAAACACTCACACCGTAAACAAGGTCACCGTCAACCATACACTAAAGTTGTTATCAAATCAGTTAACGCTTAATTATGATTGAAGCTTGTATCAGGACAAAAAGAGACAAAATTGTTTCTTATGAAATCTCAGGACATGCTGAATCTGGCGAGTATGGACACGATGTAGTTTGTGCGGCGGTCAGCGTTCTATCAATTACAACGGCAAATAATATCTACGAGATGGCTCACATTAAACCTGTGACTCAGATGGAAGATGGTTACTTGTATGTTGAAATTCCTTTGAGCATACCTGAAAAACAAGGTGTATTGGCTCAAACTTTGCTCGAAGCTTTTGCAAATTCGATGAAAGCAGTTGAGAAAAGCTATGGTCAGTACATTACACTTAAATTTGAAAATGGAGGGCAATAACATGCTTGAACTTAATCTGCAACTCTTCGCCCACAAAAAAGGTGGGGGTTCTACTTCCAATGGACGTGACTCACAAGCTAAACGTCTCGGTGCTAAAGCATCTGACGGTGAACTTGTAAGCGGCGGTTCAATCCTTTTCCGTCAACGTGGTACACATATCCATCCAGGTACTAACGTTGGCCGTGGTGGCGACGATACTCTCTTCGCTAAAATCGAAGGAACTGTTAAATTCGAAATGAAACGTGGTAAAAAACACGTATCAGTTTATCCAGTAGTGGCTAAATAAGAATTTTGAAACCTGTCTTTGACAGGTTTTTTTTATTATATATTAATGAATAAAGTCCTCTTGAGGGCTTTTTATTGTAGCTTTTTAAATATATTTATAAAGATGTGCTAAAATATTTGAAAAAAAGATAAGGTGGTGCTATAATATTTTTATTATAAGTTATAGATTAAAAAGTTTGATAATTTCTTAAATCAATAATTGATTTATTTTAATTACTATAAAAATATACTTAACATAATGGTTGTTGAATTTTATTCAACTTAGAGCTAGGAGAAATAATGAATGATAAAGAACATCAACGTCATCGATTGATTTATCATACGAATGGAAAATCCTTAGAGGAAATAAATGGGACGGTAGAAGTACCTAAAAATGTTGGCTTTTTCAAAATGTTGCTAACTTATTCAGGACCGGGTGCCTTGGTTGCAGTTGGTTATATGGACCCAGGAAATTGGTCAACCTCAATAACTGGCGGACAAAACTTTCAATACTTACTGATTTCAGTCATTCTGATGTCAAGTTTAATTGCAATGCTCCTTCAGTATATGTCGGCAAAATTGGGTATTGTCAGTCAAATGGATCTAGCTCAAGCTATAAGAGCAAGAACAAGTAAATCTCTAGGAATTGTTTTATGGATATTAACTGAACTTGCCATAATGGCAACGGATATTGCGGAAGTAATTGGGGCTGCTATCGCTCTTTATCTTTTATTTAATATCCCATTAATTTTAGCGGTTTTTATTACAGTTCTTGATGTCTTTTTACTTTTGTTATTGACGAGAGTAGGTTTTAGAAAAATTGAAGCCCTTGTTATCTGTTTGATTTTAGTCATTTTGGTCATTTTTGCTTACCAAGTCGCTTTATCAAATCCAGATTGGAAAGGAATTATTGAGGGCTTTATCCCCAATAGCCGGACGTTTGCCTCTTCACCAACAGTGGCAGGGATGTCTCCTTTAACAGGAGCCTTAGGGATTATTGGTGCTACAGTTATGCCTCATAATTTGTATCTCCATTCTTCTATTTCACAAAGCCGAAAAATCAATCATCAGGATAAAGCAGATGTTGCTAGAGCGGTGAGATTTTCAACATGGGATTCTAATATTCAATTGACAGTGGCTTTTGTTGTGAATTCCCTCTTGTTAATCATGGGAGTTGCCGTATTCAAAACGGGCGTGATTGATGATCCATCATTCTTTGGTTTATATGATGCCCTCTCTAATCCAACTGTTTTAAGCAATGGACTGCTTGCCGATGTAGCAAAAACAGGAGCTTTATCCACTTTGTTTGCCGTAGCACTTCTTGCTTCAGGACAGAATTCTACTATTACAGGGACTTTAACGGGTCAAGTTATTATGGAAGGCTTCATTCATATGAGAATGCCAATGTGGGCCAGAAGATTAGTAACACGTTTGCTTTCAGTTGTTCCAGTATTGATTTGTGTCTCTATGACAAGAGGACAAACTTTGAAAGCACAGCATGAAGCAATTAATAATTTGATGAATAATTCTCAAGTTTTTCTAGCCTTTGCTCTACCTTTTTCAATCATTCCTTTGTTGATGTTGACTAATAGTAAAGAGGAGATGGGTGATTTTAAAAATAATTTCATTATTAAATGTTTGGGCTGGTTTTCAGTTATTGCTTTGACCTATCTTAATTTGATTGGTTTGCCAGATCAAATTGCCAACTTTATACCTCATAATCTTGGACTATCTCATCTTATTTCTGGTTTTCTTATTTTGGGAGTTCTCTTTTTATTAATTTGGACAATCGTAGAACTTTATCGAGGAAATAAAAAAATGATGGCTTACTAAAATTGATTTAACTCTATTTTAAAATAGAGTTTTTCTTTATATTCAGTAAGGTGTGATTTAAATTAAAATATGAAATGTGCTATAATGTAAGAAAATGATTAATGGAGATTGTGTATTTGACTAAAAATTCAATTGAATTTAAACTAGAAAATCCAGAAGATGCAAGTCTACTCTTTGGGGTACAAGATAAATATTTGAAGTTAGTTGAATCTCAACTAGGGGTTGAGATTAATTATCGTGGCGAAACGGTTCAAATCGTTTCTGAAGATGAATTGACAAGAGAGCGAGCTCGTAAAGCCCTCCAAGCTCTACAGGTACTAGTAGGTCGAGGAGTTCCAGTTCATGCGTCAGATGTCATTATTGCAATAAAGATGGTTTTAAATGATGATATTGAAAATTTCACTGCACTTTATGAAGTTGAACTGACGAAAGATGCAGCTGGAAAGTCAATTCGACTAAAAAATCTGATTCAAAAAACTTATGTTGATTCTGTCAAACATCATGATATTGTTTTTGGAATTGGACCAGCTGGAACAGGGAAAACGTTTTTAGCTGTTGTGATGGCTGTTCAAGCATTACGTAATGGTCAGGTGAAACGAATTATTTTGACAAGACCAGCTGTAGAAGCTGGTGAAAGTCTTGGGTTCTTACCAGGCGATTTGCAAGAAAAGGTTGATCCTTATTTACGACCAGTTTATGATGCCCTTTTCCAAATTTTAGGAAAGACGGCAACTGAGCGAATGATGGAACGAGGAATTATTGAAATAGCTCCGCTTGCTTACATGCGTGGTCGTACGCTTGATGATGCCTTCGTCATTTTGGATGAAGCACAGAATACAACAACGATGCAGATGAAAATGTTTTTGACTCGACTCGGCTTTAATTCTAAAATGATTGTTAATGGAGATATTTCACAAATTGACTTACCTAATAAAGTAAAATCAGGTTTGATTGATGCCAAAGATAAATTAAGCCATGTGAAATCAATTGATTTTGTTTATTTCATGGCAAAAGATGTCGTTCGACATCCAGTTGTTGCTGAAATTATCAAAGCCTATGGTGATGAATAGTTTGGGACTTTTGTTAATGTCAGATTGATCAAATTTCTAGATAAGAAGGAAACAATAATGGCCGAAGGTTATGTCATGGATTTGCGCAAAAAAATTGGGCATGTCCCAATGGTAATTGCATGTGCAAGCTTAATTATTTATGATGAAAATCGTGGAATTTTACTTCAAAAACGGACAGATAATGAGAAATGGTGTTATCATGGTGGGTCAGTTGAACCCAATGAAAAGGTTGAAGAAGCAGCGAAACGTGAACTCTATGAAGAGGTTGGCTTAAAAGCTGGAAAAATAAATTTGTACACTGTAGCTTCTGGAACAGAACAACACTTTTTCTATCCTAATGGGGATGAAGTTCATATTGTTGATACTGTTTTTACTTGTAATGATTTTTCTGGAGAGATTCTTTTAGAAGAATCAGAGGTTCTTGACTGTCAATGGTTTGCCTTTGATAATCTGCCAGAAGATATATTAATTGCCACAAGAGGTCCCATTTTGTCCTTTTGTAAGGAAATGTTGCAAAAAAAGCAGACAGAAAGTAATTGTTGATTGTAAGTGATAGATTGAATGAGAAATTCTCTGACAGGTTCTGTCTGTCATTAAAATTTACTGACAGAATAATAGAAATAGCTAAAATATTGAGCTACTTAGGGCTACTTTATGAATTATTGTCAGTAATTAAATAAGGAAAAAAATGTACGTAGAATTAGTTGATGAAACAGGCCAAGTGCCAAGTGAGATTATTGAACAAACCAAAGAAGTTTTAGCTTTTGCTGCTAAAAAACTGAACTTGAAAGAATCAACAGAAATGTCAGTAACTTTTGTTGATAATGCTCGTTCACATGAGCTGAATTTGCAATATCGCGAAACTGACCGACCAACCGATGTTATCTCATTAGAATACAAACCTGATGAATCAGAATTTTTCTTCGATGAAGATATGGAATTACCAGAGGAATTGTTGGAAGAAATGGATCCATTTATTGGTGAATTGTTTATTTCAATAGACAAGGCTGCTGAACAGGCTGCTGATTATGGTCACTCGATTGAACGTGAATATGGTTGGTTAGCTGTTCATGGTTTTTTGCATATCAATGGTTATGACCACTACACACCAGAAGAAGAGTCAGAAATGTTTGGTTTGCAAGAGGAGATTTTAACTGCCTATGGACTCACAAGATAAAGATGTAAAACTCTTTAAGAAAAAGGATTTTAATAATGGTAAAAGACCTGTTCAAGAGGATAGGGCCCGTTGGAAAAATCCTAATTTACTTTCGAGTTTAGACTTTGCACTGTCTGGAATTTGGACAGCTTTTAAAGAAGAACGTAACATGCGTAAACATGCTTTGGCAGCCTTTTTAGCCATTGTTTTTGGTCTCGTTTTTCAAATTTCAGAATTTGAATGGCTCTTTTTGTTGTTGTCAATTTTTCTAGTTTTTATGGCAGAACTTTTTAATTCTGCTATCGAAAATGTGGTGGATTTAGCATCAGATTACCAATTTTATATGCGTGCTAAACGAGCCAAAGATATGGCAGCTGGGGCAGTTTTAGTTGTTTCGGGATTTGCATTGATTGTTGGTCTGATTGTATTTTTACCTAAAATTTGGCATCTTTTCTTTTAGAGGATAAGCGGAAATGGATAGAAAAAATAATTTTCTAAAAATATTGAAAAAGAACTCCGAATTGATGTCCATTTTGGATGAAGTTTCTGTCTTAAATTTGCCTAATTATTATCTAGCCGCAGGAAGTGTCTTTCAAACAGTTTGGAATTATTCTGACGGAAATAATTTAATGACAGGAATTCACGATATTGATATTGTGTACTTTGATAAAGTGATTTCTGCTGACAGCTCTGCTAAAAATGATAAAAAGTTAGAACAAGTTTTATCTGAAAAATTTCCCTATCAATTTGATATTCATAATGAAGCATACATGCATCTTTGGCATAATGGAAATAAAGCACCGTATAAAAACACAGAAAATGCGATTGAGCGTTGGATTGCTACGGTTCATGCTGTAGGCATAAGTGGTAATTCACGCAATATTGAAATTTTTGCTCCCTATGGCTTAGAAGATATTTTTACTAAAACAATTCGGCCAATTTATCATGTCGATAATAATCGAATACTTTATGAAAATAAGCTTGCTAGGTGGCAAGAAAGATTTAGTAATTTAAAAATTATTGAATGGTCAGATGAAATAAAGAATTTTTAAAAAGCTGAAAGGCTTTTTTATTTAATTTAATGATTAGCGACAGAGAGAAAAGCTCCTTATTTCATGAACACCAGCTTCTTTTAGAATTTGTGATGCGTGATATAAGGTGGTACCTGTTGTATAAATGTCATCAATTAATATAACTTTTGTAGGGACTTTTAGCCCTTTTTTTAATCGAAAAGGATTTGGACTTTCCAATCGTTCTTTTCGATTAAGGCTAGATTGTTTGATCGAATTCTCTTTTTCAAGAAGTTCAATAAAATTATCTTGTTGAAGAAAAGCAGTCACTTGATTGAAACCACGTTCCTCTAATCTTTTTGGTGAAATAGGAATCGGAACCAAAGGGGATTTTGGGGAAATATTTTTAAAATAGGGCTCAAAAATTTGGTATAATCGATAATCTCCCATAAATTTGTACTGACTAAAATAATTTTTCATTGCTTGATTGTAGTGAAAAATTGCCTGATGTCTGATTTTGTATCCTCTTTTTTCCCAATTTTGACAATCAGTACAGATCTCATGGAAGTTTGGCTTACAGCAGCGAGGACAGTGAGCTTCAGGAATTTTTTCAAAATTTTTTTGACATTTAGAACATAAAAGATTTTGAGGATTTTTGAGTAGGAAAAGTTCACTAAATAGAAAGTTTTGAGCAATATTTCTTGAACAAAGCAAACACTTTATCATGAAAAACCTCCAAGTTGATTCATTTTTTTGATTTCTCTAACTGCCTGACACATTGCTTTGGATTTTCCGTAATGAAAAAAACTAACTAAGCCTGTTGGATGCTCAGAACTACGACCTACACGTCCAGCCATTTGTATCAGTGCAGATTTAGTGAAGTTTGGGTGCTCACTGTTGATGACAAAAACATCAACATTTGGAAAAGTGACTCCCCGTTCAAGAATTGATGTCGCTATTAAAATAGTAATTTCTTTATTTCTAAAAGCTTTAACAATTTCCAATCTATCTTTTGTTGTTGAAGCAACGAAAGCAATTTTTTCTTTAGGAAATTTTAGTTGTAGTTGTTTTGCAAATTCTTGTCCAGATTCAATTTCAGCAGCAAAAATTAGAAGTGGAAAGCCACTATTTCTTTGCTCAATTAATTTCTTATCAAATTTATTTTTCCAAAAAAATTTAGGCACCACTAAAGGAAAATTGTGAAAACGACGCGGCAGAAACAAAGGATAGAGTTTTTGCTTTTTTATATCTTTTTCAAGTTTGTCAGTAGAAGTTGCGGTCAAAAATATTAAATTCCCTTCTATTTTTCTTGCTTTTTCTGCCGCAAAATAAAGCATTTCATTATCTCTAAAGGGAAAGGCATCAACCTCATCAATAATCAGCAAATCAAAAGCTTCCTTGAAGCGTAAAAGCTGATGACTGGTCATTATTATTAATGGAGCTCGGAAATAGCTGTCGCCATCATGATATAAGAGTGGAATCTTACAGGAAAAATCACGTGATAATCGCTGATGAAGTTCAAGACAAACATCAATTCTTGGACTAGCTAGACCAACAACTCCACCTTTTTCTAAAATTTGCTCAATGACTTGATAAATCATTTCAGTTTTTCCAGCCCCAGTCACAGCTTGGACAATTATTTGCTGATGAGAATTAATTTCCTGACAGAGGGCATTTGAAACTGATTTTTGATTCTCTGTCAGTTTTCCAGACCAGTTTATATATGATTTCTTTGGGAAATTCTTTTGTGGCAGAAAGTACAAGAATTCATCGGAGCGGACTCGCCCTAATTGAATACAACTTGGACAGTAAAATACACCAATTGGAAGTTTGACAGAATTTTTTATATGAACAGTCCCACAACGGTTGCATTTTATTTTATTGGAAGAAATTGAAGTCATTCCCAAAATTGATTTTACCGTTGTTTCTAACAAAAAATTACTAAAAATTTTACTGACAGAAATCTTGTCAGTATTTTTTATAAGTTGTAAAATATCATTTTTTAATAATAAACGGCCAAATAACTTTTCTTGATTAGTGCTCATACTATTCTATACGAAAATGCTGTTAAAATGTAACAAAATTTGTTAAAATCAGTAGCATGACTATCACTATAAAAACTGATTTTATCAATGAAGAGGAAATCAAAAAATCACGATTTATTTGCCATTTGAAAAGAATTTCATCTGAAGAAGAAGCGCGTGATTTTATTGCGAAAATCAAAAAAGAACACTGGAAAGCCAATCATAACTGCTCGGCCTATACATTAGGTGACCGTCTAGAAATTCAACGAACAAGTGATGATGGAGAGCCGTCAGGGACTGCTGGTGTTCCGATGCTTGAAATTTTAAAGAAAAAAGAAATAATCAATGTTTGTGCCGTTGTTACTCGGTATTTTGGTGGAATAAAATTGGGTGCTGGTGGTTTAATTCGTGCTTATGCGGGCAGTGTAAATCATGCCATCGAAGCTGTTGGTTTAGTTGAATTTATCAACCAACGTGAGCTTATTTTAAATCTTGATTACAGCCTCTATGACAGCTTACAGCGCTTTTTAATTGACCAAAAAATCAAAATTTCGGATAGTGAGTTTTTGTCGGATATCAAAGTAAAATGTTTTATTGATGAAAAAAAGGTTGACGAAGTCATGAATTTACTGACAGAAACTTTTAATGGAAAAATAAGCATAAAAAAAGGGGACAGTCAACAAGTAGAAGTTGAAGTTCTGTCATAAAATATTGATTTTAAAAAGGGAGAATTCCCTTTTTATTTATATCATAACTGATAAAGGTTTCTGTTTAAGTTAAATCAGTTAAAATACTAAAAGAACAACAATCGAAAACCTATTTTCTTAAGAAAGGAGAAAAATGACAAAAAAATTAGCACAGCTTTTATTTTTCATTTATATCTTAGGACTGATTTGGCTGGTATTATTTAAACTTTCTTTTCATCCACTTGCTTTTCTTGAAATGACGAATACAAGAAGTCTTAATCTGACACCTTTAGCCATGTCCGGTGGTCGTCGCGAGGTTTTATTTAATATTCTAGCTTTTATTCCTTTTGGTATTTTATTGACTATGAATGCACCAAAAATCTCCTTTTTAAATAAATTGGCAATTTCTATTTTATTAAGTTTTTCATTTGAAAGTCTACAATATCTTCTTGCCATTGGAGCAACGGATATTACTGACCTCATCACTAATTCACTTGGAGCCTTACCTGGAATAAGTTTCTATTATTTACTCATAAAAGTCTTTTCAAAAGCAAAAGTGGAACTTGTTTTGACAATTTCTTTTACGATTTTGCTAATTCTTACGATAATCTTTATCAGGCAAAGGATAGTTCTAGGCACAGTGAGAGTCTAAAAAGTATGTTAGAATAGATAAGAAGATTATTTTAGAAGAGGAGACCTATGAAAATATTCAGAGGCTCATTTATTGTTAGTTTAATTGCCCTAATTATCGCATTTATTTATGCTGGGTGGAATGGACTTTTTATCACGCTTATTCTTGCTGTTCTAGAAATTTCCTTATCTATGGATAACGCTATTGTGAATGCACGTATTCTCGAACGAATGAGTTCTGCATGGCAAAAAGCTTTCTTAACCTTAGGAGTTTTGATTGCCGTTCTTGGAATGCGTTTGATTTTTCCGCTCTTGATTGTTGGAGTGTCAGCTCAAATTGACCCTATCAGTGCTTTAAAATTAGCTTTAGAAAAAGGAAATCCCAATACAGTAGGAACCTATGGTTATATTTTGCACCATGCTCATCCACAAATCGCAGCTTTCGGTGGAATGTTTCTATTGATGCTAGCCTTAGGATTTTTCTTTGATGAACGGGCGCATACTTGGCTTAAAATACCAGAGAAAATCCTTCAAAAAATTGGAAATTTTCCGGCAGCAAATGCAATTATTTCCATTATTTTGCTTTTAATCACATCGGAATTTATTGCTAAAGATGCTCAAGCTGTTTTATTTGCTGGAATTTTAGGAATCCTAACTTTCATGCTTGTTGATGGTTTTGGAGAAACGATGAGTCATAGCAAAGCTGCAAACACAACAAGTAGTGTGGTTGCGACTGGTAAGGCTGGACTTGCTTTATTCTTATATTTGGAAGTAATAGATGCTTCATTTAGTTTTGATGGGGTAATAGGTGCCTTTGCAATTACAGCAGACCCGATTATTATTCTTTTAGGATTAGGTGTGATTGGAGCGATGTTTGTAAGAAGTCTAACGCTTTATCTTGTTCAAAAAGGAACATTGAATGACCTTGTATATCTTGAACACGGAGCACATTGGGCCATTCTCACGCTTGCATTTTTAATTTTAGCAAGTATCAAATGGGAGATTGGTGAGGTTGTTACAGGACTTCTAGGAGCTGTATTTATTATTCTTTCCTTTATTTCGAGTGTGATTTATAATCGAAATCATTAAAAAGATGACGGAAGTCATCTTTTTATTTTTAGAAAAAAGTTTAAAACACAATATATTGTGTTTTTTATGATAAAATATAGATATTAAATACTATATATAGGTTTGGTTGTGATAATGAAACTTAGCATTTTACATATAAATAATACTCATCTCACCCTTGATAAGGATTTTTCTTTAATTAATAAAATCAAAGAAGAAAATAAAAAAAGAGTCATAGAAACTTTAGTTTTAGGAGATGGAAATAGCATTTTTAATAACATTGAGCACAAAAATGATGAGCAAGACCTCCTGAATACCGTTCCTTTTGATGCAACGACATTGGGAAGTCATCAATTTGATGAGGGTTCAAAAGGAATAGTGGAAAATCTAAATAAAATAAATTTTCCAATTTTAGCCGCTAATGTTAATTTTGAAGATGATAAACTTTTAAATCCTTTAGTAAAAGAAGGAAAATTTATTCCTTATCTCCTTAAAAATACAACATCAGGTAAGAAAATAGGAATATTTGGTTTGACAACAATGGATATTGTTTATCGCTCACATCCGAGTGCGGAGACTATCTTTTTTAACCCTTTTGATAAGGCAGATTTCATAGTTAAAAGATTAAAGAACCTTGGAGTTGATGTTATTATTTTATTAAGTCAACTTGGAGAAGAAATGAACCAAATGTTAGCTCAACAATTTTTAGAAATTGATATTATTATCGATAAGCCCGTAGGGACATCAGGAAAAAAAGTTGAAAAATGCGGAAATACACTCATTATTCAATCTGAAACTGATAACTATTCTCTTATAGAATCTGAAATCAATATTGATGACGAAGGCAATTTACTTTTTATTCAAGAAAATAATTATGTTTGAATATGATAGATAAACCAGAAAATTGATACCAAATAAGACAGAAGTAAGGTCATCAGTTTATTTTGCCTTGACAAAATGGGAAAATAGAGCTAGAATTTATAGGTAGCGACTCGAAGATAGTGAAAGTTCGAGAACAATAATGGCTTAACTTAAAACTGTAATGAACACAAATAAAGTAAAAAATAAAGGTGGAACCGTGCATTTGCACCCTTTGTCTCTTTTCGGATTTTTTCGAGGATTGATGAGTGTGTGAATTGCGGTTTTTTGAATTTCGGAGGAAAATAATGGCAAATAAAAAACTAGCATTTCAAGATATTATCTTGACCCTACAAGGCTTTTGGTCTAAACAAGGGGCAAACTTGATGCAAGCTTATGATAATGAAGTAGGAGCAGGAACAATGAGCCCTTACACTTTCTTGCGTTCAAACGGACCTGAACCTTGGGGAGCCGCCTATGTGCAACCTTCACGTCGTCCTGCTGACGGTCGTTATGGTGAAAACCCAAATCGGTTGTTCCAACACCACCAATTCCAAGTTGTATTAAAACCATCTCCAAAAAATATCCAAGAACTTTATCTTCAAAGTTTAGCTGAACTTGGAATTGATGCTTTAGAGCATGATATCCGCTTTGTTGAAGATAACTGGGAAAATCCTTCAATGGGATGTGCCGGTATTGGATGGGAAGTTTGGATTGATGGGCAAGAATGTACTCAATTTACTTATTTCCAACAAGTCGGAGGAATTGAAGTTGATTCCGTAACTTCAGAAATCACTTATGGTTTGGAACGTATTGCGACAGTTATTCAAGAGGTTGATTCTGTTTATGACCTTGAATGGGGGAATGGCGTAGCTTACGGAGATATTTTCAAAGAACCTGAATACGAACATTCTAAATTTGCCTTTGAAGAATCAAACCAAGAGCTTTTACTTAAACTTTTTGGAGAATATGAACAAGAAGCGCTTGATTTATTAGATAAAGGCTTGGTTCACCCAGCTTATGATTATATTTTGAAATCTTCACATACCTTCAATTTACTTGATGCACGTGGAGCAGTTTCTGTAACTGAGCGTGCAGGCTATATGCATAGAGTTCGTACAATGGCACGTAAGGTAGCAAAAACTTTTATTGAAGAACGTGCAAAACTTGGTTTCCCGCTCTTAAAAGATGAAGCTTTGCGTGAAAAATACCTTGGTAAAAAAGGAAAATATACTAAGATTGTAGAAGGAGAAGAAAAATAATGACAAATTACTTACTTGAAATTGGTTTGGAAGAAATTCCAGCACATTTGGTGACTCCTTCAATCAATCAATTAGCCGAAAGAATGGAAATTTTTCTTACGGAAAATCGTTTAGAATTTGATAAAATTATTAAATTTTCAACTCCACGTCGCTTAGCAATCATTGTTGAAGGTTTGGCAGAAGCGTCAGAAGCGATTGATGAAGAAGTTAAAGGTCCATCTGCTAAAATTGCTAAAGATGCGCAAGGGAATTGGTCAAAAGCGATTCAAGGTTTCTCAAGAGGACAAGGAGCTACTCCAGATGATTTAATCCTTAAGGGTGATTATTATTATGCTAAAAAACATATTGACGGAGTAAAAGCAGAAGAAATTCTGTCTAAAGTTGGCGATGAAGTCATCGCAAAAATGACATTCTCAACTTATATGAAATGGGGAAATAATGATTTTCTCTTTGTTCGTCCAATTCAATGGATTGTTTCACTTCTAGAAGATAAAGTTGTTGCTTTTGATTTATTAGATATAACAGCAAATCGTTTTTCACGGGGCCATCGTTTCTTGGCAAATGTTGAGGTTGAACTCAAAAATGCAAATGATTATGCTAGCAAAATGCCAGAAAACTTTGTTTTAGTTGATGCTGAACATCGTAAAGCAGAAATTTCAGCTCAAATTTTGGCTCTTGCGTCTGAAAATAAATGGCAAGTTACTTTGCATAAAGATTTATTAGAAGAAGTAAATAATATTGTTGAATATCCAACTGCCTTTGTTGGTTCATTTGATCCCAAATATCTTTCTGTTCCAGCAGAAGTTTTAGTGACATCAATGCGTGATAATCAACGTTATTTTGAAGTTTATAACCAAGAAGGTCAACTCGCACCAAACTTTATCTCTGTCCGTAATGGGAACGCTGAAAATATTGAAAATGTAGTGCTCGGAAATGAAAAAGTTTTGGTTGCTCGTCTTGAAGATGCAGAGTTTTTCTGGAAAGAAGACCAAAAACTTAAAATTGAAGATTTGGTCGCTAAACTTGCTAAAGTAACTTTCCATGCTAAAATTGGTTCAATTACTGAACACATGGCACGAACAAAAGAAATAGCCGCTAAATTAGCTGATATTTCTGGTTTGACAGATGAAGAAAAAAGAGACGTTGCCCGTAGTGCTGAAATTTATAAATTTGACCTTTTGACAGGAATGGTTGGAGAATTTGATGAATTACAAGGGGTAATGGGTGAAAAATATGCGCTTTTAGCTGGTGAAAATGCAAATGTTTCTGCAGCAATTCGTGAACATTATATGCCAACTTCAGCCGAGGGAGAATTGCCTGAAACAAAAGTCGGTTCTGTGCTTGCAGCAGCTGACAAAATTGATTCAGTCCTCTCTTTCTTTAATGTTGGTTTAATTCCTTCTGGTTCAAATGACCCTTATGCCCTACGTCGAGCAGTACAAGGCTTGATTCGTATTATTGAAAAAATGAATTGGCATTTCGATTTATCTTTATTTATTGACCAATTTGAAGGTGAAAATCATCTTGAAATTTTGGATTTTGTCAAAGCACGTATTCAAAAACTCTTGCTTGAAAAACTCGATCGTCATGATATTGTTGAAGCGGCAATTAATAGTTCAAGCTTTGATATTACAAACATGATGGAATCAGCTTTTGTCATTGATGGCCATAAACTTCACGAACCTTTTAAACCAGCAATTGAAAATGTTTCACGTTCAATTAATTTGGTTAAAAAAGCAAAAGATATTAAAGAAATAAATCCAACACTTTTTGAAGAAGATGCAGAAGAAGCACTTTATAACGTTGTTATTTCTCTTCAAAATCAATGGACTTATATGCCTGGTGAAGAAAAATTCAGAGCAATTGTTCATTCACTTGCACCTGCAATTGAAACTTTCTTTGAAAGTGTAATGGTAATGGCTGAAGATTTAGCAGTTCGTGATAATCGTATTGCGTTGTTGTCAGAAGTTGTTGCATTAACAAGCGTTATGGCTGATTTTTCTTTGATTAATACAAAATAAAATTGATAAATTTACTGACAGAAAGTTTATTTATGACTCTAAAAAGCTGTCAGTAAAATTTGAGTTCTGTCAGTAATTTTAAAAATATTCATGAAGAAAGGAACTAAGAAATGGCAATTACAAATGAACAAGTAGAACGTATTAATGAATTAGCGCGTAAGAAAAAAGCAGAAGGATTATCAGAAGCTGAGCTTGAAGAACAAGCCCTTTTACGTCGTGCTTACCTCGATAGTGTTAAAGCAAATTTCCGCTCACAAGTTGAAACCATCAAAGTTATTGATGAAAAAACAGGAGAAGATGTTACTCCGGATAAACTTAAAGAAATTCAACGTAAGAATGGGATGCGCGACTGAGCTTTTTCTTGCAAATATTTCATAAAATGTTAAAATAAATATTAATAAATGATGGGTATGGTGCACACCCGAAACCGCTTTAAGAATAAAATCTTAAAACTAATGGCGCCTACAAACAAAAGGCTATCTCCAAGTAGTCTTGTTTGTAGCGCCTTTTGTTTTGTAAAATATTATAAAGTGAGTTAAACTCACAAACAAGGAGTTTCAAAAATGAATTTTTTTAAAGTAGGAATTTCAAGAAGCGCAATTTTATATGTCTTCTTAGCTGTAATTATTGGGGGCTTAATTGGTATTGTTGATGCTATATTTGGTCGAGGTCTTATCTATATTACTGAATTTAGAGATAGTCATGCCCTATATTTAATTCCATTTTTAACCTTAGCCGGTCTCTTAATCGTTTATATTTATAAGAATTTTGGTAAAGACAGCCAAAAAGGAATGGGCCTAATTTTTGAAGCGGGGAATCATGGGCGAGAAGATATTCCAAAACGTCTTGTTCCGCTGATTGTTTTCTCGACTTGGCTTTCTCATTTGTTTGGTGCCAGTGTTGGTCGTGAAGGAGTTGCAGTTCAAATTGGTGGTGTGATTGGACATGCGATTGGTAAAAAGCTCTCAGCAAAAGAAGCTAAAAAAATACTTTTGATTACTGGTATGGCTGCTGGTTTTGCAGGGCTCTTTCAAACGCCAATCGCGGCAACTTTCTTTGCTATTGAAATTTTAATGTTGGGTAAAATTGAGTATAGAGCTTTAATCCCAGCTTTGGTTGGTTCATATGTTGCAAGTTGGACTTCAAGCAGTTTGGGATTAGAAAAATTTTCTTTCGCAATCAATACTAACATTCATATTGACCCTTTGGTTCTTTTAAAATTGGCTGTCATTGCCGTTTGTTTTGGACTTGTAGGAAGATTTTTTGCGGAAGCTTTAGCTTTTATGAAAGCAACCGTCGCTAAAAGAATTGTTAATCCTTATTATAGAATTATTTTGATGGGGATTGTCATCTCAATTGGTTTACTTGTTATTCATTTGGACCGTTATGCTGGTCTTGGGACTAATTTGATTTCTTTAAGTTTTAACGGAGGACATATCAATGGATATGATTGGATATTAAAATTAATCTTTACGGTTTTATCAATTTCTGCTGGATTCCAAGGTGGGGAAGTCACACCACTCTTTGCTATTGGTTCAACATTGGGTGCAGCTTTGGCTATGCTCTTTGGTTTACCTGTCGAATTTGTGGCTGCTGCGGGTTATGTTTCAATTTTTTCAGCCGCAACAAACTCTTATTTTGGCCCAATTTTTATTGCTGCGGAGGTCTTTGGCTTTGGTTCGGTTCAATATATCCTACCAATTATGACAATTGCCTACGTTTTGAATGGAAATTCATCCATCTATGCGCAAGAAGTTCTAAATTTGGAAGTTTAAATAAAAAGATGACCTCTCTGGGTCATCTTTTTTTATATAATTTTTCAGTTTTAATGTAATCAATAACGTTTTGAGGTAAGAAGTAAGTGGGTTCAATATTTTTGGCAAACATTTCCCTTAGCATTGTACTAGAAATTGGTAACAAGGGAGCATCAAGCCAAGTAACAGGATAAGGACTTTTGGAGATTGTATCCGTTCTTCTTAAGGCAATGAATGTCACAAGTTTTAGGAGTTCATCAATTTTGTACCATTTGGGAAGATATTCCACCATGTCGCTACCAATAATGAAATAATAATCGGTATCAGGATTAGCCTCAGTCAGGAGTTTGAGCGTGTCATAACTGTAAGATTTTCCACCACGTTCAATTTCAATCAACTCAAGACCGAGTCTAGGATTTTCTTTGATTGCTAACTCAAGCATTTTAACTCGATGTTTTGCAGAAATGGTTTCTTTTTCATCGACATGAGGTGGAATATTTTCAGGCATTAGTAATACCTTATCCAAATTCATTTGTTGGGCAACTTGGTCAGCCATCATTAAATGAGCATGATGAATTGGATTAAAATTTCCTCCTAATAGACCTACTTTTTTTCTGTTCCCTTTATCCATAAGGGGGCTTTCTCCTTAATTTTTGAAATTATTTAATCTACCAATATTTTGAATCAGTCAATTTATATTGTACCATAGCTCATCGCAATCTATAAGACTAAAGAAAAACTCCTCAAGGGAGCTCTTTAATTTAAGATTCGATTTGGACAATGTATCTACTGTTAATATAATGCTCGGTGTTATCCTCATCAATTACAAGGCAATTTCCGTTGCTGTAACCTTTCTTGAAATGTAAGGCAGAGACGACACTTCCGTCTATTAAGTGGATTTTTACACTATCATTTTGTTTAAGTAGTTTCTTTAGATAACTAATCATAATCCTCTCCTTTCTCCATTACTTCTATTGTAGTACAAAAAACATAAGTGGAGCAAAAAATTGACTAGTTTTATATAAAATACATAGCGAAATTTAAATTATAATTTATTGTATAATTATAAAGGGTTCCCAGTACAAATTTAGGGCAAAATTTGATAAAATAAAGATTAGAATTGCGTTAAAATCGGTATGATTAGCGGAAGTGAATATGGGAGAAAAAATTATGCCACATCTATATCAAGACGACAGTCTTACATTACATACGGACTTATATCAAATTAATATGATGCAAACTTACTTTGAGCTTGGACGACATCAGCGTCAGGCGGTCTTTGAGGTTTTTTTCCGTGAGATGCCCTTTAAAAATGGTTATGCTGTTTTTGCTGGTTTAGAAAGAATGGTTGATTATTTAAAAAATCTTAAATTCTCGGAAACGGATATTGCCTATTTGCGTGAATTAGATTATCCGGAAGATTTTCTAAATTATTTAAAAGAATTGCGTTTTACAGGAACAGTTAGAGCGATGCAAGAAGGACAACTTGCTTTTGCTAATGAACCTTTAGTGCAGGTTGAAGGTTCGCTTGCGGAATGTCAGTTGGTCGAAACAGCTATTCTTAATATTATAAATTTCCAAACTTTGATCGCTACCAAAGCTGCTCGTATCAAATCTGTAATTGGGGATGACCCTTTGTTGGAATTCGGGACAAGACGCGCTCAAGAAATGGATGCAGCCATCTGGGGAACACGAGCAGCAGTCATTGGTGGTGCCGATGCGACATCAAACGTTCGTGCAGCTAAAATCTTTGGTTTGAAGGCTAGTGGAACACATGCTCATGCTTTGGTTCAATCTTATGGGAATGATTATGAGGCTTTTAAAGCATACGCACAGACACATAAAGATTGTGTCTTCCTTGTGGATACTTATGATACTTTAAGAGTTGGAGTTCCTTCAGCGATTAAAGTGGCGCGTGAATTTGGCGATAAAATTAATTTCCAAGGTGTACGAATTGACTCTGGAGATATGGCCTATATCTCGAAAAAAGTTCGTCAGCAGCTTGATGAAGCAGGATTTACTGATGCAAAAATCTACGCTTCAAATGATTTAGATGAAAACACAATTTTAAGTTTAAAAATGCAAAAAGCAAAAATTGATGTTTGGGGAGTAGGAACTAAATTAATTACGGCTTATGATCAGCCAGCGCTTGGTGCAGTTTATAAATTAGTATCTATGGAAGATGAAAGTGGTCAAATGCAGGATACCATTAAACTTTCAAGTAATGCTGAAAAAGTTTCTACACCAGGTAAAAAACAGGTTTGGCGAATCACCAAAAAAGCAGATGGTAAATCAGAGGGGGATTATATTACATTTTCTGATGAACGTCCAGATGTAGCAGAAGAAATTTATATGTTCCATCCGCTTTATACCTACATCAATAAAAATGTGCGAGACTTCAATGCCAATCCACTTTTTAAAGATATTTTTGTGGATGGTGAATTGGTATATGAATTACCCAGCTTGCAAGAAATTAAAGAATTTGCTCGTGAAAACCTTGAGGAACTTTGGGATGAATATAAACGTGATTTGAATCCTCAACCTTACCCAGTAGATTTGTCACAAGAATTATGGAATCATAAAATGCGCCTAATTTCACAGGTGCGTACAACAGTATCAATGACGAGATTGGATGATGAATGATGAGAATAAGACGAATAGACCTCTGTGATGCAAGACTTTTCTGGGATGTCCAAAAGCAATTGGATACAGAAAGTAAGTTCATGATGCTTGAACCAGAGGAGCGAAGATTTGATTTTAGCCGAACAATTGGTCGAATTTCACGTTTTGATTTTTTAGTTGGTGCTGATGTTGATGGAAAATTTGTTGGATTTCTGTCAGCCAAAAGAGGAAACGCTAATCGAATTAGAAATACGGCCTATGTTGTTGTAGGAATTATTGAAGAATTTCAACACCAAGGAATTGGTTCTCAACTTTTTGAGGAATTAGAAAGATGGGCAAAAGAAAAAGCAGTAAAACGTTTAGAATTAACGGTAATGATAAATAACTATGCTGCGATTGCCCTTTTTCAAAAACATGGATTCACAATAGAAGGCGTTCGCCGTGAGGCAATGTGTGTTGATGGAAAATACATTGATGAATTCTATATGAGTAAAATTTTAGATTAAAAATAGTTAATGACAGAGCTGTCAGTAAAATATAGAAACTGTCAGTAAAAGGAAGATAAAATGACATTACAAGATGAAATTATTAAAGAACTTGGTGTGAAACCAGTCATTGATCCTAAAGAAGAAATTAGGGTGTCAGTTGATTTTTTGAAAGATTATCTAAAAAAATATCCTTTCATTAAGTCCTTTGTATTAGGGATTTCTGGTGGTCAAGATTCTAGTTTAGCAGGTCGTCTGGCTCAAATTGCTATCGAAGAAATGCGTCAAGAAACTGCTGATGAGACTTATAAATTTGTAGCAATTCGCCTGCCATATGGTGTTCAAGCTGATGAAGAAGATGCCCAACGTGCGCTTGCTTTCATTCAACCCGATGTCAGTTTGACAGTAAATATTAAAGCTGCTGTTGAAGGACAAGTGGCAGCCCTCAATGAAGCTGGAATTGAAGTATCAGATTTCAACAAAGGAAATATTAAGGCACGTCAACGTATGATTACGCAGTATGCTGTGGCTGGTCAATATCAAGGAGCGGTTCTTGGAACAGACCATGCAGCAGAAAATATTACTGGATTTTTCACAAAATTTGGTGATGGTGGAGCAGACTTGCTCCCACTTTTCCGCTTGAATAAACGCCAAGGAAAAGCACTCTTGGCTGAACTTGGCGCTGACCCAGCCATTTATGAAAAAGTTCCGACTGCAGACCTTGAAGAAGGAAAACCAGGACTTGCTGACGAGATTGCATTAGGTGTGACTTACAATGATATTGATGACTACACAGAAGGTAAAGTGATTTCTGAGGATGCTAAGGCTAAAATCGAAGCATGGTGGAATAAAACACAACATAAACGTCACTTACCAATTAGCGTTTTTGATGATTTTTGGAAATAAAAACAAAAAGTTACTGACAGGATTTCTGTCAGTAATTTTTTTATTAAAAATGATGAGGACTTGAATAAGAAGTAAAATGTAATTATGATATAATTAACTAAAACGTTTACAACAAAAAGGAGGGATAAGATGACATTTATTGAAGTGATTAATGAGTCTAAAATCTATCAATCAGGACAAGAGAAGATTTATGCTAATGACCAAGTAAATTTTGAAATTGAAAAAGGAGAATTGGCTGTCATTTTAGGTTCCTCTGGGGCAGGTAAATCAACAGTCCTAAATATTTTAGGAGGAATGGATACAAATGATGAGGGAGAGGTTATTATTGATGAGGAAAAAATCTCTAATTTTTCAAACAAAGAATTGATTACCTACCGACGTTATGCCGTTGGTTTCGTTTTTCAATTTTATAATCTTGTCAATAATTTGACAGCACTAGAAAATGTCGAATTAGCTTCTGAAATTGTCGAAAATGCTCTGGATGCTAAAGAAGTGCTGAAAAGTGTCGGTCTGGAACATCGGCTTCATAATTTTCCTTCGCAACTTTCTGGTGGCGAGCAGCAAAGAGTAGCGATTGCGCGTGCCATAGCCAAAAATCCAAAAATCTTGCTTTGTGATGAACCAACCGGTGCCTTGGATTATCATACAGGAAAACAAATCTTGAAAATTCTTCAAGATATGGCCAGAAAAGAAGGAAAAACAGTTATTATTGTCACGCATAATGCTGCAATTGCTCCAATTGCCAACCGTGTCATTCAAATGCATGATGGAAAAATTAAACAAATTGATAATAATAGCCAACCAGAAGATATCGATAGAATTGAGTGGTAAGCTATGCGAAAAAAAACTTTAAATAAAGAAATTCGCAGGTCAATTACGGGTTCATTGGGTCGCTTTATTTCTATTTTTTCCTTGATGTTGTTAGGGACTTTCGCTTTTGTCGGACTAAAAGTTTCTGGACCCGATATGAGAAGGACAGCGGAAGATTTTTATGCTCAACATCATTTAGCAGATTTGACGCTAACTTCAACTTTGGGCTTGGACCATTCTGACCAGCAATTAATTAACGAAAGCAAGGGTGTAAAAAAAGCAGAATTTGGCTATTTTCAAGATTTGGTAATCAAAGGAAAAGAAAATAGCCTGCGTTTATTTTCTAAACCAGATGAATTGTCAACTTATGAGTTAATGTCAGGCAAGTTGCCTCAAAAAGATTCAGAAATTGCTTTAGATTATTTATATGACGGACAATATAAAATAGGACAAACCATTGATTTTACCTCTCCCAAGTCTAAGGATTCTGATTTAATAAAAAATCATTCCTTTAAAATTGTTGGATTTGTGAAATCAAGTGAATATGTCGATAAAAGTGATTTTGGTTCAACGACAGTCGGAACGGGTAAACTTAATGGGTATGCGCTTGTTACCAAGGAAGCCTTTGATTCTGATGTTTATATGATTGCTCGCCTATCCTATAAAAACTTACAAAATATCTCCATTTTTGATAGCAAATATGATAGCCGTTTAAAAACCGAACAAAAAACCTTAGAAAATACTTTTAAGAATCAACCAGAAAAACGCTTGGCAGCACTGAAAACAGCCCCAGAAAAACAGATTAATGAAGCGAAAAGTCAAATAGTTGAGGAAGAAAATCAACTCACTCAGCAAGAGAATCAATTAATTGCTCAAAAGAATCAAATTGGGGAAAATGCATCCGTTCAAGTGATTGAGCAAATCAATGCAGCCCAAAATCAAATTAATGCTGGAAAAGAAAAGATTGCTAAAGCTAAAGCAGAGCTTGCAAAGCAGGAAATAGCCTTAAACCAGCTTGAAAAACCGACTTATCAAATTAATAATCGTAAAGAAGGAAATCCAGGTTACAAGACATTTTTAGATGACTCAACAAGAATTGACAGTCTTTCAAATATTTTTCCAGTTGTCCTTTTTGCGATTGCTTTATTAGTGAGTTTGACAACAATGACTCGTTTTGTGGAAGAAGAGCGAGGAAATCTTGGGTTACTGAAGGCTTTGGGATATTCAAACCGTGACATTCGTAAGAAATTTATGGTCTATGGATTAGTTTCTAGCGGTTTAGGAGCTTTAGTAGGAACAATTATTGGACATACCTTTTTGCCGAT
Source organism: Lactococcus sp. AK05 (assembly GCF_041026685.1). Lineage (NCBI taxonomy): Bacteria > Bacillati > Bacillota > Bacilli > Lactobacillales > Streptococcaceae > Lactococcus > Lactococcus sp. AK05. The sequence goes on from NZ_JBFTEI010000001.1 coordinate 657,512, forward strand.
AGCGGTATTTAATGCTTACACAGCTTCATCTACCTTTAGCAATTTACGGTTAACATTCTCTCCTTTATGGACAATAGTTGCTTTTGCGATAGCTATAGCTTGTAGTCTTTTGCCAGCATATTGGGTTGTCCGAATGGAACTAAAAGAAGTACCAGCCAGTCTCTTTTTAGCAAAAGTACCAAAAGCAGGCTCACGGATTCTTTTAGAGAGAATTAATTTTATTTGGAAAAGAATGAGTTTTACTTATAAAGTGACGGCTCGAAATCTATTTCGCTATAAAAAGAGAATGTTAATGACTATCTTTGGTGTCGCTGGCTGTACCGCTTTACTTGTCATGGGATTTGGAATTCGAGATTCCATTTCTGGTTTATCAAATAAACAATTTGGTCAAATTTTGCACTATGACATGATTACTATTGAAAAAAATAAAGTAAATGACAAAGAAAAAGAAGAGATAAATAAAGAATTAGCCTCATCAGAAATTGAGAATTATTTGCCGATTGCCTTTGAAAATTTGACAAAAGAAGCCAGTGACAAATTAGAAAAACAAGAGGTTAATTTAATTGCGACAAATCGTTCTGATGATTTATCAAAATACATTAGCTTAAAATCTCGTAAAAATAGTCAAAAAATTGAATTAAATAACTCTGGAGCAGTCCTTTCAGAAAAATTTGCTGAACTTTTAAACCTTAGAGTTGGTGATTCTCTGACACTAAAAGATAGTGAAAATCAGCCTCATAAGATAAAAGTAGCAGCAATTACTGAAATGTATATGGGCCATTATATTTTCATGAATCAATCGGTTTACCAAAAGGTTTTTAAAAAAGATTTTGTGGCAAATGCCCAATTGATTAAGTTGAAAAATGCGTCTACAAATAATATTCAAAAAATGTCAGCTCAATTTATGCAAGAAGACGGAATTCAAGCAGTGTCACAAAATAGTGACCTCAAAAAGGTGATTGAATCCTTTATGTATGGCATTAATAGTGTCATGATTGTTTTGATTACGTGTGCCATTTTACTTGCGATTGTTGTCATCTATAATTTAACAAATATCAATGTTTCCGAGAGAATTCGCGAATTAGCCACAATCAAAGTTTTAGGATTCTATGACCGTGAAGTCACACTTTATATTTATCGGGAAACGATTTTATTAAGCTTTTTAGGAATTCTGGTTGGTTTTGGTTTGGGGGATTATTTCCATCAGGTTATTATGAACCAATTGTCAGCTGACCAAATTATGTTTGCACCGGGATTACTTTGGACAAATCTTTTATTATCGGCAGCAATTACTTTTGCGACTACTCTTTTGCTAGCTATTGTTGTTCATTTCAAATTAAAAGCCGTGGATATGCTTGGGGCTTTGAAATCAGTAGATTAATCATTAAAAATTTTACTGACAACTTTTTAAGAAATAAAAAAATTACTGACAGAAATTTCATCAGTAATTTTTTTATTATTTTTCAACTTTACGTTTGAGGTCCCCAATTTGTTGGCCTTTATCTTCGTCAGCTAAAATCTCTTCAAAAGCAGGGAGTTGAATTTCTTCTCCATATTTTTGGTAAAGAGCAGTAGTCACCAAACGATAAGCTAGACGTGCATTTCTTGAAAGAATTGGCCCATGGAAATAAGTTCCAAAAGTATTTTTGTAAATTAAACCTTCGGTTTGGTCATCTGGATTATTTCCACCACCGTAAACGACGGTTCCTAGTGGCTTTTCGTCATCAGACAGATAGGTAATTCCTGAATGGTTTTCAAAACCATAATAAGTTTCACCAAATTCTTCATTGTGAGTTTCAATATCACCAATAAAACGGTCAGTTCGTAAATTTTCAGTATAATGTCCAAGAATTCCCGTTCCTTGAATTTTTGTCCCTTCGGAATTAACATAGTACTGACCGAGCATTTGATAACCACCGCAAATTGCAAGAAGTGGTTTTTCAGATTCAATGTAATCTTTTAAAGGTGCTGACAAGTCAAGCAATGATTGGTCAGCAATAATTTCTTGCTCATAATCTTGACCACCACCCCAGAAAACAAGGTCATAATCTTCTTTTGCAAAAGTATCACCTAAAGAAACGATATTGAAGGTCATCTTTGCCCCTAATTTTTCTCCGACATACTTGAGCATGAGAATATTTCCATTATCACCATAAGTATTCATTAAATCACCATAAAGATGAGCCACATTGAGGGAATACTTTGGGTTTTCAAGATTTGATTTTAAAGAGATATAAGCCATTTAACGCATTTCCTTTCCAAGATAATGACCCTCAGCCAATAATTCACGCATTTGTAACATGGCAGTGTAAGTTGCCAAAATGTAAACATGCTCTTTTGGACTCTCTTTAATTGCTTCTAAGACTTCTGAAAGTTCCTTGCGTTCAGAAATATTTTTGGCATTAAATCCTGTCACACGCATTCTTCTGGCCATTTCAGATGAACGAACACCACCTGTGATAATTTGGTCAATTTCCATATCATTAATTAATTCAAAATTAGCATCCCAAATCCAACTTGTGTCAATTCCGTCAGCATAATTGGCATTTAAAAGGCTAACTAAAGTGAAAGGATAATTGGCTAATTTCATCATTTCAAGGGCTTGATTAGCACCTACTGGATTTTTAATCAAAACAATGGTTACTTTTTTTCCGTCAATTTCAAGCGTTTCTTGACGACCAAAAACTGCTTTGGAAAGTTCAAAACCAGCCGCAATTGTTTCTTTTGGCACATTGAAATATTCAGCGACAGATACAGCAGCAAGAGCATTATAAATATTATAAAGTCCGCCAACATTAATTTTATAATCTGTCCCATCAATGACAAATTTAGAAGAAGTATTTGTAATCTCTGATAATTCTGTCAGTTGATAATCTAATTCTGGACGACTAAAACCACAATTTTCACAGATATAATTTCCTAAGTTAGCATAGGTATTCATCTTGTAAGCCAAAATATGATGACAAACCGGACAAACAATCCCCTCAGTATTGTAATGAGCATGAGTAGGTTCATGGCTTTCATGGTTGAAACCATAGTATTTTACAGGATTAACTATTTTTTTTGAGTTGAAAAGTGGACTATCGCCATTTAACAAAACCGTACCTTTGGGACTATTTGCCGCACCCTTGACAATAAAGTCATAAGTAGTGTAAATCTCGCCATAGCGGTCCATTTGGTCACGAAAAATATTAGTAAACACAAATAACGAAGGTTTGATATATTCAGTGATTTTTGGCAAACTCGCTTCATCAATCTCAAGAACAGCAAATTTCTTTTCGCCAGTTTTCGCTTTGGGAGCTTTGAGAAAAGTTGATACAATCCCCGTAATCATATTGGCTCCAGTTGGATTTGTTACAACTGGTCCAAAAGCCTTTTCTAGAATTCCCACGGTCAGTGCTGTGGTCAATGTTTTTCCATTTGTCCCAGTCACAACAATGATTTCATAATTTTTTGTCAGTGATTTAAGAATTTCAGGATCAAATTTTAAAGCAATTTTTCCTGGTAAAGTTGAACCGCGCTTGAAAAATTTTTCCAAGACAAAGCGCGATGAATTACCAGCAAACCTTGCAAATGAAGTTTTTATTGTCATAAGCAATATTATACCAAATACAGGGATTTTTTGCTCTATAAAATTTGAAAAAAAATTTATAAAACATATTTGATACTACTAACAAAAAAAAGTGATAAAATAATATCATTATGAATAGCAGAATATTCCAACACAATACTTTTACGACACTCTCTAGTGGCTTTTACAAAGGGACAATTACCCTCAAAGAAGCACTAGAACACGGCTCAGTCGGTATCGGCACACTTGATACTGCAAATGGAGAAGTGACCATTATCAATGGAATCGCTTATCACGGGGACTCAGAAAATCATGTCCGATTAGTTGAAGAAGATGAGACAATGCCTTATGTGGCAATGGTCGAACATCAGCCAATCGCAAAATTTACTGACAGCTCTGTCAGTAATTCAGAAGATTTTCTGTCAGCACTAACCAAGCGCTTTCCAACAGCAAATACCGCTTATACTATTGTTATGACTGGTCAATTCAAAGAAGTGACAGTCAGTAGTAAACCAGCCAATAACACTCGCCCTTATGATGAAATTATGGCTGACCAACCTTATTTTACAAAAGAAAATATTTCTGGAATTATGGTTGGAGTTTGGGCGCCAAAACATTTGACTGACCTTTTTGGTATTGGTTTTCACTTACATTTTGTCAGTGATGATAAAACTTTTACCGCACATGTCCAAAATTTCATTACAGAAAATCTTGAGATTGAAATTGGTAAAATAACCAAAATTGACCAAGAATTTCCTGACGATGATGAAAACTTTGACCAGCACTTATTTCAATAATTTTGTCTGATATAGAAGACAGGCTTCTCAAATTTTGTTACTATTCAATTGAGAAGTCAGTAATTTGATTAAAATGTAATTTATAGAATATTTTGCTATAAAATAAAAGTAATTATAGCTCTCACAGGACCGCTCTCTACATAATAAGAGCGGTTTTTTATTGCAAAATATGCTATAATTATTCTAACTGATTTTTAGTTATAAAAAAGCAAAAAGAAAGTTCAGTGGATGAAAAGTAAATTTCAAACCAGGTTAGGTCCACAAGAACTCTTATAAAGGAATCAAAATGAATCTACAAGAAATGAACGCGCGTAAGGAAAAAATTCGTAATTTTTCGATTATCGCCCATATTGACCACGGAAAATCAACACTTGCTGACCGTATTCTCGAGCAAACTGAAACTGTTTCAAAACGAGAAATGCAAGCTCAACTTCTTGACTCAATGGACCTTGAACGTGAACGCGGAATTACCATTAAATTAAATGCTATCGAGTTAAATTATAAAGCCAAAGATGGTGAAACTTATATTTTCCACCTCATTGACACGCCAGGTCACGTCGATTTTACTTATGAAGTTTCACGAAGCCTCGCTGCCTGTGAGGGAGCAATATTAGTTGTTGATGCCGCACAAGGAATCGAAGCCCAAACCCTTGCAAATGTTTATCTTGCTTTGGATAATGACCTTGAAATTTTACCAGTTATCAATAAGATTGACCTACCAGCTGCTGACCCAGAAATGGTCCGTCAAGAAATTGAAGATGTGATTGGTTTAGATGCCTCTGAAGCCGTTCTTGCTTCAGCCAAAGCTGGGATTGGGATTGAAGAAATTCTTGAACAAATTGTTGAGAAAGTTCCTGCCCCTCAAGGTGAAGTTGACGCTCCGCTCAAGGCTTTGATTTTTGACTCAGTTTATGACGCATATCGAGGCGTTATTCTTCAAATTCGAGTCATTGACGGCTCGCTTAAAGTTGGCGACCGTATTCAATTGATGAGTAACGGTAAAGAATTTGATGTCACAGAAGTTGGTATTTTCACTCCAAAAGCTGTTTCTCGTGATTTCTTGATGGCTGGAGATGTTGGTTATGTAGCAGCATCTATTAAAACCGTTGCGGACACACGTGTCGGAGATACTGTGACCCTTTCATCAAATCCAGCAAATGAGGCTCTAAAGGGTTATAAAGAAATGAACCCAATGGTATTTGCGGGGATTTATCCAATTGAATCAAACAAATTCAATGACTTGCGCGAAGCCCTAGAAAAACTTCAATTAAACGATGCTAGTCTTCGTTTTGAACCTGAAACATCGCAAGCGCTTGGTTTCGGATTCCGTTGTGGTTTCCTCGGACTCTTGCATATGGATGTCATTCAAGAGCGTTTAGAACGTGAATTTGGTATTGATTTGATCATGACCGCGCCATCCGTTGTTTATCATATCAATACAACGGACGGTGAAACCCTTGAAGTAGCCAACCCATCAGAATTCCCAGATCCTACGCGCATTGAAAACATCGAAGAACCATTTGTTAAAGCTCAAATCATGGTACCAAATGATTTCGTTGGCCCGGTTATGGAATTAGCTCAACGGAAACGTGGAATTTTCCTAACAATGGATTATTTAGACGCAAATCGGGTCAATATCATATATAATATTCCATTGAGTGAAATTGTTTTTGATTTCTTTGATAAACTTAAATCATCAACTAAAGGTTATGCTAGCTTTGATTATGAGATTTCTGATTATCGTCCATCAAATCTTGTGAAAATGGACATTCTCTTAAATGCCGAAAAAGTCGACGCCCTAAGTTTCATTGTCCACAAAGACTTTGCCTTTGAACGCGGAAAAGTCATTGTTGAAAAACTTAAAAAACTCATTCCACGTCAACAATTTGAAGTGCCAATTCAAGCAACTATTGGAAATAAAATCGTTGCTCGTTCAGATATTAAAGCTCTTCGTAAAAACGTATTGGCCAAATGTTATGGTGGAGATATTTCCCGCAAACGAAAACTCCTTGAAAAACAAAAAGCCGGTAAAAAACGGATGAAAGCCATTGGTTCAGTAGAAGTCCCTCAAGAAGCCTTCTTATCTGTCCTCTCAATGGATGAAGAATAAAACATCTTAAAATCACCTTAAAGGTGGTTTTTTGTTACAATAAAAGAAGTAGAAAAGAGGTAGAAAATGAAAATATTTATCGTTGGAAGTACCGGACGTGTAGGTAAAAGTTTGCTTAAATCTCTCTCAACAACGGACCATCAAATCCATGCTGGAGCAAGAAAAGTTGAGCAAGTTCCTCAATATAATAATGTAAAAGCTGTTCATTTTGATGTTGATTGGACACCAGAGGAAATGGCCAAACAATTACATGGAATGGATACAATTATTAATGTTTCAGGCTCAGGTGGAAAAAGTTTATTGAAAGTTGACTTATATGGGGCTGTCAAACTTATGCAAGCAGCTGAGAAAGCAAAAGTTAAACGATTTATCTTACTAAGTACGATTTTTTCTCTTCAACCAGAAAAATGGATTGGTGCCGGCTTTGATGCATTAAAAGATTATTATATTGCTAAACATTTTGCTGATTTATATCTTATTAAAGAAACAAATTTAGATTATACAATCATTCAACCTGGAGCATTAACAGAGGAAGAGGCAACAGGATTGATTGAGATTAATGACGGGGTTTCTGCAAGTAACACAATAGGAGATGTGGCAGATACTATCAAAGAATTAGTGATGACCGATCATTCAATTGGAAAAGTAATTTCAATGCACAATGGAAAAACGGCGATTAAAGAAGCTCTTGAAAGTCTTTAAACTTTTCTTAACATTTAAAAGATACTTAAAAATTTAAGTATCTTTTTTGATTACAGTAAAAAATTGACAGGAGAGACTGTAATATTTTATAATTTTAATGACGCTTAAAAGAAAGCGCTAAACAATAAATTGTCAATGTCCGCGATTTATTCAAAAAAATTTAAGGAGTTTTATGGACACAAAAAAAATTAGATGGTTTACCGTCGCATTCATTGCCTTTAACATGGTTTGGGGAATGGGGAACGTTGTCAATAACTTTGCCCAACAAGGAATTACTGTTGTTACCTCATGGCTATTAATTTTGGCTTTGTATTTTATTCCCTATGCACTTATTGTTGGTCAACTGGGTTCAACTTTTAAAGATAGTAAAGGTGGGGTCAGTTCATGGGTCGAAAATACCAGTACGAAACGCTTGGCTTATTATGCCGCATGGACTTATTGGGTGGTTCACATTCCTTATTTGGCTCAAAAACCCCAAGCAATCTTGATTGCTTTTGGTTGGGTGGGTCAAGGAAATGGAAATCTGGTCAGTCAAATGTCGATGACCGCTGTTGCTCTTATTTCATTAGCGATTTTTTTAGCTTTCTTATGGTTGTCAACAAAAGGGTTAAATACTCTGAAAGTGATTGGTGGACTTGCGGGAACAGCAATGTTTGTTATGAGTTTACTTTTCATTGTCATGGCGATTGGAGCACCTTTTATCGCAAAAGATTTCCATATTGCAACGCCTGACATGGGAAATATTAAAACTTATATCCCTAAATTTGACTTCAGTTATTTTACAACTATCTCAATGCTAGTTTTCGCTGTCGGTGGTGCTGAAAAAATTTCTCCTTATGTTAATCAAACGAAAAACCCAGCAAAAGAATTTCCAAGAGGGATGTTTTTACTTGCTGGAATGGTTGGTATCTGTGCCGTCTTAGGTTCGATTGCCATGGGAATGATTTTCTCAAGCGGTAATTTACCAAATGACTTGATGGCTAACGGTGCTTATGCAGCATTCCAAATTTTAGGTCAACACTTTGGTGTCGGAAACTTTTTAATGATTGTCTATGCATTAACTAACGGTGTAGGACAAATTGCTGCCTTAGCTTTCTCTATTGATGCGCCATTACGCATTTTACTTGCTGATGCTGACCCAGAATTCGTTCCAGCATGGTTGCGTAAAAAAACGAACAAAGGAACGCTTAAAAATGGTTATACATTAACAGGAATCCTTGTTAGTATCATTATTCTTTTACCGTTACTTGGAATCGGAGATATGAATGAATTAGTCAAATGGTTGACTAATTTAAATTCAGTTGTGATGCCAATGCGTTATCTTTGGGTCTTCTTTGCCTTCATTATGTTAAATCGGGCAGTGAAACATTTTCAATCTGAATATAAATTTATCAAACAAAAACGTCTAGCCATGATTGCTGGTGCTTGGTGTTTTCTCTTTACACTCATCGCCTGCGTGTTAGGAATGGTTCCAAAATTGGACTATGCTGCTAATCCATCTGCCTGGTGGTTCCAACTTGCATCGAATATTTTGACACCAATTGTCTTAATTTTACTTGGTATGCTTTTACCTTTCATTGCCCGTCGTGAACAACGCAAAACAAATGGTCTTGATTTAAATTCGCTCAATGTGGAATAAAGCCAGATTATCCCTGAATTTTTCAGGGTTTTTTTGATGTATATTTTAGATTAAAACAAAAGGATAAGTATTCTTAAAAATATCTAAGGATTAATTGTAAAAACTAGTCTATATCTATGAGAAAAGCTGACTTTTCGTGTGAAATTTGGTATAATATAGTTAATCTGTTTGTCAATTGGGGCAAACTCTTCCGAAAGCAAGAAAGGAAAGTAAAATTTCATTTTAATGAGATTTTACAAGGCAAACATGCAAGACAAAAATGTTATCAATGTCAATTTAGTTGAGGAGATGAAGACGTCATTTCGTGACTATGCAATGTCAGTTATCGTTGCACGGGCACTTCCTGATGTACGTGATGGTTTAAAACCCGTTCACCGTCGTATTCTCTACGGAATGAATGAACTTGGAAATACTCCAGATAAACCACATAAAAAATCGGCACGTATTGTCGGTGAAGTTATGGGTAAATATCACCCACACGGAGACAGTTCAATCTATGAAGCAATGGTACGTATGGCTCAATGGTGGTCTTATCGTCATATGCTTGCTGACGGACACGGTAACTTTGGTTCAATGGACGGTGACGGTGCCGCAGCGATGCGTTATACCGAAGCTCGTTTAAGTAAAATTGCCATGGAAATGTTGCGCGATATCAACAAAAATACCGTTGATTTCATGGACAATTTCGATGGTACTGAACGTGAACCGCTCGTTTTACCTGCTCGTTTTCCAAACCTTTTAGTTAATGGAACCACAGGGATTGCAGTTGGGATGGCAACAAACATTCCACCACATAATCTGGGTGAAACAATTGATGCAGTAGATATGCTCATGGAAAATCCAGAAGCTTCAGTTACTGATTTGATGTCTGTGATTCCTGGTCCTGACTTCCCAACAGGGGCTTTGGTTATGGGGAAATCCGGTATTCGTCGTGCTTATGAAACTGGTAAAGGTTCGATTACATTACGTGCAAAAACCCACATTGAAGAAATGGCTGGTGGAAAAGAACGTATTGTTGTGACTGAATTACCATATATGGTCAACAAAGCACGTTTGGTTGAACATATTGTTCGTTTGAACCATGAAAAACGAATTGAAGGATTGACTGCGGTTCGTGATGAATCGAACCGTGAAGGAATTCGCGTGGTTATCGAAGTTCGTCGTGACTTATCAGCACACGTTATCTTAAATAATCTGTTCAAACTAACAAGTTTGCAAACTTCATTTGGTTTCAATATGTTGGCTATCGAAAAAGGAATTCCTAAAATTCTTTCTTTGAAAGAAATCTTAGTTGATTATATTGAACATCAAATAGAAGTTGTTGAACGTCGTACAGCCTTTGATAAAGCACGTGCAGAAGCACGCGCACATATCTTGGAAGGTTTACGTATCGCTCTTGATAATATTGACCGTATCATCACAATTATCCGTGAATCACAAACGGATGCCATTGCACAAAAAACAATGATGGATGAATTCCTCCTCTCTGAAAAACAATCGCAAGCTATTCTTGATATGCGTTTACGTCGTTTGACAGGATTGGAACGTGATAAAATTGAGGCAGAATATCAAGATTTAGTCGCTTTGATTGCTGACTTAGCCGATATTTTGGCAAAACCTGAACGTGTTAAGAAAATTATTCGTGAAGAATTAGAAGAAGTTAAACGTAAATTTGCTGACAAACGTCGAACAGAATTGTTAGTTGGTGAAGTTCTTACTCTTGAAGATGAAGATTTGATTGAGGAAGAAGATGTATTGATTACTTTATCAAATAAAGGATATATCAAACGTCTAGCTAATGATGAATTCCGTGCCCAAAATCGTGGTGGACGTGGTGTTCAAGGAATGGGAATGTCTGATGATGACTTTGTTCAACATTTGGTATCTACATCAACACATGATCATTTACTCTTCTTTACAAATCTTGGACGTGTTTACCGAATGAAAGGATATGAAATTCCTGAATACGGTCGGACAGCGAAAGGATTGCCAATTGTCAACCTTCTCAAGCTTGATGACGGTGAAAAAATTGCAACAATTATCAATGTTGACCGTGACCAAGCGGCGAAATATCTCTTCTTCACAACACGTAACGGAATTGTTAAACGAACTTCAACCAATCAATTTAGTAATATTCGAACAAATGGCTTGAAGGCTTTGAAACTCCGAGATGGTGATGAACTGATTAATGTGCTTAGAACTTCAGGTGAAGATGAGGTGATTATCGGAACTCATTTGGGATACTCAGTTCGCTTTAAAGGTGCAGTTGTTCGTGATATGGGACGTGCAGCAGCCGGTGTTAAAGGGGTTAACCTCAGAGAAGGCGACTATGTTGTCGGAACTTCACGAATTGATGATAGTCAAGAAGTTCTTGTCATCTCAGAAAATGGTCTTGGTAAACGAACTCAGGCTTCGGAATATCCAACAAAAGGCCGTGGTGGTAAAGGGATGAAAGTCATGAATGTCACAGAAAGAACTGGTAAATTAGCTGGTTTAACTGCTGTCAATGGTGACGAAGATTTGATGGTTATTACAGATACAGGGGTTATTATCCGTACAAATGTGGCTAACATTTCTCAAACTGGTCGAGCTGCCCAAGGGGTTAAAGTAATGCGACTTGATGATGAAGCACAAATTGTAACCTTTGCACTTGTAGATCCAGTCATTGAAGATGAAGAAGTTGATGCGCCAGAACTTACTGATGAAACAATTTCTACTGACAATAACGAAGAATAATTGAAAAGAAAGTCTGCCAGTTACTGACAGACTTTCTGACTGAATAAGATGGTGCTGACAGCTCTGTCAGTAAAAATTAGAGAATGAAAAAAATAATAATTTGGGTTCTAGCAGCACTTAGTTTAATTAGCTTAAGTGCTTGCGCTAATGGAAAATCTAGTCAAAAAGATAATCGTAATTTATTAACGTCACCAATTAATAAAGATGTGACGACAATGGGAACTTACATTAAAGTCACTGTTTATGACAAAGGAAAAGAAGCTGCAGTTGAAAAGGCGCTAAAACTTCCTGTTGAATACAATAATTTAACAACCGTTAATCAATCAGGTTCACAAATTGATGAGATTAATCAAAATGCAGGAATTAAACCTGTCAAGGTGAATTCAAATGTATATGAATTGGTTAAAGCTGGTTATAACTATTCAGCTAAAGATTTAGGTTATGATATTACAATTGGTTCACTGACAAGTCTTTGGAACATTGGAATGGATAACGCTAGAAAGCCTGCTCAATCAGAAATTGAGCAAGTGTTGCCTTTAATTAATTATCATGACATAAAGTTTGATGATAAAAATGAAACAATTTATCTGACAAAAAAAGGGGCTCGTTTAGACTTGGGTTCTATTGTCAAAGGGTTTGTCGCTATGAAAATGGTTGATTCACTCAAAAAAGATGGTGTTACCACAGGGATTGTCAATTTGGGTTCTAGTTCGATTTATGTGATTGGTCATTCACCCAGAGGTGCTGATAGTCCGTGGACAATCGGAATTAAGAATCCAAATGACCCAACTGGGACTCAAATGGGGATTATTAAAGCTTCTAATGAGCACGTCAATACTTCAGGGATTTACGAGCGATATTTAGAAGTTGATGGTCATAAATACAGTCATATTCTAAATCCTAAGACAGGCTATCCTTTTGAGAATGATATTGCCAGTATCACCTTGTTAATTTCAGGAAAAGATAAGACCAATGGTGATGGTTTGTCAACAATGATATATGCTATGGGAACCAAAAAAGGTTACGAATACGTTGAAAAGTTGAAAAATGTTGAGGCTGTATTTGTCGATAAAGATAATAAGGTTTATATTACACCTGGACTGAAAGACAAATTCCAGCTTTCAGATAAAAAAACATTTGAAATTGGTAATATTACAAAATTAAAATAATTGTTTAAGTCTTGCTATATGCAAGATTTTTTTGTAAAATAACTAAAACTTTTGACTCGGAACTTAAAGCATGGTACAATAAATAAAAAGAGTACACAAAAAGACAAGGTGGGCAAAATGGCAGAGCGTAAAAAAACTAAAAGAGGAAAATATAATTGGCTGTTAAATACATTTATTGCTCTTTTATTTATAGTAGGATTAGTCTTAATTTTTAATAAGCCAATTCGTAACATGTTGATTGCAACAAATAGTAATAAATATCAACTTCATAATGTTTCACAAGAAAAGATAGAAAAAAATAAGAAAGCTGATGTAAGTTTTGATTTTGCTGCGGTAAAATCAGTAGATTTTCAATCAGTCCTTACTAACCAGTTTAATAGTCAACCTCTACCTGTAATTGGTGGTATTGCAATTCCCGAATTAAATATCAATCTTCCTATTTTTAAAGGGGTTGGAAATACTTCACTTTTATATGGAGCGGGAACAATGAAAGCTGACGAAGTTATGGGTGAAGGTAACTATAGTTTGGCTGGTCATAATATGACTGGATTTACTTCTGACTTATCTATTTTATTCACTCCGTTAGAGAAAGCAAAAGCAGGAATGACGATTTATGTGACTGATAAAGATAATATTTATCAGTATAAAATTGATAAGATTGATGTAGTGACGCCAGAACATGTTGAAGTAATCAATGATAGTCCAGGTAAAAAAGAAATCACTTTAGTAACCTGTGCTGATGCTGAGGCAACTCATCGAATCATTGTACATGGAACTTTTGTAGATAAGACATCTTATGATAAAGCAACTGATACCATGAAAAATGCATTTGAAACCAAATATAATCAAATTAAAAATTTCTGATTTAAGAAATCTAAATCAAAAAGTTCCGTGAAACTCACGGGACTTTTTTATTTCAAAGTAATTGATTAAAAATAAGAATAGGAGTATAATTCTATTGTAAAATAAAGTAAAAGTAAGTAACTTAAATGACATACTGAAAATAAAGATATATCTTATAAAATTATAGTTAAAATCATAAAAGCAAATGCAATAGTCATCATAAATTAAACAAAAAGGGAAAAACAAAATGAATAAAGAATTATATAATTTTTTACTGGGGAAAATATTTTATTTTTGTCAATTGCCAAGCTATACAAAATGGGGAATCTGGTCATTTGAACCTGATGGTAAGATAAAAGGAATGCATAGTGACTTTGAACAAACATGGAAAATTGAAAATGAGCGGCTATTAATTTTAGATAGTCAAGGGCACGTCACTTGTATTTTTGAAGGTCAGATAGAAAAAATGCAAAAAAGTCATTTGCTTCGTCCAGGAATGGAACATTTTCAAGTTGCTTTGATTGCTACTGATTTAATCGGTTATGATTATTTTGATAGCCTTTGCCCGATTGAAAATGATTTAATTGCAGCATGTATGGAAACAGGGTCAGTGGCAAATGAAAAATTACGTCAGCTTCTTTTAGAAGATAAAACCATTGACGGTTATTATGCCGGTCGAGCTTACGCTGTTAAGAGAAAAGATTTAGAAATTGGATTAAAGCAATATAAAGGAGTTTTTTTGATTTAGAGCTTTCGCAAAACCAGCCTGATTTTTTTACTAAAAAACTTTTGGTTTGGTTCCCAGGACTATTGAGCTACAATCACGGGAATGCTCGGGAAAACTTCTTTCCTAACACTTTTGAAGGAATTACAGGCTCTATTGCTAAAAATACAGTGGTATTAAGAATTGCAGATAGTAATTTAATTAATGGCTCTTATTATCTTAATACCCCAAATTTTAAAGATTACGAACAAAATATCCAAGAACTCATTGAAAAAACAGCCAAAGAAGAAGGAATACTTAGGGAGAATATACTATGTGCCGGTTCTTCCCGCGGGGGTATGGGAGCACTTTACCATGGATTACTTGGAAATTATGCACTTGTATCAATGGATCCTGTCGTAGATCGTAGTCCCTGGTTGCAATCTGCTGATGTTCAATTAATGTTTGATTGTATTCCTGTTTCATTCGTAGATAAGCTCAATCAATTATTGGAAAAAACAAATTTATCAACTGAAAAAATACAAGTAATAACAAGCCCTCAAGTTCTGATTACTTATCCATTTATTATTCAGTTAAAAACTTGGAAGTTAGCACTTAAAACTTATCGTATGAAGTTGACAGATGAACAATTTGATTATCAGCCCTATGGTGGGAAAATGCATGGAGATTTTGTAAATCGTAATATCCCCCTGCTCTTGATGAAAATTAATGAATTTCTTTATGGATGCGATTCAATAGAGAATACGATAGATGAAAAAAACCTTGTAAATAATCAAGGTTTTTGATTATCCTCCGAATATAAAAATGGATGAAAAAATATTGAAAAAATGATATGATAACGACATATATTAATTATTTTTGGATAAAAGTTATTTGATAGAAGGAAGTTATGAAAAATAAAAAATCAGCTAAAGTTAAGCAAGATAAGGTAAAACAAAGATTAAAACGAGTAAAAGCATGGCAGGATAAGTCTGCAAAACTTCTTGGGCATTTATTACAATTTGCCTCAATTTACGCTTTAATAGTTGGGATTGTCGGCTGGTTGATGCCTCCTGTTCAAAAACTATTATCTGGTTTCCTCTATCTTTTTGCCCTTCCTACCGATTTTAGTATTTTTAATGCAATTGTTCTATTTATTTTAGCAAGCTCAATTCGACACCGGAGAAGATTGGCCCTTTGGATAGAAATTATCTATTTCCAATTAGCTTTTGTTGCATTTGGTCTTATTTTCTTATTGGCCTATTTCTTTGGACTTGTGACCAAAGAAGCACTTGATATGTCACAATTTTCTATCTTCTCACTTTTATTTGTTATTCTCGGAGTAGTTGTTTCTCTCGCGACAGCGATATTAATGATTTTATCTCGAAATGCCTTCCCAACAAAAATTGTGAATGGTACTTGGTGGAAAGGTATAATTATTGCGGCTGTAGGATTTGTCTGCTCTATCATTGGTGGAGTAATCGTTTCATTTTTAACTTTCCATGGTTCTGTATCCTTAGCTCAAAGAATTGCTTACGTTTTTAGAGAATCTGTCAGTGATTTCCGTTACCTACTTCCTTTTGGTCAGGAAATTTTCCCATATAGTTCAGGGAATAATATTTGGGTAAGTAGTACAATTTCAGTCATTATGCTTCTTGGTTTTATTAGTGCATTTCTCAGTTTTACGCGTTCAACTCAAAAGGAACTTTCAGCAAATGCAAAGCAAGAATTAGCCATCCGTCAGTTAATTTTAGATTATGGAGATAACGACTCTCTAGCTTACTTTGCAACTCGCAGAGATAAAAAAGCTATCTTTTCTAAAAATAAAAAAGCTGCCATTACTTATCATCTTTTTGGAGACGTTTTGTTAGCCAGCGGAGACCCAATCGGAGATGAAAAATCATGGAAAAGTGCGGGAGAAGCATTTCTCAACCTTGCACGAGCTCAGGGCTGGACACCAGGCGTTATCGGCTCCTCTGAAGCAGGAGCAAAAATGTACGCTCAATTAGGGCTGAACGCAACTGTATTCGGGGATGAAGCGGTTGTTATCGTTCGTGACTTTTCTATTGAAAATCCAGCAATGCATGATGTGGCACAAGTTATGCGTCGTGCAAAAAGAGAAAAGTATCAAGTCAAGATTCGTCGCCAGGCTGAAATTCCTGCTACAGAACTTAGTGATTTAACCAAGTTAACAGAACAATGGCGAAATGGTGATGAACGTGGTTATTCAATGGCTTCAAGTCGATTTGGTGATCCAACAGACCAACAAATAATGATTGTAACAGCATCCGATGCTGCTGGAAAAGTTCAAGGAATTTTATCCTTCGTTCCAGTGGGGTCAGATAAACTGTCACTTGATACAATGAGACGTTCTCCTGAGGCAATGAATGGAACTGTCACTTTCATGATTAGTAGTTTGATAGAAGCAGCTAAAGAAAAAGAGATAAGCGAAATTAGTTTAAACTTTGCGGCAGCACGGCAATTCTTCATTAACGGAGAAACATTGCAAGCCAATGCCTTAGATAAAGCGGCACGAACTGTAATGAAATTCTTTTCACGTTGGTATCAATTGGAATCACTTTATCGTTCAAATGATATTTACTTGCCAGAATGGCGAACGCGTTATATTTGTTATGACAATGGCGGTTCTCTTACTTCAGTTCTTTTTGCAATTGGGCAAGCTGAAGGATTTGTTCCGACGAATATCTTTTCTAAAATCAAAAGTTTCTTTTCACGAGATTATGACCCTAGAACAGAAAATGGCTGGTGGAAAAAATCAGATTTCATCAAAAAGGTTCATCGACTTGAAGAAAATAAACGATTGGAATTATTGAATGAAGCTGGTCATGATGACAGTTATCTAAAAAAATTAAATGATCTTAGAGAAAATGGCATTCCACCATTTAGTTTTCCCGATAGCGAAACAGAATCAGTAGAAACTCTTAGAAATAAATTTGAATCAGTTGACGAATTTGATGAAAAAGAATATAGCATTCATGGGAAGTTAATTAGTTTGCGTGGCCGAGGCGCAATGCAATTTGCAGATTTGATAGATAATCAAGCAAAAATTCAATTGGTTATAAAACGTGACACTCTTAATGAATATGCTGAATTAGAGAATCGTTTAGAAAATTTTGCAATATGGAAAAAAGATGTGACCGTTGGTGATAGAGTATTGGTTAAAGGAAATCTGATGCGCACGCAAACAGGTGAATTGAGTCTACGGGTTAACTCATGGAAAATGCTTTCTAAAACACTAAGAGAACTGACAGATATTGAAAAAATAGACCATACAAAATTTATTGAACGGACAGAATATTTATCAAGAATTAGAAGAGATTTGCTATCAAACAGATTTGTTGAAGTAGATAAGCAGGATTATTTGGCAATGGCTGCAGGATATGATAAGGTATTTTCTATTCAGAATTCAAAAGTAACAGTTTTATGGGCTTATCAATCAATTGAATCCTTAAAGAACCTTCTTAGTAATCTACTTGAAGACGAGGTTCTAATGGATTTATCAGAAGTTTTTCCAGACCCTGAAGCTAATGAAGATGCTTTGCCAGAGTTAAAAAGAGCGCTCAGTTATGGTTTGCCTGCTTTTGCAATGGCAGAGTTCTATTTGCCAACTGAAGCAGCTGATTTAGGAGTAGATTCAGAAAATGAAAAAAAGTAATTACTTAATCATTATTGCTATTTGTGCTGCCTTATTGTACAATGCTTGGATTCTTGCATTTTGGTTAAATCCAACAGTAGTTAACTCAAGTCTATTGAGTGGACTTTCTGCACTTGATCAACCTTATCATCAATTATTCACGTTAACAGATATTCTTTTCGCTTGTTTTTCTTTGATACTTGCGTGGGGACTTTTTAAACAAAATGAAAGAGAAGACAAACGTCTTCTCATAATTTTTCTTTCGATTGCGGGATTTGGTGCAGCAACAGGCTTAGCTACAATGTTTCCATATGCTGATATTGCTCACAGTGAGGGAATTCCCAATCCATTTAAAGCACCTGAACTCTTTTTACATGACGGATTGAGCGTTTTAGCCTTATTATTTATTCTTACAGGAGTGATTTTGTCGTTTTTAGTTTATCGAAATAAATTTGTTTTCCTTTTGGTCATTGCTTTTGTAATTACAACTTTGCTTTCTTTCATTGCGGGTGCAATTCCTCAGTTAGTAGGCCCTCTTGGTCAGCAGATTAATGGGGTGCTTGGTGGTATATGGTTAGTCTTTATTTGTTGGAGAGTTCTGAACGGCACTTCAAAAGAAGTTCGTAAGGAGAACTGACCGTACGCACAGGTGATAATTTAAGAAGTAATCTAGCAGAGATAAAACCAAAAAAAGCCGCAAATAGATGACCCATATCCCAAATATTATGCTCAATGAATAATGGAAGTAAGATAAATAGTCCTAAAATTATAAGTCCAATATAAAACATTCGTTTTCTCATTATAAGGATGGCAGCAGCACAACCAGCAACTAAAATATATGAAACACCCACATCAGTTGCCATTGCTAAAGAACTGGGAGCACGTCCGCTATTTATTGCCCAAAGTTCAAGAAAAATAGTAGTGAGACTGGCTAAAATATGACCGGATAATGTAATGACAATCATTCTTGGTGAACCATATTTTCGTTCTGCCCAAGCAATAATCGTCCAAAAAATGGCTACATATATGAGGAGACCTGCTCCATTATCCGCAACCCAAAAAGCACTATCAAAAAAAGTAGAGATTGGTTTATCAGAAACTCTGGCTATACTTGTTGAAGAATGGTTCGTTAGAATGTTAATTAAGTGTTGCGGTGCAGTTCTTTGAACTAGCGTAAAAGCGCAAAAAATGGCGGTATAGGTAAATGTTGCAGGAGCTGACTGAAGCCATTTTGAAAGAAAATGAGTATAGACAGATAATTTCCGAACCTCATCGTGAATTTTACGAGAAAAATGAGCTAAAAATTTAAAAAAATACCAAGTACAACATAAAATTAATACAGTTGATAAAAAAATCATAATTTATTCCTTTTCTTTTTATTATACCATTAAAGCTTATGGAGGGGTTAGCATATTTATTAGGCTTAGACCATAAAAATAGAAGATTATATGAGGCTCGCATTAAGTGATTTACTTATGATATAATTAATAATGATTTGCAGCTAGGAGAATAAAATGAATCCACTATTACAAGGAATGAACGAAAAACAAGCAGAAGCGGTCCAAACTACGGAAGGGCCTTTATTGATTATGGCAGGAGCTGGTTCGGGTAAGACTCGTGTCTTAACTCATCGAATTGCTTACTTAGTTGATGAAAAAATGGTTAATCCTTGGAATATTTTAGCAATTACCTTTACAAATAAAGCGGCAAAAGAAATGCGGGAGCGTGCTTTATCACTTACTCCAAGAGCACAAGATACATTAATTGCGACCTTTCACTCGATGTGCGTACGAATTTTAAGGCGTGATGCTGACCATATTGGTTATAATCGTAATTTTACAATTATAGATCCAGGGGACCAAAAATCGTTGATGAAACGAATTTTGAAAGAAGCTAATTTAGATCCTAAAAAATGGGAGCCCAAAGGGCTTTTAAATGCGATTTCAAATGCTAAAAATGATTTATTAGATGAATCAGCTTATGAAGCTCAAACAAGCGCTAGACATCCATACGAAATGGTTGTTGCGCGTGTTTATAAGATTTACCAAAAAGAATTACGAAAAGCAGAATCAATGGATTTTGATGATTTAATCATGCAGACGTTGCGCCTTTTTGATGAAAACCCGGATGTCCTTTCTTACTATCAAGGGAAATTTCAATATATTCATGTTGATGAGTATCAAGATACCAACCATGCGCAATATCAGTTGGTTAAACTTTTAGCCAGTCGTTTTCAAAATATCTGTGTCGTTGGGGATGCTGACCAATCAATCTATGGTTGGCGCGGAGCAGATATGCAAAATATCTTAGACTTTGAAAAAGATTATCCAAAAGCTAAAGTTGTTTTGCTTGAAGAAAATTACCGCTCAACAAAAACAATTCTTGATGCAGCAAACAATGTTATAAAAAATAATTTAAAACGTCGACCAAAAGAACTCTGGACGCAAAATGATGCTGGAGATAAGATTGTTTATTTCCGCGCTGGAAATGAACAAGAAGAAGCAAATAAGGTTTCTGAAATTATCACATCAGGCATTCGTTCCGGACGTTCTTACGCTGACTATGCTGTGCTTTATCGGACTAATGCTCAGTCTCGGACAATTGAAGATTCTTTTGTTAAATCTAATATTCCCTATACAATGGTTGCGGGAACTAAATTCTACTCACGTAAGGAAATTCGTGATGTTATTGCTTACTTAAATGTAGTAGCAAATCCAGCGGATAATATGAGTTTTGAACGAATTGTTAATGAACCTAAACGCGGAGTCGGTCCGGGGGCATTAGAAAAATTACGTCGTTTTGCTGACAGTCGTGGACTTTCTTTAGCAGATTCAAGTTTTGATATTATGTTATCCGATATTCGTGGAAAAGCGGCTGGTGAGATTTATAATTTGGCAATGGCCTTTGATTTGTTGAGAACCCATAGTGAAAGTTCAACAATCACAGAATTAGTTGAAGAAATGTTAGAACGTACTGGTTATGTCAAAGCTTTGCAAATGATGCCAAGTATCGAAAATCAAGCACGAATTGAAAATATTGAAGAATTCTTGTCAGTAACTAAAGGGTTTGATGAAAAATCAGAAATTCCTCTAGATGAAGAAACGGGAGAGCCAATTGTTGAAACTGGTTTAGATAAGTTGAGCCGTTTCCTTAACGAAGTTAGTTTGCTATCTGAAACAGATGCCTATGAGGAAGAATCTGACCAAGTAACAATGATGACCCTGCATGCGGCAAAAGGTTTGGAATTTCCAATTGTTTTCTTAATTGGAATGGAAGAAAACATTTTTCCTTTATCACGGGTAAATGAAGATATTGATGAGTTAGAAGAAGAGCGTCGTTTGGCTTATGTTGGAATTACACGGGCAGAAGAAACGCTCTACTTAATGAATGCCAATCAACGTGTGCTTTATGGTAAAACGAATTATAATCGTCCCAGCCGTTTTATTTCGGAAATTGATGATGAATTACTAGAATACGCTGGGATTGCTCGTAAAGCAAATTCAAGCTTCAATGCTTCTTATAAATCTGGTGGTTTTGCCAGTGGGATTTCGATGTCAGATGCGCTTCATCAAAGAAAAGCAGTCATTAATCCAACTGCAGCTCAAGCGACGATTAATAATTCTGAAACAGAAGATTGGCAAATTGGCGATACAGCGATTCACCGTAAATGGGGCGAAGGTATGGTATTAGGGATTTCTGGTTCTGGTAAAAATATGGAACTCAAGATTAATTTCCCAGAAGTCGGAATGAAACGTTTATTAGCAGCAATGGCTCCAATTGAGAAAAAATAGAAAAAGTAGTGAAAAAATAATGACTTATCATGAGTTAGAACAAGTCGAATTGACAAATATGTGTGCCATTATTGACGAAAAAAATCATAAAGTTCTTGTTCAAGAGCGTAAAAAATCATGGACTGGAATTGCTTTTCCCGGAGGACATCTAGAAAAAGGTGAGGCTCTTGTTCCGTCAACAATAAGAGAGATTAAGGAAGAAACTGGACTTGATATCACAAATTTAAAACTTTGTGGAGTTAAGGATTGGTTTGAACCTGAGAAGAACAGAAGATATATGGTTTTTCTTTATTCAACAACAGAATTCTCTGGTCAATTAATTAATGAAACGGATGAAGGTAAAGTTTTCTGGCAAGATATTAATCAATTAGCAAATTTGAATCTTGCAAGTAGTTTTCTTGAAATGGCAGACATGATGCTTCACTCAACTTACTCAGAATTTGTTTATGAGATTGATGGAGAGCATTGGGAAAAGAAATTTTATTGATTTTGCATAATAAATATTATGTAAAGTGATTGGATTGAGGTAGGAAATGACTGAATTAAGAAGATGTAATTGGTGTTTGTCAACTGATAAAATGATTCATTATCATGATACTTATTGGGGAGTCCCTTTACATAATGATCAGGAACTTTTTGCAAAATTGGTCCTTGATTTAAATCAAGCAGGGCTTTCTTGGGCAACAATATTAAATAAACAAGAAAATTTTTATGAAGCTTTTGATAATTTTGAAATTGAAAAAGTAGCAGTATATGACGAGAATAAAGAACAAGAACTTTTACAAAATGCGGGAATTATCAGAAATAAATTAAAGGTTAAAGCTGCGATTGTTAATGCTCAAAAAGTTTTAGAAATTCAAAAAGAATTTGGCTCCTTTAATAAGTACATCTGGTCATTTACTGACGGAAAAGTTTTACAGCATCAAGTTAATGATGAGTCAGAAATTCCAGCAACAAATGAACTTTCTGACAAAATGAGTAAAGATATGAAGAAACGTGGTTTTAAATTTACAGGTTCAACGGTTATCTATGCTTTCTTGCAAGCTGTAGGAGTGATTAATGACCACGCAGATTATTGTTATAGACAAGCAGAATTAATGGATTGAAGCGCTTTCTTGTGGTAAACTGGTTATAGTATTAAAGTTGTAATTACTATAAAATTTTATCAGAAAAGGAGCTTACTATGGCTAATATTCACCCTTATCTTACTTTTAATAATACGAAGGAAGCATTAGATTATTATAAAGAAGTTCTTGGAGCGACAAATATTTCACGAATGCCTCTGGCTGAAGAACAAGCTGAACAATTTGGAGTTCCAATCGAGAAGGCTTCCGATTTAACAATGCACTCTCAATTTGACATTCTAGGTTCAACCATTATGGCTGCGGACAATTTTATGAAAGTTGATCCTCTTGTTTATGATTCCATTTCAATTTTAATTGATTTAGATTCGGAAGACGAACAAGCGGTCTCACAAGCAGATGCTTTTTGGGACAAGGCTGTTGAATCAGGGACAGTCACTGTAAATTTACCTTTTGAAAATCAATTCTGGGGTGGAAAAATGGGTGATTTTACTGATAAATACGGGGTGCGTTGGATGCTGCATGCTCAGCCTTATTCTAAGTTACAATCGAACTCATAAATCTTTATAAGTAAAAATAGAAAGTACTGACGATTCTGTCAGTACTTTTTGTGATTTATTCTGAAAATATTTTTAATGACAGCTAAAAATTTTATAGATATTTGGAAAGTTGCTAAAAATTTGTTATAATAACTATGTGAATTTTAACACAAAAGGAGTAATTTATGAAAATTTGGACTAAACTAGGCTTGCTAACGCTTGTGGGCCTCTCTTTGACTTCTTGTGGGAGTAATACAAAGAATACAAAAGGACAATCAAGTTCGTCTCAGAAAGTTGAAACCTCGGCTGGTGCAAGTAAATCAAACATCTATGCTGACCCTTCTACTTTAAGTGATAAATACGATGTGATTATTGTTGGTTCTGGTGGAGCTGGAATGACTGCAGCAATTGAAGCAAAGGATGCTGGAATGAATCCAGTCATTTTAGAAAAAATGCCAATCGCTGGTGGAAATACTTCAAAAGCCTCAGCTGGTTTGAACGCATCAGAAACATCAGTCGAAAAAGCACAAGGTGTCGCTGATTCAAATGATAAATTTTATGAAGAAACGCTCAAAGGTGGTGGCGGTACGAATGACAAGGCACTCCTTCGTTATTTTGTTGACCACTCGGCTGGTGCTGTTGATTGGTTAAATACAAATGGGATTGTTTTAGACAATTTAACTACGACAGGGGGGATGTCAGTTTCAAGAACTCACCGACCACATGATGGTTCAGCAGTTGGTGGTTATTTAGTAAAAGGTCTTGAAGAAAATATAACCAAACGAAATATTCCCTTATTTGTAAATAGTGATGTTACTAAAATTACTGAAAAAGGTGGTAAAGTATCTGGAGTTAAAGTTAAGATTGAGGGGGAAACTAAAGATATTTCTTCTAAAGCAGTCGTTGTTACAACAGGTGGATTCGGTGCAAATAAGAAAATGATTGCAAAATATCGTCCTGACCTTAAAGATTATGTGACAACAAATGCCGCTGGTTCAACTGGTGACGGAATTACTATGATTTCAGAACTTGGCGGGCAATTAGTTGACATGGATAAAATTCAAATTCATCCAACTGTATTCCAAAAAACAGGTTATCTTGTTTCAGAATCAATTCGTGGTGAAGGGGCGATTCTTGTAAATCAAAAAGGAAAACGTTTCTTTAATGAAATGGATACTCGTGATAAAGTTTCTGCTGCTGAACTTAAACAACCAGGAAAATATTCTTATGTTATTTTTGGAGAAGGAACTAAAGATAAAGTAAAAGCGGTTGAACAGTATATGTCTAAAGATATGGTCGTTGAAGCTGACAGTATCAAAGGACTTGCTGACAAGCTCGATATTAATGAAAAAACACTGACTTCAACAATTGATGGTTGGAACAAAGCTGTATCAACTAAAAAAGATGAAGACTTTGGTCGTACAACAGGAATGACTACTGAAATATCAGGTAAGTATTATGCCATTAAAGTGGCTCCAGGAATTCACCATACAATGGCTGGGGTAAAAATTAATACAAATACTCAAGTCTTGAAAAAAGATGGTAGTCCAATTCAAGGATTATATGCTGCCGGAGAAGTTACAGGTGGCCTCCATGGTGGTAACCGTATTGGTGGTAACGCTGTTGCTGATATTGTTATCTTTGGACGACAAGCTGGAACTCAATCTGCGGCCTATGCTAAAACAAGCAATTAATATTTATTAATAAGTAGTTATTGAGAATAAAAGTTACTGACAGAATCTTGTCAGTAATTTTTTGTATTATTAATATTAAATACGGATAGATTCTTTGAAATATTTAAGAAATTTAAGTATAATTTAATTATAAAAAAAAGTATTTTTCAATCTTTATTAAGGAGGCTTTTTATGGCAAAACATTCAAAACCGAGTTCAAAAAACAGCAAAAAAGTCATTGCAATTGCCAGTTTGGCAGTCATTTTAGTAGTTGCTCTCGGAATCATTGCTTATCAAGTTTTTTATCCTCATAAAACTTATGATAAGTCAGCCTCTTTTGCACAAACTAGCACAACAAAAGTGAGTAAGAGTACAAGTAGTAAGTTACAAAGCGCTAGTACAACGAGTGATTCAACTGAAGAATCAACTTCCGCTTCAAGTAGTTCAAAAACTTCAGCGTCTTCAAGTGCTGACTCTCCAAAAAGTTGGTCAGCTCTAACTGGAAAGCAGCAAGATGCGGTTTATGCTCAATGGGTTAATAATGCTCAAGGTAAATTTGATGTTTATACTGGAGAATCTTACTTAACTTATCTTGTAAATGTAGGTTCAAATGGTGTATCAACATATTCTGACCCTGTAAATGTTATCCAAAATACAGCACGTATTCAACAAAATGCTGATGGAACCTATTATTTACAAGTTCCTGATCCAACGCAGACAGGTTTAAGAATGGCACAGGATCCATGGCCAATGGTTCAATGGCAAACTAAAGAAACACTGACAGGTGCGCAACTTGTAGCTAAATATGGTTCGGATGCTTCGCTCAATAGTGGTAGTTCACAAATCAAATCAATAAACGCCACAAAAGTTCCAACGGGAAATTAAGTATAATAAAAGATTGACTTTGGTCAGTCTTTTTTAGTCAGAGAAATTATTGACATTCTGTCAGTAATTTTTTTATGGAAAGGACCAATCATAAAGACTGTAAGTGATTTTTTAGTCAAAAAATGCTATAATTTTCAGGATGAATGAAAATTTAAATGGCATTTTAAATGTCTATAAAGAAGCGGGCTGGACATCTTTTGATGTTGTTGCCAAACTTCGTGGTATTTTAAAAACAAAAAAAATTGGACATGGTGGAACTTTGGACCCTTCTGTGACAGGGGTTTTGCCAGTGGCCGTTGGGAAATCGACGCGTTTATTAGAATATATGGAAGCGGCAGGTAAAATTTACGAAGGTGAAGTTACGATTGGTTTTTCAACGGAAACCGAAGATGCTGACGGGGAAATTGTTAGTAAAACGCCAGTAGAACGGGAGCTGACAGGGTCTGAAATTGACTCAGTAATGAAAAATTTTATTGGAAAAATAAAGCAAATTCCTCCAATGTATTCAGCTGTAAAAATTAACGGAAAAAAATTGTATGAATATGCCAGAGCTGGTCAGACAGTTGACCGTCCGGCAAGAGAGATTACAATCAAATCATTTGTCAGAACAAGTCCCGTGATGACTGATGAAGCGGCAGGTTTGGTAAGCTTTTCTTTCAAAGTTGAGTGCAGCAAAGGAACCTATGTCCGAACATTAGCAGTAGATTTAGCAGAGCAACTTGGTTACGCAGGACATATGTCAAAATTGCAAAGAACAGCAAGTAATGGACTGATGATTAAAGATGCCGTCAAACTCTCAGATATTGAAGTAGCAATGGAGGCAGGAGAGCTTTCTAGCTTAATGTACCCAGCAGAATATGCTGTCAGTGATTTGCCAAGAGTAAATTTGACTGCTGATCAGTTTGAAATGGCACGAGTTGGAAAAAAATTTGCTGAGGATGATTGGGTTACAGATGAAACTACTGACAGCCCTGTCAGTAAATCTAATAAAAGTGAATTTTTACTGACAGACTTGTCAGAACTGACAAGAGATAAATTTGCAGCCTTTTATGATGATAAATTAGTTGCTGTTTACATGAAACATCCAGAAAAAGCAGGAATTTGGAAACCAAATAAAGTATTGGTTTAATTCTTAGCAATATGAGCCAAAGTGAGAAAAATGGAAATATTAGAATTTAATGATGAACTAAAATTTGATGAAGAACTTATCCTTGTCCTCGGTTATTTTGATGGATTACACCGAGGACATCAAAGTCTTTTTACAGAAGCTAAAAAAATTGCGGCGGTATTGAATTTAAAAATAGCTGTTTTTACCTTTCCGGAAAAACCAACATTAACCTTCAACAAATTTGAGCCTGAAATGCTTTTGAAATTAACTTCAGATGAAAAACGAGCAGAGCTTTTTGCTGAAAATGGAGTAGATTACCTTGTATTTAAAGATTTCACTTCTAATTTTGCTCACCAGACTTCAACTGAATTTGCAGAAAGTGTCGTCAAAAGATTTAATCCCAAAGTGGTGATTACAGGATTTGATTATACGACAGGCTCTGATATGAAAAATCTCAAGTCAACGGAAGACTACCGTGTGGTCATCATGCCGGAAAAAGCGGATGAACATGGAAAAATTTCATCGACACGGATTAGAAAAGCAGTTGAAGAAGGTGATATTGCACAAGCAAATAAACTTTTAGGTTATTCTTATGAAACAAGAGGCCTTGTTGTTCATGGCTTTGCCCGCGGAAGACAATTGGGCTATCCAACAGCAAATCTAGTAATTAAAGATTACGTTCATTTGCCAGCTGTTGGAGTTTATACCTGTGATGTCATTTTTGCTGGAGAACGTCATCGTGGCTTTGCTTCAATTGGATATAACGATACTTTTAATGGGACTGAAAAAACAGTTGAAGTTCATATTTTTGATTTTAATGGAGAAATTTATGGTGAGAAATTGACTGTTTTATGGCTAGATAAAATTCGCGATATGATTAAATTTGATGGGATAGATCAATTAATTAAACAAATGAAAGAAGATGAGCAAATTGCTCGTGATTTCAAAGCGTAAATAAACTGTAAGTAAATTAGGAAAAGAGATTTGGAAGGGGAGTAGAAAAACAACGTGAGTCAAAATGACATCCGCTGTTTTTTTATGATGAAAAGAGATGAAAATTAATAACAAAAAAGTTGTAATTGTTGGAGCTGGAGCCGTAGGGAGTACTTATGCTCATAATTTAGTTGTTGATGATTTAGCAGACGAAATTGCAATAATAAATACCAACAAAAGTAAAGCTTCAGCCAACAGTTTGGACTTGCTTCATGCGCTTCCTTATTTAAATGCAGCTCCTAAAAATATTTATGCTGCTGATTATTCAGATGTTACTGATGCAGATATTGTTGTTTTGTCTGCTAATGCTCCGTCAGCAACTTTCGGAAAAAATCCAGATCGCCTACAGTTATTAGAAAATAATGTCGAAATGATTCGTGATATAACTCGTAAAACAATGGATGCAGGTTTTGATGGTATTTTCTTGGTCGCATCAAATCCAGTTGATGTCCTTGCTCAAGTTGTTGCAGAAGTATCTGGCTTGCCTAAACATCGTGTGATAGGGACAGGAACGCTTTTAGAAACTAGTCGGATGCGCCAAATCGTTGCTGAAAAACTCCAAATTAATCCTAAAAGTATTCATGGATATGTTTTAGCTGAGCATGGGAAATCAAGTTTTGCCGCTTGGTCAAATGTGACAGTCGGTGCGATTCCATTAACAACGTGGCTCAAAAAATATCCTAATCCAGAGTTTCCAACCTTTGATGAAATTGACCAAGAAATTCGTGAAGTAGGTTTGGACATCTTTATGCAAAAGGGAAATACATCTTACGGAATCGCTGCTTCATTAGCTCGTTTGACAAGAGCAATTTTTAGAAATGAAAGCGTGATTCTGCCAGTTTCTGCCCATTTGACAGGAGAGTATGGCCAGTCCGATTTATATACAGGAAGTCCTGCAATTATTGATAGAACAGGTGTTCGAGCGGTCTTAGAGTTAGAATTAACTCAAGAAGAGCAAGAAAAATTTAAAGCTTCAACGGTTCTTCTTAAAGAGAATTTTGATTCAATTAGAGAAAAATGTACTTTGTAAGTATAATAAAAAGAATAAAGAAATTTATTCTTTTTATTATACAAAACAATGAAATAATATTTCAAAATAAAAAAAGATTAAATTGATACTTGAAATAATAATTCTTTTAAGTTATAATGAATACGTTATCAGGAAATAATATTTCGGAAGGATAAAAAATGTACGGTTTTTCAATTTTTATGAATAGGGACTTGAATGAAAAGGACTATTTATATATTGACAAGATGACTAATCATGGTTTTAAAGGGATTTTCACATCGATGCATATTCCCGAGGATGAAGCAAGTCTATATAAAAAAAGGCTAATAGACTTAGGAATAGCTGCTAAAAAGAATCATTTGAAACTTATGGTTGATATTTCAGGTCAAGCTTTAGAAAAAGCTGGATTTTCTATTGATAGAGTAGAAGAACTTCAAGAACTTGGAGTAACTGGTCTCAGAATGGATTATCATATCAGCAATGAGACAATTGCGCAAGTTAGTCAAAAAATGACTGTCAGTCTAAATGCCAGTACAATTAGGCAAGAAGATATTGACGAGTTAAAAGAAAACAAGGCAAACTTTAATCAGCTTGAAGCCTGGCACAACTATTACCCAAGACCAGAAACAGGCCTTTCTCGGGAGAGCTTTCTTAGAAAAAATGAATTTTTGAAAAGAAATTCATTTAAAGTTATGGCCTTTATTCCGGGAGATGATTCTCTACGCCATCCTTTATATGAAGGATTACCAACCCTTGAAGCGCACCGCTATCAACATCCACTCTCCTCCTTACTTGATATGGAGTCTATAAATATAGATCATATTTATGTTGGGGATGGAGGCTTAAAAGCAAGAACAGCTTGGCAGATTAACCAATATCTTCAAAAGAGGGAACTTGTATTGCAAGCAACCCAAGCAACAAGTGATTTTGCTAAAGTTCTCGGTGAGCATGAAAATAGACAAGATGATGCTAGAGATGTGGTCCGCAGCGCTCAGGCCCGCTTCAATGAAATTTCTGAAATAAGTCCAGAAAATACAATTGAGAGAAAAAAAGGCTCAATTACTATTGATAATTTTGAATATGGTCGTTATATGGGCGAAATTCAAATTACTAAAAGGAATTTGCCAGCAGATAAAAAAGTAAATGTTGTGGGAAATATTATTAAAGAAGATTTAGAACTTATTTCTTTTATTGGTCCAGGACAAAAATTTAAAATAGAAAAAGAGAAAAATAATGATTGATTTATCAACACTAACAACAGAACGACGAAATGACGAAACTTTTAACCTTGACCAAATGACTGTCGCAGAAGCACTTGTTAAAATGAATAATGAAGATAAAAAAGTTGCTTTTGCAGTTGAAGAAGCAATTCCAAGTATTGAACCAGTTATTTCATCAGCGATTGAAGCCTTTAACAAAGGTGGGCGTTTGATTTATATGGGGGCTGGAACAAGTGGTCGTTTAGGTGTACTTGATGCCGCTGAATGTGTCCCAACCTTTGGCGTACCAGCTACCCAAGTGATTGGCTTAATTGCCGGTGGTGACAAAGCAATGACGGTTGCTGTCGAAGGGGCTGAGGATAGTCTTGAACTTGGAAGACAAGATTTGATTGATTTGAATTTGAATGAGACTGATCTTGTTTTAGGAATCGCTGCTAGTGGTCGGACTCCTTATGTAATTGGAGCTTTAGATTACGCTAAAGAAATTGGTGCTAAAACGGCAAGCCTTTCTTGTAATCTTAATGCTGAAATTTCAAAACATGCCGAATTTCCAATTGAAGTTGATTGTGGACCAGAATTTTTAACAGGCTCAACAAGATTAAAATCGGGAACAGCTCAAAAATTAATTTTGAATATGATTTCAACAATTTCAATGATTGGGATTGGTAAAGTTTATAATAACTTGATGGTGGATGTTAAACCAACAAATGAAAAATTAGTTGAGCGTAGTAAACGCATTATTATGCAAGCGACAGATTGTACTTATGAAGAAGCCGAAGAAAAATTCATTGAAGCCGATCAAGATGTTAAACTTGCAATTGTCATGTTATTAACTGATTGTGCAGCAGAAGAAGGAAAAACCAAGCTTGTTAGAGCAAATGGTTTTGTGAAAAATACTCTGAATTAAGAATTTACCTTTTAAGGTAGGAGAAGGAGCAAAAATGGCAGAAGAAAAAATAGCTCGTATTGCACGAGAGATTTATGAAAATGTTGGTGGAACACAAAATGTAAAAAAATTGATTCATTGCATGACTCGTGTTCGGATGACCATTATTGATGATTCAAAAGTTAACTTAGCTGGTTTAAAGGCAATTGATGGAGTGATGGGTGTCGTTGAAGATGAAACACTACAAGTTGTCATCGGACCTGGAACTGTAAATAAAGTTGCTCAAGCAATGGTTGAGACAGTTGGGGTAAGGTTAGGAGAAACTTTCCCAAGTGCTGAAGGTCAATCAATTGATGATTTAATGGCAAAAACAAAATCGGAAGCTAAAGAAAAGTATAATAAGCCTTCAAAATTTAAAGCGGTTCTTAATACGATTTCTAAAATATTCGTTCCATTGATTCCTGCTTTTGTTGGTGCCGGTTTGATTGGTGGGCTGGCTTCTGTTTTAGGAAACTTAGTCACTGCTGGTACCTTAGATGCCGCAACATGGACCCAGTTTATTACCGTCTTAAAAATTATTCAATCTGGAATATTTTCTTACTTAGCCATCTATGTCGGAATTAATTCAGCTCAAGAATTTGGAGCGACACCTTCGCTTGGTGGTGTTATCGGTGCGGTTTCCTTGCTCACAGGAATGAACCCAGAAGCACCATTGAAAAATATCTTTAATGGAAGTGCACTTTCGGCAGGACAAGGTGGAATTATTGGCGTAATTTTCGCTGTTTGGTTACTATCGATTTTAGAAAAACAACTACGTAAATTTATTCCTGACTCAATTGATATTATTGTGACACCAACCATTGGTTTATTGGTCATTGGTTTTGCGGAGATTTTTGCCATTATGCCGGTAGCGGGAGTTATTTCTTCAAGTTTAGTCGGGGCAATTAACTTTATTCTTCAAGTTGGTGGTGGTTTCTCTGGCTTTGTTTTGGGTGTACTTTTCTTACCAATGGTTATGTTTGGTTTACATCAAATCTTAACCCCTATTCATTTAGAAATGATTGCTAAAACAGGCTCAACACAATTATTACCAATCCTTGCAATGGCTGGAGCTGGTCAAGTTGGTGCTGCGATTGCGCTTTGGCTTCGTTTGAGAAAAGATAAAGAATTTGTCGAACTTGTTAAAGGTGCTCTTCCAGTAGGAATTTTAGGAATTGGTGAACCTTTAATTTATGGGATTACCTTACCACTTGGTCGTCCATTCATCACTGCCTGTATCGGTGGGGGGATCGGTGGTGCAATCATCGGTTCATTAGGTCAAGCTGGAGCCATTGCTATTGGCCCTTCAGGCCTTGCTCTCCTTCCACTTATTGCTAATGGCAAATGGTGGGTTTATCTTCTTGGACTATTGGGTGCTTATATTGGTGGATTTATTGCTACTTATCTCTTTGGTATTCCTAAAGATGCAAAAGAAAAAGCAGATAATTATGGGAAATCAGTCCAAATGGAAACTATTCAACCTACTTTACGTGTTGTGACAACTCCAGAATTTTCTAGTTCAACAATCGCATCACCACTTGAGGGGAATGTGAAAGAACTTTCTACAATTGAGGATGAAGTTTTCTCAAGCGGAATGTTGGGTAAAGGAGTAGCCATTGAAGCAGATAATGGAGATGTCGTTTCGCCCGTCGCTGGAGTTGTTACTACAGTTTTTCCAACTAAGCACGCGATTGGTTTGACTAGTGATGACGGTGTTGAAATTCTTATTCATATTGGAATGGATACTGTTGGCTTAAATGGTGAAGCTTTTGAAAGTTTCGTTAAGCAAAATGATCGTGTCAAAAAAGGAGATTTACTGGTAAGAGCAGATCTTTCAAAAATAAAAGCAGCAGGTTTATCTATAATTACACCTGTGGTTATCACAAATTCTGATACTTATCGAGAAATTATTATCAGTCATGGTGGGAAAATAAGTAAAGGTCAAGAGATTATAACAGTAAAAGCATAAAAGTTAGAGGTTGGTTTATACCAACCTCTTTGTTATAATTAAGGAAGAACGGAGAGGTTAAATGGATACTTTACTTATCATTAGGCAAAATTATTCTAGCTTTACGACAGTTGAGAAAAAAATAGCTGACTATATTTTTGAAGTCGGAGAGAAAATGCTAGAAAAAAGTGCGCAAGAAGTGGCTGGAGAAATTGGTAGCTCCTCTGCGGCTTTAGTAAGATTTTCCAGAAAGTTAGGTTATGATGGATTCTCCCAGTTTAAACAAAAATTGAGTGCCTCGTATGCTGCTCATGTAGATGATGAAGAATACTACAAGGAAGTAAATGATTCTGAATCACCTACTTCAATTAAGAATAAACTCAAAGTCCGGGTAAATCACATGGTAGAGACGACAAATTCTGCTCTGTTGGATGATGAAATCATGGAAGCTGTGTCTTCAATTGATGCTGCTGAGAATATCTTTGTTTTTGGAATTGGGGCATCTTCAATGGTTGCTCAGGACATTTTTCAAAAGTTTAGTCGAATTGGCAAGCAAGTTATCTTTATTCAAGATGCCCATTTATTTGTTTCCTCTCTTTCTGTTTCTAATAAAAAAACAATCTTCATTGGAATTTCAATGAAGGGGGAAACAAAAGAAGTTCTGGAACTTGCAAGCGTGGTGAAAAATATGAAAATCCCCATTATTGCAATTACTTCTCGGGAAAATTCAAGCTTGGGACAAATGGCTGATTGTATTCTTCATTCTGTTTCTGGTGAAGATTATCAAATGCGGACTGCTGCAACAATGAGTTTGATGGCTCAGCTTTATGTTGTTGACATTCTTTTTTATATGTATGTATCAGAGCATTTTACAGAAAGTTATGACAAGTTGGAAAAAACACGTGATGCTATAAAATTATTGGAAAAAAAGTGACAGGATTGAAATTTATTAATGATGAGTTGATTTCTGCAATTTTTTTCACAATGTGATAAAATAGACCATGTAAAAGATGGACTGAAGTCCAAAATTTAAGAGGCCTAAACGCCCTATAAGGAGAATTAGAATGTCACGTAAACCAATTATCGCCGGTAACTGGAAAATGAACAAAACTTTGTCAGAAGCGCAAGCTTTTGTTGAAGCTGTAAAAAATAACTTGCCTTCATCTGATAAAGTTGAATCAGTTATCGGTGCACCTGCACTTTTCCTCGCTCCTATGGCTTACCTTCGTCAAGGTTCAGAATTGAAACTTGCTGCTGAAAATAGCTACTTTGAAAATGCTGGAGCGTTCACTGGTGAAAATAGTCCAGCTGCTATCGTTGATTTAGGTGTTGAATACATCATCATCGGTCACAGCGAACGTCGTGAATATTTCCACGAAACTGACGAAGACATCAACAAAAAAGCAAAAGCAATCTTCGCTGCTGGAGCAACTCCAATCCTTTGTTGTGGTGAAACTTTGGAAACTTTTGAAGCTGGAAAAACAGCTGAATGGGTTTCAGGTCAAATCGAAGCTGGTCTTGCTGGCTTGAGTGCTGAACAAGTTTCAAACTTGGTTATTGCTTATGAACCAATCTGGGCAATCGGAACTGGTAAAACTGCAACAAACGAAATCGCTGACGAAACTTGTGGTGTTGTTCGTTCAACAGTTGAAAAACTTTACGGAAAAGAAGTTTCAGAAGCTGTACGTATTCAATACGGTGGTTCAGTTAAACCTGAAACAATCGAAGGATTGATGGCTAAAGAAAACATCGACGGTGCCCTCGTTGGTGGAGCTTCACTTGAAGCTGATAGCTTCCTTGCATTGCTTGAAATGTACAAATAATTTTATAATTATGGGTTGAATGAAAGTACTGTTTCTGTCAGTACTTTTTTCGTACATTTTTTAGTTTTTGTCATAGGATTGAAGTTTATAGTTCTGCTAGTATCTCTATCAGTAAAACTTTTGATAAAATAAAGAGATGACAAATTAATTAAGGGGAGAAAAATGTGTACCAGTTTTCAACTAAAGTCAAGTGACGGTGGATTGGTTTTTGCTAGAACAATGGATTGGCATACTTTTAATGCCGCTGCCCTTGTTCTACCAAGAAATTATGAATGGACAAGCGTTTATAACAATCAAAAAATGATTAATCCATATGCTATCCTTGGCGTCGGAAATAGCGAAATGAGATTACATGCTGATATTTCAGATGGAGTAAATGAATATGGCTTGGCGGCGCAAAAACTAACTTTTTCAAATCAGTCAGATTACGCTAAAGAAGCAGAGAAGGGAAAAGTTCAACTTGCGGCTTTTGAGTTTTTGCTTTGGTTGCTGGGAAATTGCCGTTCAATTGAAGAAGTTCGTCAGAATATTGATAATGTACAGTTGATGACTGATGAAAATGCAATCTACAAATTTGGACGTAATGATTTACATTTTTCTGCGACAGATCCAAGCGGACAAATGATTAATATTGAACCGCATGGTGGACGATTGGTCATTTCAGATAATCCAATTGGTGTGGTTACAAATGCTCCTAAATTTGAGAATGAAGTCCAGAAATTAAGGACTTATATGGATATCAATTTACTGACAGAAAGTGAAAATACTTCTGTCAGTAAAAATGAGGATAGTAATTCATCATTAGAAAATCTGTCAGTAAAAAATGATAATCCTAACCAAATTTCGACAGGAAGTTTCAATGGGAAACCAGTTTTTCCTGGAGGATTCACACCAACAGCTCGATTTATTCGAGCAGCTATTTACAAAGAAAGAGCGGTGTATCCTAAAGATGAACAGCAAAATATTGTTGAAGCATGGCATATTTTAAATGGTGTTACAGTTCCAAAGTCTGAAGGCCGCTCAGGGACTTATACTGTTTATCGCAGTGCTGTGGAAGTGAACAGTCGCAGACTTTACTTACAAACGTATGATGATTTAAGTATACAAGTCTATCGTTTCCCAGATGAATTATAATCTTAAGATTTTGTTATAATGAAAACAAAATTATTTTAGGAGAATTTAATGCATCTCATCGTTATTTTAGGCGCACTTATTTCAATATCTTTTACAACTACTTATCTTATCGCTAGTCTGCGTGGTCGAGTTAAACCAAATAAAATTACTTGGTTAATTTGGGGAATTGCTCCATTGATTAGTACAGCAGCATCCTTATCAACTGGTGTTTCTTGGGCAAGTTTACCCGTATTTATGGCTGGCTTTGGTCCAATTTTAGTTTTTATTGTTTCGTCATTTAACAAAGTAGCTTATTGGAGAATTGAAAGATTTGATTATATTTGTGGCCTTGTTTCTATTTTGGCCTTAGTAGCTTGGTATTTGACTAAAAATCCTAATGTTGCGATATCTCTTGCGATATTATCAGATGCTCTAGCCGCATTACCTACCATGTTAAAAGGTTGGAAGTATCCCGAAACAGAAAATGGTTTCTTGTTTTTAGGTAGTCTTTTTTCTGCATCAACAAGTTTTACAGAGATTCATCATTGGAATTTCGCAGAAGTTGCTTTTCCAATTTATCTCATCTTGCTTAGTTTGACAATGTTATTCCTCATTGAAGGAAGAAGAAAATACTTAAATTATAAAAAAGTACTTTGACAAGTACTTTTTTTTATAATTTAAGCCTTAAGATAAAGTACGATTCTAATATAAAATTGCAAAATAAAGTAATTTATAATAAAATATAAAGATATAAACGTATTTTATATTTAATTTTTGTATTTTAAAATAATAAATATGGTTTCAATTGGAAGACCTAAACTTTAATATGATTTAAATGGTTTAAGCTCAATAAGTGAAATGTTGAAAAAGTTATGCGAAAGGTAACGAATGTGAGAAAATATCAGAAGGAAAATGTTTACGAAGCTTTCAATAAACGACTAGATTATATTTGTAATTATTTCGACCACTTAATTGTCTCCTTTTCTGGCGGGAAAGATTCTGGATTGATGCTAGAACTTGTTCATCGTTATTATGAAGAAAATAAACTTGCTGACAAAGAAATAGCAGTTTCTGTTTATTATCTTGACTATGAGGGGAATTATCAAGAAACCAAAGACTATATAGAACGCTCAATGGGGAAATATCCTGATTTTGATTATTATCATATTTGTATGCCTGTCTCTGCTTCTTGTGGAATATCGATGTCACAATCGACTTGGCTTCCTTGGGACCCTGAACATCCCGAACTCTGGTTGAATTCAGTTCCAGAAGGAGCAATTCATCTTGAAAATCACAATTTCCCATTTTTTGAAATAGGAATGTCTGATTATGATTTTCAAAGCAAATTCTGTCAGTGGCTTCATCAAGAAAAGAAAGCAGAAAGAACAGCAGTTCTTGTCGGAATCAGAGCTCAAGAAAGTTTAAATCGCTTTAATGCTGTGACACGTGATGAAACTTTTTCAAGATTTGGAACTACAAATTATAGTCATCGAATTTTTCATAATGTTTTCAATTTTTATCCGATGTATGATTGGTTGTTTGAGGATGTCTGGGTAGCAAATGCTAAATTTTCTTTTGATTATAATCATTTATATGATTTATATTTTCAAGCAGGAGTCCCCTTTAAAAGTATGAGGGTTGCCAATCCTTTTCATCAATGTGGCGTCTCATCTTTGAAATTGTATCAAGCATTGGAGCCAGAGACTTGGGGAAAATTGATTGGTCGTGTCAATGGAGCAAATTTTGCGGCTATTTATGGTGGGACAATTGCTCTTGGTTATCGTGGAGTCAGTCTTCCTAAGGGGCATACTTGGGAGACCTATGTTGACTTTTTACTCAAGACATTACCAGAGGATATTCGAGAAGTTTATCTGAAAAAGTTCCAGAGTTCTCTGACTTACTGGACAAAAAATGGGGGAGCTTTGCCTCAGAAAGTTGTCAGTGAACTTGAAGAAACAAATTTGCAATTTGAAAATTTAGGTACTCCAAAAAATAATCGAAATTACAAACAGGAATATGAATTAGTTCGTTTCAAAAAATATCCTGATGATGTACCAATTAAAAATTTCAGATTAGTTCCCTCTTATAAGAGAATGTGTATCACCATTTTAAAAAATGATACTTCCTGTCAATATATGGGATTTGGTCAAACGAAAGATGAATTGCAAAAGAAGAAGGAGGCAATGAAAAAATGGGAGAGCTTTTTGTAAGTCCAGCTTATCAAGTGAGACGGGTTCCAATTGAAAAGATTAGAGCAAATTCATATAATCCTAATAAAACTGCGCCGACTGAATTTAAACTTTTAGAACGGTCGATATTAGAAGATGGTTATACCATGCCAATTGTCTGCTATTATGACAAAGAAAATGATACTTATGAGATCGTGGATGGTTTTCACCGCTATCTTGTAATGAAAAATTCTGAAACGATTGCGCAAAGAGAAGGGAACTGTTTACCCGTTTCTGTGATTGATCGCCCATTAGAAGATAGAATAGCCAGTACGATTCGCCATAATCGTGCCAGAGGGACTCATTCAGTAGAATTAATGACAGAAATTGTTCAACAATTAATTGAAGCTGGCTTAAGTGATCGGTGGATTATGAAAAATATTGGAATGGATAAAGAAGAATTACTAAGGCTCAAACAATTAAGTGGACTTGCCTCTTTGTTTAAAGGAGGGGAGTTTTCACGGTCTTGGGAATGGGATAAAGAAGAATAGAGTGTAGTTAAAGCTACCCTCTTTTTTATCTATATTTTCCGTTTTGTAAAGTCAATTGCTATCCATAGGTGTGTTATAATAGGTCAAGTATTTGTGATTTTTATTGGTAAGATTAATTTTAGGGTTAATCCTCTCACTATCTTTCATTGAATAGGAAAAATTTTTGAAGGGATTTATAAATGTTGCAAAAACCTAATTCGGCTTATTTTCACATTCCTTTTTGTTCTCATATTTGTTATTATTGCGATTTTGCTAAAGTATTGATGACAGGACAGCCGATTGATGCTTATATTGAATCGCTCATAGAAGAATTTCAAAGTTTCGAGATAGAAAAATTAAGAACAATCTATATTGGTGGTGGAACGCCCAGTGTTTTGTCAGCCCAACAACTTGAACGTTTATTGACAGCGATTACTGAACAGTTAAATTTAGAAGTTTTGGAAGAATTTACTGTTGAAGCAAATCCAGGGGATTTATCAGATGAGGTCATTAAAGTTTTGGCTGATTCAGCAGTCAATCGAATTTCATTAGGTGTCCAAACTTTTAATGATGCTTTGCTCAAAAAAATTGGGCGGACACATACAGAAGTTCAAGTCTATGATTCAGTTGAAAGACTGAAAAAAGCTGGATTTGAAAATATTACGATTGATTTAATCTATGCTTTACCTGGGCAAACGATGGAGATGGTTAAGTCAGATGTTGAAAAATTTTTAGAATTAAAACTACCACATGTGGCATTATATAGTCTTATTTTAGAGGATCACACAGTTTTTATGAATCGACAACGTCGTGGACTTTTACGCCTGCCAAGTGAAGATAAAAATGCGGACATGTATGAATATATCATGGATATTTTAGCTAAAAATGGTTATAATCACTATGAAGTTTCAAATTTTGGCTTACCAGGATTTGAGAGCAAACATAATATAACTTATTGGGATAATGAGGAATATTATGGAATTGGTGCTGGAGCGTCAGGATATTTAGCAGGGATTCGTTATAAAAATCTTGGCCCAGTTCATCATTACCTTAAAGCTGCTCCAACTGAAAAAAGGGTAAACGAAGAAGTTTTAAGTAAAAAATCTCAAATAGAAGAAGAAATGTTCTTAGGTCTTCGGAAAAAATCGGGAGTTTTGGTTGAGAAGTTTGAAAAGAAATTTAAGTGTTCATTTGAAAAATTATACGGTGAACAAATCACAGAACTTATTAATCAAAAATTATTATATGATGATAGACAAAGAATTCATATGACAGACAAAGGTTTTGAGTTGGGGAATAATGTCTTTGAGAAATTTTTGCTCGATGATATTAATTTTTAATGCTATCGTGATGAATTTTTGTGAAAGTTATGTTACAATATAATTAATGAAACCTAAAATGAGACGTAAACTTAAAAAAATGGGAGCTTTTATCTTTACAGCATCCATGATTGCAATGATCGCCTTACTTGGTTTAGTACGAATTCGACCGGTAGAACCTCCTAAAAAAGCAGCAACTGAAAAAATTGTTGTAAATCATATTTTGGATGAGAAGGTTTTGGATTTGAATAAACCAGTTGTTGACCTTTCGGGTTGGCAACGTCCAGAAGATATTGATTACAACACCTTGAGTCAGCATGTGATTGGTGCGGTTATTCGTGTCAATGGCTCTTATGGTCATGCTGATAATTCAGCAAGCAAGGATGGAGAAGATACTGCCTATAAACAGCATATTAAAGCTTTCCAAGAGCGGGGAATCCCGACTGCGGTTTATGCTTTTGTGACTGGAGAAAACACTTCTGAAATGAGGAAGCAAGCAAGAGACTTTTATCGTCGAGCAAGCCCTTATAAGCCGACCTATTATTGGCTTGATGTCGAGGTAACCAATATGAAAAATATGAACCAAGGGATTGAGGCTTTTCGCTCTGAGTTGGAGAAACAAGGAGCTAAAAACATTGGTATTTATGCCCAAGACTGGTTCTTGCGAGATAATCAAATAAAAGTTGATAAATTTAAAGCGATTTGGATTGCTGCCTATGGACGAAATACAGGTTATTGGGATGCTTCACCAGAAACGACTTTAAGTTATAAAATGCAACAATTTACTGACCAAGGAACTTTACCAGGTTACTCGGGAAATGTTGATTTGAATATGGTTAATAACCAAACCAACTATAATGAATTGTTTAAAAATCAAAAATAAAAAAACTTTCAAGTTAATTTATGATTCTCTTGGAAGTTTTTTTATTAAGCCTGAAATAAATAAATTTGCTATAATAAATCAAAAAGCAATTAAGGAGTTCATGATGTCAGAGAAATTTACAAGACCAAGTAAAGATGAATATTTTAAAGAAATTGTCCAAGTGGTTGCAAAACGCTCAACTTGTAACCATGCTCAAGTAGGAGCTTTATTGGTCAGTCCAAATGGTCAACTTCTCTCTACGGGATATAATGGTGCGGTTTCAGGGATGCCACATTGTACAGATATTGGTTGTACTGAAGATAAATATGGACACTGTGTAGCAACGGTCCATGCAGAACAAAATGCGATTGCTCAAGCTGCTAAACATGGTGTTTCACCAGAAGGAGCGATTTTATATACAACTTTATTTCCTTGCCTTGCCTGCCTGAAATTAGTTGTTGCTGCTGGTGTGAAAGAAATTAAATACATTGATGAGTATCATGCGAAAGATCCTTATGAAGAATTATTGATTGATACTTTAGAAATCGCCTGTGAAAAAATTTAATTAGCTTTGAGAACTTTAAAAACTCTGGCTAATAGATGAGCAATTTATGAAAATTGCTCTTTTTTTTGCTAAAATAGAAGGCGAGGTTATCATAAAATGGGTATAAAATATCAACAAAATTATCAAGTTCCTTTCTATGAAAGTGATGCTTTTAAAAAAATGCGAATTTCAAGCCTTTTAGCTGTGGCTTTACAGATTTCTGGAGAGCAATCAACGGCACTTGGATGCTCAGATGTCTGGGTATTTGAGAGATATGGCCTCTTTTGGGCAGTTATTGAATATGAATTGACGATTCATCGTTTACCAGAATTTAATGAAAAAATAACAATTGAAACTGAAGCAACTAGTTATAATAAATTCTTTTGTTATCGTAATTTCTCATTTTTAGATGAAAATGGAGAAGTTTTAGTTGAAATTCGTTCAACTTGGGTTTTGATGGATAAGGCAACGAGAAAAATTGACCGTGTATTGGATGAAATTGTTGATCCTTATGAATCTGAAAAAGTATCAAAAATTTCACGTCCTCATAAATTCCGTAAAATTGACGAATTTAGTGATGCTCAAAAAATTGTTTATCCTGTCCGTTTTTCAGCGTTAGATATGAATGGACATGTTAATAATGCGAAATATTATGATTGGGCAGCTGATATGGTGGATTTTGAATTCCGTAAAAATCATCAACCCAAACATGTATTTATAAAATATAATCATGAAGTCCTTTATGGTGAAGAAATCAATGCTTTAATGTCTTGGGAAGACGAAGTGAGTCATCACAATTTTAATGACGGAAGTACTCAAATTGAAATTCACTGGGGAAAAATTTAATGGCAGCTCTGTCAGTAAATTTTAGTGAAAAAAAGTAGAAGAGAATAAAATGACAAATAAAAAATATGGTGGTTACTTAATTGACCTTGACGGGACAATTTACTTGGGAAATAAGCGTATTCCTGCAGGCGAGAATTTCATTCATCGGCTACAAGAGGCTAAAATACCTTATCTTTTGGTCACAAATAACACAACAAAAACACCGCGCGTGGTACAACGCCGTTTGAGTCAACAATTTAATATTGACACTCCATTGGAAACAATTTATACTGCAAGTCTTGCTACTGTTGATTATATGAATGATTTAGGCTTAGAAAAAACAGTTTATATCATTGGAGAAGATGGGCTTAAAGAAGCGATTTATGAGGCAGGTTACAAAAAAGATCGTGAGAATCCAGCTTACGTTGTGGTCGCTTTAGATACTGATTTAACTTATGAAATGCTTGTCCTTGCTACTCTGGCAATTCATAAAGGAGCTAAATTTATCGGAACAAATCCAGATTTGAATTTGCCAAACGAACGTGGTTTGACTCCTGGAGCTGGAGCGCTGATAAAAATGCTTGAAGCAGCAACACGAGTTGAAGCAACCATTATTGGTAAGCCAGAAGCTATTATTGCCAATAAAGCGGTCGAAAAATTAGGGCTTCCTAAATCTGATTTATTAATGGTTGGCGACAATTATCTGACAGATATTCATACGGGCATTAATAACGGAATTGATAGCTTGCTTGTCACAACTGGATTTACAAGAGCTGAAGAAGTACCAAATCTTCCAGTTCCTCCGACTTATGTAGTAGCTAGTTTAGATGAGTGGGAAGTTTGAAAATATTACTGACAGGTCTGTCAGTAATTGATTGCTTTTA
Organism: Lactococcus sp. AK05; assembly: GCF_041026685.1. NCBI lineage: Bacteria > Bacillati > Bacillota > Bacilli > Lactobacillales > Streptococcaceae > Lactococcus > Lactococcus sp. AK05. The sequence continues at coordinate 700,678 of NZ_JBFTEI010000001.1, forward strand.
AAAATTTACTGACGGAAAAATTAATTTCTGTCAGTAAATTTTAGAATACTTTGGGAGCGCCTATGAGAGATAAAGTCATTTTTGGATTTAGTATTTTATGGATTATTGCCTTGTCAGTAACTTTAACTATTTTTTTGGCGATTCCCTTATTTTTTGGTGAAATTTTTTGGTATCAATTAACCGATTTAGTTCAAATGACTGCCGGTAAAATATGGCATAATTTTTTAATTCTGATGAATTATTTAATTAATCCTTTGGAAACGAAACTATCTATGCCTGATTTCCCTTCGTCAGCAAGTGGTCTTCACCATTTCGCAGAAGTGAAAAATTTGTTTATGCTTGTTTTCTTTCTGACAATCATTTTGATTCCTTTCACTATTCGATTTATAAAAGAAAATCTTTCGCTTGTTTTCCATAATGCGCTTAGAGTTGTTATGCTATTTCCTTTAGCAATTGGAGTTATTGCTTGGCTAATTGGCTTTGACCAATTTTTTGTAGCTTTTCATGAAGTGCTTTTTCGGGATAATAGTTGGCTCTTTGACCCAGCGACAGACCCGATTATTAGCGTTTTGCCTGAGCAATTTTTCATGCATAGCTTTTTAATCTTTTTACTCATCTATGAATTAATCTTTTTTGTCATTTATAGACGTGGAACTTTATTTTTAAAGAAAAAATACTGACAGAATGGTCGGTGTTTTTTTATTGTTTGCTATTTCCGAATGATGTTATGTGTTTTTTGAAGAAATAGAAGTAAATAACTAAAAAAACCGTTTAATTGAGATAAAATGAATAAGGAAGGTTGAGCAGACAGAGATTTTATAATCGTTCAACTAGTGAAACCCGAAGGGTTTGGTCGGTCTTTTCTGTAAATCAAATCATAAATGAGTTCACAGGCTAGAAATTCATAAAAGCCTACTCATTCTCAAGGAGAAATTGCAATGAATAATCTAAACTCAGTATTTGACTACGAAGACATCCAACTTATCCCGAATAAATGTGTAATTAACAGCCGATCAGAAGCAGACACAAGCGTAAAACTAGGAAATTTTACGTTCAAGCTCCCTGTTGTTCCAGCGAATATGCAAACCATTATTGATGATAAAATTGCTGAAATGCTTGCAAAAGAAGGTTATTTCTATATCATGCACCGTTTTGAAGCAGAAAATAGAGCGGCATTTATTAAAAAAATGCACCAACAAGGCCTGATTGCCTCAATTTCTGTTGGTGTTAAAGCAGATGAACATGCTTTTATTCGTGAAATTTCAGCAGACGCACTCATTCCCGAATTTATTACAATTGATATTGCTCATGGACATGCAGATTCTGTTATTAAAACGATTCAATTGATTAAACGTTTGATGCCACAAACTTTTGTTATTGCTGGAAATGTTGGAACGCCAGAAGCTGTCCGTGAATTGGAAAACGCTGGAGCAGATGCGACTAAAGTCGGCATTGGTCCAGGGAAAGTATGTATCACAAAAGTTAAAACTGGATTTGGTACAGGTGGTTGGCAACTTGCAGCGGTAAAATGGTGTGCTAAAGCAGCAAGTAAACCAGTTATTGCTGACGGCGGAATTCGTACTCATGGCGATATCGCAAAATCAATCCGTATGGGAGCAACAATGGTAATGGTCGGTTCACTTTTTGCTGCACACGAAGAATCACCAGGACAAACTGTTGAACGTGACGGACAACTTTTCAAAGAATATTTTGGTTCGGCTTCAGAATATCAAAAAGGTGAACACAAAAATGTCGAAGGAAAGAAAATTCTCCTTCCTCACAAAGGCTCACTTAAAGATACATTGAAAGAAATGGAAGAAGATCTCCAAAGTTCAATTTCTTATGCTGGTGGTCGTGATTTGTCTGCGCTGACAAAAGTTGATTATGTTGTTGTTAAAAACTCAATTTGGAATGGTGATGCGATTTAGTAAGCATTTTCTTTCCCATTGTTCGGGAATACCAAAACTTATGCTTGAAAAACTTTAGCATTTAGTCTATAATAGAACAATCTTATTTATACCTAGAATATGGCTGGGCGTTTCTACCTCGTACCGTAAATGCGAGACAATAAGGAAATTCGATTTTTCAGTAAATTTAATTTCTTTTTTGCGTATTTGAAACGTCTTGTTATTTTTTATAACGAGACGTTTTTCTCACCTGTGGGCACAGATGAGAAAAAATTTTTTTAAGGAGAGAATAATGAAGTTATTAGAAGACCGCATTCATACAGACGGTCAAGTATTAGGACAAGACATTCTTAAAGTTGACCGCTTTTTGACACACCAAGTGGATTATCAATTGATGAAGGAAATCGGGAAACGTTTTGCACAAGTTTATGCAAATTCAGGAGTTACAAAAGTCGTAACCATTGAAGCAAGTGGGATTGCCCCTGCTTTATATGCTGCTGAATCACTCAACGTTCCAATGATTTTTGCTAAAAAAGCAAAAAATGTAACCATGAATGATGATTTATTGATTACAGAAGTTTATTCTTTCACTAAAAAATTAACTTCAACTGTCCAAATTTCAAGCAAACTCATTGAAGAAGGCGATAAAGTCTTGATTATTGATGACTTTTTAGCTAATGGTCAAGCAGCACTTGGTTTGGTTCATTTAATGGAACAAGCTAAAGCAGAAGTTGTCGGTTTAGGAATGGTGATTGAAAAATCTTTCCAAGATGGCCGTCAAAAACTTCTTGACCAAGGAATGAAACTTACCAGTCTTGCCCGGATTGAAAAATTTGAAGATGGTAAAGTCATCTTCGCCCCAGCCGATGATAAAGATTTCGACTAAGCTTAAGCAATAAGAAAATAAAAAAAGAAAAATTTAAGGAAAATCAAAATGTCTCAAAAAAATGAACAAAGCCAGGAGCAAAGTAACTCAAAATCTGCTGTTTTAGGATTACAACATCTGCTGGCCATGTATTCAGGTTCAATTCTTGTTCCAATCATGATTGCTGGAGCTTTAAATTACTCAGCGACTCAGTTAACCTATTTAATTTCGGCAGATATTTTCATGTGTGGTTTAGCCACTTTCTTGCAACTTCAACTACGTAAGCACTTCGGGATTGGCTTACCAGTTGTCCTTGGAGTTGCTTTTCAATCTGTTGCTCCATTAATTATTATTGGTCAAAGACATGGCTCTGGAGCAATGTTTGGTTCATTAATGGTTGCAGGGGTTTTCGTTATTTTGGTTTCAGGAATTTTCTCTAAAATCCGAAAACTATTTCCACCAATCGTTACTGGTTCAGTAATTACAACAATTGGTTTAAGCCTTATTCCTGTTGCTATTGGCAATATGGGGAATAACGTTGACAAACCAACAATCCAAAGTTTAATTTTAGCTGTTTCAACTATAGTGATTATTCTTTTAATTAATATCTTTACTACTGGATTTATTCGTTCTATTGCTATTTTAATTGGACTTATTGCTGGAACAATTTTGGCTGCTAGCATGGGCTTAGTTGATTTTTCAGTTGTTTCTCAAGCACCATGGGCACACTTGCCACAACCTTTTTATTTCTCAGCACCTAAATTTTATTTGGCTGATTCATTAATGATGATTATTATTGCTATCGTGTCATTGGTTGAATCAACAGGAGTTTATTTAGCTCTTGCTGATATTACTGGTGAAAATCTTGATGAAAAACGTTTGCGTAATGGTTATCGTGCGGAAGGATTTGCTGTATTTCTTGGTGGTGTTTTCAACACTTTCCCTTACACAGGTTTTTCACAAAACGTTGGTTTAGTGCAATTATCAGGAATTAAAACACGTAAACCTATTTATTTCACAGCTGGATTTTTAATTGTATTAGGACTTATTCCAAAATTTGCCGCTGTTGCACAACTTATTCCAACTCCAGTATTGGGTGGAGCGATGTTGATTATGTTTGGTATGGTTGCCACACAAGGAATTAGAATGCTGGCAAAAGTTGAATTTGAAGGAAATCAAAATCTTCTGATTGCTGCAGTTGCTATTGCGATGGGTGTTGGTTTTAACTCAACAAACTTATTTACAGCACTTCCAAGCTTTATTCAACCTTTTGTTTCTAATGGGATTGTGATGAGTACTGTTTCAGCAATTATCCTGAATTTAGTATTTAATCATGGGAAAAAAGATGAATTAGTTACTGACGAAACAAAATAAAATAAAAACCACCGTTGAGGTGGTTTTTTATTGAATTTTTTCTAAATCTCGCTGAAATTTCTTTTCAGAGTAAATTTCAAAAGAACCATCAGGTGCTACTAGGAGGTACTCTCCAAGTCGTCCAAAGGCTGGGATACGTACTTGATTGACTACAAGATAAATATTATCCGGATAAGCATTACTCAGCTTATTTGGCGAAATATACAGCCCTAGCCAGTCCAAATGTTTTATTTCTTTAGAAAGGGTATCATGCTCAGCTGGATTTTTTGTAGACATTCCATCAGCAAGTAATTTTTCTTTGGTCTCCTTATTCATTGCAAATTGACCAGACCACGAGAGCTGTCCTTTCTTAAAAGCCTCTTCGACCCACGATTCGTTTGCGGGGTTAGTCAGGCTGATTTGCCAATATTCAACAATTTCATTGCCTAGTTTAGCCTTCATAAAATGCTCCTTATTTTTGTATTCCCCTCTTATTTGTCTTCATTATAGCACTCGCTAAATAAAAGAACAATAAAAAAACGCCTGTCAGTAACAAGGCGTTTGTCTATTTATAAATACAATTATTTTAACTTATCTTTTTCATAAGTATGAACGAGTTCTAGTCCACGGAAATCTTGTTGTTTTAAAGCTTCATAGACAATCATACAAGCACAATTTGATAAATTTAATGACCGAACATGTTCGTCATTCATTGGAATACGAATGCATTCATCACGATGTTCATGCATAAATTCTTCAGGTAAACCTGTATCTTCACGGCCAAACAAGAAGTAGTGATCTTTTTCATCATCGGAGTAATCAACGTCAGAATAAACATGCTCAGCAAATTTACTGACCAAATAGAGTTGTCCTCCGTCATTAATTGAATTCATAAAATCATCTAAATTTTTATGATAGACAATATTTACCTTATCCCAATAGTCTAAACCAGCACGCTTAAGATGCTTATCGGAAATTTCAAAACCAAAGGGTTCAATTAAATGTAAAACGGTATTAGTTGCCGCACAAGTGCGGGCGATATTTCCTGTATTGAAATGAATACGAGGTTCAAAAAGAGCAATATGATTCATGAAATACACTTTCTTAATAACAAAAATTTTACTGACAGCCTTATCAAAAAATCTATGAGTAAAATGTAATTATTTAAGAACATTTTACCATAAGCAGAAGAGCTGTCAGTAAATTAATTAAAGTAAAAAACAAAAAAACTAGACCCCTCGGAGTCAATCTCAGCAAGAAGTCTAGTTGGGGGACTAATTTGCTTTAATCATAACAGGAAAGATTGAAACAAATTAATATAATTGATATCATACCACTTCTTTTGTATTTTGTAAAGAGAAAACTATATTTTTTTGATAAAAAAAAGAAATTATTTTTATGAATGAGTGACCAATATCAAACTTGTCAAAGCGAAAACAGCAAAAATTTGCTATAATAGTAAAAGTAAAAATCAATGAGAGGGGTTGCTATGATAATTGGAATATGGGCAGAAGATGAAGCTGGTCTTATCGGTGAAGCTGATAAAATGCCTTGGTCTTTACCTGCTGAACAACAACATTTTAAAGAAACAACCATGAATCAAGTGATTTTGATGGGACGAAAAACGTTTGAAGGAATGAATAAACGTGTATTGCCAGGGAGAATAAGTATTATTTTAACTCGCGATGAAACTTATCAATCAGATAATGAAAAAGTGCTCATCATGCACAGCCCTAAGGAAGTTCTAGATTGGTACCATAAGCAAAATAAAGACTTATTTATCACAGGAGGAGCTGAAATTTTAGCCCTTTTTGAATCTGAACTTGAATTGCTCTATCGAACAGTTGTTCATGAAAAATTTAAAGGAGATACATATTTTCCAAGTACATTTGACTTTGGGAAATTTAAACTAGTCTCTGAAAAATTTCACGATAAAGATGAGCGGAATTCTTATACTTTTACAATTAAAAAATATGAAAAAGTGAAACAACCATGACAAAATCAATTTTTGGGCTTTTCACAGCTCTCCTTTGTTGGATTAGCATTGTCATCGCGATTCAATGCTTTAGAAAAAAACGTTGGGGTCTGGGAGTATTGTTTTTACTCAATGCTTTTACGAACCTCGTAAATACAATTCACGCTTTTTCTGGAACTTTATTTTAAGAAATAGAAAAAGTGCCTTTTAAGTAAGCCAATAATACTTACTTTTTATGTTAGTGAAATCAGGAATAAAATAACTATGTCAAATACACAAAATCCAAATATACATTGTTCTTTCTGCGGAAAGAGTCAAGATGATGTAAAAAAAATGATTGCCGGTTCAGACGTTTATATTTGTAATGAATGTATTGAACTTTCAACTCGAATCTTAGAAGAAGAATTAAGAGAAGAACAAGATTCAGAAATGCTTGAAGTTAAAACACCTAAAGAAATGTTTGACCATTTAAATGAGTACGTGATAGGTCAAGAAAAAGCAAAACGTGCACTTGCAGTTGCTGTTTATAATCATTACAAACGAATTAATTTTACAGCAAGTAAAATTGCTGAAGATATTGAACTACAAAAATCAAATATTCTATTAATCGGACCTACCGGTTCTGGTAAGACTTTTCTCGCTCAAACTTTAGCGAAATCACTCAATGTTCCGTTTGCGATTGCAGATGCGACAAGTTTAACTGAAGCTGGTTATGTTGGAGAAGACGTTGAAAATATTCTCTTAAAACTTTTACAAGCGAGTGATTTCAATATTGAACGTGCTGAACGCGGAATTATCTATATCGATGAAATTGATAAAATTGCTAAAAAATCTGAAAATGTATCAATTACTCGTGACGTTTCCGGGGAAGGTGTTCAACAAGCCCTTTTGAAAATTATTGAAGGGACAGTAGCTAGCGTTCCACCACAAGGTGGACGTAAACATCCTAATCAAGAAATGATTCAAATTGATACCAAAAATATTTTATTTATTGTTGGTGGAGCTTTTGACGGGATTGAAGAAATTGTCAAACAACGTTTAGGTGAAAAAATTATTGGTTTTGGTGCCAATAATAAAAAATTAAATGACGATGATTCTTATATGCAAGAAATTATTGCCGAGGACATTCAAAAATTCGGATTAATCCCTGAATTTATTGGTCGTCTGCCAATTGTTGCTGCTTTGGAACGTTTGACCGAAGAGGATTTGATTCAAATTTTGACAGAACCTAAAAATGCTTTGATTAAACAATATAAACAACTCCTTTTATTTGATAATGTTGAACTTGAATTTGAAGATGAAGCCCTCATGGCAATTGCTAGAAAAGCAATTGAGCGCAAAACAGGAGCGCGTGGACTTCGTTCAATTATTGAAGAAGTAATGATGGATATCATGTTTGAAGTTCCAAGTCATGAAGAAATTACAAAAGTTATTATTAATGAAGCAGTTGTTGACGGAAAAGCTGAGCCACAAATGATTCGAGAGACCAAGAAAAAATGACCATAAATACAAATAATCTGACAATAACAATTTCAGCAGCATCAAAAAAACAATATCCAGAAAATGATTGGCCAGAAATTGCCTTAGCCGGGCGTTCAAATGTCGGTAAATCAAGTTTTATTAATACTTTACTTAATCGTAAAAACTTTGCCAGAACTTCTGGTCAACCTGGTAAAACACAGTTGCTCAATTTTTATAATATTGATGATCAACTTCATTTCGTTGACGTACCTGGTTACGGCTACGCTCGTGTTTCTAAAAAGGAACGCGAAAAATGGGGTAAAATGATTGAGGAATATTTGACAACAAGAGAAAATTTAAAAGCAGTTGTCAGCTTAGTTGATATTCGTCATGAACCCTCGGAAGATGATTTGATGATGTATGAGTTTTTGAAATATTACCATATTCCAGTGATTTTAGTTGCGACCAAAGCTGATAAAGTTCCACGTGGTAAGTGGAATAAACATGAATCTATTATCAAAAAAGCAATGAAATTTGATAGTACAGATGATTTTATTATCTTTTCTTCTACCGATAAGACAGGATTTGAAGAAGCTTGGGAAGCGATTTTAAGATATCTCTGAAAATAGTGCTATGAAGAGATTCATAGCCTTTTCTACACTTAAAAAGAGGAAATATGTACAAAATAAAACTTAATAATATAAAATTTAGGGCACATATTGGTGTTCTGCCTGAAGAAAAAGTTCTCGGACAAAATCTCGAAATTGATTTAATTGTGGAAACAAATTTTGATTTTTCAGGAAAAGACGAATTAGATGAAACTTTGTCTTATGTTGATTTCTATGAGGCAACAAAAGCAGTTGTAGAATCTTCAAAAGCTGATTTAATTGAACATGTTGCCTTTGAAATTATTCAAGCAGTAAAGGCTACTTCAGAGCGTATAGCAACGGTTGAAGTCCATCTTAGAAAATTAGCCGTACCGATTGAAGGAATTTTTGATTCAGCTGAAATTGAGATGAGAGGCTAAGCTGGTTTTTAAGATAAATATTTTAAAGAGATAGAAAAGAAACAAAATCATAAAAGATTATGTCTAAATGGAGGACTTATGCAAACAACTTATTTAAGCATGGGAAGTAATATTGGTGACCGTCAGTATTATTTACATGAAGCCATTCGTTTATTGGGAAAACACCCTAAAATTATGATTGAAAAAGTATCAAATTTTTATGAAAGTACTCCAGTCGGCGGCGTCAAACAAGATGATTTTACTAATTTGGCATTAAAGGTGGCAACGCTACTTGAACCTTTGGAATTATTATCTTTTATTCATGAAGTTGAGCTATCTTTGAACCGTGAGCGGAAAATTCATTGGGGGCCAAGAACAATTGATATTGATATTATTTTCTATGGTGACTTAGAAATGCAAGAAGAAAACTTGGTTATTCCACATAAAGAAGCTTTTAATCGTCTTTTTGTCTTGAAACCTATTTTTGAATTGATTGATAAAGACTTTAAATATTATGCGTCAATAGAAAAAGCAATAGCCGAACTTTCAGTAAGTGAACAAGAGCTCCATGTGATAAAAGAAGAAAAAACACCGAGAAATCGTATTGAAGATGCCGTTAAAGAGATTCTCTTTGCAGTAGGTGAAAATCCAAATCGAGAAGGATTACTTGAAACTCCAGCGAGAGTAGCTAAAATGTATGAAGAAATTCTTTCATCACAACGCTTAAGCAAGTTTAATGAGTATAAACTTTTTGAAATTGATTCTTCTAAAACGGATTCAATTGTGTTGATTAAAGATATTCCTTTTTATTCAATGTGTGAGCATCATATGTTACCATTTTTTGGGAAAGCTCATGTTGCCTATATCCCAGCTGATGGAAAAATTATTGGCTTGTCAAAAATTCCCCGTTTAGTTGATTATGTTTCGCGCAAACTCTCGGTTCAAGAAAATATCACTCATGATATTGGAGATATTTTGACTGATATTTTGAATCCTAAAGGAGTGGCAGTTCTTGTTGAAGGACGTCATATGTGCGTTGAAATGCGTGGAGTAAAAAAAGTAAATTCTATTACTAAAACTTCTTATTTTTTAGGTGAATTTAAAGAAAATAACGAAAAAAGAATGGAATTTTTAGAAAGTCTTTTATGAAAATCTTAGAACTTAATCAAGAATCTTTTTCTCTTAAAAATATTATCCTAAAATTTGATGAGTTAAATCAAAATGAATTGATTTCTCTTCAAAAAAAACTTTATCGAAATGGTAGTTTGACAAGACTGACTCCAGACTCCTTGTTAGTAGTTTTAACAATTGATGACTTGGCAAAATTGATTAATCTTTTTGAAAATGATGAAGATAAAAAAATGCTTGAAGTGATTTATAAACGTCATCAAATCATTTGGTCAGGTAAAAATTTCAATTTTGATTTAACTAGAAAGTCAATTGTCTATTCAATCGTCAATGTTACACCAGACTCTTTTTATGATGGAAATCCAGATAATTTAAACCTCTCTCATATTCTAAAAAGAGTAGAAGATGATTTAGAAAATGGAGCTTCTGTTCTTGAGTTGGGAGGGAAATCGTCGAAACCAGGATATGACGATATTAGCCCAGAAGAGGAATGGAACAGACTGAAAGAACCTATTCTTGAGTTGAAAAAAAACTTTCCTAAAGCAATTTTTGCTGTCGATACGGACGAAGCTTATGTCATGGAACGAGTTTTAGACGCTGGGGTTGATATTATTAACGATATTGATGGTTTTGATACAAGTGATAAATTAAAAGTGGTAGAAAAGTATCAACCGGCTGTAGTTGCTATGAATAATGGGCGAGCTGGTTTTAGTTATGCTGATAATGTTTATGAAGAACTTCCATTATTTTTTGAAAATAAAAAAGAAGAGTTACTTCAACTTGGTTTAAAAACTGAACAAATCGTTATTGACCCTGGAGTTGGTTTTTTTAATGGAGATTCAGGTTCAGATAGTCTCGAGCGGGTTAAAACAACTGAAATTTTAAGTAGAATAGGTTTACCTCTTATGATTGCAATCTCTCGTAAGTCATTTATGGGAAAACTCTTCAATGCCCAAGGAGAAGAGCGGCTTTTTTCAAGCCTTGTCCTAGAAGCGCAAATGGTTGCTGATGGGGGACGGATTTTGCGTGTTCATGATGTTAAGGAGACTAAACGTTTACTTGATGCAATTGAAATTTATAAGGAATTTTAAAAATGAATGAAGACCTAATTGCTGAAATTCAAGCTTTATCTGCTATTGGAAGTGAAGAAAAAATTTCCGAGATTATTCGATTATTGAAAAATTCGACTTTAGAGCTTCGGGGGAAAAAGAATCCAGATTTACAATTGTCAGCAAGTGCATTAGTTTTTAAAAAGCATAAATTATTTTTTATTGAACACCCTTATCAAAAGGAGCTTTTGCTTCCAGCAGGTCATGTTGAGCTAGGAGAAAAGCCATTGGAAACTGCAATTCGTGAGTTCCATGAAGAAACAGGTTTTTCAGCGTCAGAATCAGGCAAGTTGGTAGATGTTAACTTGATTAATATTCCTTACAACAAAATTAAGAATGAGAAAGAACATCAACACATTGATTTTCGTTTTCTATTGGAACTAAAAGAAAAAGAAGCAGACCTTGCTGAATTGCCTTTTTTTCTTCTTGATAGGACTGAAGCTCCTGATGAATTTAAAAAATATTATCAATACAAAAGATAAAGTAGAAAAGGTCATAAAATGTCTATAGAAGAAGCATTGGAATGGATACATTCACGTTTAAAATTTAATATTCGCCCAGGCCTAAGTCGTGTTTCGGCCCTTTTAGAATTGCTTGGTCATCCAGAAGAGTCTTTGTCAATGATTCACGTTGCTGGAACAAATGGAAAAGGCTCCACAGTCGCTTTTACACGCTCAATCTTTATGCAAGCAGGTCTGAAGGTTGCTTCTTTCACAAGTCCTTTCATCACCACTTTTGGTGAGCGGATGTCGATTAATGCACTCCCGATTGCTGATGATAAATTAATTTATTATGTAGAAATGATCCAACCACTTGTTGCAGAACTTGATAAAGATGCTGAACTGACTGGAATTACCGAATTTGAAATTATCACGGCAATGGCTTTTAAATATTTTGCTGATGAGCAGGTTGATTTAGCGGTTATTGAAGTTGGTTTAGGCGGACTTCTTGATTCAACAAATGTAATTAAACCTGTTGTTTCTGGAATCACAACAATTGGTTTAGATCATATTGATATTCTTGGATCGACGATTGAAGAAATTGCAGCTCAAAAGGCTGGAATTATTAAACCAGGAATTCCAGTAGTTGTTGGAAATATTGAATTAAAAGCACTTCGGGTTATATGGGAAGTGGCTAGAAAAAATACAGCGCGTGTTTATCAATTTCCATATGATTATCGTACGGAAGTGGAAGAACACGAACATTTCAATTTCTTTTCTGGTCAAGAAGCAATATTGGATATTGAAAAATCTTTAGTTGGCTTACATCAAATAGAAAATGCTGGTATGGCTATTGAACTTTCTCTGGTTTATGCAAGTAAGGTTGGGATTGAATTGACTGAGGATGTGATTCGTTCTGGAATTCGTGAGGCTTTTTGGCCAGCTCGTATGGAAAAATTAGGTGAAAAACCACTCATTTTACTGGATGGTGCTCATAATGTTCATGCGATGAATCGTTTGCTTGAAAACCTTAGCTCTGAGTTTCCAGATAAAAAGATTACACTCATTTTCTCAGCCATTACTACAAAAGATATTAGTCAAATGATAAAAATGCTTCAAACTGTGAAAAATTCACATTTGATTTTGACAACTTTTGATTATCCGAAAGCTTTGAATTTGGGAGATTTTCAAAAATTGGAAGAAGAAGGGGTTGAATTGGCTCCAAGTTGGGAATTAGCTTTAGTTCGTGCGCAAAAAAATTTAGCTGAAGATGATTTGTTATTAGTTACAGGCTCTCTCTATTTCTCATCTCAAGTTCGTGAGTTTTTGAAAAAAGAGAAGTAATAACTAAAATAATTTTTTAGTTTTTAAAATTAATAAATAGTTGTAAATTTAAAAAATTCGGCTATAATAAAATAGATTTATAAATTCATTTCTTTCTTTTGAAGAAATGACGAGGAGGAAAAGACAATTTTGATCGTATTAGCAGGTACAATTGGTGCAGGGAAGTCGAGTCTAGCAAAGGCTTTAGGAGAACATTTGAAAACGGATGTTTTTTATGAAGCGGTGGACAATAATCCTGTTCTTGATCTTTATTATCAAGATCCTCAAAAGTATGCTTTCTTGCTACAAATCTATTTTTTGAATAAACGTTTTGAATCAATTAAAATGGCTTATCGTCAGGATAATAACGTGCTTGACCGTTCGATTTTTGAGGATGAACTTTTCCTAACTTTGAACTATAAAAATGGAAATGTAACAAAAACTGAATTGGAAATTTATCAAGATTTATTAGCAAATATGTTAGAAGAACTTGATGGAATGCCCAAAAAACGTCCGGATTTATTGGTTTATATTGATGTATCATTTGAAACAATGCTCTCAAGAATTGCACAACGTGGACGTTCATTTGAACAAATTGAAAATCAAGAAGGACTAAAAGATTATTATGCTCAAGTGCATGATGAATATCCTGATTGGTATAAAAATTACAACATTTCGCCAAAATTGAGAATCGATGGTGATTCTATTGATTTTGTCAATAATCCTGAACATCTTGATGAAGTTTTGGGACAAATCGATAATGAGTTGAAAAAACTAGATTTGCTTTAAAAAATAGTGAAATTATTATTACTGACAAGGCTGTCAGTAATTTTTATTCTTTTAAATTTACTGAGCTTTCTGTCAGTAAATTTTTTTCGATAAAAATGGTATAATATTAAGAAATTGAGCGAAAGTTATTTTTTGAATTATCTTAAAATTTAATTTTTGTTTGAAAAGGAGAAGTGATGACAGTAAATATAGCAATATTGGGGTTTGGGACAGTTGGAACTGGGCTTCCAACTTTAATTTCTGAGAATAAAGAAAAACTATCAAAAATTTTAGATGAAGAAATCGTCATTTCAAAAGTTTTGATGAGAGATGAAAAAGCAATTGAAAAAGCTAAAGCACAGGGTTATCAATATGATTTTGTTCTAACTTTAGAAGAAATTTTGGCTGATTCTGAGATTTCAATTGTTGTTGAGTTGATGGGACGGATTGAACCAGCTAAGACCTACATTACGAAAGTGATTAAAGCGGGTAAAAATGTTGTCACAGCCAATAAGGATTTACTGGCTGTTCATGGAACTGAATTGCGTGCTTTGGCAGAGAAACATCATGTTGCTCTTTATTATGAAGCGGCTGTTGCTGGTGGGATTCCAATCTTAAGAACTTTAGCCAATTCATTTTCATCAGACAAAATCACACATCTTTTAGGAATTCTTAATGGAACAAGTAATTTTATGATGACAAAAATGTCAGAGGAGGCATGGACTTACGACCAATCTTTGGCCAAAGCTCAAGAACTTGGTTATGCTGAATCTGACCCAACAAATGATGTTGACGGAATTGATGCCAGTTATAAATTAGCGATTTTAAGTGAATTTGCTTTCGGAATGACGCTAAGTCCTGATCAAATTTCTAAATCTGGCCTCAGAACAATTCAAAAAACTGACGTTGAGATTGCTCAACAATTTGGTTATGTTTTAAAATTGACAGGTGAAATTAATGAGGTTGAATCAGGAATTTTCGCTGAGGTTAGCCCAACTTTTCTTCCCAAAAGTCATCCATTGGCCAGTGTCAATGGTGTTATGAATGCTGTTTTTATTGAATCAGAGGGAATTGGGGATTCAATGTTCTATGGGGCGGGAGCAGGTCAAAAGCCAACCGCTACGAGTGTTTTAGCTGATATTGTTCGAATTGTTAAGCGGGTAAAAGATGGAACAATTGGGAAATCATTTAATGAATACGCACGTCCAACGAGCTTAGCTAATCCTCATGATATTGTAAATAAATATTATTTTTCCGTTGAAACACCAGATTCAACTGGGCAATTATTGCGCTTGGTGGAGTTATTTACAAGTGAAGATGTCTCTTTTGAACAAGTTTTACAACAAAAAGGTGATGGACATCGCGCAGTTGTTGTGATTATCAGTCATCAGATTAATCGCGTTCAACTTTTGGCCATTCAAGATAAATTAAAAGAAGAAGTAGATTTTAAATTACTTAATTATTTTAAAGTTTTGGGGGACTAGGAAAATGAAAATTATTGTACCAGCGACATCAGCAAATTTAGGCGCAGGTTTTGACTCAATTGGTATTGCGGTCAACTTATATTTGACAGTGGAAGTACTTGAAGAAAGTAATGATTGGAAAATTGACCATGATTTAGGAAATAATATTCCTACTGACGAAAAAAATTTATTACTGACCACGCTGTCAGCAGTTTTGAAAGCTAAAAATTCCAGTCTGTCAGTAAAATATCATTTGAAAATGACTTCGGAAGTTCCTTTAGCAAGAGGTTTGGGTTCATCAAGTTCAGTCATTATAGCTGGTATTGAATTAGCTAATCAACTAGCAAAGCTAAATTTGACAACAGAAGAAAAACTAGAACTTGCTTGTGAAATTGAAGGGCACCCTGATAATGTTGCGCCAGCACTTTTAGGAAATTTAGTTATAGCAAGTACTGTTGCTGACAAAACGAATTATGTTAGCTCAGACTTTCCTTCATGTAAACTTCTAGCTTTTGTTCCAGACTATGAGTTAAAAACTGTTGAAAGTCGAAAAGTTTTACCTAAGGAATTGGCTTATAAAGAGGCCGTTGCTGCCAGCTCTATTGCAAATGTACTGACGGCCAGTCTTTTGACAAAAAATTTAAAAATTGCTGGGCAAATGATAGAGTCTGACCGTTTTCATGAAAATTATCGCGCTTCTTTAGTTCCTGAACTCAAAATTTTGCGAGAAATTGGTCATGAATTTGGTGCTTATGGAACTTATTTATCTGGGGCGGGGCCAACAGTAATGCTCCTTTTACCCGATGATAAGCTGGATTTACTGACAGAAAAAATTAATGAGCAAAATTTATCTGGTCAACTTTATTCCTTGGAAGTTGACAGCAATGGATTACAAGTAGAAGAATCTGTATTATAAATACAGATTTTTTTCTTGATTATTTTACATATAAAATGATATAATCATTAAAGCAAAAAAGAATGTAAAGTAGTTCACTAACTTTCATTTTATTTGTCAGAACAAGGTTTTTGATTGATCATTTTTTTAAAGTTAAAAGTAATGAATAATTAAATTTCTTTTATTGACAGGAAATGTGATTTAAATGAAAAACCATTATTGCCCTACTGTCCGCTTTTTTAAAGCAAGAGTTTAAAAAGAAAAGGAAACTCAAATGGCTCAAACAAAAAAGGCAAAAGTCAGAAATCTGATTATTGCTGCGATGCTAACTGCACTTGGAATTTTAATTCCAATGATTATGCCGGCTAAAATTATTATTGGTCCTGCATCATTCACGCTTGCCTCACATGTTCCCGTAATGGCTGCCATGTTTTTCAGTCCATTAATGACCGCTTTTGTTGCTCTAGGAACTACCCTAGGATTTATGATTAGTATTCCGGTACCAACTATCTGGTTGCGTGCCCTTATGCATCTCCCTGTAATGACAGTGGGTGCTTATGTCCTAAAGAAACATCCTGAACTTGTTCATCAAAAAGTTAAAATCCAAATTTTTAATTTTATTCTCGGTATTTTTCATGCTGGTTTGGAAACTTTAGTAGTTTATGTTTTTTATTCTTTAGGATTTGCAAATATTGATCAAGCTGCTCTACTTAATCTTCTATTATTGATTGGTTTTGGTGGTCTTGTACACAGTATGATTGATTTCAATTTAGCGCTTGGTTTGTGCAATGTTTTGAGCAAAGCCTTCCCAATTGATATCTTCGATAAAGCTAAAGGTTTCTTGAATAAAAAGAAAGTTAAAGCCGAAATTTAAGACAAAATTGTCATCTTTAATAGAAAATGATAAAATAAGGATATGATAAAAGAAACTGACCTTGAAAATATCCCAGATTTGCTGGTTAAATTTAATGAACCATTATCAAAATATACTTATACAAAAGTAGGTGGACCAGCAGATATCTTAGCTTTTCCAGCTACAATTGAAGCACTGACAGAATTATTAGTCAAAGCAAAATCAACTGACACAGCAGTTACTGTGCTTGGAAATGCTTCAAATTTGATTGTGCGTGATGGTGGAATTCGTGGCCTTGTGATTTTACTTGAAAAATTAGAGTCAGTAAAAGTGGCTGGCTATACGATTGAAGCTCAAGCTGGTGCAAAATTAAAAGAAGTAACACAAGTGGCACAAGCAAATTCACTGACAGGTTTTGAATTTGCCTGCGGAATTCCAGGTTCAATTGGCGGTGCTGTTTTCATGAATGCTGGAGCTTATGGTGGCGAAATTTCTCAAGTTTTGGTAAGTTGCAAAGTTATGGATACTGACGGAAACATTTCGGTTCTGACTGCAAGTGAAATGCAATTTGGCTACCGTCATTCTGTCATTCGTGACAAAAATTTGGTTGTTTTGTCAGCAAAATTTGAACTCCAAGCAGGTGATCCGACTCAAATTCAAAATGAAATGAATCGACTCAATTTCCTGCGTGAAAGTAAACAACCCTTGGAATATCCAAGTTGCGGTTCAGTTTTCAAACGCCCAGTCGGTCATTTTGCGGGACAATTAATCCAAGAAGCTAATCTACAAGGCGTACGCATTGGCGGTGTTGAAGTTAGCAAAAAACATGCAGGTTTCATGGTTAATGTTGCAAATGGAAATGCGACAGATTACGAAAAACTTATCGCACATGTTATTGATAAAGTGAAAGAAAACTCAGGGGTCACTCTTGAACCTGAAGTTAGAATAATCGGTGAAAAATAAGACAGGATTTTCCTGTCTTTTTCAAATTTCAACTTGATAAATCATCTAATTTAAGCTATAATTAATGATGTTCTGTGCATATACAGAAGATTTGACCGCTCAATTTTACTGACGAATAAGCCGTCAGCAAATTAGAACTTTCTATCTGCCAATTTAATGGTTGAATTCTGGATTTAATTTACTGATAGAAATTTCAGCAAAGCTGAAACTTCCCTTATCCACCGATTCAATGACTTCCTTTGGTCGCATTGAACTGACGAAACTAAAAATTTCTCAAAAATACTTTTCGTCAGTAAAAATAACATCTCGTCAGTAAAATATTGACGATTTGTCAGTAAAAATTGAGCCAAGGCCAGACGGACAGCCGGGTCAAAAGCCGAAATTGGCGACTTTCGTTGCCTTATTGATTAACTCTTTTTAGGAGTTATGGGGAATATAAAAGCCCCACCCAAGAAAAACACGCTTTGGCGCATCAATAAGAGTATTAAAAGTTCTTCTGCTGTATAGACTCTGCACTAGATTTTTCTGTTTGTCCTTTTGGAATCAGAAAACTTAAATTGATGATGAAACCAAGCGTTGGCTTGGTTTTTTATATTACTTACAAGCAACTTTACGGCTTATCACATCTTTATATTCAAAGGAATTAAAAAAATGTCAAAAACAATTATCGAATTTAAAAATGTCAGTAAAACTTATGCTGACACTGATACAACCGTTCTTAAAGATATTTCATTTGAACTAGAAGAAGGGAAATTTTATACTCTTTTAGGCGCGTCAGGTTCAGGAAAATCAACAATTTTAAATATTATTGCGGGGCTTCTTGATGCAACCGATGGTGATGTTATTCTTGATAATAAAAGAATTAATGACTTACCCGCAAATAAACGAAATGTTCATACGATTTTTCAATCCTATGCTCTTTTTCCAAATATGAACGTTTTTGATAACGTCGCTTTCGCTCTTAAAATTAAAGGAGTAGATAAAAAGGAAATTGCTAAACGTGTCTCTGAGAGTTTAAAACTCGTGCGCTTAGATGGCTTTGAAAAGCGTTCAATTACTAAATTATCAGGAGGGCAAAAACAAAGGGTAGCTATTGCCCGTGCCATAATTGATCGCCCTAAAGTTCTCTTACTTGATGAATCTCTTTCAGCACTTGATATGAAACTCAGAAAAGATATGCAATATGAATTAAGAGAGCTACAACAAAGTCTTGGAATTACATTTATCTTTGTTACGCATGACCAAGAAGAAGCGCTAGCAATGTCTGATTGGGTCTTCATCATGAATGAAGGCGAAATTGTGCAATCAGGGACTCCAACTGATATTTATGATGAACCAATTAATCATTTTGTTGCTGATTTCATTGGAGAATCAAACATTCTAAACGGGAGAATGATCGAAGACTACCTCGTTGAATTTAATGGTCAGAAATTTGAAGCTGTCGATGGTGGGATGCGTAAAAATGAACCAATTGAGGTTGTTATTCGCCCTGAAGATATCTGGTTTACACTTCCTGACGAAGGTAAATTCAATGTAAAAGTAGATACTCAACTCTTTCGTGGCGTCCATTATGAAATTGTAGCCTACGATGAATTTAATAACGAATGGCTCATTCATTCAACACATAAAGCCATTGTTGGAGAAAGAGTTGGACTCGATTTTGACCCAGAAGCCATTCACATCATGCGTCTTAATGAAACCGAAGAAGAATTTGACGCACGTATTGAAGAATATGTTGAAGAAGAAGAAACGGTCGGTTTAGCTAATGCTGTCGAAGAAGAAAATGCCGAAGAAGAAGCTGCCATTCAAGAAGCCGTTAAAGAAGCGCTTGAAAACACGATGGAATTGACAGAGCTTGCTGAAACAGTGAATGAAATTTTACAAAAGCAAGAGAATGAATCTGAGTCAGAAAATAAAGAAAGTGGGGCCAATCAGTGACCAAAAGAATTTATTCTGTTCCCTATTTTCTCTGGATTCTTTTCTTTGTTATCGTCCCTTTGGCCATGCTTTTATGGCAATCATTTTTTGATTTAAATGGTCACTTTACCCTTAACAATTATATCCTCTATTTTTCTAGCGGAACTTACCTCTTAATGACTTGGAACTCTATTCTCTACGCATTGATTATTACTGTAGCGACCCTTGTCATCTCCTACCCCGTAGCCTATGTTTTGACCAAACTAAAAATGAAACAATTTTGGCTCATGCTTATTATTTTACCTACATGGGTTAACTTGTTACTTAAAGCTTATGCCTTTATTGGAATTTTTGGTAAATATGGTTCAGTTAATAACTTTTTACAGTTTTTGGGAATTGGACGGACACAGATTTTATTTACTGACCTAAGTTTTATTTTGGTCGCATCATATATTTCCATTCCCTTTATGGTTTTACCAATTTTTAATGCTTTAAATGATTTAGATGATAATTTGGTAAATGCGAGTGCCGATTTAGGTGCCTCACGTTTGCAAACTTTTACTCAAGTGATTTGGCCACTTTCATTAAACGGTGTTAGAGCTGGAGTGCAGGCTGTCTTTATTCCTAGTTTGTCACTCTTCATGTTGACGCGTTTAATCGGTGGGAATAAAGTCATCACACTCGGTACGGCCGTTGAAGAACACTTCCTAACGACACAAAACTGGGGAATGGGTTCAACCATTGCTGTTGTCTTAGTTGTAGCCATGTTGATTGTCATGAGAATGACGAAAGAAAGGAGAGATTGATTTGCAAAAGAAAAATTCACTTGGTAAAGTTTACCTCACCTTTGTCCTCATCCTTTTATATGCACCTATTTTTTACCTTATTTTTTACTCATTCAACTCCGGAAGTGATATGAGCAAATTTACAGGTTTCACATTAGATAATTTCAAAACGTTATTTGCTGACAGTCGTCTAATTCTGATTGTTGTTCAAACTTTCTTTCTCGCCTTTTTAAGCTCACTGATTGCTACAGTTATTGGAACAATTGGAGCTTTGAACCTTGTTAAATTCAAGAGAAGACGTCGTGAAACTTTACTGGGCTTAAATAATGTCTTAATGGTTTCCCCAGACGTTGTCATCGGTGCTTCCTTCCTAATTTTATTTACAATTGTTGGAATGAAACTTGGTTTTATGTCTGTTTTACTCAGTCATATTGCCTTCTCTATCCCTATTGTTGTTTTGATGGTAATGCCGCTTTATCAAGAAATGGATAGTTCACTCATTGACGCCGCAAATGATTTAGGGGCAAATTCAAGTCAAATAATGCGTGAAATTACCCTGCCTTATTTAACACCGGGAATTATTGCTGGTTTCTTTATGGCATTTACTTATTCTTTAGATGATTTTGCCGTCACTTTCTTTGTCACAGGAAATGATTTCACAACCCTATCAGTTGAAATCTATTCCAGAGCTCGCGCCGGAATTTCTTTAGAAATTAATGCCCTTTCTACCCTTGTATTTCTCTTTTCAATTCTATTAGTTATAGGCTATTATTATATTATGAGAGATTCAGAAACTGTTGGAAAATCTTCAAATCTGACTTAAAACTATTTTACTGATACTTTGTAGCTCAAAGTATAGAAAGGAGAAACTTGAAAAAAATATTATACTTCTTTGTAGGAATTTTGATTATTACTGCCTCGTTAGGACTGATTACTAATAGAATGAAAGCTGCTGATGGAGTCAAAACTCAAAATAATAGCCTGACCATTTTTAACTGGGGAGAGTATATCGACCCAGACTTGATTAGTAAATTTCAAAAAGAAACAGGTTATAAAGTAAACTATATGACCTTCGATTCCAATGAAGCCATGTATTCAAAAGTCAAACAAGGAGGAACAGCTTATGACCTGATTGTTCCTTCCGATTACATGATTGAAAAAATGGCCAAAGAAAATTTGCTCATTAAGCTAGACCATAGTAAAATTAAAGGTTTGAAAGATGATGACCCTAAACTCCTCAATCCGGCTTTTGACCAAGGAAATCACTATTCTGTTCCATACTTCTGGGGAACATTAGGGATTGTTTATAATTCAAAAACAGTAACAAGGCCACCAAAAACGTGGAATGATATCTGGTCACCAACTTACAAAAACTCAATTTTACTGACAGACAGTGTGCGTGACGTTATGGCGATGGTCCTTAGTAAACATGGATATTCATTAAATACAACCAACCAAAAAGAGCTAGATATAGCCTATCAAGACCTTCTAAAACTTACGCCAAATGTAAAAGCAATTCTGGGTGATGAAATCATGAATTACATGATTAATAATGAAACACCTTTAGCCGTTGTTTATAGCGGACAAGCAGCAGAGATGACCTCTGAAAATAAAAACTTGAAATACGTTATCCCCGAGCGAACAAATATTTGGTATGACAATTTGGCCATTCCAAAAACAGCTAAAAACGTCAAAGCGGCTTACGCTTTTATTAATTTCATGCAAGAACCCAAAAATGCAGCCCAAAATGCGCAGTGGATTGGTTATGCAACCCCAAATTTGAAAGCCAAAGCCCTCTTACCCAAAGAAATTCGAGATAATAAATCCTTTTATCCAGATGAAGCAACCATCAAAGACGATGAAGCCTACAAAAACCTTAATCCATATTGGACTGGAATTTATAATGATTTATATTTAGAATTTAAAATGAATAAATAAAAAAGAATCATAAGAATACTCTCTTATCGTTATTCATTGAATTTAGCTTTATTAGAAGAAGTCAATCAAAATTAAAATAGTTTTCGATAACCGATAGAAATGGACAAATTTTTCAGTGCATTTTTGCAGGTATAAAATTTAAAAAGTTTTAACATTCCTTAGGGAATGTTTTTTGATTTATAGAAAATTTTTTATCATCAAATGAGTGATATTGAAGGTGACTATATCAATAACTCAGGGTTAACTGAAGAAAATGAACAAGCAGATAGAAATGGAACAATTAGTTTAGGAGATGTCATTCAGTTTGATTGAACCATATATCACACATGGAAATGTAAAATAAACAGAAGAAAAGATATGAGATGAATTTTGAAAATTTGATACTGAAAGAAAAGATGTGTGTATTGTGGATAGGCTTTCTTTTGTTACTGCAATGGCGCGTGGCAAAGAAAAGGCTGAGAGTTGGTTTATTTAAATGGTATAGATAAGACAAATGCATTAAGAATTAATGAATCAATAACACTTATAAAAATAACATTAAATTTTGCTTAGATAAAATAAATAAAGTATCCAATAAATTTTGATATAATTAGATAAATAGTATTATTTTATGGAGATTATGGAGAAATATTTTATGTCACTTGCGACAATCTATAGTTTGATGGGAACACTAATAACGATAAACACATTGCTTGCCCTTGTGACAATTTTTCGGAAACCTAGGTCTATTGCCAGTATTTTTGCGTGGTCTATGTTCTTGTTCTTTTTACCAGGGGTTGGTTTCCTTGGCTATCTTTTTTTAGGAAGAGGGCTTGATCGAACAACAACAAATCGTTTTGAAGAAGAAAATAAATATAATCTGTCTATTCTTGCCCAAAGGGTGCGTGAAAATAATGAAAAATTTGAGCCAAAAGAAATGGCACCCCATGAAAGATTACTGAAAAGGTATTTTAATAATATCGAACGTACACCACTTTGTCGTGGGAATAAAGTGAATTTTTATCTGAATGGAGAAGATAAATTTTCAGCCTTGTTTGACGACATAAAGAATGCTAAAGATAATATTCATGTAGAGTACTATGCATTCTTTAATGACAAAATTGGAACTGCTTTTCGCGATCATCTAATTGAAAAAGCTAAAGAAGGGGTGGAAGTTAGAGTAGTTTACGATCCATGGGGAGGAAAAACGAGAAAAGATTTCTTTAAACCTTTGGAAGAGGCAGGAGGTAAGGTCACAGCCTTTATCACATCGCGTAATACACTAACAAAAACCCGACTTAACTATCATTTACATCGTAAAATTGTAGTGATAGATGGTCAAATTGGTTGGACTGGCGGTTTTAATGTTGGTGATCAATATATTTATAACAGTAAAAAGTTTGGCTTCTGGCGTGATACACACGGTAGAATTGTGGGTACAGCAGCTTTTGGTCTTCAAGAAACATTTATTCGAGATTGGAATGTTTCAGTCAGAGATCCTAAAGATAAGCTCGAACGAGAAGATTCATATTTTGTGGTACCAGAAGAAGAAGGGAACATTGATATTCAGATTGTCGCTAACGGACCAGAGAGTGATAATAAAACCTTAAGAACAGGTTTTATTAAAATGATCATGGATGCGGAAGACTATATTTGGCTTCAATCGCCTTACTTGATACCTGATGACTCGATGATAACGGCGCTTGTAGCAGCGGCGAATTCTGGTGTTGATGTAAGAATCATGATTCCCAATATGCCAGATCATCCGTTTATTTTTAGAGCAACACAATATTACGCAAATTATCTGCATAAACACGGTGTGAAAATATACAATTATACAAATGGCTTCATACACTCTAAAACCCTTGTAATGGATGGAAAATTAGGTGTATTTGGCACAACTAATCAAGATATTCGTAGTTATGAATTAAATTTTGAGATAAGTGCCTTTTGTTATGATGAAACTATAGCAAAAGAGATGAGAAGGACCTTTGAGGGAGACTTAAGAAATTCTAAGCTACTTACCGATGAAGAAATTGCCCAACAATCTATCTGGCTTAAAATCAAGCAAAACTTTTCGAGATTACTTAGTCCGATATTATAAATGGTCCTGTATATAAGGCTTAATAAGGATGAATTGACTCTTTTAAAATACATGAATATTGAAAAATAAAAACCACTTGAAAATTTTAGTGGTTTTTATTTTGTAGTAATTCTCCCTATAACTGAAAGTCAATTATCCAAGAGTAGAGTAATAGATGCTACAAATCATTCATACTCACTAAGGCTATGATTGTCTATTAAAAGTCAAAAGGTTTGCTGAACTTATCGAGCATGTTTTTTTAGCTACTGCATGAGGCGACGTTTTTACTTGTCTGATATTGAACAAATAAAAATCTTTTATAATCAATAAATAATTTAAAAGCTAAAAAGTTATTAGAATTATTAGCCTTCTAATAACTTTTTTGATAAAATAATTTTTCAAATACTTTCAAAAATGTAAGAAAAAAAGGTAAAATTTTAGATATAATAATTAAAGAAATTAGTTTAGGAGGAAAAGCAGATATTGAATAAAGTAAACATGACCGAAGGACTGTCAAATGCAGAAGTCGAAGAACAAAAAAGACTTGGAAATTTGAATATCATGACGGTTAAAGTTGGGAATTCAAATAAAGATATTATCATTAAAAATTCAATGACCTTATTTAATTTACTCAATCTAGTACTTGCGGTTGTGTTATTTATCATTGGTTCTTATAAAAATATGCTGTTTATTTTCTCAATTATTTCTAATACCTCAATTGGCATCTATCAAGAAATTAAAGCCAAAAGAATTATTGAAAAACTTTCTTTTCTAAAACAAGATAAAGTCGAAGTGATAAGAGCAGGTGAACAAGTAAGTATTGAAAAAGAAGAGCTTGTTTTAAATGATATTATTTGTCTGAAAAAAGGGGTTCAGGTTCCGGTGGATGCGATATGTTTGGAAGAAGGACTAGATGTTGATGAATCCATGATTACCGGAGAATCTGATTTTATCGAAAAACATGTTGGTGATTTCATCTATTCAGGTAGTCTTGTCATGCAAGGTGCTTCAAAAGCACAAGTTCAGGCAGTCGGGAATCATACATTTATCAGTAAACTCACAAAAGAAGCTTCAGTTTTAAAAAAATCAAAATCAAAAATTCAACAACAAATTGATAAAATTTTAAAAATTATCGCAATAGGAATTATTCCTATTTCAATTCTTGTTTTGCTGAACCAGTTCGTCTTTTCGTCATTAAACTTGTCAGTGATTCCTCAAAGAAAGATGGCGATTGTTGGAACAGCAACAACGATTACAAGTTTAATTCCTGAAGGATTAGTCTTGCTTACATCAGTTGCTTTGGCCTTAGGTGTCATTAAACTTTCACAAATGGATGTTTTGACTCAAGAATTATCAGCAATTGAAACATTGGCTAGAGTTGACGTTTTATGTTTAGATAAAACGGGAACAATTACCGAAGGACAAATGAATGTTGAAAATGTTCTATACTATAATGATAAAGCTGAAACAAATGATATCATTTCATATATTATCTCCTTAGATAAAGAACAAAATTCCTCAATGGAGGCTTTGACAAAATATTTTACTAGTGGTCAACAAAATACCTTTGAATTAGTTTCATATCAACCTTTTAGCTCAGAAACTAAATATCAATCTGTAGAAATTAAAAATAAAGGAAATTATATTTTAGGAGCTTTTGATTTAGTAGCAAAAGATATCACTCCTAAACAACAAGCTGATATTGAGGAAGCCTTGGAAAAAGGTTATAGAATTCTCGCTCTCTCTCATAATGTTTTGGGAGAAAAAAGCCAACTTCTTTGTCTTATTTTCTTAAAAGATAGACCTAAAAAAGAAGCTAAAAAAATATTAGAATACTTTGAAAAACAAGGGACTCAGATTAAAATTATTTCGGGTGACCATCCAAAAACGGTCTCACTTATTGCAAAAGAGGTCGGTTTAGAAGCGGATTATATTGGTCTATCAGAACTTCCTGAAAGTGAAAAAGAACTACAGGAAGTGGTAGAAGAAAAGATAATATTCGGTCGCATAACTCCAGAAAGAAAACGGGATATCATTGCTGCTTTACAGGCAAATGGTCATACTGTGGGAATGATTGGAGATGGAATTAATGATATTCTCGCCCTTAAAAAATCAGATTGTCCAATTGCCTTAGGAAGCGGTAATGAAGCTACAAAGTCAGTTGCTCAATTTATTCTATTGAAAAATGATTTCTCTGTTCTTCCAAATATTCTCAAAGAGGGAAGAAAAGTAATTAATAATATTACACGTGTTGCTAGTATGAATCTTCTAAGAGTGATATACATCTTTACCTTAACAGTTCTATTGTTAATTACACGTCATCTCTTCCCATTAGAATCAATAAATTTAATGATGATGGGTATCTTTACCGTCGGAATTCCTAGTGCTTTACTTGTGCTAGAAAAAGATGAAAAAAGAAATGAAGATGATATTCTCCAAAAAATTAGAGACAACGCTCTACCTACGGGGATAATTATTGGGATTGCTATATTTGTAATGTTCAGCTTGGCCTATAAATTCCCAATCTATACGACATTTACCGATGGACACTTTGTGACTCATTATAAGGAGTTTATCAGTGATGTAACTTTGGTTATTGGTAGTGTTCAACTCTTTTCACTCTATCTCTTATGCCGTCCCTTAAGCCGCTTTAGAGCTATTGTTATTGTCGGAATGACAGCACTCTTTTATGGAACTTACTTTATTTCACCAGTAACTAAATTTTTAGGAATTGCACCTTTCAAAAGTTTCAGATTTGTTATACCAACAATTATCTGTATCTTAATGATTCTTATGGTTAGAGCTTTATTCTCTAAAAATATAAAGAGAAAAACAAAGAAAATTGCGATACTTCTTGTAGGTTTAGCCTTAATCAGTGGATTTTCATTTACCAAATTAAGACAGTATAATGCAAAAGCAGCGATTGAAAGACCTCAATATAAGAAGATATTAGTCGATAATTGGGAAAGATCTCAGGTTAATAAAGAAAATGTAAACGAGAGATAAGCATAAAAAAAAGACACCATCCTTTTTGGCGGTGTTTTTTTTTATTCCGATGAATGGGCTACTATTTTTCGCCAATTGCTTTTATAAATCGTGTGGCAATCTCAAAAGGTCTGGTTATTGCTCCCCCGATAACCATGGCATCAACACCAATATCATAAACGCGTTTGGCTTGTTCTGGACTATGAATTCTTCCCTCTGCAATGACTGGAATCTTCTCCTCAACTAGTTTTTCAAGTAAGGCAAAATCAGGTTCATCTTGTTTTGGACTTTCATCTGTATAACCACTAAGCGTTGTACCAACAAAATCTACCCCAGCTTCATATGCATTTTTACATTCTTCAAAGGTTGAACAATCTGCCATCAAAAGTTGGTTTGGATATTTTTCTTTGATTGATTTGATAAATTCATTAATAGTTAGGCCATCATAACGTTCTCTAGAGGTACAATCCAAGGCGATGACTTCACAAGAAGTGGCTACTAACTCATCTATTTCTTTCATGGTAGCAGTAATAAAAGGTTTTTGTGGTGGATAATCTCTTTTAATAATACCAATTATTGGTAAATCAACTATTTTTTGAATTTCTTTAATATCTCTTACAGAATTTGCCCTAATTCCAACGGCTCCCGCTTGTGCAGCTGCTTTAGCCATCAAAGGCATGATACCACCTTTTTCAGAATATAAAGCTTCACCAGGTAAAGCCTGACAGGATACAATAATTCCATTTTTTACTTTGTCTAAAAATACTTCTTTTTTCACTGTTTATTCATCCTCCAATTTAAGATATAATGGAGAAATTCTCCAATAACTAATATAGCATGCGCTTACATTTTTGTCAACTTTTTCTAATTCATTTTAAAAAATATAAAAAAATAGTAAAATAAAGAAAAAGCTAACTACATTTACCAAAGGGATATTATGAAAATCGAACAAGTCATTGAAGAAAAATATAAAACTCTTACCAAATCTGAGAAAAAAATTGCTAACTACGTATTAGTGTCACCTAATCATATTATTTATGGAACGATGAATGATATTAAAAGTGAGATTCATGTAGGAGATGCGACAATTATCAGATTCTGTCAAAAATTAGGTTTTTCAGGATTCTCAGATTTAAAAATTGAGATAGCAAAAGAAGACTATTCTCAAAAAGAATCTCAGGCTAAAGATAGTGAGTTATTCTTTGACGAAAAAGAGAGAAAAATTGTCAACAGTCTAGAAACAACAAAAAGAAAATTGTCTATAGAACTATTGGAGAGGAGTTCTGCATTACTCTCAAATGCCTCAGCAATTTATATTTTTGGTGTTGGCTTAAGCGGAAATACGGCAAAAGATTTGGAGGCAATGTTCTTACGGATTGGTATTCAAGCTAAAGCAATTAGTGACACTCACTTTCAGGCCCAAACGGCCGCTATTCTAAAAAACACTGATTTGGTTATTGGAATTTCTTTATCAGGAAGGACTTTAGATTTATATGAATCGCTTAAAATCGCTAAAGAACATACAGCTAAAATCCTTTCAATAACCAGTAATTTAGTGTCGCCAATTGCTCAGCTTTCAGACATTGTGCTGCAAACAACAGCAGAAGAATTTTTTGATGGTGGTTCTTTATCTGGCAAAATATCACAGTTATACATTTGTGAACTCCTAGTAAGACATCACGAAAAGATTTTTGAAAATGAGGCTTTAAAAAGTCGTGAAGAAATTATCAGAGCGGTTATTAGTAAATCAATAGATTAATTATTTGGTGATTAGTAATTTTGCGTAAAAAAATTCAGTTTAATTTTTTACCTATCTACTGTTTAAATTTGATTTTCTTTTACCGTGATGAAGATATTAAAGAAATTAAAAAGTGGCTTAGGCTGGTTGAAAGTGGACTGAAGAAAGAAACTAAATGATTTTAAAGAGTAAAGATGGAAAATATATTTCATCTTATTTAAATTAATAAGCAAATGATAAATATTTAAGTTTTTGACGATCTTATGCTATGATATTTATTGAATAAAAAAGAATAAGGAGTATTGTTTCAATGGCGAAATCAAAAAAAGAAATTGAAAAAATAATTTTAGAACAAACTAATTTTGTTCCACGTAATGAAAAAGGACAAGAAATTTATATTTCACTGAAATCTAAAAAAAATGGCAAAAAAAATATGAAACATAATGAAAAATTTGCTAAAAGTGCAGAATTTGATAAATTAGTAAAACTTTTTGGAGAAAATAAAGTGAAACTCATTCATGCAAGTGCTCAACGTAGAATAGAGATTTTGCGTTAATGTAAATTCATAATAAAGACTACACTTTCTTTATTAGATAAATTAGAACTACTTACCTTGTGAGTGGCTTTTTTATTGTCGAAAAATATTTGACTACACTTTTAACAATATTTTAGGTGAAAGAATCCGGGAATTATGGAGTATATTTTTTCAAAAATTTAAATACTCTTCATTTATAGAACCCAAATGATAATATGTGTTATAATATGGACATGACAAATTTCAAGAAAAACGATATATTTGAAGCAGAAGTCCTTGACTTAACACATGAAGGACAAGGGGTTGTTAAAATCGACTCTTTCCCTTTCTTTGTGGATAATGCTTTACCTGGGGAACGTATCAAAATGCATGTGCTTAAGGTTGGGAAATCTTTTGGATTTGGGCGTGTGGATGAATTTATAAGTCAGAGTAAACATCGTGTTACTCAGCTTAACCTTGATTATTTGCGCACCGGAATCGCAGATTTTGGTCATCTATCTTATGATGAACAAGTGAAATTTAAACATAAGCAAGTAGTAGATATTTTGAGAAAAACAGCTGGTAAATCTGATTATCCAGTTTTACCAGTAGTTGAAGCAATTAAAACAATTAATTATCGAAATAAAGCACAAATTCCTGTCCAAATGATTGACGGGCTTTTAACTACAGGATTTTATCGAAAGAATTCTCATACTTTGATTCCTGTGGAAGATTTTTATATTCAACATCCTGAGATTGATGCTGTGGTTCTTTTTTTGCGCGATGAGTTTCGAAAGATTAATTTACAAGCTTATGACGAGAAAACGAGAAAAGGCTGGTTGCGATATATCGTTGTCCGTCGAGCATTCCACACGGGTGAAATGATGATTACTTTAGTCGTTACAAGTAAAAAACTTCCAGAAATGGTTGAACTTGTGATTGATCATTTGGTTGAACGTTTTACAAATATAAAATCTGTTCAATTAAATATTAATTCTGGAACAGGTTCATTTATTTTAGGAAAAGAATTTATTTTATTATACGGCAAAGATTTCATCACAGATTTGATGCTAGATAAAACTTATCAAATTTCAGCCCCTGCCTTTTATCAAGTTAATACACCTCAAGCTGAAAAACTTTATGAAACTGCCTATGACTTTGCGGGTCTAAAACCAGGTGATGTTGTTATTGATGCTTACTCTGGTATTGGAACGATTGGAATTAGTATGGCTGATAGAGTTGCAAAAGTCTATGGCATGGAAGTTGTTCCAGCAGCCGTTGAAAATGCTAAACGTAATGCTCAATTAAATGAACTTGAAAATACACATTATGAGGTTGGAACTGCTGAAAAAATCATGCCTAAATGGCTTTCAGAAGGAATAAATCCCGATGTCATTTTTGTTGATCCACCAAGAAAAGGGTTGGATGAAGGCTTTATTAAAGCAGCAGCAATGATGAATCCTCGACGTATTGTTTATATTTCTTGTAATCCAGCAACTTTTGCTCGTGATGTTGTTCGCTTTGAAGCTGAGGGCTATTTGTTGGATAAAGTTCAACCAGTTGACTTATTCCCACAAACGCATCATATTGAATTAGTTGCTAGTTTTAATAAAAGATAAAAGAGGATAATAAATCCTATTCATAGAAAGAAAATCATGATTCGCATAACACAAATCAAAATTTCAATTGATGAACCTGTCAGTAAGGTTAAAAGTCTCGTTTTGAAAAAACTAAGACTACAAGAATCTGACTTACTGGATTATCGAATTTACAAAGAATCAATTGATGCAAGACATAGAGGCGAAATTGATTTTATCTATACTGTTGATATTAAACTTAAAGATGAAGCAAGAATTCTGTCTAAAAAAATAAAAAATGTTTCTTTGGCACCTGAATTAGATTATGTCAATCCAGTTATAGGAAATAAAAAAATGCTTCATCGGCCTGTAGTCATTGGATTTGGTCCCGCAGGAATGTTTGCGGCTTTATTATTGGCTCAAAATGGTTATCGGCCAATTGTTCTTGAAAGAGGCCAAGCTGTTGACGAGCGTGTAAAATCAATTGATAAGTTTTGGCTTGAAGGAAAACTTAATCCAAAATCGAATGTTCAATTTGGTGAAGGTGGAGCAGGAACTTTTTCTGACGGTAAATTAACGAGTCGTGTTCGTGATTTGCGTGGTCGTAAGGTTTTGGAGGAATTTGTACAAGCTGGTGCCCCAGAAGATATTCTTTATAAGGCACATCCTCATGTCGGAACCGACTTACTTCGTGATATTGTTAAAAATATCCGAAAACAAATTATTGAGTTGGGCGGAGAAGTTCATTTTGATGCTCAAGTTGAAGAATTTTTAATTGAAGATGAAGAATTACAGTCTGTAAAACTTGCTGACGGAAATATTATTAAAACAAATCAGGCTATTTTAGCCATTGGTCATTCGGCACGTGATACTTTCTCAGAACTTTATGATAAAGGGGTAACGATTACAGCTAAACCCTTTGCTGTTGGAGTCAGAATTGAACATCCCCAATCTTTAATTAATAAAGCACAATATAAAGAATTTGCTGACCATCCGCGTCTTGGAGCAGCAGAATATCGCTTAACTTATAAGGCATCATCAGGCCGTGGGGTTTATACTTTCTGTATGTGTCCAGGAGGATTGGTTGTCCCAGCTGCATCAGAAGAAGGTGGCCTTGTGACTAATGGGATGTCTGAACATGCTAGAGACCAAAAAAATGCAAATTCTGGACTTTTAGTCCAAGTTTTTCCAGAAGATTTCCCGACTGACCATCCACTTGCTGGAGTAGAGTTCCAAAAGGAATTAGAACATAAAGCCTTTGAATTAGGTGGTTCTAATTATCAAGCACCAGCTCAACTTGTTGGAGATTTTCTTGATGGAAAAGCTTCTAAAGCAATGGGAACAGTTGAACCTAGTTATGCTTTGGGAGTGAAACCAACAAATCTTGAATCACTATTCCCAGACTATGTTACACAATCTATGCGTGAAGCAATTGTTGGATTAGATAAAAAAATGCATGGCTTTGCACTCTCTGATGCTGTAATGACAGGGGTTGAATCTCGTTCGTCTTCACCAGTCAGAATTAATCGTGATGAAGAAAATTATCAATCTGTTTCGACAAAAGGAATCTATCCTTCAGGTGAAGGGGCTGGTTTTGCTGGCGGAATTGTCTCAGCCGGTATTGACGGTTTGAAATGTGCTGAGAGCATGATTGCAGAATTCGCTAAACCTTTGATGGAGGACTAAAATGGTTCAAAAGACTCATGATTACGAAAGAGAATCTGAAGACTTTTATGACCATATTGCGAGTCGTTTTGATCATAGTTTTGATGGATTTTTGGCCAGCTTTTTCAAGAGATTTATTCGTAAACATTTAAAAATTGAAAAAAATTCAAGAATCTTAGATGTTGGTTGTGCTAATGGAAAGCTTTTGGCAATGTTAAATCAAAAAGAGAAAATTTTTGGAAGTGGCTTAGATATTTCGTCAGAAATGATAAAAATTGCTCAAGTTAAGCATCCTAATTTTACTTTTAAGCAAGGCTCTGCTCAAAAAGTTCCCTTTGAGGATGCTAATTTTGATTTGATTATTTGTTCAGCTAGTTTTCATCATTTTCCTTCACCTGAAGCTTTTTTAGCAGAAGCTAAACGACTACTGGCACCAGAGGGTAAATTGGTCATCGCTGAGATTCATATTCCATTTATTACAAAAGCCTATAATTGGCGACTTAATAAATTTTCAACAGAAGGAGATGTAAAAGTCTATCAGCCAAAAGAACTGACAAGAATTTTTAATCACAACGGTTGGAAAATTACTGACAAAAAGTTTTTTTTACAGATTCAATATTATGAACTAGAAAAAAATTACTGACAGAACACTAAATGACTTTGAACAATATCTGTCAGTAATTCTAAAAAAAGAATTAGGAAAAAAATATGGAACAAGAACAACACCGAGGTTTCAAAGCCTCTTGGTTTTTCAAGTGGTTTATTAATAATAAAGTAGTTGCAGCTTTAGCAATCGTCCTTCTCTTATTACTGAATATTCTCTTACTCAATAAAGTTGGATTTATTTTTAAACCTGTAGGAGAATTTATAACGGTTATCTCGCTGCCCGTTATTTTGGCAGCTGTCTTTTATTATCTTCTTAACCCAATTGTTGATTTTTTGGAAAAGAAAAGAGTCCCACGAGTTGTTACGATTATTGTTCTTTTCTTAATAATTGCAGCTTTGATTGCTTGGGGCTTAATTGTTGCTATTCCTAATATCATCAGTGGAGTAGATAATTTTGCTTCGTCAGTCCCTCACTATGTGAATACTGCTCAAAAAGAGATTAATGCTTTAGCAAAAAATCCACATTTTGAACAATTTCGACCACAAGTTGACCAGTTTGCTAAGTCAATTGGTAATCAATTGATTGATTGGTCAAAAGCTTTCTCTGTTAATGCTGTTACGACTCTTTCACATCTCATCAGTAAAACAACAAGTATCTTAATTTCATTAATTGTATTCCCATTTGTTCTTTTTTACTTATTGAGAGATGGTCAAAGATTAAATGGATTTGTCACTCATTTATTGCCAAATGATTGGCGTAAAGAAACTTCAAAAGTTTTGCACGAAATTAATAGTCAGCTTTCAAATTATGTCCGTGGCCAAGTTTTGGTCGCAATTGCGGTTGCTATCATGTTTATGATTGGTTTACCTATTATTGGTTTGCGTTATGCAGTTGCTTTAGCAATCACCGCTGGATTTTTGAATTTAGTTCCATTTTTAGGCTCATTTTTAGCTGCTATCCCAATGGTAATTGTTGGTTTAGCAATTGGTGGACCTTTGATGCTTGTAAAAGTAATCATTGTCCTTATTATTGAGCAAACACTTGAAGGAAGATTTATTTCTCCTTTAGTTCTTGGAAAACAAATGTCAATCCATCCAATTACAATATTATTTGTTTTACTGACAGCAGGTCAAATTCTGGGTGTCTGGGGAGTATTACTTGCTATTCCATTCTATGCAACTTTGAAAGTTATTATTGTCCATGTTTTCGAATGGTACCGTGAAATTTCAGTTCTTTATCGTGAAGAAACGGCTACAGAAGAAGCAAATGAGTAATTAATAGAATAAAAAATAAGGAGAAAAATGTCTTATTCAGAAGATACAATTGATTTCTTACATCAGGGAGATCTGATTGGAATGCAAAATTCACTTGCCAAAGCATTAAAAAATGATAATAGTGAAATGTTGGCTGACCTAGCCGAATATTTGCAAATGATGGGTTTCATTGATGAAAGTCAAAAAATTTATGATCAAATTATGTCAGAAGATCCGGAAACAACTGATTACCTGATTAACTTAGCAGAAATTGCAGAAGATAACGGTAATTTGGATGAAGCATTAAATTACCTTTATCAAATCCCGGTGAATGATGAAAATTATATTGCTGCTTTAGTCAAAATTGCTGACTTATACCAATTTGAAGGTGATTTTGAAACAGCAATTTCTAAGTTAGAAGAAGCAAGAGAATTATCGGATTCTCCTCTGATTACATTTGCTTTGGCTGAGTCCTACTTTGAACAAGGTGATTATTCAGCTGCCATTACCGAATATGCAAAACTTTCAGAACGCAAAATTTTACATGAAACAAAAATTTCTATTTATCAAAGAATTGGTGACTCTTATGCCCAATTAGGTAATTTTGAGAATGCCATATCATTTCTTGAAAAATCACTAGAATTTGATGAAAAACCGGAAACCTTGTATAAAATTGCTCTTATTTATGGAGAAACTCATAATGAAACAAGAGCCATTGCTAATTTCAAACGGTTAGAAAAAATGGATGTTGAATTTTTGAACTATGAATTAGCCTATGCCCAAACCCTAGAAGCTAATCAAGAATTTGAAGCTGCACTAGAAATGGCAAAGAAAGGGATGAAAAAAAATCCTAATGCCGTTCCTCTCTTACACTTCGCTTCAAAAATTAGTTTCAAACTAAAGGACAAAGCTGCAGCAGAACGTTATCTCATGGATGCTTTAAATTTACCAGAATTACATGACGAAACAGTCTTTTTGCTTGCTAATTTATACTTCAACGAAGAAGATTTTGAAGCTGTCATTAATCTTGAAGAGCTTTTAGAAGATGAACATTTATTAGCGAAATGGCTTTTTGCAGGAGCACATAAAGCTTTGGAAAATGATTCTGAAGCGGCTGGTTTGTATGAAGAACTCATTCAAACCAATCTGTCAGAGAATCCAGAGTTTTTAGAAGACTATATTGATTTTCTTAAAGAAATTGGTCAAATTTCTAAAACAGAACCAATTATTGAACAATATTTGGAACTTGTTCCGGATGATGAAAATATGAGAAATTTACTGACAGACTTAAAAAATAATTACTGACAAAGCTGTCAGTAATTATTTTTATTGTAAGCTAGAAAATTCACAAACTTGCGTCAAAATAATTGTAAAAGGTTCTATTATCTGATAAAATGATTGTGAAGTAATCCAAGAGATTATGAAATATGAATTAGAACAAATAGAGGTAAAATAAAAAATGTCTGAGAAACAATTTGGGGCGAACTTGGTTGTCGATAGTTTGATTAACCATAAAGTGAAGTATGTATTTGGGATTCCAGGAGCAAAAATTGACCGGGTTTTTGATTTATTAGAAAATGAAAAAGGCCCTCAAATGGTCGTGACTCGTCATGAGCAAGGAGCTGCTTTCATGGCTCAAGCTGTTGGTCGTTTAACTGGCGAACCTGGTGTAGTAGTTGTTACAAGTGGGCCTGGTGTATCAAACCTTGCGACTCCGCTTTTGACCGCGACATCGGAAGGTGATGCTATTTTGGCTATCGGTGGACAAGTTAAACGAAGTGACCGTCTTAAACGTGCACATCAATCAATGGATAATGCTGGAATGATGCAATCAGCAACAAAATATTCAGCAGAAGTTCTTGACCCTAATACACTTTCTGAATCAATTGCCAATGCTTATCGTATTGCAAAATCAGGACATCCAGGTGCAACTTTCTTATCAATCCCCCAAGATGTAACGGATGCCGAAGTATCAATCAAGGCTATTCAACCACTTTCAGACCCTAAAATGGGGAATGCCTCTATTGATGACATTAACTATTTAGCACAAGCAATTAAAAATGCTGTATTGCCAGTAATTTTGGTTGGAGCTGGTGCTTCAGACGCTAAAGTCGCTTCATCATTGCGTAATCTATTGACTCATGTTAATATTCCTGTCGTTGAAACATTCCAAGGTGCAGGGGTTATTTCACATGATTTAGAACATACTTTTTATGGACGTATCGGACTTTTCCGCAATCAACCAGGAGATATGCTTTTGAAGCGTTCTGACCTTGTTATTGCTGTTGGTTACGACCCAATTGAATATGAAGCTCGTAACTGGAATGCAGAAATTGATAGTCGAATTATCGTTATTGATAATGCCATTGCTGAAATTGATACTTACTACCAACCAGAACGTGAATTAATTGGTGATATCGCAGCAACATTGGATAATCTTTTACCAGCTGTTCGTGGGTACAAAATTCCAAAAGGAACAAAAGATTATCTCGATGGCCTTCATGAAGTTGCTGAGCAACACGAATTTGATACTGAAAATACTGAAGAAGGTAGAATGCACCCTCTTGATTTGGTCAGCACTTTCCAAGAAATTGTCAAAGATGATGAAACAGTAACCGTTGACGTAGGTTCACTCTACATTTGGATGGCACGTCATTTCAAATCATACGAACCACGTCATCTCCTCTTCTCAAACGGAATGCAAACACTCGGAGTTGCACTTCCTTGGGCAATTACAGCCGCATTGTTGCGCCCAGGTAAAAAAGTTTATTCACACTCTGGTGATGGAGGCTTCCTTTTCACAGGGCAAGAGTTGGAAACAGCTGTACGTTTGAATCTTCCAATCGTTCAAATTATCTGGAATGACGGCCATTATGATATGGTTAAATTCCAAGAAGAAATGAAATATGGTCGTTCAGCAGCCGTTGATTTTGGCTATGTTGATTACGTAAAATATGCTGAGGCAATGGGAGCAAAAGGTTACCGTGCACACAGCAAAGAAGAACTTGCTGAAATTCTTAAATCAATCCCAGATACTACTGGCCCAGTAGTAATTGACGTTCCTTTGGATTATTCTGATAACATTAAATTAGCAGAAAAATTATTGCCTGAAGAATTTTATTGATTACAATCAAGCAATTTGTGAAATAACAAAAATAAAAGAAGAAGCCCTTGAACATGTAAGCGTTCAGGGGCTTTTTTTGTGAAATAAATCAGATGAAATTGACAATGAGATTTGTGAAACTAGCTCCTAGTTTGTGAAAAATTGCTTACAATTGCCGAATAAAATACCCTTTTACCACTCCAAGAGGATGCTTCAAATTAGCCAAATACCCTTTTTAGAGGATGCGCAAAAACAACAAAAGAGGATGAGTATAGACCGATAATTTTTTTATACGATAGTAGCCTAGAATAGATTTGGGAGATGATGTTTATAGAACTAATTTCCTAAAAAATGAATTTTATTATTATTATTATGATGGATATACAGAAGAGTGATTCAGATGAATTATGAGATTCACTTGAATTTATATAACTTTTATGCTAAAATGTATTTATCTTTTTAGCATGAAAGTTAGGGCTTATGATGACGAATAAAGAGAAAATTTTAGAGATTGCAAAAAAGAATAATGGTATCATATTGACAAATCAAGTAACGGAAGCAAAAATTCCAAGAGCGGTTTTGATTAATATGGTGAATGAAGAAATTCTTTTCCCTGTTCAGCGTGGTATTTATGTGACGGATGAAGGATACATCGATGATTTTTACTTGCTTCAAGCACGATTTCCAAAGGGAATCTTTTCACATGAAACGGCCCTTTATCTTCAAGGATATTCAGACAGAGCACCAATACTTCCGACGATGACATTTAAATATGGAACATCAACTTCACGAATGAAAGGTGAAATAAGACCTGTAATAGTGTCTTCTGATTTCGAATTAGGTAGAATTGAAATTGAAAAAAACGGCTCGAAATTGATAATTTATGATGTGGAAAGAACGTTAGTCGATTTGTTGAAACCGCGATACGATACAGATTTTGAGCAGTTTATTCCAGCTATTAAGCGATATACAGCCTCTAAGGACAAAGATATCAATAAGCTGTTTAAGTATGCACAGCATTTTGGTTTAGAGGTTGAACTTCAGAAATATATTGGAGGACTACTATGATTTTCAAGAATGCCATGAGTTTTAAATCAAAGATTAAGCAGATTGCCAAAGAAAAGAAGATTACAACACAACAGGTTCAACAGAGCTATCTTATTGAGGTATTCCTTGAAAAATTGGCAAAATCACCATATAGGGATAATTTTATCTTGAAGGGTGGATACTTGATTGGTGGAATCGTTGGATTGGATCAGCGTGCCACAATGGATCTTGATACAACAGTAAAGGGATTTGAGCTAACACTAGAAAAACTAACAAACATTACAGAAGAAATCATTACAATTCCAACAGATGAATCGTTTACCCTTTCCTTTGATAATGTTAGTGAAATCCGAGAAACCGATGATTATCCGGGATTTAAACTCAAATTATATGCTGATTTTGAGAGGATTCATGAATTAGTATCTATTGATGTAACGACGGGCGATGCAATTACACCAAGAGAGATTGAGTTCAGTATTAACCGCCTTTTTTCCGATGATAAACTTTCGTTGCTGTCATATCCGATTGAAACCATTATTGCTGAGAAAGTTGAAACTATATTAGCCCGTGGTGTTGCTTCAACAAGACCACGTGATTTCTACGATGTCTATATGATTTCAAAATTAAGATGGAATGAAATTAATTTCACTACACTGGCTAATGCTTTGAATAATACAATGACCAAGCGAGAATCGAAACTCCAATTGAATGATTATCCTGCCATCATAGAACAACTTAAGACTTCTCAAGTTCAGCAGCAGTTATGGAAGAAGTATCAGCGTGAATATAACTATGCCAAAGACTTGTCTTTTAATGAGGTGGTTGATTCGGTGCTGAGAATTGTGGAGAATATTGAGAAATAAAGGAGTGTGTTCGAAGGGTATAGTTAAAGAACAGTATAAAATTAGCTTGCCTATACTTGTCAAAACCCAATGCTCATAGTGCGCTCATAATATGTAAAGGTACGATAATAGTGGCGATAAACGTTGAACGTTGAACTACTGGGATTCAAAAGCACATTAACCGTACCAGAAGAATTTTATTGATTACAATCAAGCAATTTGTGAAATAACAAAAATAAAAGAAGAAATCCTTGAACACGTAAGCGTTCAGGGACTTTTTTTGTGAAATGAATCAGAATAAGTATGGTCTGTAAAAAAATAAAATAATTAGTTATTCAAAGTATTTTTAGTACAAATATGCGTCATTTCTACAACCAATCATCTTATGTTTAAGATAATAAAAAAGATAAAATCTAGGGAGTCCGTTTTAATAAAAAATACAAAGATAGATGGTGTGTAAAAAACATTGAACTTTATATAATACATAATTCAAAAAAGGAGTCAGGATATTATTTTGGAGCAAAAATAATTAATGATATAATGAAAACGAATACAATGATGTAATTGAGGTAATAAATTAAATACAAAATCGAAAGCAGGTGAAGAATGATTCTAAACAAAAAAAGAACTGTAATAGTCTCTCTAATTGGTCTAATATTTATTAGTCTATTAACATTGCTATCAGTTCAAACTAAACAGACTAATGCTGAGGAAGTAGTTACTGTTCATTCAGCTGATGTTGATACGGGAGCAACGACACTTACTAGGAGTGATTTCAATGATAATTTTACTTTAGCAGGCACTGTTGGCATGCGTTATCAAGTCGGTGGAGCTTTTAATCCTTTTGGTCCTGCTCTAACTGATGAAGAAACGAAAGCCAGATATGATGAAGAAACAGGAATTATCACCTTAACCCCTAATCGAAATGACTGGTCAGGCAATTTCACGCTTAATAATCGAATTTCAACAGAACAACCTTTTAAACTTAAAGGCGCTATTTATTTGGGAGATAGGACAGATGGAGACTGGAGAGATAAAGAAGATACTGACGAAAATGGAGGAACTCCAAGTGGAGGTGCGGACGGGATAGGTTTTGCTTTTCATCCTGAAGAAGTAGGAAAGGTTGGTTTTACAGGGGCTAACATGGGGATTGGCGGTCTTAAAGGTGCGATTGGTTATAAGTTTGATACTTACTGGAATACTGCGCAGCAAAGTAATGATGATGATAACCATCGCTTAGGCTGGGAAGAGGATCCTGGAAGTAAAACACCTCATCAAGGTAACCCTTTTGGATCCTTTATCGAGACGACAACTGAACCTACTCCAGCCGAAACTCCCCTTTTGAATTCAGGACGAACGGTACCTTTTGCGACTGATGCAGGATTTGGTGTAGCCGATTGGGATCATGTTGCTTGGCTAGACACAAGTAAGATACTCCAAAATTCAGGTGTAAGTCGCCGTGGTGAAATTGGTGATGATAGCGATGGTAATCCAGTGCAAGGGGCAATTAGAAGACAAACTTCTGATTATGGTTATGATGCCAATGAAAAGTTAGCAAGTGGTTCGACTAAAGATAACACCACAGGTTTTCAAAATGTCATCTATGATTATAAACCTGGAGATTCAGGAAAAGGAACACTTCGAATTTATTTGCTCCATGGTATAACAACTAATCCAATCTTATCAGGAGCATTGACAGATGATGGCATTGTTTATGATTTAATTGGTCAAAAAGAAATTAATTCATCTGACTCGCTTGCTTTAGCTGTATCTGCATCAACAGGTGCCTTTCGTAATCTTCAACAATTTAGATTTGATTCTTTTGAATACTCAGCGGTAAAAAGATTGACAATTGATAAAATTTGGGAAGATGAGAGTGATATAAACGGTCTAAGGCCCGATACCATTGAAGTTCAAATTTGGGCAAATCTTAAAGCAACGAATAATAAAGAAGAAGTTCGACTTCCTTATAAGACCCCAATAGAGATAAGAGCTACAGATAATTGGGCCTATGTTTATGATAATCTACCAAAATATAATAACGAAGGGCGTGAAATTTTCTATGACGTGACAGAAATTCCTGTAGCTGGTTATGAGTCAACAAGCCAAAGATTAAATGACGAAAATGATTCAGAAATTCAGTTTAAAATTTTTAATAAGATTCAAAACCCACTTACCATTTCGGGCAAAAAAATCTGGTTGGATGAGGAAAATATTGCTTCACGACCAGCTCATATCACAGTTCAACTATGGAGAAAAGAGGGTGGGCAAGAACGCCAGGTTCAATTCAATGAATTAGCAGCCGGTTATGAAAGTTTTTATGGACAAGTAAATTCTAATGATTTTGTGACACAAGAAACAAATTCAAATAAGAACTGGGAATATACTTTCTCTCACTTACATGGAACGGAGGAGATAGAAGGAGTTGAACAAGGAATTCAGTATTTCTTAAAAGAAGAGTTGTCAACTGACTATAAATATCGCTATGAGTCACAAGTTATAGGACGAGATATTGTTAACACAGCTATTGAAATGGAGAAAATGAGCTTGATTGTTAATAAAGAGTGGGATGATAAAGGCTATGAATCTATCAGACCAGAAACCATTACAATTCAACTGTTGGCAAATAATAAGTTGCAAGGGAATCCAGTCACTATTGGAGTCAATGAAAAATGGACTTGGGAATTTACCGATTTAGCCATAAGGGATGAACTGGGTGATGATATTTCATATTCAATCAAAGAAATTGACGTACCTAAGCATTATCAAGTTGATCAAATTCAAGAAAATAATAAAATTACTTTGATTAACAAATTTGTGAAAGAAGATCCTAATCCTGAAGAAGAAGAGGAGAAGGACAACAGTATTAATAATGACAATGGTAGTGACCCTACTAATAATGCTGGTAACTCGAATCATTCAGAAGAAGCACACAATGATGTTAAAAAAGAAACCACAGAAAATCTTCCTGTGGTAGGGCAATATTCAGGATTCTGGTTGATACTTGTTGGTGCCGCATTACTATTTGGAGTTGTATTATTAGTGAAGCATAAACAAAAAAGGGAAAAATGATAAACTAAAAAGAATCAAAGCATTTTATAGATTCTAGCCAGTTCTGTTAAAAGCAATATTCTCTATTGTCATAGTATCTTCAGATTCCATGGCAATAGAGTTTTTTTGTTGAAAAATTAAAGTATACTTAGTTGTTAGGCCAAGTCTTGTTGCTTTAACTAAGCGGAAATTCCAAAGTTGAATTATTATGAAGATAGTAAAATTGGAAGGGTCAGAAAGTTTATGTGATTAATGGACTACGTTTTTTATGCTATAATATGGACAAGAAAATTTAGAGGCAACCAATGAAAAAGGGAAAACTAAAGATATATTTTGGCTATGCTGCTGGTGTTGGAAAAACATTTGCTATGCTCGAAGGGGCGCGTGAGGTTCAGGAATCTGGAATTGATGTTGTTTCAGGTTACATTGAACCTCATAATCGACCAGAGACCTCAAAATTAATTGAAGGGCTCGAAACTTTACCTTTAAAAAAAATAAATTATAAAGGGATTCAATTAAAAGAATTCAATTTAGAAGAAGCTTTGATTCGTAGACCTCAGGTTATCCTAGTTGATGAATTAGCCCACACAAATTGCCATGGTTCAAGAAATAAGAAGAGATTTCAAGATATTGAAGAACTTTTGAAAGCGGGAATAGATGTTTTTACAACAATAAATATTCAGCATCTTGAAGGTCTAAATGATGTAATTGAAAAAATAACTGGGATTATTGTAAATGAAAAAATTCCTGATTACATATTTGAAGAGGCTGATCAAATTGAGCTAATTGATATTGAACCCGTTGATTTATTAGAACGACTAGATAAAGGAAAAATTTATCAGCTAAACAAAGTAAATCAAGCAAAAGAAAATTTTTTTGCATTAGAAAAACTTATCGCTCTTCGGGAAATTGCTTTACGAAAAACTGCTGACCAAGTCAATAAGAGCGCTATTCGTAAAGCTCAAAATAAAAAAAATATTTATGCAAAAGAACATGTTTTAGTATGTGTTTCAGCTTCACCCTCAGCCTCTCATGTTATTCATGCAGCTGCGAGACTTGCAGTTGCATTTAAAGCAGAATTTACGGCATTATATATCGGTGATTTAGAAAATTCTTCCAAAGAAGAAAAAGATAGACTGAGACAGAATTTACGTTTGGCTGAACAGTTAGGCGCAAAACTATCTGTCCTATATGGAGATAATGTTTCTAAGCAAATTGTCGAATATGCTAAAATTAGTCAAATATCAAAGCTGGTAATTGGTAAAAGTGTACAAAGTTCATTTTGGAATAGGGAAAATATTGTAGATCTTATAAGTCAGGAAGCGCCAGAACTTGATATCTATGTCATTCCAAATGCAAGGGGACAACAAAAAAATACTTCTGGAACTTTGTATAATTTAAAAAAATTCCGGTTTTCATTAAGTGATTTATTTAAAACAATACTGATGCTAGCTCTTGTCACTTCATGTGGGTTAGCCTTCAAATACTGGAACTTCAATGTTGCTAATATAATTATGCTTTATATTTTAGGAGTTCAGATTAATGCTATTTTTACAAAAGGAAGAATTTTTAGTCTCATTTCCTCAATCTTATCTGTACTTTGCTTTAATTATTTTTTCACAGAACCTTATTACACTTTTGTAGCCTTTAGCTCTAATTATCCAATTACTTTCTTAATTATGTTGGCTGCTGGATTAATTACGTCGACATTAATCAAAAGAATTCAAGAACAAGTTCGAGTCTCTGCGGAAAAATCATATCGAACAGAAGTACTTTTACAAACGAATAAAGATTTAGCACAGGTTGATTCGGTAGCAGAAATTCTAGAAGCAACAGTTCAACAGTTAAAAAAATTACTTGATCGAGATATTGTGATTTATCCAATCAAAGATAAAGTTTTAGGAGATGAATCATATTTTTCAACTGAGTCTTCTAAGTATAATTTAGAAAAATACCAGAATTTTAATGAGAGAGGTGTAGCTGAGTGGGTAATGCACAATAATAAACGTGCAGGAGCAACGA
The DNA here is from genome assembly GCF_041026685.1 of Lactococcus sp. AK05. Taxonomy (NCBI): domain Bacteria; kingdom Bacillati; phylum Bacillota; class Bacilli; order Lactobacillales; family Streptococcaceae; genus Lactococcus; species Lactococcus sp. AK05. Next base: position 745,293 of record NZ_JBFTEI010000001.1, read on the forward strand.
CCAATACATTATCAGCTGCTAATTACTTATATTTGTCAATTCGTGGGAAAAATCGATCTTTTGCGGTGATTGGTATCCTAATGAAGGACAAAAATGAGTTGGAAACATTTGAAAAATCTATAATTCTGGCTATATTAGGTGAAGCAGGATTAGCTTTAGAAAAAGAAATTCTTCGAGAAGTCCAACAAAAAAACGAAATTCAAATTGAGCAAGAACAGTTACGTGTAAATTTGTTACGTGCTATTTCACATGATTTAAGAACTCCACTAACTAGTATTTCTGGACATGCAAAATTACTGATGAAAAAAGATAGCACAATAAACAAACTTCAAATTCAAGAATTATCAGCTTATATCTATGATGATTCAATGTGGTTGATTAATTTAGTTGAAAATCTTTTATCTATCACAAGATTGGATGAAAAAATAGAATTAAAGTTGGAAGCAAATATTATTGATGAAGTAGTTGAAGAAGCACTTAAACATGTAGACAGGCATTTGGAACAGCATGAATTTAGTTTAAATTTAGCCGACGAACTCTTAATGGCAAAAATGGATGTGGCTCTTATGATACAAGTGATTGTAAACTTGATTAATAATGCGGTGAAATATACACCAATTAATTCTAAAATAGAACTACAAACCAAAAAAATTAATGATGAGTTAGTTATTGAAGTTTCTGATAATGGGCCTGGGATTACAGATAAAGCTAAAGAAAAAATATTTGATTTATTTTATACTGATGAAAATCGGCAAGTTGATTCTAAGCGTGGTTTAGGTTTAGGACTTTCTTTGTGTAAAAGTATTATTTTAGCACATGGAGGACAAATTTATGTTAAAGATAATCAGCCAAATGGAGCAATTATTGGTTTCAAATTACCTTTAGAGGAGGTTTTAATTTCTGATGAACAATGATGATATAAAAATATTGATTTGTGAAGATGATTTGTCAATTAATAAACTCTTATCTTTGACAATGGAGGTTGAAGACTATAATTATGTAGCCGTTAAAAATGGAAAGGAAGCATTAAGAGAAATTATCTCTCAGCGTCCAGATTTACTAATTTTAGATTTAGGCTTACCGGATATGGACGGAAAAGAGATTATTTCTAAAGTTCGTGGATTCTCTCAATTACCAATTATCGTAGTCAGCGCCAGAGGAGAAGATGCTGATAAAATAGCAGCTTTAGATGCTGGTGCGGATGATTATTTGACAAAACCATTTAGTACTGATGAACTTTTGGCTCGACTTAGGGTAAGTTTGAGAAGAGCTAAGTTTTCTGGAAATAATCAAAATTTACTGACAGAAGTAACAACTTTTACTAATGGCTGGTTGAAAATAAATTATTTATCAAAGTGTGTTTTTGTAAATGAAAAAGAGATACATCTCACACCTATCGAGTACAAACTTCTTTGTTTATTAGCAGAAAATTTGGACCGTGTGATGACCTATAACTATCTTGTCAAAGAAATTTGGGGGTATTATGAGGAAGATTTTTCAGCACTTAGAGTATTTGCAAATACGCTACGTAAGAAGATTGAACTTGATTCCAATTATCCAAAGATGATACAGACACATATTGGTGTTGGCTATCGAATGATAAAAATTGACTAAAAAGTACTGACAGATTCGTCAGTACTTTTTTTATGAAAATCTTTAGATTATCTTTATACGAACAATCAAATCTTTACACTCTTTTTATTTTTCAAGTGTTAAAATAATTTCAACATCAAGGAGGAGGAAAATATTTTGATGGATTTATTGATGCTTGGAGGACTAGTAGTAAGTTTTCTACTAATTCTGGCTCTAATAGCTTGGTGTGACAAGCAAATTAAAGAAAATTAGAAAGAAGTTTTTAAAATGTTTATTATTTTAGGGATTATTATCATGTTATTGGCGATTTATCTCTTTTATGCTCTGATTTATCCAGAGAAGTTTTAGGGGGAACAGATGTTACAAATTATTTTCGTATTGGCAGTGGCCATATTATTAATGATACCTACAGGTAAATACCTTTATCACATAGCGACAGATCAAAAGACCTTTGCAGATCCGGTCATGGATAAATTTGATGGCTTTATATATAAATTGATTGCTATGAAAAAACAGCCCATGACTTGGAAAAAATACGCGCTATCCCTAGTATTAACAAATTCTGTAATGGTTTTTATTGGTTATTTAATTTTGAGAATTCAAGAAATTCCCTTTCTAAATCCTAACCACATTGGGGCAATGGAGCAAAGTCTAAGTTTTAATACTGTAATTTCATTTATCACTAATACTAACTTACAAAACTATTCTGGGGAGTCTGCCCTTTCCTATATGAGTCAAATGATTGTCATTACCTTTATGATGTTTACATCAGCAGCTTCTGGTTTTGCAGCCTCAATGGCCTTCATTCGAGGACTGTCTGGAAAATACAAAGATATGGGAAATTTCTATTATGATTTTGTACGAGTAATTACTCGTGTATTACTTCCATTTTCTATTATTGGCGCTTTATTATTGATATCACAAGGCGTTCCTCAGACATTAGTACATAATTTAACAATTACAACCCTTGAAGGGAAAATGCAAGATATTGCTCTAGGCCCAGTGGCAGCTCTTGAAATCATCAAACATTTGGGAACAAATGGCGGCGGCTTTTTTGCAGCAAATTCAGCAATGCCTTTTGAAAATCCAAATATTATTACAAATATAATTGAAATGCTATCAATGATGTTATTACCTGGTTCGATATTATTTGCGTTTGGATATATGGTTTCAGATAGTCATCAAGAAAATAAATTATTAAATTCTAAATTAAAAAGTAAAAGAAGACTTTTCTTAGGAAAAGAGGCTCGACCATTATTTATCGTGATGAGTGTTTTATTTTTAATCGGGCTTACAATAATTATTTGGGCTGAGTCCAAAGGGAATCCTATTTTACAGCACCTAGGCTTAAGTCAAACTATGGGTAACATGGAAGGGAAAGAAACTAGATTTGGCACGAATATGTCAGCTTTATTTACTGAAATTACTACTGCTTTCACAACAGGTTCTGTAAATAACATGCATGATAGTTTGACTCCATTAGGTGGTGGTATTGCCATGATTAATATGATGCTAAATCTTGTTTTTGGAGGAAAAGGCGTTGGATTAATGAATATGATTCTCTATGTTCTTTTGACAGTATTCATCTGTGGTTTAATGATAGGTCGAACTCCTGTTTATTTAGGCAAAAAAATTGAAGGAAAAGAAATGAAATTGACTGCTCTAGCAATTATCATACACCCCTTAATTATTTTAAGTTTTACGGCACTAGCCGTTTCTGTTTCCGCGGGTATTGCTGGAGTATCCAATCCTGGCTTTCACGGTTTATCGCAAATTGTTTATCAGTATACATCTTCGGCGGCGAACAACGGTTCGGGTTTTGAGGGGTTAAAAGATAATACCGCTTTTTGGAATATTACGACTGGAGTTGCTATATTTTTAGGCCGATATCTCACTTTAATTATTCAACTTGCGATTGCTTCATCATTAATGATGAAAAGGTCGGTAAATAATTCTGTAGGTTCACTTAAAACAGATAGTGGAACTTTCACCGTCGTTCTATTTGTAATAGTGATTGTAATATCAGCATTAACATTTTTACCAGTTTTGGTTCTTGGACCAATCGCTGAATCTTTAACATTATGAGGTTTATGATGATTTCTAAAAATAAAAAACTATTGAATCAAGAGATTCTAAAAAGTTCTATCAAAGGAGCTTTTATCAAACTTAATCCGGCATATATGATGAAAAATCCAGTCATGTTTGTCGTTGAGGTTGGATTTACTATTACATTAATTCTATCTATTTTTCCAAACTTATTTGGGACAGTTCAATCATCAAGTCAAATTTATAATATAATTGTGACTATAATCTTATTCTTAACAATTCTTTTTGCTAATTTTGCAGAATCTGTCGCTGAAGGCAGAGGAAAAGCTCAGGCAGAGAGTTTGAAAAAGACGCAGAAAAATATGAAAGCAAGAATTATCAATAAAGATAAAGCTACTAATCAGATTAAGGAAACTATTATTGATGCAATTGAGTTAAAAAAAGATGATATAGTTCTAGTTAAAGCAGGAGAATTGATACCAAGTGATGGGGAGGTAATTGAAGGAATTGCTTCCGTCGATGAATCTGCAATAACAGGAGAATCTGCTCCTGTTATAAAAGAATCTGGTGGTGACTTTGCCTCAGTAACAGGAGGAACAACTGTTTCAAGCGACTGGCTCAAGATAAAAATCACTTCTAGTTCAGGAGAATCTTTTCTTGATAAAATGATTTCTCTTGTTGAAGGAGCCTCACGGAAAAAAACGCCGAATGAAATAGCATTAAATACTCTACTTGTGAGTTTAACTATTATTTTCTTAATAGTTATTGTGACACTCTATCCCATTGCTTCTTTTGTTCATGTGAAGTTAAGTGTAACGACACTCATTGCCTTAACGGTCTGCTTAATTCCAACAACAATTGGTGGCTTACTATCGGCAATTGGGATCGCTGGAATGGATAGAGTGACACGTTTTAATGTGATTGCAATGTCTGGTAAAGCAGTTGAAGCCAGTGGTGATGTGGATACTATGATTTTAGATAAAACGGGAACAATTACATTTGGTAACAGAATGGCCGCAAAATTTCTTCCAGTAAACGGTGTATCTTTAGAAGAGTTGACAGAAAATGCCGTCTTAACTTCATTGAAAGATGAAACGCCAGAAGGCAAGTCTATTATTAGATTAGCAGAAGAACAAGAAGATAAGGACTTTATGACCCCAGCTGAAATGACTTTTGTAGAGTTCACAGCTCAAACAAGAATGAGTGGAGTTGATTTTCCGACAGGAAAAACAATTCGCAAAGGAGCAACAGATGCTGTGATTGATTATATTCAACGACAAGGAGGGGTAGTTCCTAATGATTTGAAGAGAATTACCGATGAAATATCTTCGGTAGGCGGCACCCCATTGGTAGTTTCAGAAGATTCAAAGATTCTGGGAGTTATCTATTTAAAAGATACAATAAAGCCAGGGTTGGTAGAACGGTTTGCTCGTTTACGAGAAATGGGAATTAAAACAATTATGTGTACTGGTGATAATCCTTTGACGGCCGCAACGATTTCTCAAGAAGCTGGGGTTGATAGTTATATCGCTGAATGTAAGCCAGAGGATAAAATCAAAGCAATAAAAGTTGAACAAAACGATGGAAAAGTTGTTGCAATGACAGGGGATGGAACTAATGATGCACCAGCACTAGCACAAGCTGACGTTGGTATTGCAATGAATTCAGGGACAAGTGCAGCCAAAGAAGCAGCAAATATGGTAGATTTAGACAGTGATCCGACTAAAATTCTTGATATTGTAGAGATTGGTAAACAACTTTTAATTACGCGAGGAGCACTAACAACATTTTCTATTGCCAATGATATCGCCAAATATTTTGCGATTATTCCTGCAATGTTTATGCTTGCTATTCCACAAATTCATGTTTTAAATATCATGAATCTTGCAACGCCTTCCAGTGCAATATTATCAGCATTAATTTTTAATGCAATAATCATTCCGCTTTTAATCCCTCTAGCGATGAAGGGCGTAAAATATAAACCACAGCATTCGGATAAAATGCTGACACATAATATGTTAGTTTATGGTTTAGGGGGAGTTATTGCTCCATTCATTGGAATAAAAATTATTGACTTAATCATTGCTCCGTTACTGCACATGATTGGTCTTTAATGCTAAAAGGAGAAGTGATGAGAAAAATATTTAAAGAATTAAAAACACCTTTCCTAGTTACAGTGGTTTTTACAGTGGTTTGTGGACTTTTCTATCCATTGCTCATAACAGGTCTGGGGCAAAGTATCTTTCCCTATCAGGCTAATGGTAGTCTAATCGTTAATAAGGGGAAGGTGATAGGATCTGAATTAATTGGTCAACAGTTTTCTGATCAAGAATTCATGAAGGGACGTCCCTCAGCTGTTAATTATAATACTTATACTGCAAAAGAAAAATCTGAGGGTAAATATTTGGGAGTGGCTTCAGGTTCTCAAAATTTATCACCTAGTAATACCTTACTAAAAAAACGAGTAGAGAGTGATTTAAAAAACTTTCTAAATAATAATCCGAGCATAAATAAAAAAGATATTCCTACAGATTTATTGACATCATCAGGTTCAGGCCTTGATCCTAGCATTAGCCAACAGAGTGCCCTGATTCAAATTCCTCAAATTTCGAAGTCCACAGGTATAAGCGTAGATAATTTGAAAAAAATTATTGATAAAAATACTCAAAATAAAACTTTAGGATTTCTAGGTGAAAAAACAGTCAATGTATTAAAAGTTAATCTTGAAATTCACAATCATTTAAGTGAAATAAGTGATTAATAACGGTAAGAAACCAAAAACTATAAATCATAATAATTTATAGTTTTTTTATAGATAATTTTTCATTATCAAAGCTCTATTGAAAGATTTTTAAAATACTTTTTAGGTTGTATACTTTTAAAAATAAGCATATACTGACAGTAGGATAAAGAAAAGAAAGGGGTATCAAATGAGTTACAAATTAAACCAAAATGACTTGGAATATACGCTTTTAAATGGTACTTATTTAGTTTTAGGACTTCTTAACTCGGATAAAGAGGTAGAAACGATTCCGATGATGTATGTTTGGGATAAGAAAAAAACGTTATATATCTCCATACTTCCAGTAAAAAGAATGTTGTTAAATATCTCCAAAAGAATGTGAAAGTATCATTAAATATTGTTGATGCAATAAAATTGGATAAGGATAATTTTACTTTGCATTATAAATCGATTATAATTCACGGAAAACCTAAGGAAATAATAGATGAAATCACTAAAAGAAAATCAATGACCTTGGTTTGTGAGAAATATATTAGTGAGGATTATCCTATAGAACACTCTCAAAGAACTTACGAAAACACTAGTGAAGTATTGACGGTTTTTGAAATTTCTATCGAAGAAATTAGTGGATTGGGACATGAAAAGGAAGAAAGGTGTTTTGACGGAATTAATGTATATAAAAAACATGTTGGCAAAAATAATAAAAAAATGTATAATAAAGAGTACGTGTAACTAATGTAATATTTTTATAATTTAAAAAGAAAGTCTGATAAAGTAGGTATATAAACAGTCTGTTGTTTAAACACCATGATGCTTTGTAAAATACTATAAAAAGACTCCGAAAAATTAAGATTTTTCGGAGTCTTTTTATGCCGACAAACACTTAATAAGCCACTTATAATTCTTTAACGTTCTTATACCATGACTTTTGTTTACTAAAGTATGTTATTTTAAATGCTGTATTTTATATACTGTTTTAGTAAATGTTAATATTAGTGAATTTTCCATAAGTGATTATAACAGAATAATCACAGTACTTTCAGAAAAATCTTAATTTTTCTGAAAATTAGGTTTTGATATTTTGAAAGGAAAAATGATGGAAGAAAGTATATTTTATAAGAGAATTAAAAAACTAGCAAATGAGTTAGGGAAGTCATTCAATCAAATTGAAAAAGAATTAGGATATTCTCGCAATGCCCTAAGCAATTATAAAACACAAACGATTCCTTCAGCCATTCGTTTATTAGAATTAGCAGAGTATTTTGATGTAACACCAAGATATTTATTGGGAATGGATAGTATTTACTCAAAAAAACAGGAAAAAGCAAATTTTGCTGAGTTTCTTTTTAAAAATCTTGATAAAAATCAAAAACTTGAAATATGTAAGTTTTCGCAAATTTGGATGTTGCAAGAGTTAAAAGAGGAGCAATCTCAAAATTAAGAGAAGCATTACTTTTAGTGAAAAAATATTTTACAGATTTTATGGAGTTTATTTATTATGATTAGAAAAGCCAAAATGGAGAAGATGATGACAAAAAAATTAATCAGAAACTTATTTATATCATTGTTATTTACATCAATAATAGCAGTATTTGGAGTTGGAAAAGTATACGCTCAAGGTTCAGTTTCGAGTAAGAGTCTGCAGGTTTCTGCAGATGGATCAGACTATTATACTTTGGGTTCCGACTTTTATAATCATTTTGTTAAACCTACAACTGTTGATTTAACGAAGAATAAGGTTGTATATAATAAACAGACACTGATAGTATTTAATGGAAGAATTGATAAATGGAAAATGTCCTTTATAAACCAGGATTCATCAGGAAGATCTTGGTTCAAATTTTTATCTTATCCAGAAGCAACTAAAGGAGACATAAAAATTACTTATACAACGGATGGTATGAACTATTCTGATAATAAACCAAGTCTCGAACAACTCAAAGGCTATATGGTCGAACTTCTTAAACCAATTGTATATCCAGATGATGCAAATAACCAAGAGAATGATATAGAGGTCTCTTTTTTCAACTTTCTCCAGATACAGATTACATATTGAGTAATTTCAATTTAAATAAACAGTTTATTCCCTTTAGTGGAGAGTCATGGTTACAAAATTATAGTCCTGATCCCTTCTTTACTGATCGAAATCAACTCCAATTCATTTATCCTAATTATTCTAAAGGAGTGACAGTAGAGTACGTTGATGAGAAAGGAAACAAAATTCATAATTCACAAACTATTAGTGGTTCAAAAGGAGATGTTTATGACACCAGTACAGAACAGTACAAGTTGATATTGGATGGTTACACATTAGACACAACAAAACTACCACAAAATAGTACAGGAAATTTTGAAGAAGAGCTTCAAACGGTCACTTACGTATATTCTAAAAATCCAGTGGCTGCAGCTGATGTGACAGTAAGGTATGTAGATATAGAGAATAATCCTATTTCAAAAGACATCATTTTACAAGGAAATATTGGTGAAAGCTATTATACTGATAAAAAAGATATTAAAAATTATACTTTAAAAGAAGTTCAAGGAAATTCATCAGGTCAGTTTTCAGAAAAGGCACAAATAGTTACTTATGTATACACAAAAAATGAGTTACCTATTGCTACAGGAAAAGTTATTGTAAAATATATAGATACAGATGGAAAATCAATTTCAAAAGATGTTGTTAGAACTGGAACTGTTGGCGAAGATTATATAACTGAAGAAAAAAAGATTTCTGGTTATACCCTTCAAGAAATTAAAGGAAACTCAAAAGGTAAATATACTGCTAAAGTTCAGACTGTAACTTATGTTTATGCTAAAAATGAGATAATAAAAGCCAAAGATGAGTTAATAAGTTCTGAGACCAAATCCAAAAATAAAACAAATCCAAAAGTAAAAAATTCTAGTCACGCAAATCCAAAAAGACTACCAGAAACTGCTGAGAATAAAAAAATGAGTATAATAATTTTCCTTAGTGGCTTTACTCTTATAATCATAGGATTAGCTATTATAACATTTCGTCTAAAAAAACTGGTAATTAAAAAATAAAAGGCCTGATAAAGGCTTTTTTATTATTAATAATCGAATATTGCTTACTGATTATGTTATGATAGAAAGATACAATTGGAGGAAGAAATAAATATATATGGTTCAGCTATCAGAATTAGCATCAGCACTTAATCAAACAGAAAGTAAGGGAGTATTTTCTAAACATCCTAAAGGTTTCGGATTTGTTCATCCAGAAGACGCAACAGATAAAACAAATGATATCTATATCGGTAAAAATGATACTAAATTTGCGATGGATGGGGATAAAGTTACCGTTAAAGTTACCTATCCTAAAACTGAAAAACGCGGTGCAAGTGGACAAATTACTAAAATAAATGAACGAGCCGTAGTTGATACGGTCGGGACTTACCGTTCTTTGTCTAATCGTCAAGTCAAAGCATTAGGATACAAAGGAAGAATAGAACTCTATAATGATCGAATTTCTGATACTTTATATATCAAACAACCTTTATCAGGGGTTCAAGAAGAAGATGTAGTAAGTCTTAAAATAACCCAATATCCAACCGATACCAAGACATTTGAAGGAAAAATTACAGGTATTATTGGACATAAAGGCGAAGTAGGACTAGATATTTTAGAAGTGCTCTGTGCTATGAAAATTCCACAAGAGTTCTCTTTTGAAACTTTAGCTGAGGCCGAGGCATTTTCCGAAAGATTAACTGATTCAGATTTGCAAGATCGTGAAGATTATCGTAATGAAATCACCTATACCATTGATGGAGATGATTCTAAAGATTTGGATGATGCCATCCACGTTAAAAAATTATCAAATGGACATTTTGAATTAGGAGTCCATATCGCTGACGTCAGTCATTATGTGACTGAGGGTTCTTCTTTAGATGAAGAAGCCTACTCACGCGCTACATCAGTCTATGTAACTGACCGAGTTGTTCCAATGTTGCCTGTTAAGTTATCCAATAATTTGTGTTCACTTAATGAAGCTCAAGAACGACTGACAATGTCTTGTCTAATGGAAATTGATGACAAAGGTAAGATTGTCAGTTATAAAATATCACCATCAGTCATAAAAACAACTTATCGAATGACTTATAATAATGTCAATAAAATGATTCATCAAGGACAAGAAGGTCATAGGGAGGCCCTTGAAAACTTCTCTAAAATTACCGATTCGATTAAAGTGGCCGTTGAACTTCATGAAATTCTTGAAACAATGCGAAAAGACAGAGGAATGATTGAATTTGACGAGAGTGAAGCAAAAATTATTTTAGATGAAAAAGGTCATCCAATCGAAATTGTAAAACGTGATCGTGATACTGCAGAACGAATGATTGAATCCTTTATGTTGATGGCTAATGAAACTGTTGCCCTTGATTTTCAAAAGAAAAAACTACCTTCCTTATATCGGGTTCACGATAATCCTAAAGAGAAAGCTTTTGCTAAATTGATGGAAGCTGCTGCTAATGCTGGCTTTTCCTTGAATTCAGATTCTCATCAAGCCATTAATTTCTTTGCTGATGAAATTAAAGGAACAAGTTCTGAAAAGGCATTGACTTATCAACTTCGACATACGATGTCAACAGCGGTTTACTCTGAAAAAAATACAAAACATTTTGGGCTCGCAGCGACTAACTATACGCATTTCACAAGCCCAATTAGACGTTATCCTGATTTAATCATCCATCGTTTATTGCATTTATATCCTTCTGACCATTCTAACCGTATTAAAGACGAGTGGAAAGAACGTTTACCTGAAATTGCTAGCCATTCTTCTGATATGGAACATCGTGCAGTCGTCACTGAACGAATTATTGATGCAATGAAAAAAGCAGAATATATGTCAGAGCGGATTGGAGAAGTTTATACTGGTACAATTACAGGTCTGCAAAAATTTGGAATCTTTGTTGCATTAGATAATACAGTCGAAGGTTTAGTTCGTGTACCTAATTTACATACTGGGACCACGGAAGAACTTGAATTTGATGAAGAAACAAGTATTTTTAAAGGAAAAAAATCAGAAATAGTCTATCAAATAGGACAAGAAATAAAAATTCGTGTTATTGCTGCTAATAAACGAAAAGGAACAGTTGATTTTGAACAAATTGCTCCTGAATAAAACCTAGTGTTACTAGGTTTTTTCTTTTTGTAATCGAGTATAGCAAAATAAAACGACCTGATGTTTTTGGTATTGGAGGTAAATTGAAGATATAAAAGAAAAGGACTAGAACTTGGTTCTTTTTTCTTGATTTAATTAGAATAACAGTTATTTTAATAGTGCAAATATGGATTATTAGCAAAAATATAATTAACTATGAACTTTTTAAGAAGTTTATGAATAACTTATTCTTTTGACGGGGTAACTAATACTGCAAAAATAACGGTAGTAAATGATAATAAAGATGAAATTAAAAATAGTGAAAATAATAATAATAAATCCTCAAATGATTCGAAAGGAGAAATGAACAAAAGCGATGAACAAAAAATATTGACAAAAATCAGATTGATGAGAATAAAACACAAGATAATCTTCCAGCAACTGCTTCCGTTGAGACTGCGGTTTGGGAATACTTAATCGGAGGATTAGTAATTATTTCAGCTTTAATATTGTACTAATTAAAAAAGGCTAAGTACTAATAATACAAAAAGAATCTACTGTAGGTTCTTTTTTAATATGAAATCTATTCAATTTAGAAAATAGACAATAATAAGGAAATTCTTATTTTCTAGCTTTTCTGCTTGCACTTCAGAAGTAGATAATTTAATGTTTTGCGTAATCTATTTGACACAGTATGTTATAATAAAAGAAGCTCAAGTAAAAGTGGAGAAAGCATTATGGAAATTGAAATCTTTAAAATGTTGTTGCGCAGAAGCAGACATGGGGGTTGTGATAGATGAAACTAGTATTATCAACGATTTTGTTGGGTTTCGGCGGATTTGATCCAATGGGAGCGATTGTTATAATGGCGGCAATGGCACATGGAATAAAGAAAAAACAAGTCTATTTATTCTCTTTAATGGCTTTACTCTCAACGATTATTTTTGGATTAATATTTTCGTTCGGAACCAGTATCGGATTGAATTACTTTACAAGTATATTGAATCATATTCCAGATATAGATTATGTACTTATAGGATTTTTGATATCTATCGTCTGTATAGCTTGGTTTATAAGATCAACTTTCATGAAAGATAATAAAGAGAAGATAGATGATAAGAAGGAATCAAAATTTGTACAATTTGCAAAAAGAAGTATGCCACTCGCGGGTTTTATTTTTGGGTTTTGGGCTATGTCGGATCCGACTTTTTGGGCAGTTGTTGCGATAAGTGCGAAAGAAGGAAACATTTCATTAACGATATTATGTCTGACAATTTGGATGTTATTGGGACAGTTTCCCTTATATACTTTAATAGTATCATTAATGTTTAATGTCTATGAAAAAGTGATTAAAAGAGTTAGCGATTATTTAGATAAAAACAATCGAAGAAAAAAATTAAGTAACGCGACTAGGATTATCATATCACTATTTATATTAGGTATTGGTATTTATTTTCTAGTTAACTCGTTAGTATTTTTATTAAAAGGAATTTGGTTATATTAGTCTAAAACAGTTATTTTGAATAATATATAGAAAATAGTAAGAGTTATTCTTACTATTTTTTTATAGTGGAAAATCAGATAATATTCTTACTGTATAACAAAACAGATATTTCGTTAAAATAAATGTTGACTTTTAAAAATATTAGTATTATAATTCAGATAATTGAGAATTGACAAACAAGAGATGAAAGAGTAGTCTTAGGTATCAGTTGAGAGAGCCTTGTTGCTGAGAAAAGGTCTGATAATGGGATGAACCACACTCATCGCTATCTTACTCACATTATTATGTGAGCGTTAGCTGCGTTAATGCTAAGTTGTTATAACTTACCGAGGTCACTTTTGTGAAAAAGTGATAAATTAAGGTGGAACCACGATTAAACCGTCCTTTAAGCCAAGTGCTTTTAGGCGTTTTTTTATATTATCTTTCTATTCTCGAAAGGAGAAATCTATGAGTTGGCAAAATAATCTTCGGTCAGTAAGTCCCTATATTGCAGGTGAACAACCTGAACTTACTGACATGATCAAATTAAACACTAACGAAAATCCATATCCGCCCACTAGTGTAGCTCAATTATTTAATGAACGTTATAAGACAAAAAATTTGCGTCTTTACCCAAGTACTGACGCGAAAAGTTTAAGAAAAAAATTGGCCGAATATCATCATTTAGAAGTTGAACAGGTTTTTATTGGAAATGGCTCTGACGAAGTTTTGTCACTTAGTTTTCTGACTTTTTTTAATAGTCAAAGCCCTTTATTAATGCCTGACATTACTTATTCTTTTTACCCTATTTATTGCGAACTCTATCGAATTCCCTTTCAAAAAGTTCCTGTGGATGATGATTTTAAAGTTTCAATAAAAGATTATTGTATTGAAAATGGTGGAATTGTGATTGCAAATCCTAATGCTCCAACGGCTTTGGCGCTAAATCTTAAAGATATAGAAGAAATTCTGAAAAAAAATCAAAACTCAATTGTCTTGATTGATGAAGCCTATATTGATTTTGGCGGTGAAACATGTCTTCCTTTGCTTAAAAAATACGATAATTTAGTAGTGGTTCAAACTTTTTCTAAATCACGGAGTTTGGCAGGAATTCGTTTGGGTGTAGCTTATGGCTCTGCTGAAGCAATTTCTCATTTGTATGATGTGAAAAATTCATTTAATTCCTATCCAATTGATAGTTTGGCACAAATTATTGGAGAAGCAAGTTTAATGGATGAACATTATTTTCAAAAAAACATTCAGAAAATCATTAAGACAAGAGAAGTTTTTAAAGATAATCTGGTTAATTTAGGATTTGAAGTGACTGATTCAAAGGCTAACTTTGTTTTTGTTCATCATCCAAAAGTAAAAGCAGAACAACTTTTTAAGGCGCTTTATGAGGCAAAAATTATTGTCAGGCATTGGAATCAACCACGGATTGATGATTGGTTACGGATAACTATTGGAACTAATAAAGAAATGAACAAAGTGATTGAATTTTTAAAAAGCTATTTAAAAAAGAATGAGGAAATTGACGAATGGAAAAAATAAATTATCTGCTTCCTGAAGAATCGGCAGAAATGACCTTGAATCAAGTTAAAAGTCTACGGCAGATAGAAGGGCGTTTAAGAAAATTATTTAGCTTGAAAAATTATCAGGAAGTCATGCCCCCAAGCTTTGAATATACACAACTCTATACAGCACTTGAAAGTAATGGAAAAACTTTTAATCAAGAAAAAATGTTTCAGTTTATCAATCATGAGGGACAATCAATTACACTTCGTTATGATTTTACACTTCCTTTAGTTAGACTCTATTCGCAAATCAAGGATTCTACTAGTGCCCGTTATTCATATTTTGGAAAAATATTTAGAAAAGAAAAACGGCATAAAGGTCGTTCAACGGAAAATTATCAGATTGGTATTGAACTTTTTGGTGAATCAGCCGATAAGTCAGAATTAGAAATTCTTAGTTTAGCCCTTCAAGTGATTGAACAGTTAGGTTTGAATAAAACGGTCTTTGAAATAGGCTCAGCAAAATTTTTTCAACGTTTATGTCAGTTAGCTAATGGTTCAACAGAGTTACTTACAGAACTTTTACTCAAGAAAGATTTGAGTGGCCTCAATGCTTTTATCGAAAAAAATAATTTTTCTAAGGAATTAAGAGGACTTTTGAAAGAAATATTTATTACTAATGAGTTATCAAGGTTGGAAAATTTAGTGACAAATACAAAAGATGATGTGCTCATTTCTTCCTTTGATCAGCTCAAAGAGTTTTCAGAAAAACTTTCAATGATTAAACCGATTATCATTGATTTGGGAATGGTTCCTAAAATGGATTATTATACTGATTTAATGTTTAAAGCTTACAGTTCAGCAGCTAATCAACCTATTTTATCAGGAGGAAGATATGACCAGCTATTAAGTAATTTTCAAAAAGAGGCGGTTGCCATTGGTTTTTGTTGTCATATGGATACTATTTTAAAGGCACTGGAAAGACAAGAATTGGAGGAAGACAATGATTAAAATTGCCATAACTAAAGGACGAATCCAAAAACAAGTCACCAATTTATTGGAAAATGCGAACTATGATGTTGAACCAATTCTAAATCTAGGACGTGAATTACAAATTAAAACGAAAGATGATTTACAAATCATTTTTGGAAAAGCTAATGATGTCATTACTTTTTTAGAACATGGAATTGTTGATGTTGGCTTTGTTGGTAGAGATACGCTTGATGAAAATGATTTTGATGATTATTATGAATTATTGGATTTAAAAATTGGGCAGTGTATTTTTGCCCTTGCTTCCTATCCTGACTTTTCAAATAAAAATTTTCAAAGACGTAAACGAATTGCTTCAAAATATCCAAGAGTGACAAAAAAATATTTTGCTCAAAAGCAAGAAGATATTGAAATTATCAAGTTGGAAGGTTCTGTTGAGCTTGGACCAGTTGTCGGTTTAGCTGATGCAATTGTTGACATTGTCGAAACAGGAAATACTTTATCTGCAAATGGTTTAGAGGTCATTGAAAAAATCAGTGACATTTCAACACGGATGATTGTCAATAAATCTAGTTTCAAATTTAAAAAAGATAAAATTATAGAAATGGTGGAGAGGTTAGAAGATGCTCAAACAAATTGATTATCAAGGAAAGCTTGAAGAAATTTCCAAAAAATTTCAAGGTCGAAAAACAGAAGTATCAAAAGAAGTTAATAAAACTGTTCAACAGATTGTAGAAGACATTCAAAAAAGTGGAGATACTGCCTTATTTAACTATGCTAAAAAGTTCGATGGTTATGATGTGAATACTAGTAATTTACTCGTCACGCCCATGGAACGTGAAACAGGACTAGAACAAATTGATGAGGATTATTTTAGAATTCTTAGACGCACCAAATCACAAATCGAAGAATTTCATAAGCACCAACTGGGAAATTCATGGAATATTTTTAAGGAAAATGGTGTTATCATGGGACAAATTGCGCGTCCTCTGGAACGTGTTGCTCTCTATGTTCCCGGAGGAACGGCTGCATATCCCTCAACAGTCATTATGAATGCTGTTCCAGCGCTTTTAGCAGGCGTCAAAGAAATTATTATGATTACCCCAGTTAAAGCTGATGGAAAAGTAAATCCAAATATTTTAGCAGCTGCTGAAGTTTGTGGAATAGAAACAATCTATAAAGTGGGTGGAGCACAAGGTGTTGCCGCCGTTGCGTATGGGACAGAATCTATTCCCAAAGTTGATAAGATTGTTGGACCCGGAAATATTTTTGTGGCTACAGCTAAGAAAATCTGTTATGGGGTGGTAGATATTGATATGATAGCCGGTCCGTCAGAAGTTCTAGTTATTGCTGACAAAACTGCCAATCCAAAATATATCGCTGCTGATTTAATGGCGCAAGCAGAACATGATAAACTTGCGTCAGCGATTCTAGTGACGACTTCTGAAAAACTTGTTCAAGAAGTAGATGAGGAATTAAATAGACAAGTTCAAAATTTGGAACGTCGTGAAATCATTGAAAGTTCCATCAGGAATTACGGTGGAGCCATTGTTGTAAAAAATATTGATGAAGCCTTTGATGTTTCCAATCAGCTGGCTCCAGAACATTTAGAAGTTTTGACTAGTGAACCTTTAACCCAACTTCCAAAAATCAAAAATGCTGGCTCAATTTTTCTTGGAGAGTATACGCCAGAACCACTAGGCGACTATATGTCAGGAAGCAATCATGTCTTACCAACTGGAGGAACAGCCAAATTTTACTCTGGTTTGGGTGTCTATAATTTCATAAAATATTCAACTTATAGCTATTATCCTAAAGAAGTTTTGGCCGACTTTAAAGAGGATGTTGAGACATTTGCTAAATCAGAAGGGTTGACGGCTCATGCTAACTCAATTTCTGTGAGATTTGATGAAATGTAATACTTGAGACAAGATTTTAAAAATTTATTGGTCAAGGCGTGAGGAGCCACATGGATTTTAAAATATTGAATAAGAAAAATAGTAGGGAGAAAAACATGATAAGACAAGAAAATTATTACGCAGAAGTTTTTAAAAAACCATGGGGTCGGATGTTCTATGACTTACTTTTTCCACAGCTCCTACCAAATTTGACAAAAGATTCAAAAATTCTGAGTTTCGGCTCTGGATTTGGACGGACGGAAACATTTTTGATGGAACAGGGATTTGAAGTCACGGGCTATGAGCCTGACGTAGAAAAACTAGAGATGATGTCTGACCAAACTTTTCGTCAGTTGACAGGAACTTTTGACGACTTTGCAGAAACTGTTAAAAATGAGCATTACGACGTGATTCTCATTCACAATGTTCTAGAATACGTCCCCGACCGAAAAGTCGTGTTGGAATTGCTCTTACCACTTTTGACAGACGGCGGCACGCTTTCTATTGTCAAGCACAGCAAGTACGGTAGCATGATAGAAATGGCAGCAGGACGTGATAATCCGCAGGCAGCGCTTGATGTTTATGAAAATGAAGTTGTCGCTTCTCACAACCACGGCAATATCCTAGTTTATGACGATGATTGGCTGACAGATTTTGTGGCAAATTACAAACTGAAACTCCAAGAAAAATTTGGAATTCGTCATTTTTACGGTATTTCACAAAACGCAGAAATCAAAGAAACAGACAACTGGTATCAACCCATGCTTAAGTTAGAGCAAAAAGTAGCGAAAGACCAAACGCTGTATCCAGTCGCACGATTACATCATTTGATATTTAAAAAAACTAAGGAGAATCTGTTATGACACGCATATCACACATCACGCGTAATACCAAAGAAACACAAATTGAACTTTCCATCAATCTTGACGGCACAGGTCAAGCGGACATTAGTACAGGTATTGGTTTTCTCGACCACATGCTGACACTTCTCACCTTTCACAGCGATTTTGACTTAAAAATCATAGGACATGGGGATCATGAAACAGTAGGGATGGACCCCCACCATCTCATTGAAGATGTTGCGATTGCTCTTGGCAAATGTATCAGCGAAGCATTAGGTAATAAGCTCGGTATTCAACGTTATGGGAGTTTTACCATTCCAATGGATGAAGCTTTGGTGACTTGTGATTTAGATATTAGTGGACGACCTTATTTGGTATTTAATGCTGATTTATCAGGAAATCAAAAACTTGGTGGTTATGATACAGAAATGACTGAAGAATTTTTTCGTGCTCTTTCTTTTAATGCTGGGATTACGTTACATCTGAACGAACATTATGGGCAAAATACGCATCATATTATTGAAGGCATGTTTAAATCTACAGCGAGAGCGCTAAAACAAGCTGTAAGTATTGATGAATCGAAAGCTAATTTAATTCCGTCATCGAAAGGATTACTATAAATGATTGTTATCATTGACTACAATATCGGAAATCTTCAAAGTGTACAGGCCGCATTTTTACGATTGGGACAAGAAACAGTGATTTCAAGAGATTTAGAGGAAATTCATAAAGCAGATGCACTTATTCTTCCAGGAGTTGGGGCCTTTCCTACAGCAATGAATAATCTAAAAAAGTTTAATTTGATTGAACTTATACAAGAACGAGCTGCTGCTGGAATACCAATATTGGGAATTTGTTTAGGGATGCAAGTGCTTTTTGAAAAAGGATACGAGATAGAGGAAAGACAAGGTCTTGGACTTTTAAAGGGAGAGGTAATTCCAATCAAAACTAATGAGAAAATTCCGCATATGGGATGGAATCAATTAAACCTGGCTAAAACCAGTCCAACAACTCATTATTTGTCTGATAATGATGAGGTCTATTTTGTCCATTCTTATCAGGCGATCTGTCCTGATGATGAACTCATTGCCTACACCACTTATGGCGAAGTAAAAATTCCGGCAATTGTTGGAAAAAATAATGTGATCGGCTGTCAATTTCACCCTGAAAAGAGTGGAGAAATTGGCAGAAAGATACTAAAAGCATTCTTGGAGGAAATTTAAATGAAGATTATTCCAGCAATTGATTTGCAAAATGGTGAAGCCGTGCGTCTCTACAAAGGAGATTATGATAAGAAAACAGTCTATTCAAAAAATCCGCTTGAAATTGCTCAAAAATTTGAAAGAATGGGAGCGACTGACCTGCATTTGGTTGATTTAGATGGTGCTAAGATAGGACAAACTCACAATTTAGAGCTTGTGCGAAAAATAAAAGATGAAACAAGATTGAAAATCGAAATTGGTGGTGGAATTAGAGATTTCGATACAGTTAGAATGTATCTTGAACAAATTGGTGTGGAACGAGTGATTTTAGGAACCGCAGCGGTAGAAAAGCCTGATTTTCTTAAGGAATTATTAATTAAATATGGTCCAAGCAGAATCGTTGTTGGAGTTGATATTAGAGAGGGTTTTGTATCAACAAGTGGTTGGTTAGAAAAAACAAGTCTTCCTTACCTGTCATTTTTAAAAAAATTAGAGAGAATCGGGGTTAAAACCACTATTATTACTGATATCTCCAAAGACGGAACACTGACAGGTCCAAATTTTAAACTTTATGACGAAATTTCAAAGGAATGTTCTCTAAACGTGATTATTTCTGGAGGTGTAAAGGATAGTTCTGATATTCAAAGTGCAACTCGTTCTGACTTCTATGGGATTATTGTTGGGAAAGCTTACTATGAGGGAAAAATTAATCTTGAAAAGGAGTTCAGGAATGCTAACTAAAAGAATCATCCCTTGTCTTGATATTAAAAATGGTAAGGTTGTTAAAGGAATTAATTTTGTGGGTTTAAGAGAAATAGGTGATCCAGTAGAATTGGCCAAAATATATGAAGAACAGTGTGCAGATGAAATTGTTTTTCTTGATATTACGGCATCTTTTGAAGAACGTGAAATTATTGGTGAATTAATTGGTCGGGCGGCGCGTGAACTTTCAATTCCATTAACCGTTGGTGGAGGAATTCGTTCAATTGACGATTTTAGAAGAATTCTTGCTAGAGGAGCTGATAAAGTATCCGTCAACTCAGCTGCAATTGAAAATCCTGAACTTATTCGTCAAGCGGCTAACGAATTTGGCGTTCAATGTGTTGTTGTTGCTATTGATGCTAAAAAACGAGCAGATCATAGGGGATATGATGTCTATATCAAAGGTGGGCGTGAAATTGCAGGTCTTGACTTAGTTGATTGGGCTAAAAAGTGTGAAAGATTAGGAGCAGGTGAAATTTTACTAACCTCAATGGATAAGGATGGAACAAAGACAGGCTACGATTTGGAAATGCTGAATGTCGTTTGTACTGCTGTTAATATTCCTGTTGTAGCAAGTGGCGGTTGTGGGAAGATTTCGGACATTGTTGAAGTTTTTCAAAAAACAAGAAGCGATGCTGCCCTTGTTGCTTCATTATTTCATTATGGCGAAGCAACAGTTGATGAAGTTAAAGACGAACTTATAAAAAATAATATTTCAGCAAG
The DNA here is from genome assembly GCF_041026685.1 of Lactococcus sp. AK05. Taxonomy (NCBI): domain Bacteria; kingdom Bacillati; phylum Bacillota; class Bacilli; order Lactobacillales; family Streptococcaceae; genus Lactococcus; species Lactococcus sp. AK05. The sequence goes on from NZ_JBFTEI010000001.1 coordinate 766,208, forward strand.
AATTATTAAGAAGGAGACATTATGAGACCAGATTTTCATAAGCAGGAACTTATTCCTGTTATTGTTCAAGATTATCAAACAAATCAAGTATTAATGCTTGCCTATACAAATGAAGTGGCTTTTGAGAAAATGCTTGAAACTGGTGAAACTTGGTTTTGGTCACGTTCACGACAAAAACTTTGGCACAAAGGAGAAGAATCAGGGCATTTTCAAAAAATAAAAGGAATGCGTTTGGATTGCGACCAAGATACTTTATTGGTTTTTGTTGAACAAATTGGTAATGCTTGCCATACTGGTGCTTACTCTTGTTTTTATGATGAACTTATTCCTTTTGATGACTCTGATATTTTTAGTGAGTTGGAGAAGCAAATCATCAACCGAAAGTTACATCCAGTCGAAAAATCTTATACGAATTATTTGCTTGGAGAGGGCATTGATAAAGTGTTAAAAAAGGTTGGTGAAGAAGCAAGCGAAGTAATCATTGCTAGTAAAAATTCGGATAAAGTAGAACTTTTAGGAGAAATTGATGATTTACTTTATCATTTGTTTGTATTAATGAATCAGCAAGGTATTTCTCTAGAAGAAGTACGGCAAAAAGCAAAAGAACGGCATCAGCTAGAAGGAAATAAGAAGGAATTTCATACAAGGACGGCAGATTAAATGAAAAAATTAGATTATCATTTCCACTCTCATTTTTCGGCTGATAGCGAGGAGCTTCCTAGAAACCATGTGATAGAAGCTATAGCACATGGTTTAGAAGAAATTTGTTTTACAGAACATCGAGATTTTTATTTTCCAGGAATGGATTTTTCACTAAATCTACCTGAGTATTTTCAAGAAATTAATCAATTGCAAGCGGAATTTAAAGATAAAATTAAAATAAAAATTGGCTTGGAAATGGGAATTGATTTACGTTTTAAATCAGAAATTAATCAGTTTATTGATTCGGCTCCTTTTGATTTTGTGATTGCCTCTGTTCATGAAATTGGAGATATTGAAGTTTATGACGGAACAGAATTTTATCTACAGAAAACAAAAGAAGAAGCACAAAGAGAATATCTTTTAGCTTGTTTAGATGTTGTTCAAAATTTTGAGACTTATAATTCATTTGGTCATTTAGATTATGTTGCTAGATATGGGCCTTACACGGATAAATCAATAAAGTTTGCAGAGAATCGGGAGATTTTATTTGAAATCTTGCGGGCTTTAGCTTCAAAAGAAAAAGCATTAGAAATAAATACTAGATTGTTTGATGATCCGAAAACTGAACAATTTTATAGTGATTTATTGATTAATTTTAAAAAATTAGGTGGAAAATTAATAACTTTAGGAACGGATAGTCATATAGCAAAGCGCGATTGGCTTTCAATTCCTAAAGCAAGAACTTTAATTAAAAAAGCTGGTTTTCACGAACTAGCAACTTTTAGTGGGATGAAAATTGATAAAAATAAAAAGTCTATTAAAGAATAATAGACTTTTTATTTTATGATGCTAAATCTTTCTCAAGTAGTGCAAGACGTTCTTGAACTTCTTGATTTGATAGTTGGTGGGCTTTGATGTAACGGTTATTGGGATGAACTCGACATTCATGTGAACAAGCACCAAGATATTTTGCTTCGTTTTCCTCTGAAGCTAACATTTGTCTATTACATTCTGGATTTCCGCAATTGATGTAACGTTCACATGGGCTTCCATCAAACCAATCACGTCCGACAATGACATGTTCTTTTTGGTTGATTGGAACTGCGATTCGGCTATCAAAAACATACATTTGTCCGTCCCAGAGATCTCCTTGAACTTCTGGGTCTTTTCCGTATGTGGCAATTCCTCCGTGAAGTTGACCAACATCTTTGAAGCCTTCACGAACGAGCCATCCTGAAAATTTTTCACAACGTATTCCACCGGTACAGTAGGTTAAAACACGCTTTTCCATGAATTGTTCTTTGTTATCTCGAATCCACTGAGGGAGTTCTCTAAAACTTCTTATTTCTGGACGAATGGCGCCACGAAAATGTCCTAAGTCAAATTCATAATCATTTCGTGCATCAATTACTACTGTATTTTCATCAAGCATGGCCTCACGAAACTCTTTTGGATCAAGATAAGCCCCAGTAAGTTCCAAGGGATTGACGTCATCTTCTAAACTTAAATTGACTAATTCAGGGCGATAACGAACATGCATTTTCTTAAAAGCATTTTGCTCGGCTTCATCAATTTTGAAAATTGTTGAGCTAAAGCGAGGGTCATTTTTCATCAATTCCATGTAGGCATTTGTTTGCTCGATAGTACCAGAAACAGTTCCGTTAATTCCTTCGTCAGCAACTAAGATGCGTCCTTTTAAACCTAATTCTTTACAGTCTGCGAGGTGTTTTTGGGCAAAAGTTTCTCCATCTTCAATCGGGACATATTGGTAATATAATAAAACTCGATAATCTTGAGTCATAATTTCTCCTTAATCTTATTAGTACATTAGAATCCATTATAATTTAATCATTTTTTGTCTACCTAAAGCAACAAAATTGCTTGTATATTTTCTAACAAGCTTAATTATTGTGGATTTAATTGAATGTTAAAGGGAGAAGTTGTAATCTATTTGTTGTTAAATTCTTGTTAATACAAATAAATGCATTAAATATTATTATTTTATTGACAATTTAAAATATTAAGAGTATTATAATGTAAATTAACAAAAAAAGAGGAACTTGAAATGACATACACACAATTTTCATTGTTGTTGATCAAGGTGGACCTACATTAGCTTTTGTGGCTAAAATATGTGGGTCCTGTTTGGCGATAGTCATTTCGAGGACCGAGAGACGTCCTCACGGGCGTCTTTTTTGTTTCTTAATAAAAAATAGAGGTAATATTATGCGAAAAATTGAATTCTTTGACACAAGTTTGAGAGATGGCGAACAGACACCGGGCGTTAGTTTCTCCATTTCAGAAAAAGTAACGATTGCTAAACAACTGGAAAAATGGGGGATTTCTGTCATAGAGGCTGGTTTTCCTGCGGCAAGTCCAGATAGTTTTGAAGCAGTAAAGCAAATTGCTGATTCTTTGAATGATACGGCTGTTACTGCATTAGCTCGTTGTGTTATCTCAGATATCGATAAAGCGGTTGAAGCGGTAAAGGGGGCTAAATATCCGCAAATTCATGTTTTCATTGCCACTTCACCTATTCACATGAAATATAAACTTAAAATCAGTCCCGAAGAAGTTTTGAAAAATATTGATAAATGTGTGAGATACGCACGTGAACGGGTCGAGGTTGTTGAGTTTTCTCCAGAGGATGCAACAAGAACAGAGTTGAATTTTCTTTTGGAGGCTGTTCAAACGGCTGTCGATGCTGGAGCAACTTATATTAATATTCCTGACACTGTCGGTTATACGACGCCAGAAGAATATGGAAAAATTTTTAAATTTTTGATTGATAATACTAAGTCTGACCGAGAAATTATTTTTAGTCCACATTGTCATGATGATTTAGGAATGGCTGTAGCTAATTCATTAGCTGCAATTAAAGCTGGGGCTGGGAGAGTTGAAGGGACTGTCAACGGCATTGGAGAGCGAGCTGGGAATGCTGCTCTTGAAGAAATTTCTGTGGCACTACATATTCGTAAAGATTTTTATCAGGCACAAAGTCCTTTAAAACTTTCAGAAACTGCTGCAACGGCAGAACTAATTTCACAATTTTCAGGAATTGCTATTCCAAAAAATAAAGCAATTGTTGGTGCTAATGCTTTTGCACACGAATCAGGAATTCATCAAGATGGTGTCCTTAAAAATGCTGAAACTTATGAAATTATTACACCAGAACTTGTCGGAATAAAGCATAATTCGTTGCCTTTAGGTAAACTTTCTGGTCGTCATGCTTTTAGTGAAAAATTGACGGAACTTAATATTGCTTATGACGATGAAAGTCTTGCAATTTTATTTGAAAAATTTAAAAAATTAGCTGACAAGAAAAAAGAAATTACTGACGCAGATATTCATGCCTTATTTACAGGAGAAACGGTAAAAAATCTAGCTGGCTTTATACTTGATAATGTTCAAATTGATGGCCACAAGGCATTGGTGCAACTAAAAAATCAAGAAGAGGAAATTTATGTTAGTCAAGGAGAGGGGGCAGGTTCAGTGGATGCAATTTTTAAAGCCATTGATAAAGTCTTTAATCATCAACTAAAATTAATCTCTTATTCAGTTGATGCTGTAACTGATGGAATTGATGCACAAGCAACGACTTTGGTTTCTGTTGAAAATTTATCTACAGGCACTATATTTAATGCTAAAGGTGTTGATTATGATGTATTGAAAGGAAGCGCCATTGCTTACATGAATGCTAATGTTTTAGTTCAAAAAGAAAATTTACAAGGAAAGGTTGAACAAATTTCAGCTCATGATGGAATTTAAGGTGAAAAATATTGTCTAAAAAAATTGTGACACTTGCAGGAGACGGAATTGGACCAGAAATTATGTCAGCTGGTTTAAGTATTTTAAAAGCTGTCAGTAAAAAAATTGATTTTGAGTATGAATTAGAAGCCAAAGATTTTGGAGGAATTGCAATTGATAAGCATGGTCATCCTTTACCAGAAGAAACTTTGCAAGCAGTTAAAAATGCTGACGCAATCTTGCTCGCTGCAATTGGTCATCCTAAATACAACAATGCAAAAGTTAGACCAGAACAAGGGCTGCTTGCTTTACGGAAAAAATTAGGACTGTATGCTAATGTTCGTCCATTAAAAATTTATCCGGCTTTAAAAAAACTTTCTCCCATCCGAAATGTTGAAAATGTTGATTTCCTAGTGATTCGCGAACTGACAGGGGGAATCTATTTCGGTCAACATGAATTGGCAGATGATAAAGCACGAGATGTCAATGATTATTCTGCTGATGAAATAAGAAGAATTCTTCATTTTGCTTTCAAAAGTGCTCAAAGTCGACCCAGAAAATTACTGACTTCGGTTGATAAACAAAATGTCCTTGCAACTTCTAAATTATGGCGAAAAATGGCTGATGAAATTGCTGACGAATATCCTGATGTACGATTAGAGCACCAATTGGTCGATTCTTGTGCGATGTTACTGATTACTAATCCGCAACAATTTGATGTGATAGTCACTGAAAATCTATTTGGTGATATTCTCTCTGATGAAGCAAGTAGTTTGGCCGGTAGCTTAGGAGTGATGCCTTCGAGTTCGCATGGATTTAACGGTTTAGCACTCTATGAGCCAATTCATGGTTCGGCACCAGATATTGCAGGAAAAGGAATTGCGAACCCTGTTTCGATGATTCTATCAATTGCCATGATGCTAAGAGAATCTTTTGGGCAAGAAGAGGGGGCTGCGATGATTGAGAAAGCCGTAACCCAAACTTTTACTGACGGAATTTTGACTAAAGATTTAGGTGGGACTGCAACAACTAAAGAAATGACAGAAGCAATCCTGAAAAATTGTCAGTAAAATGCGATTGAGCAATGAATATTTTAGTTGCAGACAAAAGAACCGTTAACAAATTTGATAATTTTGTCAGTAAATATTACTGACAAAAAGTACAAAATTACTGACAGAATTTGTCAGAATAAATTTTTAAAAAAGGAAATAAAAAAATGTCAGGTAAAACAATATTTGATAAACTTTGGGATCAGCATGTGATTGCTGGAAATGAGGGAGAACCTCAACTGCTTTATATTGACCTTCATGTTATTCATGAGGTTACGAGTCCGCAAGCATTTCAGGGCTTACGTGAAGCAGGACGTCGTGTTCGGAGAAAAGATTTGACATACGGAACTCTTGACCACAATGTTCCAACACAAGATATTTTTAATATTCAAGATTTGATTTCTAAAAAACAAATTGATACTTTTACTAAAAATGTCAAAGAATTTGATGTTCCAGCGGAGACTCATGGTGGAAAAGGACAAGGAATTGTTCACATGGTAGCACCTGAATCTGGCAGAACTCAACCGGGGAAAACAATTGTTTGTGGCGATAGTCATACCGCAACAAATGGAGCATTTGGTGCAATTGCTTTTGGAATTGGTACAAGTGAAGTTGAACATGTTCTTGCAACTCAAACCATTTGGCAAGTTAAACCCAAGCGTATGAAAATTGAATTTCAAGGTCATCCACAAAAAGGAATTTATAGCAAAGACTTTATCCTCGCATTAATTGCTAAATATGGTGTGGATGCAGGTGTAGGTTATGCGGTTGAATATAGTGGGGATGCTATCAGTGATTTAAGCATGGAAGAACGGATGACAATCTGTAACATGTCAATTGAATTTGGGGCAAAAATTGGCCTGATGAATCCTGATGAAAAAACTTATGACTATGTCAAAGGGCGTGAACATGCACCTAAAAACTTTGATGAAGCTGTCAGTAAATGGGAAAAACTTGTCAGTGATTCTGATGCACAATACGATAAGATTTTAAGTCTTGATGTCAGCCAGTTGAAACCAATGGTGACATGGGGAACAAATCCCGGAATGGGCCTAGAATTTGGCGAAAAGTTTCCGGAAATTAACAATGATTTGAACTATGAACGTGCTTATCAGTACATGGATTTAAAGCCAGGCCAAACCGCTTCTGACATAGATTTAGGCTATATTTTCATTGGTTCTTGTACGAATGCTAGACTTGGTGATTTAGAAGAAGCTGCAAAAATTATTGGAGACAGACATATTGCTGATGGACTGACAGGAATTGTCGTCCCTGGAAGCAGACCTGTGAAAGAAGCGGCTGAAGCACAAGGGCTTGATAAAATTTTTAAAGAAGCTGGTTTTGAATGGCGGGAACCGGGTTGCTCAGCCTGTCTTGGAATGAATCCTGACCAAATTCCAGAATACGTTCATTGTGCTTCAACCTCTAATCGAAATTTTGAAGGTCGTCAAGGACATAATGCAAGAACGCACCTGTGCTCTCCAGCTATGGCTGCTGCCGCCGCAATCGCTGGTAAATTTGTAGATGTTAGAACGCTCGTAACAGATTAGTCTGTAGAAAGAAAAAAAAGATGGAAAAATTCACGATTTACAAAGGGACAAGTGTTCCAGTCATGAACGATAATATTGACACAGACCAAATTATTCCTAAACAATTTTTGAAAGCAATCGACAAAAAGGGCTTTGGGAAAAATTTATTTTATGAATGGCGTTATCTCAAAGATTACGATGAGAATCCTGATTTTATTTTGAATGCTCCAAAATACAAAAAAGCTTCTGTGTTAATTTCAGGAGATAATTTTGGTTCGGGTTCTTCAAGAGAACATGCGGCGTGGGCCTTATCAGATTACGGATTTCGGGCAATTATTGCTGGCTCTTACTCAGATATTTTTTATAATAATGCTTTAAAAAATGGCCTGTTGCCAATTAAACAACCAAGAGAAGTTCTAAATCAACTGACAAAACTGTCAAGTCAAGAAGAAATTACAATTGATTTACCCCGTCAGCTAATCATCACAAGCCTTGGTGACTTTCATTTTGAGATTGACCCCATTTGGAAAGACAAATTAATTAATGGCTTAGATGATATTGGAATAACTTTGCAATATGAAGAAGCAATCTCAGCTTACGAACAAAAAAATCAATAAGAGCGAGCCTAAAATGACAATTATTAATTTAAAGAATGTAAATCTTACTCGAAATAAAAAAGAAATTCTTAAAGATATTACTTGGAAAGTAAATCCCGGCGAAAATTGGGTTATTCTGGGCCTCAACGGCTCTGGAAAATCAAGTCTTTTGAAATTGATTTTAGCAGAAGAATGGAAAACTTCTGGCGAAATCACTGTTTTAAATACTCAATTTGGAAATGGAGAGATTCCAAAGTTGAGAAAAAGAATCAGCGTAGTTGGCTCATTTATTGCTGAAAGATTTCAACCAAATATTAAGGCTGAAAACCTTGTTTATACTGGGAAATTTAATTCGAGCATGCTCTATAAACCTTACACAGATCAGGAACTTGATGAGGCACGTCAGCTTTTAAGACAAATGGGCGCAAAATCACTTATTGGCCGAAATTATGCCAGCCTTTCTCAAGGGGAAAAGCAAGTTCTTCTTATTGCTAGGAGCTTAATTTTAAAGCCTGAGCTTTTAATTTTGGACGAAGCAACGAACGGTTTAGATTTATTTGCTAAAGAAAAATTATTAAAGCAACTGCAGCAGATTAATCAATTAAAAACCGCACCAACACTCATTTATATTTCTCATCATCCCGATGAAATCACTGATATTTTTACTCACCTTTTACTTTTAAGAGAAGGAAAAGTGGTTCAATCAGGGAAAAAAGAAAACTTATTAAATGAAAAGATACTTACTGATTTTTATCAAGAAAAAGTAGAAGTTCACCGTTTTGAGCAGAAATATTTTGTAATTCCTGCTAACTGAGAAAGGAAAGCAAAAGTATTTTATAGACTATATAGAATATTCTGACAAATTATTGTATTTTCATTTTTTTAGTGATAAAATAGCTCTATGTAAATTTACGGGGAGGTCAAAAAGATAACATATGGAATTCAAATATAACGGAAAAGTTGAATCAGTGGAACTTAATAAATATTCTAAGACATTGACTCAAGATCCAACACAGCCAGCGACTCAAGCGATGTACTACGGCATTGGTTTTAAAGATGAGGACTTCAAAAAAGCTCAGGTCGGAATCGTCAGCATGGATTGGGACGGAAATCCATGTAATATGCACTTGGGAACACTTGGGAGTAAAATCAAAAGTTCTGTCAACCAAACGGACGGATTGATTGGACTTCAATTTCATACAATTGGAGTTTCTGATGGAATTGCCAACGGAAAGCTTGGCATGAGATATTCTTTGGTCAGTCGTGAAGTGATTGCTGACAGCATCGAAACCAACGCTGGCGCAGAATATTATGATGCCATCGTTGCCATTCCTGGTTGTGATAAAAATATGCCAGGGTCAATTATCGGAATGGCTCGCTTAAATCGTCCGTCAATTATGGTCTATGGTGGAACGATTGAACATGGTGAATATAAAGGTGAAAAATTAAATATTGTTTCGGCCTTTGAAGCTCTGGGACAAAAAATCACTGGAATTATTTCTGATGAAGATTATCATGGCGTCATTTGTAATGCCATTCCAGGACAAGGTGCTTGCGGAGGAATGTACACTGCCAATACCCTGGCTGCCGCTATTGAAACTTTAGGAATGAGTTTACCTTATTCCTCTTCCAATCCAGCAGTCAGTCAAGAAAAACAAGAAGAGTGTGATGAAATTGGTTTAGCCATCAAAAATTTATTAGAAAAAGATATTAAACCAAGTGATATCATGACCAAAGAAGCTTTTGAAAATGCCATAACAATTGTCATGGTCCTTGGAGGCTCAACCAATGCTGTGCTTCATATCATTGCAATGGCAAATGCTATAGGTGTAGAAATTACGCAAGATGATTTCCAACGAATTTCAGATATTACCCCTGTTCTTGGCGATTTCAAACCGAGCGGAAAATATATGATGGAAGATTTGCACAAGATTGGTGGCCTACCCGCTGTTTTGAAATACCTACTTAAAGAAGGCAAACTTCATGGTGATTGTTTGACCGTCACAGGTAAAACTTTGGCTGAAAATGTTGAAACAGCATTAGATTTGGACTTTGACAGTCAAGATATTATGCGACCACTAAAAAATCCAATTAAAGCTACTGGACATTTACAAATTTTGTACGGTAATCTTGCCCAAGGGGGTTCTGTTGCAAAAATTTCTGGTAAAGAAGGCGAATTTTTCAAAGGAACTGCTCGTGTTTTTGACGGAGAACAACACTTTATCGATGGAATTGAGTCTGGCCGATTGCATGCCGGTGATGTTGCGGTCATTAGAAATATTGGCCCAGTCGGAGGTCCGGGAATGCCAGAGATGTTAAAACCAACTTCAGCATTAATTGGAGCAGGACTTGGAAAATCTTGTGCCCTAATTACTGACGGAAGATTTTCTGGTGGCACACACGGCTTTGTTGTGGGGCATATCGTTCCTGAAGCAGTTGAAGGTGGGTTGATTGGTTTAGTTGAAGATGATGATATTATCGAAATTGATGCAGTGAATAATAGTATTAGTTTAAAAGTTTCTGATGAAGAAATTGCTAAACGACGTGCCAATTATCAAAAACCAGCCCCTAAAGCAACGCGTGGTGTCCTTGCAAAATTTGCCAAACTTACACGCCCCGCTAGTGAAGGTTGCGTTACAGATTTATAGAAAGGCTTGAATGAAAAAAATAAAGTTAGAAAAACCTACTTCCGGTTCCCAACTTGTTCTCCAAACCTTAAAAGAACTTGGAGTAGAAATTATTTTTGGTTATCCTGGTGGGGCCATGCTTCCCTTGTATGATGCGATTCATAATTTTGAAGGAATTCAACATATTTTAGCCCGTCATGAGCAAGGAGCAACGCATGAAGCCGAAGGTTACGCTAAATCGTCTGGTAAAGTTGGTGTCGTCGTTGTTACGTCTGGACCAGGAGCGACTAATGCAGTAACCGGAATTGCTGACGCTTATCTTGATTCAGTCCCATTGTTAGTTTTCACAGGTCAAGTTGGACGTCAGTCAATTGGTAAAGATGCTTTTCAAGAAGCAGATACTGTTGGAATTACAGCCCCAATTACAAAATATAATTATCAAATTAGGGAAACCGCAGATATTCCAAGAATTGTTACAGAAGCCTATTATTTGGCAAGGACAGGACGTCCTGGACCAGTAGAAATTGATTTACCAAAAGATGTTTCCACCCTTGAAGCCACTGAAATTAATGACCCAAGCTTGAATCTTCCTCATTATCATGAAAGTGAAAGAGCGACTGATAAACAATTGCAAGAATTACTGACAGAACTTTCTGTCAGTAAAAAACCAGTCATTATTGCTGGCGGAGGAATTAATTATTCTGGCTCAGTTGATATCTTCAGAGCATTTGTCGAAAAATATCAAATTCCAGTCGTCTCTACATTACTTGGCTTAGGAACATTACCAATCAGCCACGAATTGCAACTAGGAATGGCAGGAATGCACGGTTCATACGCTGCAAATATGGCTTTAGTTGAGGCTGACTATATTATTAATTTGGGATCACGTTTTGACGATAGAGTTGTATCCAATCCTGCAAAATTTGCTAAAAATGCTGTCGTTGCTCATATTGATATTGACGCTGCTGAACTTGGCAAAATTGTAAAAACCGATATTCCAATCCTTTCTGATTTGAAAGTGGCTTTAAGCAGACTTTTGCAATTAAATAAGGTCAAGACTGATTTTAATGATTGGATTAAAACTGTCATTGAAAATAAAGAGAAAGCACCATTTACTTATGAGCCACAAAACCATGATATCCGCCCACAGGAAACAATTAAATTAATTGGAGAATACACCCAAGGAGATGCAATTATTGTGACCGATGTCGGCCAACATCAAATGTGGGTGGCGCAATATTATCCTTATAAAAATGCAAGGCAACTGATTACTTCCGGGGGAATGGGAACGATGGGCTTTGGCATTCCTGCAGCAATCGGTGCAAAGCTGGCACAACCAAATAAAAATGTCATTGTTTTTGTTGGCGATGGTGGCTTTCAAATGACTAATCAAGAATTAGCATTACTTAATGGCTACGGTATTGCAATCAAAGTTGTTCTGATCAATAATCATTCATTGGGAATGGTACGTCAATGGCAAGAATCATTCTACCAAGAGCGACGTTCACAATCCGTTTTTGATGTTGAACCCAATTTTCAATTGTTAGCCGAAGCTTATGGCATCAAACATGTTAAGTTAGATAATCCAAAAACTTTGGCTGAAGATTTAAAGATTATTACTGAAGATGAGCCAATGCTTATTGAAGTTCTAATTTCAAAATCTGAACATGTTTTACCAATGATACCAGCTGGATTACACAATGACGAAATGATTGGTCTTTGTTTTACTGATGAGAATGAGGAGGTAGATAATGCGTAGAATGATTATCGCAAAACTTCATAATGTAACAGGAATTATGAATCGATTTACCGCCGTTCTCAATCGAAGGCAAGTGAATATTCTTTCAATTACCGCTGGAGTTACTGAAAGTCAAGACTTAACTCATACCACTTTTGTTATTGAAGTTGATCATCTTGATGAAGTAGAACAAATCATTAAACAATTAAATCGCTTAATCGACGTGATTGAAGTAGCTGATATTACAGATTTGCCTCATGTAGAACGTGAAGTCGTCTTGATTAAAGTATCAGCTCCACCGACCATTAGGGCAGAAATTTTTACAATGATTGAGCCTTTTAGAGTAAATGTAGTTGATGTCAATCTGGAAAATGTCACCATTCAATTAACGGGCGATTCAGCAAAAATCGAAGCACTTATTGATGTTGTTAGCCCTTACGGCATTCTAAATATGGCTCGGACAGGTAGTGCAGGCTTCGAGCGTGGCTAAATTTAAATAAGTTAATAAATAAATAGAAAAATAGAGGAAACAAAAATGGCAGTTACAATGTATTATGAAGATGATGTAGAAGTATCAGCACTTGCTGGAAAGCAAATTGCAGTAATCGGTTATGGTTCACAAGGACATGCTCACGCACAGAATTTGCGTGATTCTGGTCACAACGTTATCATTGGTGTGCGCCACGGAAAATCTTTTGATAAAGCAAAAGAAGATGGCTTTGAAACATTTGAAGTAGGAGAAGCAGTAGCTAAAGCTGATGTTATTATGGTTTTGGCGCCAGATGAACTTCAACAATCCATTTATGAAGAGGACATCAAACCAAACTTGAAAGCAGGTTCAGCACTTGGTTTTGCTCACGGATTTAATATCCATTTTGGCTATATTAAAGTACCAGAAGACGTTGACGTCTTTATGGTTGCACCTAAGGCTCCAGGTCACCTTGTCCGTCGGACTTATACTGAAGGTTTTGGTACACCAGCTTTGTTTGTTTCACACCAAAATGCAAGTGGTCATGCGCGTGAAATCGCAATGGATTGGGCCAAAGGAATTGGTTGTGCTCGAGTGGGAATTATTGAAACAACCTTTAAAGAAGAAACAGAAGAAGATTTGTTTGGAGAACAAGCTGTTCTATGTGGAGGTTTGACAGCACTTGTTGAAGCCGGTTTTGAAACACTGACAGAAGCTGGATACGCTGGCGAATTGGCTTACTTTGAAGTTTTGCACGAAATGAAATTGATTGTTGACCTCATGTATGAAGGTGGGTTTACTAAAATGCGTCAATCCATCTCAAATACTGCTGAGTTTGGCGATTATGTGACTGGTCCACGGATTATTACTGACGAAGTTAAAAAGAATATGAAGCTTGTTTTGGCTGATATTCAGTCTGGAAAATTTGCTCAAGATTTCGTTGATGACTTCAAAGCGGGGCGTCCAAAATTAACAGCCTATCGCGAAGCGGCTAAAAATCTTGAAATTGAAAAAATTGGGGCAGAACTACGTAAAGCAATGCCATTCACACAATCTGGTGATGACGATGCCTTTAAAATCTATCAGTAATTTCTCTTATTGATTGAACAAAAACATAAAAGCATTTTATGGAGGAATGACATAAATGATAAGTGCCAAAGAGGTTGAAGATGCCTATGACTTGTTAAAAGCAGTTGTCACTAAAACACCTTTACAATTAGACCCTTACCTTTCCAATAAATATCAAGCAAATATTTACTTAAAAGAAGAAAACTTACAGAAAGTTCGTTCTTTTAAATTACGAGGAGCTTATTATTCTATCAGTAAATTATCTGATGAGCAACGCTCTAAAGGAGTGGTTTGTGCCTCCGCAGGAAATCATGCACAAGGAGTTGCTTTTGCTGCAAATCAATTAAATATTTCTGCGACAATTTTCATGCCCGTTACTACACCTAATCAAAAAATTTCACAAGTTAAATTTTTTGGCGAAAGACATGTAACAATTCGTTTAATTGGTGATACTTTTGATGAATCAGCCAGGGCAGCAAAAGCATTTTCTCAAGATAATGACAAACCATTTATAGACCCTTTTGATGATGAAAATGTAATTGCTGGTCAAGGGACAGTGGCTTTAGAAATTTTTGCGCAAGCTAAAAAACAAGGAATAAGTTTAGATAAGATTTTTGTACAGATTGGTGGAGGGGGTTTAATTGCAGGAATTACCGCCTACAGTAAGGAACGTTATCCAAAGACTGAAATTATAGGAGTTGAAGCAAAAGGAGCAACAAGTATGAAAGCTGCCTACTCTGCTGGTCAGCCCGTCACCTTGGAACACATCGATAAATTTGCTGACGGAATTGCGGTTGCGACTGTCGGTCAGAAAACTTACCAAATTATTAACGACAAAGTGAAACAATTGCTTGCGGTTGATGAAGGTTTAATTTCTCAAACCATACTCGAATTGTATTCAAAATTAGGAGTTGTCGCCGAGCCAGCAGGTGCAACATCTGTCGCCGCACTTGAACTTATTAAAGATGAAATCAAGGGTAAAAATATTGTCTGTATCATCAGCGGCGGAAATAATGATATTAGTCGAATGCAAGAAATTGAAGAAAGAGCTTTGGTTTATGAAGGTCTAAAACATTATTTTGTCATTAACTTTCCTCAAAGACCAGGAGCCTTACGAACTTTTGTCAGTGATATTTTAGGGCCAAATGATGATATTACCCGATTTGAGTACATCAAAAGGGCTGATAAAGGTAAAGGGCCTTGTCTTGTTGGAATTTTACTTTCAGATGCTAGTGATTATGATTCATTGATTGATCGGATTGAAAGATTTGATAATCGTTATGTTAACTTACATGGAAATGATAGTTTATACGAACTTTTGGTCTAACTAACCAATTGGTTTAAGCCATTTTCTAGTTTCAATTCTCTTTAAATCACTAGAAATTTGATATAATTTAATTAATAAATTATTTAAATTTAATGAGATAGAAAAGAGAAATATCATGACAGAAATCACACAACTTTTTCAATATAATACCCTTGGAGCTTTAATGGCAGGCCTTTACGAGGGGACAATGACAATTGGTGAACTTCTGAAACATGGTGATTTAGGAATTGGAACTTTAGATTCTGTTGATGGAGAATTGATTGTTTTGGACGGCAAAGCCTACCAAGCTAAAGGTGATAAAACTATCGTCGAATTAACTGATGACATCAAAGTTCCTTATGCTGCAGTTGTTCCCCATCAGGCAGAGGTAGTTTTTAAACAGAAATTCACGGCCAGTGATAAGGAATTAGAAGACCGAATTGAAAGCTATTTTGACGGGCAAAACTTATTTCGCTCAATCAAAATAACTGGTGAGTTTCCAAAAATGCACGTTCGTATGATTCCACGGGCAAAATCAGGGACAAGATTTGTAGAAGTTTCACAAAATCAACCCGAATACACTGAAGAAAACGTCAAAGGAACAATTGTTGGGATTTGGACTCCAGAAATGTTTCATGGTGTGAGTGTTGCTGGTTATCATCTCCATTTTATTAGTGAAGATTTTACTTTTGGTGGACATGTCCTTGATTTTATTATTGATAATGGTACTGTTGAAATTGGCGCAATTGACCAATTGAACCAATCATTCCCCGTTCAAGATCGCAAATTCTTGTTTGCTGACCTTGATATTGAAGCACTAAAAAAAGATATCGATGTAGCTGAATGATAATCACTAGATTTCTTTAGCTATATTAAAGGAGAAATCTATGAAAATTATTGCAACATCAGATGCACCAGCCGCTATTGGTCCTTATGTTCAAGGCAAAATTGTCAATGGTTTACTCTATGCATCAGGCCAAATTCCGTTGAATCCATTGAATGGAGAGATTGTTGGAGATAGCATTGAGATTCAAACCGAACAGGTGATGAAAAATATTTCTGCTATTTTGAAAGAAGCACATTCTGATTTTGACTTAGTCATCAAAACAACATGTTTCTTGAAAAATATTGAAGATTTTTCACGGTTTAATGCAATTTATTCAAAGTTTTTTGATAAGGAATTCCCAGCGCGTTCCGCTGTTGGAGTCGCAGGATTACCTAAAAGTGTTCTTATTGAAATAGAAGTCATTGCAGAAGTTAAATCCTAAAATTAAAACATATTAGCTATAAAAATTACTGACAAAATTTCTGTCAGTAATTTTTTTGGTTACAAGTCAGTCTTTTTTACGTATAGAAAATTATAAGCCAATTTTAAAATTGCTGACAAAGCTGTCAGTAAAAAATGGAGGAATTATGATAACAAATTTTGATTTATATCGTTGGAAAAAAGCTGGCATGACCAATTTAGGAGTAAATAAACTTTTAAAATTTTTTCATAGATATGATAAAAAAATAAGTTTAAGACAAATGGGACAAGTAGCACAACTTAAATCAATTCCCAACTTTATTGAACAATATAAAAATCAAGATGTAAGTAAACTGAGAGAAGAGTATAAAATATACCCTTCATTTTCTCTTCTTGATGAAATTTATCCCGAAAGGCTCAAGGAAATTTACAATCCACCGGTTCTATTATTTTATCAAGGAGATATAAGACTCTTAAAAACTCCTAAATTAGCTTTTGTTGGTAGTCGACAAGCAAGCTCACAAGGAATTAAAGCCGTTCAAAAAATTGTGACAGAGTTGAACCAAAATTTTACGATTGTCAGCGGACTAGCTAAAGGAATTGATACAGCAAGTCATCTTTCTGCCATTAAAAATAAAATCCCTACAATTGCAGTTATCGGTACAGGCTTAGATATCTTTTATCCTTTAGAAAATCGAAAAATTCAAGAATATCTTGCTAAAAACCAACTAATTCTATCAGAATATTCAGTCGGAGAAAAACCACTTCGCTATCATTTTCCTGAACGCAATCGTATCATTGCGGGACTTTCACATGGTGTAGTAGTGATAGAAGCAAAGTTACGAAGCGGTAGTTTAATTACTTGCGAGCGCGCTCTGGAAGAAGGAAGAGATATTTTCGCTGTACCAGGAAACATAGCAGATGGATTTTCAGATGGCTGTAATCATCTAATTCAACAAGGAGCAAAATTAATCTATCAAGCCCAAGATATCTTAGAAGAATATTTGTATGATTAAAAAAACCCTTTATCACCTTGCACCACAAGACTTAAGTCGGTTTTTATAGTACAAAAAAATATCAAGTTCTACTATAAGAAAACTAAATAACTTGACATATTGAAGAAAAGCATTTATTATGAGAGAGTGAATTTAATGTAAATAAGAGCATTAACACCTCTTAAACTATTATTTTACTTCCACATTCGATATATACCTCTATGAATTAAGATACAATAACTAAAAGATAGTGGATACCAAAAAGAATAAATAGGAAAAATTATGCCAACTTCAACTAAAAGTAAAACAAAAACAACTACAAAGAAAAAAACAACACGAAAAAGAGTCACTCCAGGTAAAAATCTGGTTATTGTAGAATCGCCAGCAAAAGCTAAAACAATTGAAAAATATTTAGGTCGAAACTACAAAGTTGTGGCTTCAGTAGGTCATATTCGTGATTTGAAAAAATCAACCATGTCTGTTGATATAGAGAATGACTATGAACCTCAATATATTAATATTCGTGGGAAAGCCCCATTAATCAACTCTCTCAAAAAAGAAGCAAAGGCTGCCAAAGCCGTCTATCTCGCAAGTGACCCGGACCGTGAAGGTGAAGCAATTTCTTGGCACTTAGCACATATCTTAAATCTTCCACTTGAAGAAAAAAATCGAGTGGTCTTTAATGAAATCACTAAAGATGCTGTTAAAAATGCCTTTAAGGAACCTCGTCAAATTGATGTGGACCTAGTTGATGCCCAACAAGCACGCCGAGTTCTTGACCGTTTGGTGGGTTATTCAATTAGTCCTATTCTATGGAAAAAAGTCAAAAAAGGACTCTCAGCAGGTCGAGTTCAATCTATTGCCTTAAAACTAATTGTTGACCGCGAGAATGAAATTAATGCTTTTATTCCAGAAGAGTATTGGTCAATTGATGGTGAATTTAAAAAAGGAACTAAAAAATTCAAAGCGTCCTTCTGGGGAATTGACGGAAAAAAACATCCTTTAAAAACCAATGAAGATGTCATCAAAGTCATGGAACGTTTAGACGGTCCTGATTTTAACGTAGATAAAGTTGAAAAGAAAGAACGTCGCAGAAACGCTCCTCTTCCTTATACAACTAGCTCAATGCAACAAGACGCGGCTAATAAACTTAACTTTCGTACCCGTAAAACAATGATGGTTGCTCAACAACTCTATGAAGGTCTTACGTTAGGAAGCCAGGGGCATCAAGGTTTAATTACCTATATGCGTACAGACTCAACACGTATTTCTCCTGTCGCACAAAGTGCAGCTCACAATTATATTGCTGATCAATTTGGAGAAAAATATAGTAAACACGGTTCAAAAGTTAAAAATGCCTCTGGAGCTCAAGATGCCCACGAAGCAATTCGTCCTTCAAATGTTTTTAACACTCCAGACGCTATTGCTAAATATCTAGACAAAGATCAATTAAAACTTTACACACTCATCTGGAATCGTTTCGTTGCCAGTCAAATGGTCGCAGCTATTTTTGATACTGTTAAAGTAAATCTGTCTCAAAATGGTGTTATCTTTATTGCCAATGGTTCACAAGTGAAATTTGACGGTTATCTGCGAATCTACAATGATTCTGATAAATCAAATATGCTCCCAGAGATGGAAGAAAATGAAACTGTCAAAAAAGCGAATGTTAAACCAGAACAACATTTCACTCAACCACCAGCTAGATATTCCGAAGCAACACTCATCAAGACATTGGAAGAAAATGGAGTGGGACGTCCCTCAACTTATGCCCCTACACTAGAAACAATTCAAAAACGTTATTATGTGAGATTGTCAGCAAAACGTTTTGAACCTACAGAGCTTGGAGAAATTGTCAATAAGCTTATTGTTGAGTTCTTCCCTAACATTGTAAACACTGAATTTACAGCTGAAATGGAAAAAGATCTTGATGAAGTTGAAGAAGGAAAACGTCAATGGATTGAGGTTGTTGACCAATTTTACAAACCCTTTGCAAAAGAACTTGAAAATGCCGAAGAGGGTATGGAAAAAATTCAAATCAAGGATGAACCTGCTGGCTTTGACTGTGATGTTTGTGGAAGTCCGATGGTAATTAAGTTGGGACGTTTTGGAAAATTTTACGCTTGTAGCAACTTCCCAGATTGCCGAAACACCAAAGCAATTGTCAAAGAAATAGGCGTAAAATGTCCACTTTGCCATGAAGGAAATATTATTGAACGCAAAACAAAGAAAAATAGAATTTTCTATGGTTGTGATCGTTACCCAGACTGTGAATTCACAAGTTGGGACAAACCTATCGGACGTGATTGTCCTAAATCTGGACATTTTCTTGTTGAAAAGAAAGTTCGTGGTGGCGGTAAACAAGTGGTATGTTCAAATGATGAATGTGATTATCAAGAAGAAAAACAAAAATAAAAGGCGCTTCCGCGCTTTTTTATTATATTAATCAATGGAAAAATTTACTAAATTTAGATATAATTGGGACTATGAAAAAAACACATATTAACGTTATTGGAGCGGGACTTGCTGGTTCTGAAGCTGCTTATCAAATTGCTAAGCGTGGCATTCCCGTTAAACTATACGAAATGCGAGGCGTTAAACAAACCCCTCAACACAAAACAGATAAATTTGCTGAACTAGTCTGTTCAAATTCTCTTCGTGGAGCTGCAATCACTAACGCGGTTGGTCTCTTAAAAGAAGAAATGAGAAGACTTGATTCTGTAATTATCAAGGCAGCGGAAGTGACTCAAGTACCTGCTGGAGGAGCCTTAGCTGTTGATAGAGAAGGTTTCTCTGATTTTGTCACAAGAGAAGTTTCTAACCATCCATTGGTTGAAGTAATTCGTGAAGAAATTATTGATCTTCCAGAAGATGAAATTACAATTATTGCTACTGGACCTCTAACTTCAGATAAATTAGCAGAAAAAATTCATGAATTTAACGGTGCGGATGGCTTTTATTTTTATGATGCAGCAGCACCAATTATTGACGCCAACTCGATTAATTTTGATAAAGTCTATAAAAAATCTCGATATGATAAAGGTGAGGCTGACTATATCAACTGTCCAATGACCAAGGAAGAATTTCAAGCCTTTCAAGAAGCTTTAATTTCTGCTGAAGAAGCTCCTTTAAACTCTTTTGAAGATTTAAAAGTCTTTGAAGGTTGTATGCCTATTGAAGAAATGGCCAAACGTGGTTATAAAACGATGCTATTTGGCCCGATGAAACCTGTTGGATTGGAATATCCTGAAGATTATAAAGGACCCAGAGACGGTGATTTTAAGACTCCCTATGCAGTTGTTCAACTTCGCCAAGATAATGCTTCCGCATCTTTGTACAATATCGTAGGATTTCAAACTCATTTAAAATGGGGAGAACAAAAACGAGTTTTCCAAATGATTCCAGGTCTTGAAAATGCTGAATTCGTTCGTTATGGAGTCATGCATCGTAATTCTTACATGGATTCTCCAAATCTTCTTAAACAAACCTTCCAATCTCGCAAACAAGAGAATCTGTTCTTTGCAGGACAAATGACAGGAGTAGAGGGCTATGTAGAATCAGCTGCTTCTGGTTTAGTTGCTGGGATTAATGCTGTTAAACTCTTTAATGACGAAGAAGTAGTTATATTCCCAAAAACAACGGCAATTGGAAGTTTACCTTACTACATCACCCATACCGACAGCAAACATTTTCAACCAATGAATGTAACCTTCGGAATTGTTGAAGAATTAGAAGGCCCACGAATTCGTGATAAAAAAGAACGTTATACTAAGGTAGCAGAGCGTGCATTAAATAGCTTAACAGACATTATTTCAAAAGATAATCTATAACAAATAAAAAAACACTTGATTCAAATTCCAAGTGTTTTTTTATTTGTTATAGATTATCTAGAGCATTTTTTTGTTCTTCATTGATAATATGAGTATAAAGGTCTGTAACTTGAGTTGAAGCATGCCCTAACTGATTGCTCACCAATACTTGAGAATTTGTTTGAGCATAAAGTCGAGTCGCAAGTGTATGTCTAAGTTTGTGAGGGGTCACTCGTACTTTAAAAGCTTGAGAATATTTAGCAACTAATTTTTCAACACTAGAAGGATCTATTCGGCTAGGAACATCTCTATAAAGCGTCACAAAGAATGCCGTATCTTTCGCTGTGGTCTTATAACGTTGACTTCGTACTTCCAAGTATCTTTCAAAATAAGTTTTGGCAAAAGGAGCATAAGGAACAGCATCCCTTTTTCCTCCTTTACGAGTCACCTCAACAACCATAGTAATAAGATTTAAATCTCTTAAATCTACATTAACTGCCTCAGAAAGACGAATACCAGAGGCTAAAATAAGTGCAATAATTGCTAAATCACGTTCTTTATTTTTGAAAAAACTAGAACGAGCTCTATTTGATAATGTTTTTTCGTATTCATTATCAATATAGTCAAGAAAACCTTGAGTTTCATCTCCCAAAAAAAGCTTCCCTTTAATATTCTCAGCACGAGAAGCTAAAGTTTCGGATTTTTTCTTAGTCTGTACCTTCTTCATAACATTGCGATAGAAGTAAGGCTCACCATCTTCATTTTCAACCTCTTCAGTAAGGTATTTATAAAGACTAGAAAGAGCAGATAGAGTACGATTAATTGTTGTTTGACTTACCCCATAACGGGTAGAACGCGTATTTAAACGAGGTCTCTCCCTAAGATAGAGGATGAATGACTCCAAATCTCGTTTAGTTAAGTTTTCTAAAACAGTGAGGGAAACATCAGTTATCTTATCAACATCAGCAACTCCAGAATCGACCAACCAACTAAAGAAACGTTCATATTCTTTAAGATATTCATAAAGTGTATTCAAACTATAAGGAATAGTAAGTTTAGATTGATAATATTCTAAAACATAAGAAGGCATGATATGTTTTAGTTTTTCAATATTTTGTATTAATTGTTCACGTTTCATAGATTTAAGTATACCAGAAGAGATACCCAATTGTCAAGAAAATTACAGTTTTTCGGAAAGATGTTACTTAAAACATATAGGAGTTCTGTGTCACACCTTTTCAAAAGGTTTCGTAAACCTTGCTATTATAAGGTTTTTGTAACACATTGCTCTCCTGCTTTTTGTTTTAATTATCTTTCAAAATAGTTTTTTCCGAAGTTTTTTGTTTTTCCATAAAATAAGACTTACAATAGTTATCATAAAGACTCAGTTACTCACAAAAAAGGGAGATTCCGATTAAGAATCTCCCTTTTACATCATTATGACTTGACTTTTTATGCATATTTATTTATAATATCACTAAGTAAGTCGATTGAACGGGATTGGTTCTTAATCGGCAGGTCTGATTAAGCGCTAACTTTATCAGGCCTTTTTTAGTTGCCTTAATTATAGCATAAACTATTCTTGCGTGCAAGGATTTTTTTGTTATGCTCTGTTATGCTGATTAATCAGCTTTTGGAGGGTATTTGACTTCCATTGTTTTTCTGTCAAAGAATGCTAAAACTTCCTGTTTAACTTCAAATTTGTGCCAGGTATCTCCATTTTTCCAATACAAAAATCCATCCTTTGAGGTCACTACGGCAACAATCTTAACCCTCTGTGGGCCAGTTTTTGTTTCAACAGCCGCCTCGTCGCCTTTACGTAGTCTAATCGGTTGTAGGTGGTCTGGTACCTTCCAATAGCGTTTATGTTTGTCAGTTCCGTTAATATGGACGGCTTGAATGATTTTCATGGTTACTCCCCTGTCATTTAATTACGTTAATCTGATTATATCAAAAATTACACGTTAAATAAATTTTAGATAGTTTGTGAATTTCATAACTTTCTCAACGCATCTTTAGCTTCAGCACTGACAATATGGGTATATAACTCAGTTGGTTTGGTTGAGGAATGTCCTAGTTGGTTGCTGACAAGGACTTGAGAGTGACTGACATTATAGAGTCTTGTTGCGAAAGTATGCCTCAGAGTATGAGGTGTTACACGGACTTTATAGGCTTCTGAATACTTTGCGACTAGCTTATTGATCGATGCATTAGAAATTTTTCTGATTGTTTGGTTATAGTCAGTAATAAATAAAGCTTCTATATCAGTATTCAAGCTACTTCTTGCATTATAATAATCGGTGATGTACTTATGCGAAAAATGAGCAATAGGCACTACATCATTCTTGCCTTCTTTTCGCATCACACTTACTTTCCCAGTTTCAAGGTTTAAATCGTTAAGATTGATCCCTACAAGCTCCGCACAACGTATTCCAGATGATAAAAAAAGACTTAATATAGCTAAATCTCTGACTTTATTTTTATTGAAACTTGTTCTTGCACGATTACTGACAGACTTTTCATAGTCATGTTCAACAAATTCTAAAAAGGCTTTGGTTTCATCGCCTAAAAAGAGTTTCCCTTCAAGTTGAGCCGCACGGTAATGCAAGGTTTCGCTTTTTTTTCGGATATGAATTAAACGGCTAACATTTCTAGTCATGTAAGTATTGCCATTACTATCTTCGGTTTGTTCGCAAAGATAATTATATAGGCTCTTTATTGCAGCAATTGTTCGATTTAATGCTGATGTATGTGTGTTAGAACCGCATTTTGATTCTAAACGTAAACGTTCATGAAGAACAAACTCTTCTAGCTCCCGTTTTGATACATTTTCCATTTCTTTCAATGTAATCTCATTGATGTTATCATGGTTAGTTATATTACTAGCATTCATCCATTTCAAGTATTTTCTAAATTCTAAGCAGTAAGAGTAAATAGAGGCAATGCTCAGCGGTACGGTGTCCTTAGACTGGATAAACTCATTGACGTAGTAGGGAAACTCAAGCATGAGTTTATTTACATTATAACGATAACCATGATTTTCTGACATCTCTTTTTATTATTCCTCAACATTTTCTTTTCAAATTAGAATATATTGTAGTCAAATATTAAAGTATTGTCAATTTTTATTATAAATCAAAATTTTATGATAAGGGTCTCTGTTTAGACTGTTTTTTTTAATTTTCCCCCCTTTATTATTTATATTCCTCCTCCTCTATTCAAATGTTTTTTTTGGTAAAAGATATTTATTTTGTTATTATATTTAGTTTGTTAAGAGTGGGTAATTTGTAGTGGCTGATTTAACGGAATCTGGTAAATCCGTAATACGATAAATCCAGTTTCTGGAATATCCGTAATACGGAAAAGGCGTTCTACGGATACCGAAATACGGATTTTCAGTAATACGGTTATTTCAACCGAAAAACGGGTTTTCAGTATTTCGGTGTTTAAACTTCAGAAAGAGACTCAAGTATCGTATAAATGGATAGAAATTACTTAACAGATACGAACTTTTTGAAACGATAAATATCTTTCCGAAAAAGTTTGATTTTTCTCATACTAACCCCAATACTAACCCTAATACTGACCCTAATACTGACCCTAATACTGACCCTAATACTGACCCTAATACTGACCCTAATACTGACCCTAATACTGACCCTAATACTGACCCTAAGATAAAAAACACCTCATATGGTGTTTTTTATCTATGAAACTATATATTTTATTTAACATCCTTCTTCGATAATAAGCGTAAAGCATTTAATGTAACAATTACTGCCATTCCTGTATCGCTTAATACAGCTAACTAAATAGGTAATACTCCACCAAATGCAGCTATAAGTGCTATCAATTTAATCAACAATGATAATGTGATATTCTCTTTAATAATACGAACAGTTGATTTGCTGAGTAATAGAAGGTATGGCAACTTATTAAGATTATCAGCCATACTTCACATATTAGTCAATACTCATATGAATCTTATTATTTAAAAATTTTTTGTAAAACTAACAGCAAATTATTAAGCTTTATTGATTACAATTTGGCACCTATATTTGAATAGCCGAAATTATAGTATTTATAGGACTGAATTTCAATTAAATATAAAAAAAGTGCCTGATTGTTAAATTTAAGCACTTTTTTATATTAAGAAATTTTTTTATAACCCCAAATATTTCGTAAAGTTATCTGATATATTTTGAATTTGTTCAGGGATATTTTCGGTTATACCTCCTGCAACGTTTTGAATTTGTTCAGGGATATTTTCGGTTATACCTCCTGCAACGTTTTGAATTTGTTCAGGGATATTTTCGGTTATACCTCCTGCAGCGTTTTGAATTTGTTCAGGGATATTTTCGGTTATTTGTCCCAAAATATCTTGTGCTTGTCCAGTTAAGTTTTGAAATATATTTTTAAACATTGCTAATTTCCCTTCTATACCTTTTTATTTGGCAATAATAATCTTAATGAATTAAGCAGAACAACCAACGTACTTCCCTCATGCAATGTTATGCTTAATACCACAGAGGCATTTTTCCATAGACTAATATACACTAAAAATATAACAACTAATAAAGCAAATATTATATTTTGAGTTACAATTTTTTTTAATCTTTTAGAAGTTTTATGTGCACTCACAAAATTCCCGAGATCATTTTTCATTAATACTATATCAGCAGTTTCTATAGCTACATCTGTGCCATCTCCCATCGCAATACCTATATCTGCAACAGCAAGTGCTGGTGCATCATTCACACCATCTCCGACCATCGCGGTTGGACCATATTTTTCTTTATTTTCATTTATTATTTTTGCCTTTTCATCAGGCATTACATTTGCCTGCACATCTCTTACGCCTAACTGTTTTCCAATTGCCTTTCCTGTTAATACTGCATCACCAGTTAACATAATAGTTTTTATTTGGTTCTTATTTAAATATTGAATTGCGGAAATTGCGGTCTTTTGAGGAGTATCTTGAATTGCTATTAAACCTTCGACTTTATCGTTAGCAGCAATAAATACCACCGTTTTTCCTTCATTTTCAAAGTTTTCCTGTTTTTCAATCCATTCTTGACTTACCATTTTAAAAGCACTTGGTTTAGCAATTCGATAATTTTCTCCTTGATAGGTTGCACTCAATCCTGTCCCAAGTTCATTTTTAACTTTTATATCGTAGTCAACTTTTTGAGTTTCAAATTTATTAACTATAGCATTTGCTAATGGGTGATTACTTTGCTTTTCCATTGCTACTAAAGTATTTCTAAAGGATTCGCCATCAAGTTCGGGATTAAAATAGAAATCTACTACTTTTGGTTTCCCTTCTGTCAATGTTCCTGTTTTATCAAAAGCTACAGCTTTTAAATTAATTAAATTTGAAAGAAAATTACCACCTTTAAATAGTATTCCTTGTTTTGCTAAAGATGATATTCCAGCTAATGTTGCAGGAATTGCAGCAACAGCTAATGCACATGGTGAAGCAGAGACTAGAAAGACTAAACTTCTTGAAATTGTTTCCGTTAATGTCCAGCCTAAAAACATTGGAGAAAATATAAGTAAAACTAAAAATATTACTAATACTCCGTTGACATAGTATGGTTCAAAACGTTTTATGAAATCGGCAGTTGGTGAAAGGTTATTTTGTGACTCTTCAACCATAGTTAATATTTTGGAAAATACTGTATCCTTGCTATCCTTGGATACTCTCATAGTGAATGTACCTGTACCATTGATGGTTGAACCAAAAACAATATCACCAATATTTTTTTCTCGAGGAATACTTTCACCATTTATGGTTGACTCATCAATGCTTGTTGAACCATTAAGTATGATACCATCAGTTGGAACTTGAGCTCCATTTAAAACTTGAAGTCTATCTCCTATTTTTAATTTATCAATCGAAACTACTTCTATGTTTCCTTCATTATTAATTAAACGAGCTTCCGTAGGATTTAATTCAATTAGTTTAGTAATTTCCCGTTTACTTTTTCCCTCAACATATTCTTCAAGAAAGTGTGCCCCTGCGAATATAAAGATTAGTAGAGCAGCCTCGACGGCTTCTCCTAAGAAAATTGCACCTAATGCGGCAAGTGTCATTAAAATATGCGTATTAGGAGTAAATCTTTTCTTTTTGACTGTCTCTTTTATGGTATCGTCTATCCCCTCAAGCATCACATGATAACCCGATAAAACAGTTGCTAGTATACTAATTAAAACTCTTCCTGTACTTGATATTGGAAGTAATAATCCGATGATAAAAATTATTATTCCGATAAAATATAAACGTAATGCTCTTTTTTCTTTTAGAGCTGTAATTAAACTTTTCATATTAGATACCTCTTTTAAATGATTTAAATTTTTTTATGTTATACTGACATTATAAACTATACCTTTACAGTAAGGTCAAGGAGGAAGAATGGAAAATAAAAATTATTTGACTATAGGAAAACTAAGCAGCTATTCCGGTATACATATCAAGGCTTTAAGATATTATGAGTCAATCGGCATTTTACATCCAGCATTTATTGATACTATTAATGGTTACCGCTATTACTCTCATGCACATATTCCATATGTGAAAATTATAAAATTATGTGCTGATTATGGAATTCCTTTAAGGACTTTTAACGACTTTATTAAGTCAGAAACTGAGATCAACTTGATTGACATCATTAGAAAAGCAAGTAACATATTAGATTTAAAAGAAAAGCAATTAAAAGAGGATAAGCAATTTTTAGAATATATGCAAAATGAAATCAGCTTATCTCAAAAACTAGACTCGTCAATTAATGTTGATTTAGAGCAAATTCATGAGGATTTTATCTTGATACCTTTTGATGATGTATTTTTTTCAAATAAGTACTATGATACAATTAATAAAACTATCTCAATGTTGAAGGATTTAGAAATAGAATTTTTTAACCGAATCGGGTGTTATTATTCACTCCAGTGTGGTAACTACGATACATTTCTTGCCTTAAAAGTTCGGGGCCACTCATCAAATTTAAAAAATATAAAAATTTTGCATATTGATCATGTCTGTGTTCAAGCACAACATATTGAACCTGATAAGATAACGGATAAATTAATTAGACTAAAAAAACTTAAGCAAAATTCTATATTAATTCTGGAAACTTACGAAAATCCGTACAACTTTTCAACGCCACATCTGGAATTAAGAATATTATTAAATTAATTCGCAGTTATCTAAAAATACAATACTAGATATGTATCTAGTATTGTATTTTTTAATTTGGGAGTAGGAATACAACATTTTCTGGACTAATATTTGTTCTAACATTTCCCCAAGGAAATGTCCCACCATATCCAGCTTCTTGAACGTTAAATGTTCCATCTGGGTTCACTCCAGTTACTACTGCCACATGACCATATGGTGAGGTTCGAGCTGTAGTAGACGTTCCGTATCCTGTAAAGTGGTCGGTAAATCCTGAAGCAATAACTCCTGGAGCTAAATTTGTTCGACGCAAGACTCCTTGACTCACACCATTCGTTCCCCAATAACCCCCATTACCATTTACTATATTTGCTATATATATTCCTTTAGCGGCAAAGTACTGCCAAACAAAATCAGTACAGCCTCCGCCTGCATAAGGATTATAATTAGGATTACCTGTGCCAGAAGTCGAGCTATTAGTATCATTATTTGAACTGGTACTCATACCTTGTTCTACAGTTGTTCCAATATTAGAACTAGTAATAGTATTCTCTTTTTTGGCTGATGAAGACTTTTCGACTGAACTACTTGGGATATTTGCTACAATACTACTACTCGTATAAGCTTCTTTTGCCGATTTTTGGGCAGAAGCTACTTTTTCTTTTTCAGCTTGAGCTATTTTTGCTTCCTTTTCAGCAGTACTTTTTTGTTTTAGTAAATTTTCTTTTTTATCCTGAGCAGTTTCAATCGTGCTTTGATAATTAAGTGATGCAACTTTTAACTGCTTCTCCTGAGAGGTTAAGTCTTTTTCTTGTAAAGCTTGATTTTTCACTAAATTATCGTATTCAATATAATTCTTTTTGACCTCATCCGATTTGTTATTCAAATCTTTTTGCTCTTTAATTTGTAAATTAAGCATACTTTTATTTGCACTAGAAATAGTTGCCATAGCTGATAATCTTTGAATAATATCTGAAAGTGACTTTGAATTCACAATAGTATCAACATAGCTAGTTGCATTACTGTTAACTTGGGCACTACGAGCCTGAGATTCTAATACATCTGTTCTTTTTTCGATGTTTTTCGAAAGCTCCTCAATTTTATTATTTAAATTTTGTGCTTGTTTTTTAATTTCAGAAATTTTTTGTTCCGTTTTATTTTTTTCTACACGTATACTATCAATTTTTGATTGAAGCAAAGAAATATCCGATAAAGATTTATCCTTTGCAGATTGTGCTTCATTGATTATGTTTTCTTGTTGTTCTATAGAGCTATCAGTTGTATCAGCTTTTGCTCTTATTTTATCTGCAGTTGTAATAAGAATTACTGAAGATAACAATAATAATGATGTGAATTTTTTATTCAAAATAATTTTCTCCAATTATATTTTTTGTATTATAAGTACTATAAATAAACTTAATACATTTTTTTATTATTAAAGTAATAACTAACTCTCAAATCAATTTCTCTTAAAGACTCATTTATCCTATAAAGTTTTAAAATATCTGATTCATATATTATTTCTAATATATCATCATTCAGTAAGGCAGTCTTTATTATACCTTCAACCTCTAATAATTTCTTACTGGGAATTATGTTTCCAGTAAAAAGACTTATACCATCTATTTTTGCTAATAATTTTGTAACTGACATGTGTTTTACCTTTAGATGTAAGATATATTATAATTAATGAAAACTTCTAAATGAGAAGTTCTATAGAAACTATTATAAAAAAATAATGTGCAGAAAAAATGCAGAAAAAAAACACATAATGATGTTTCAATGTGTTTTTTTACTTGGTATTATTATCTGTATTTCTGTCCCACTATTTAATTTACTGTTTACGAAGACTCTTCCCTTATGTAATTCTGTTATTTGCTTAACGATTGCCAACCCTAGTCCTACCCCGCCACTTTTTCTTGTGCGGGATTTATCTATTCTATAAAAATGATCAAAAATATGTTTTAGTTCATGTTCAGATATTCCCTCACCCTCATCTTTAACAATGAATGTAATAAAATTTTCATTTTGCTTTACTTCTAAAATAATCTTAGAATTTTCTTTAGAATACTTAAATGCATTCATTAAGAGGTTGATTAGCACTTGTTCCATTCTTGTCGGGTCAAAAATTGCTGATATATTTCCAATACCTTTTAACTCCAACGATATATTTTTTTGAGAAACAAATGTTGAGGATTTTTTTATTACATTTTCTATAAATGGTTTTAAGTTGACTTCTATTTTATTTATTTTAAACTCATGCTCTTCTAGCTGAGCCAACATCATAAGATTTTCAAGAAGTTGAGTTAATCTGTCTGTTTCTTCTTGAATAATTGTAATATACTCTAATCTTTCAACACTTGTAATTGTTGGTCTTTTTAAAATATCGGCGTACCCTCTAATAAAGGTTAAAGGTGTCCTTAGCTCATGAGCAATGGAAGCCAAAAATTCATTTCTTTCTTTTTTTACTAGATTTAATTTTGTTGAAAGTTCCTCGATTGAGCGGGCTAAATCATGTAACTCATCATGTGTATTTATATCTAAGCTCAATGAATAATTTCCTTGAGTTATTTTTTCAGTTCCTTCTTTAATTTTGATAAGTGGTCTTGTTATTACTTTAGATAAGTATACTAGAAGTAGTATTGTAATCAATGAACTCAATAGTACTATTAATATAAAAACTTTTGAGAAATTGAATACCAATTGCTGAATATATGACCTATCAAGAAACATATAAATTGTCCCAATTTTTTTATTTTTATCAAAAATTGGACTGCTTGTAGCAGCGTATTTATCTCCTACCCAATGGAAATCCAAAGACTCACTTACATTGCGAGCGTTATTTTGTAATTCGGAGATATGTTTCAGCATCTCATTATCAATTTTACGGGAAGACTTTATTATTTGTTTAATATTATTTTCAATGACCATAGCACTATGGTCGTCAATCCCTGTATTTATAGCATTATTAATATTCTTTTCTGTAAAATCTCCTTGCATCATTCTTGCATATCCATCGCCTCTATACAAAAGATTGTTTATTTCTTGACTTACCATTGAATTTATCACTACGAAATATAGTATAACGAATAAAGTTATTTCTATTATGAAAATTACTGAAAAAAAAGTAAATGCCATCTTAACAGAAAGCTTATTATTTTTTATTTTGGGCTTTAGTTTTGTAACCACTTATATCCTACCCCATACACACTTTTAAGATAATTATCAACTTGAAATCCAGCTTCTTTCAATTTATTTCTCAAATTTCTTATATGTGAATCAACTGTTCTACTATCTACATCAGAGGTATATCCCCATACCATTTCGATTAATTTTTCCCTGTTAAAAATTGTTTCTAAATTGTATAAAAACACCCTTAATAAATCAAATTCAATCTTAGTAACTATGATATTTTTTTCTTGATAGTATACTAAAAAACGTTTTTCATCTAGAACGAGTTTTTTAAATTCAATAATTGGTTCTTCGGCTATTGTAGTCCTTCTCAATAGAGCGTTGATACGAGCTAGTAGCACACTCTCATCAAAAGGTTTTATAATATATTCATCAGCTCCATTATTTAAACCAAAACTTATATCTGAATACTCTGTTTTTGCTGTCAACATTACTATAGGGATTTTACTAAATTCTCGAATACGTCTACAAACCTCCCACCCGTCATAATCAGGCATCATCACGTCTAGAATAACCAAATCATAACTATTTTCATAGACTTTTTCAATCGCTTTAACACTAGAGGTCTCTTTCTCACACTTATGACCATCACCCGTTAGGTATAATGATAATAAGTTTAACATTCGTTCTTCATCATCCACTAAAAGAATATTTGCCATGTTTTTCTCCTTATACTCTTACTTCTGATTCTATTAAATATCTGCAGGTACATTAATTAAATTGATATTTACTTTTTTCTCTCAAAAATATTTTATTTCTAAATATTAATTAGATTATATCATATATAAGGAGTTTATTTTTATAGGTATTTATTCTGTAAACTGTCTTAATAAATAATAAATAAGAAGATTTATCATAAAAAGCTTAACTAATACAAAAATAGTATAATTCATATTTCTTATAGCCTCAATCAATAAAATAGAATGTTCTGTAAACTTTGTTACAGAACTAAATTGCTTATGCTATGGGAGAGCAACAAATATATACATGCTCAATTACGCTCTAAAAATTAATAAAGTATAAAAATTTCAATTTTTTTGAAGCATTCCTGGCAAAAAAAAACGAAATCTTCCATAACCGCCTCCTAAAAAATAGTATCCTTCATTTTTAACACAATAAACTCAAAAGACAAAGAAGAATATTTATTTTTTTGCAATTGAACTTTATCACTAATTCCGCTATCTTTTTATTATCAATCAAATCTTAATGCCTCTTTGGTTACAGTTTTTAGTGTCTCGAAAGCAGAGTGATGACTTGCCAAGTACTCCTTAACGCTAAAGATTCCACGACCTAACTTTTGACCGTTGAACGAGTACCACTCATTCATTTTCTTAACCACACCCATTTGAATTGCTAGAGTGACCACATCTATTTCTTGAGAAAATCCATCGCCAAAGACATTAATAACAGTTGGCTTCTTATATGGTGCTGACACTTTATTCTTAACGGTATGAAGGGTTGTTTTCTTACCGATAGTATCAATGCCATCTTTGATTTTTTCTCCTGATTTAACTTCAATTCGCACAGAGGAATAAAATTTTAATGCTGACCCTCCTGGGGGAGTTTCTTTATTTAAGAATAGTCCACTCATGGTTGAACGAACTTGATTGATAAAGATAATGACTGTCTTTGTCTGATTGACTTTTGAAACGAGCTTAGAGAGCTGTTCTGACATCATTTTAGCTTGCTGACCTGGAATACTCACCCCATCTATTTCTGACGCAGGCGTCAGAGCGGCAACCGAATCAACAATAATTAAATCAAAAGCGCCTGTTTTGACAAATTCATTAATCATATAAAAGGCTTCTTCGCCTGTATCTGGTTGTGCAAAGATAAGGCTTTCGGCTTTTACCCCTAGATTTTCGGCATACTCAATATCAAGTGAATTTTCAGCATCAATATACGCGACATATCCACCAGATTTCTGAGTTTCAGCTACGGCCTGAAGTGCAACAGTCGTTTTACCTGAAGATTCAGCCCCGAAAAGCTCTATGAGGCGTCCTTTTGGATAACCACCAATGCCAATCGCACAATCTAACGACAGAATGCCAGTAGGAAGCGCCTGAACATGTTGGGCTGCCTTTCCTTCATCATCTAAGATCGTATTTGAGCCAAATCTTTTCTCAATTGATTCTGTGGCTTTAAGGATCGCCAATTTCTTTTCTTCAGGGTCAGTTATTTTATGTACTCTTCTCGAAGCATAATCGGGCTGTTCCATGAGTTTTCCTTTCATTATTGTTTGAGATAAGGGTCAAAATACTCCTTATCAGTTAATTTGATAATGCACTCCAAATCAATTTCTTGATAATGGCCATCTTGTTTTTTGAAAATAATTCCTGTTTTATCTTTCCAATCAAGAACAATTCCTGTTACCTTTTTATTTGTCTTCTCAGATTGATATTCTATGGTAATCTCTAACTGCAGAGATTTTGCAAAAGAGAGCATCGTCATCTTATCATCTTGTTCTAAAGAAAAACCAGGCTCTTCAAAATTAAAATCAGAACGGTAATCTCGATGTGCTGATGCAAGTTCTGCAGTCGCAAACGGGTTCCACTTCATTTTCCCACGGTCTTCATAAGTCCGAATAGACTCATATTTACTATATGAACGATCAACACGACTCAATTTAATCCCTCCAATCCTCCTGCAGAGTGTCCACCAACCATTTTACTTCGAGCAACCGCACGTGAACCTTTCTTTAGTACCGTTGCTTTTTGAACAGATACAAAATGATATTTTTGACGTATTGAATCAAGAGCTTCTTGAACAGCCTCGTCTTTCTTTTGTCTGATTGTTTCACTATTTTTTTCATCAGAATCAAAGAGAGAAATAAGTTGATAGGGTTCGTCTATCAGATTATTGGCACTTACACCAATCCGTCTAACTGCCCCTTCATCGTATTTCTCATTAAAGAGTCTGGTAGCAATCTCTTGCAGGTCTTTAGTTGAACTTGTGGCTTCAATTTTACGTGAGACTGAGATAGATTTTTTATAATCTATGTTAGAAAACCCAACAAAGAGCGAGAAATTTGTTGCTTTTTTCTTTGATTTTCTCAACCTAACAGCGATTTGTTCAGCCATTTCAGTTACAATCAAACCTATCTCGCCTTTACGAGTATAGTCTCTAGGTAAGGTTTGAGAGTTCGAGTAACTGACAGATTTTCTTTTATAGTGATCTGTCAACCGTGTTTCGTCAATACCGTTCGCATGGAAAAATTGTTGTAAGCCAATTACCCCCATCTCACGTTTTAACATATCAGGGTCAGAATGAGCCAACTCTTTGATAGAATGAATGCCTAACTTATTTAAACGTGCTTCAGTCCTAACATTAATCCCCCAAAAGTCAGTCATATCAGCTATTGACCATATCTTAGTAGGAACATCTTCATAACGAATCAACGCTCTCATATTTGAATTATGTTTAGCATAGTTATCCATTGCAAGTTTTGCAAGGAGTGGATTATCCCCCATCCCAATTGTCACGTATAACCCAGTTTGATGATAAATTTTACGCTGCAGTAATTGAGCTAATTTACCCATTTGTTCGTATTTGTCAGTAATTTCAGGAAAGAAAAAATCTAATGATTCTGTGACATCAAGGCAAGATTCATCGATAGAATAAGCATGAATTTCATCAATTGAGGTAATTTCCCTCAAAACATTAATAACTTCAAGATTTTTTTTGATATAAAGCAACATTTGAGGCGGTACAATGTATGTTTGAGCAGCCCAACGTTCCACTTCAGCAATATATTTTGGGTCAGGTTCGACCGTTTGACCAAAGATGTCAGTATGCTTTTGATACCATAAACGATAATTGAATTTTCTAGTATCTGGTAGGAAAGGCAATTCCTTAGAATGACTTACATTTGACATTCCAAAGGCCTTTTTAAATGTTGGGCTTGCAGCAAGTATCAAACCATTTGAGTTATCAGCTCGACTCATGACACATAATGAGGTGGTCATAGGATTTAAGCCACGTTCAATACATTCGATAGAGGCATAGTTGGATTTCACATCTTCAAAGAAAATCGCACGTCTAGGTTCACGGTCATATTCAATCAAAAAAGTCATCTCCTCCTCTGTTCAATTACTACAATCAGTATATTTAATACAAAATATCGTTTTAAATGATATTATACGCTTTTTATTTGAAATTATCAACAAAAAATATCAGAAAAAATAGTAAAATGTGTTTGAGAAATAATTATATATGCAAAAGAAGTAATCAAAATGATTACTCCTTTTTTAGAATATTTATATTTTATAAACTGCACAATTCTTATCATGAGTTTTCGGTTAAATCTGTACCAGCTAAAATAGTGCCAGTTAAAACAGTATCAATTAAAACAGTATCAATTAAAACAGTATCAATTAAAACAGCATCAGTTAAATCAGCTCCACTTAAATCAGCTCCAGTTAAATCAGCATTAATTAACTCAGCCCCAGTAAAATTAGCATGAGGTAGTTCTGCAACTATAAAACTTGACATAACGTCATAATAACTCCTCAAATTTTTGTAGATTATCTGAACCGATATCATATAATGAGAGTAAAACATTCGTATCAATGAAAATGATTGTTTTTTTCATATTATTCATATTATTAGTACACCTCGAAATTTTTATTAACAATATAATCTCATAAAATCTTAATAAAATCAAAAAACTGCCTATCAAGCATTTTTTTGATTATGTATATTAGTTAACATCATAAGATTGAAGTGATTCTCTAGTTATATGTTTAAGTGTTTCAAATATAGGTTGATGACTTGCCAATTACTATTTAACGCTAAAGATTCCACGACCTAATTTAATATTAAAACAGCATTATAACTAAAGTTAAATTTTTATGTTGGATAATATAATTATTGACATAACCCTGATTTAACAGTTATACTTAAAAATGAAGTCATAAAAGTGACTTACTTGAGAAGGAGTTATATGTTTAAGTATAAAGTTTGTTTAAATTTTAAAAAAAATACTGGATTAATTTCACAAGACTTAAAAATTAATAATAAGGAAAAAAGCGCTGATAAACAGATTACTGTCGAAAAAATTATGCTTAGAAATAGTGGAATATCTATTTTTTTTCAAACAAAAATACAGTTAGATGATTTTACTAAAATTTTTGAAATGGTTAACCGTTTAAAAAATTTTTTGATAGCAGTTACAGATGTTAGCATTCTTAATTGTAGAGATGATTATGAAGAAATAATATACAGTGAAGATAATCAAGGAAATTGGGTAAGACTAGTTTTTGAACTGAGTTCAAACATTGCATTCATTGATTATCAAAAAAAACTGTCGGAAGATGACTCAAAGAATTTGGTTGAGTACATGTATGGTTTTGATAGATTACCCCTTTCATATATATTGCTAAAAAAAAGTAAAAACATCTCTGATCGTAGGCAGCAATTTATCTCAATAATGACTGCATGTGAATTTGGTGTTAAAGAGTTCTATAAAGAAACAAAACCTGATTTAAGTATTATCCTGGATAATTTACAATCGCCATCAATTCCAAAATTACTAGGTTCGATATTTTATGATTATTTTCAAGATGACTTTCCTAAGGAGTTAAGAAAAAAGGTCCAAAAGTATGTTGAAAAAAGAAATAAATTAATACATACTTCTGAGGATAATACTCCTACTTTATTCGAATGTCTTGATTGTTATTCAGCCGTCCTAAGTACTCTGAACCATCTTAGTAAGTTCAATAAAAGCTATCTTTATTTCAATCTTTATGAAGAAAAGGTACTTTTAAAACCATTGGGTAATAATCAAGCTCAATTAGTATACTCAGATTTAATGAATGAATATATAACTTCTGGTCAACTAAGTATTAGTACTAAAGTTAACATAGAAAACATGTTCGATAAATTGAAGAAGTGATTTGTGTAGAATATAACTTGATTTTTAAATACAATTTTTGTATAGAAGTTCGTATTCTTCACAAATAACTGGCATATCGGGTTTAAAAACATTATGTGCTTTAAAAAATCTCTCATGAGCTTGCCGCTAATAACTTAGACTCAAATCACCTTCACCCTCTTTTAAGGCACGTTCGGCAACTTTATCAAAGGTTGTCTGATAGACTTTACTGTTTGTTAAAATAGCTACCGGCTCACATTTACTATTTAGAACAATATCAAATTTCCCATCTACTGTAGGGATAGGTTCATTATACATATCGTACTCAATCAAAGCGCTTGTAGTCGCAGATTTTTTACCTGTCCTAACCAGCTCCGCTAGTTCATATCCGAGTTCTGGGTCAGTTATATTATCGATGCTATTTCCAAAAATAAATGCTTCCCTAAGGTAAGGTTATTATCGAATAATTCAATCCCCATTAATATTTATAGGGCATACCATTTGAGTTATCAGCTCGACTCATGACACATAATGAGGTGGTCATTGGATTTAATCCATGTCCAATACATTCGATTGAGGCATAGTTGGACTTCACATCCTCGAAGCTAGTCTCACGGTCATAATCAAAATGATTACTCCACCTTGTTAAATTCATATACTTTCTCCTAACAAAATATAAAATTATCTGTTTAAATGATATTATACTCTATATTTGTATTAAATTTAACATAAAAAAATCGTTTAACAGATAAAATATTTTAGCGATTATATTTATTATCCAAAATATGAAATTAGTAATGCTAAAAAAGAATTGATTTTATATAATATAAACATAAAGTGAGTAAACAGTTACATGTGATATTCACCCAAGAGTTGGTCTTCTTTTTAAGCACTTTTTGTAAATTTAATCGAACTTTATTTCTTTGATTGCATAAACTTTTTAAAATTTTTGTTATTTTTTAGTAATTATGGTGAGAAAAGAATAAAAAATAATAATGAAATCTCTTATTTTATTGTGAAATTATTTTCAATCATAAAACATTGTGATAAAATGGAGGAAAATAAATTTGATTAGGAGTTAGTTTAAAATATGAATCAGATAAAATGCCCCCATTTCTTCCGAAAACAAACTATGACTAGCTAATAATAAAGCTGATGATTTGACGGTTAAAAAGTTGGTTAAGAACAATCCAACTATGAATGAAAAAATTAATCACTTAAGGGGAGATATATGATTAACACTATTAATTTATCCAATTATTCATTTGTATTTTCTAAGTCAGAATTATCGGACTTAAAAAGAAAAAATTTTATTTATGGAAAAAATGGAACTGGTAAATCTAGTCTTGTTAAGGCGATAAGAGAGCAATATTCAGATACTTATGATATAAGAGTCTTTGATGGATGGAGAGGAATAATTAAAGAGAATAATTATCTAGACGCTATAGCACTTGGAGAAATAAATGTTGATAAGCAAATAGAAATTGATGAGATTGATGAAAAAATAAAAGAAATAGATAAAGAAATTAGTGAACCTCAAGCTGGAATTGAAAACTTGTTTAAAAAGCAAAATAAAATAAAAAGTTCCTATGACCTTCAAAATAGAAAAATAGAAACATTCTATACTTCATCTGCAAGTAAAATCTCTACTAAATTGTCTTTGGGTAGAAGTTATGATAAACGAAATTTTAAAATTGATATCCCTCTCGCCAATATACTCTCTGAGCGAGATATAAATAGACTAAGAGAAACAATTAAGGCTGATAAAATAATAATAAACCCAAAAATCTCTTTTCCTAAAATTGATTTAGATAAATATTTAGTAGCCACAAACGGAATATTACAGACAGTTGTCTTACCAAGTGGAATAATTAATGAACTTACAAACAATATAGAAAAACAAAATTTTGCAAAATTAGGTATGAAGATTCATAACAGGGATATAGATAACGAGCCTTGTTCGTTTTGTGGTTCAGTAATATCCAAAGATCGTTGGGTTCAATTAGATAGATACTTTTCAGATGAAGTTGAAAAGTTGGATCGGAGAGTAGCTGACGGACTTAATAATATTGAAAATTGTTTGAAATCAATAAATGATATTTCCATTATAGATGAGAAGCAATATTATCCTGAGTATAAGGAATTGATACAAGAATTAAATTTCGAAATACTAGAGATAAAATCAAGTTACAATAAATCCTTAAATATTTTAAAAAATGCATTAGAAGAAAAAAAAGGAAAGACAATAATTAAAGTCGATCAAGTAAATGTTGAAATTTCACAAACACTCTCTGATTTTCAACTAAAATATGATGATTTATATGAAAAAAATATGATGTATGCTGAAAATTTAGAGCAAAAACAAAAGATTGCTAATGAGATGATACGATATCATGAAGTCAAAATATCACTTGATAACTTTGACTATACTGGCGAAAAAGCAATTTTAGTAAAGCTAGAATCAAATAATCAACTACTATCTAATGATATTTCCAGTCTCAAAGGTGAAAAAAATAGCCTGTTACAAGAGAAAAGGAAGTTAATAGCAGATATGACGAAAGAATTATCGACAGTAAGCAGAATTAATGAATTTTTAAGAGGGTTAGGTTCTCGCTCGTTTTCTTTGGACTATATTGATACACCTGATGGTCAAAAAGGACAATACCGTTTATTGGATACAAATGGAGCTGAGCGAAGTGTGCAAATTTATTTGCAAGTTACACCACACTCTAAAAAATATCCCTCAAAATCAAGAAATCCTGAGCAAAGATACATTAAGTTTTTAAAGACTGAAAATAGAACATCAATGTTAACAATATCATGTGATAGTGAGAACATAAAGACGATTTATGATGAGTTATGGGAAGAACTAAAATATGCATATGAACAAAATAAAGTCACTTTTATGTGGAATAATATGAGGAGAATATTAGAAACTTATAATAGGTTTAATTTTAAAAATAATTCACCTAGTGAAATTGAGAATGAGTTTGAAGACTCGGTTGATAAAGTCTTAATTATTGCTCTAATAAAAAGTTTAAATGTTAACTCCCACGTGGGCTATGAAACAGATATTGATATTTCTGGAAAAACAAGAGATGAACTAAAGGATATATTTTCATATATCTTTGAAAAGCTCAATGCATCACAACACTTCACTTGTTACTGGGCTGATTAAGGAAATTTTTATACGTACTAAAAGGGGAACAAAGTTAAATTGTTCCCCTTTTAATATTTAACCTTCTTTTATTTAATTTTTTTTTAAAGTATATAAAGAAAATAAATATAGAATTTTAACATATATTTTTCAAAGTATTTTGCATACTTATAATAACGTACTACTTCTTTGATAAAAACCGGCACTTGGTTTGACAGTAATAGTTTTAGCATATTCTGTCATTTTAATAAATGGCAAAATTAACTTTCCCTGTGATGAATCAAGCCTGAATTCATAGAGTGAGTCTTGCCCCTTTGAATTGGTATGCTTTCTAAACGAATCTTCTAATATCTTATTTTTGCTATGTTTCTCATAACTAAGAATATGTTTCTTTAAATAATCCTCAGATATTTTTTCACTAAAATAAAGATTGGAATTAGAATTTAAATAAAAATATTTATTAATTTTATCGATATCTTTATCATTAATTTTAACATCCATACTGTTAGAGTTAGTAATCTCATATATTTTAGGATCATATAAAAACAAACAAAGTTTTGGGGTTATTGGAAAGAATAACTCAAAACCTAGATTGCTAAATCCAGTCCCATCTGAGTATCCGTTTAAACTTTTTGCAAATATATTATCTTTATTAATTGGAACATCCGTAGTAATAAATTCTCTTGATCTAGAGTTATGAGAAATAAGACACATTTCTAAATCATGAAGTTTGTATTGTAACCCAGACGACATTGAAAGTAGGAGCACACTATTCTCTTTTTTATCGAATCTTAATATTTCTTTAACTTGATTCGAAAGTTTGTCTAAATCACCATTAATCGAGCTCAAGATTGAATCTTTCAGACGTTTTTGTTGTTCAGACACTATTTCATTTAGTTTTAAAGTTCTTAAATCACTGATAACAATAAACTGCATTAACTGCAAAAACTCCAAACTTAATTTAGTAGGTAAGGTTTTAGTTTGAATAATATCTTTTATAATTTTTGAAGCTTTCATTTCAATCTCACAGAGCTTATCTTCAACTTCATTAGTATCCCCATAAAGATTGTGAGATTGAGCCATCGTTCTTATAGAGCCATTTCTTATATATTTATTTTTCTCAACAACAAAAGTACAAATATATTTATTATTATTTGTAAAATTTTTCAAATAGAATTTAGGAACATAATGGTGTCTATTTTTTTTTATTTCGCTCATTCATCTTCTCCAATTTTATTTCAAATCTTTCAATTTCTCTTCTTTCTTCTATTTCTAATATCTTGCAGAATTTATGATAGAATTCTCTTTAAATATTCACTGTTTTCTTAATTTCTTTTAAATCTTTGATATTTTCAAAAATGTTCATAGTGTACTTTATTTATATTTTTAATACATATTAATTGTATCAAAAAAGACACAGATTATTTAAATTTGTATATTTCTTTTTTTAACTCTCATTACTTATAAAATATTATTTTTTTGAAGTAATAATGGAATTTCTTTATGTGACACATTATCTTTACTAAATTTTGATTTGTGATATAATATAAGTATAAAAAGGACTTGCTCAATACAAGTCCAAATGTAGCCGATTAAAAGTCGGTGGCAAATATATTCAGTTAAGAACCGTTAAACTCGCCAAAGTCAAGACGGTTCTTATTTTTTTGCTATCTTTTCGATTAACAAAACGATAAATGTAAGCAAACTGATTAGAAAACCGCAAGCTGCGATAACTAACATGGCTACATCCACGATAAGAGCGCTCCTTTCTGTCAGATTTTGAACTTATTCTCATAAGCATCACCGACCTTTCAGAGCCACCGTCTATTTAAACTTCTACTCAATCATTATAACAAAAAAAGAGCCTACAATCCAAAACTTGTAGGCTCTTAATGTTTTAATTACAATTTCCACTATGCAGAATAGGGAGACTGTGTTAAATGACTTGAGCAGGAGTTTGCTAAAGAAAAGATTGACAGGAGTTTTTCCCCTGAAGGGATTTTTTTCATGGATTTAAGAGTGATCGAAATAAAGTGTTCATATTCGGATTCACTATCTAAAAAGAACCCCAAATAATCAAAAAGGTTATAAAGGGCAAGGTGATTGGCCAAACTTTTTTGTTCCTTGGAAATGTCTTGAACTTCAGAGATGTTTTTGTCGATCTGGCTCGCAAGTTCAATAAATAAGAGTGGCTCATCATTAATTGAAGAAGGAATTGAAATTTCCGTATTTAAAATAACCTGCGATGCATCATAAAGCACTTCTTTCAAGTTGCCATTGTTATCCCAAATTTTTACTCCTTCTTTGGAATGAAAATCTGCAAAAGATTCGTTTGAAAAATGTTGCCATTCCCCAATCGTTTTAAGTACACGTGCATCAGGATTTTGAACATAGATTTCTAAAATTTCATCAATAGGCCGATGCTGATGGAATTGATTGAAGTGTAAGAAGGTAAGCTTTTCTTCTTCTGATAGATGAGGAAAGTGGTTTAGGAAGTTGCTAATTTGTTGATTGACATCGATAAAATTCATGTTTTTTTCTCCATAAGACTACAAAGGAATATCCTGAGTCTTTTCTTTAAGTTTTTCTTGGACAATTTCCTGCCCTGCATCGTAAGTTTTCATTTTCTTAACTACTTTTTGATATTGAGCTTGCAAATCTTTTCGCTCAAGTTGAAGAGCTTTAATTTTGAGTTTATTCTCTTCAGTTGGATTTTCGTATTTCAATTGCTCATTCTGTTTTAAGATATGATCATCTAAATTTTTTAAGGCTTGCTTGATTTTTTCCACATCATTCATAAATTTTTGACCAAGCACTTCAACTGCTTTTTCACCATTAACCTGGCGTTCTGAAATTAAGTTCAATGCTGCAACCATTTCACGTACATTTTGAATGGCAGAATTTTTGCGCTGAAGTATTGTGCCACTTTCACCAGATAAAATTTTAGAAAGAACAGTTCCTTTTAAAAATTTACTTTTATTGGCTTCATCATTAATAAAATAAAATGAATCTTTATTTTTGAAGTAAGCCTTATAAGAGCCATCTTCTAATTTATCTAATTTATAATCAGGAATTTTAATCACACCTTCCTCATAGCGCCCATATTCAACACGAACATAAATGGCATTCATTGTATCTTTTTCAATTTGCCAGGGCTGTATCACAAATTCAAGATCAGGTTCTTGTTCAAGTTTTTGATGCTCATCTTGAAAGGCTTGATTGATTTGATCAATGTGATAAACTCCTTCGATGTGATTTTTCTCAAAGCGTTCTACAAGTTTATCAAAAGAATATTTTCGACTTTTTTTATTCAAAGTATAATCACGTGCAGGTCGTTGTTGAGGTAAATCTGTGAGTTGATAATTGATGACTTGGCCATAATCTTTTGACTTGTGATGTTCGTCGACTTGGATATTAAGTGCATGGGCTTTTTGTTTGAAGTCCTCAAAATTTATTGAGTGTCTTAACAAAAAGTCTAATCGTTCTTTTAAAATTTGACGATAATTATTTTCTCTTTTGTATTTTTCATACTTGGCATGAGAGGTTCTTTTTGGAGCATCTAAAATCATTGCCCCATGATAATCTGCTATTTTATCTGAAATATTTCTCAGAAGATTTGTCGTTCCTTTTTGCCACCGAAATTTTTTTAAATCAACTGAAGAGGTCGCATTAAAAATAATGTGATTATGATAATGGTCTTGGTCAACATGAGTGGCAATAACAAATTCATGATTCCCTCCTGTGAGTTCTAAAACTGTTTGTCTGCCGATCTCATGAATTTCTTCAGGAGTAAGATTATCATTTGGATCAAAAGATTGAATAATGTGACGAGCCACAACTTCTTGATCAGATTTTTTGTTCGATTGACCTAGTGCTAACCGAGCCATTTTTCGAGTCAGTTTCATTTCAAAATCTGCATTATTGACATAGTTAATTTTATAACCACTTGTCAAAGTTTGTCCCATTGTTTTTTCAGGATTCAAAATATATTTAATTGCTCTTTGAAGATTTCTTTCATTTTGGATAGTTAAAGATTTAGTCGTAGGCATATTTAATTAGACCTCATCACTCTATTCAATTCTTTTAATAAAAGCTTAAAAGTGGTCTCATAGTTACTCTTCATTTGCTCAACTTGTGATAAAAGGTACTGAACATCTTCAGTCGCAACTACATCGGACTCATTCACTTTTTTGGCAATCTGATTCACATTATTTCCAATTTTGTTTAGTTCATAAACATATTTTCCAGTCTCAGAAAGAGAATCTTTTAATTCGGAAAAATTATAAATAATAATTTCCCCTTCATTTAAAGCAAGCTCACGAACATAATTAGTTATGGTTTTTGCATTTGCTCTTTTCATGTTATTTAAGATTTTCTTTTTCTCTTCTTCAGTAACATAAATAAATAATGGCTTATTTCTATGTAGTTTTTTCTTCACTTATCAAACCTCCTTTGAGTAGTTTTATAATGTATGAGTGCAAAAAAATCGCGGCGCAAGGCTACGCCTTGCAAGAGCGAGGGAGCTTCGCCGTCTCCCCTCAGGGGGGAGAACCCTCTACTCTGGCAAGC
The DNA here is from genome assembly GCF_041026685.1 of Lactococcus sp. AK05. Taxonomy (NCBI): domain Bacteria; kingdom Bacillati; phylum Bacillota; class Bacilli; order Lactobacillales; family Streptococcaceae; genus Lactococcus; species Lactococcus sp. AK05. The sequence goes on from NZ_JBFTEI010000001.1 coordinate 810,993, forward strand.
ATAGCAAGGTACTAGTACCTTGCTTCAATCATAAAAAGTTTAAAAAAAATAACCAACCAAGGTTGGCTACTTTATTTAATTTTTGTGATTGTTTTTGGGGATACTCCCCAAGCCCCTTTTTGCAAGTCACAATATTCAATGTAGTTTTGATTGTTCAAATATCTTTTCAATTTCTTCTTCATATTTTGAGTGATTCATTGATTTTATTTCATTTTCTAAAGCAGATAATTTTAAAATATAAGGCAACAAATTCTTACTTCTTATATCTTCTAAAACTCTCCGCTGTTCTTGAATCTGTCCAATCATATTTTTTTGAATCGGAATATTTAGAGAAGGAGAAGGGGTTTTATTCAAAATTTGACAGATGATTTCTTGAACATAGGGATCACTAAATATCATTCTTTGTCGTCCTCTTCATCTGTAGAATTGTGCTCTTTTGCAAGCTCTAAATCTATAATACTACCAATATCTGTAATATTGGTAGGTGAATCCTAATTTTTATTTTCTGCTTTTTCTTGTTTCACAGTTTGCATATTTGAGAGGGCATTCGCTTCCATCTCTTTTGAAAGTCTTATCTCTTCTTCAAAAGATTCAAATTCTGTCTCAACTTTATTAACAACATAATCAGTAGAAATTTGAGTTTGAAATTGGTCAACACAAGCTCGTATTCTATTCAGGGATTCCTCAATATTTATCTTTTTCGGATTAGTATTTTTATAAATTTCATCGAGTGCCTGATAGTCAATTCCGAAGGATTTTAAGATACAAAAGTTGACGCTTGCTTTTTCAATTTCAGACAAATTTTTGTAAAGTATTCCAGTAGAACCGACAATAATTTCTTGAAAAGAACTACTCTCATTAAGAGCTGCAGATACCATTAAAGTATGATCACTCATAATTTGATGCGTCACATTTCCCAAATATTGGCTGAAATTAACATCAATTTGATAGATTTTTTTCAGGTCATTAATCAGTTCTCTTGTATCAAATGTAGCTTCAGATAAAATCATTTCTCCACTTGTATCTTTAAAATCAAAGAAGGGAATGACTGATTTATTATCATCTCCAAACAGAAAAATTGGTTGTGCATTCTGATTTATTTCTTGTTCACAGTACTTCCATTCAAGAGGTGTTTTTACAACTGAGTATGTAGGGAGTTGTCCAGTCAAAAGAAAAATATTTTGTGGTGATAAATAAAAAGCATGCGATAAATGAACTAGAAATTGCTTGTAAAAACTTAACGATGTGAGAGAAGAGCGCTTCTGTTTAATATACTTATTAAGGGAATCAGTATTAATTTTCTCTTGAGATAATAATTTAAGCAGTTCAGAATCTGGTTCGAGTTTTTGAACCTCTTCTTTTTCAATCAGAGTAGTTAATTTATTCTTTGTAAGAGCAAGAAATTGTTCGCTGTATTCTTGCTTATCTTTATAAAAGTATTTTCTGAAGTATTGTTTTAGTGTCTCTTGTTCTTCAGAACTAGAATTGACTGTTATGTTTTTCCAAACACTTTTTATAATATCAGAAAGTAACCAGTTTAAATTATAGCGTTTGAGGTTACTTTTAGAAAGATTTGTACCTGGGATTGAAAGCTGCTTGAGTAGCTCAGAAATTTGTTTTTGACTAAAATATTCTTCAATCTTTTCGTTGAAGTTTGGTATTTCAATTTTTGAAGAAGTGGACTTGGTACGATTCATTTCATTTAATTTAGTATTAAATTTAGTTGAATGTTTAAATAAATCTTCTTCAGTTAATTGTGTTTGAGTGGAATAGGATTCAGTAAGTAGTTGGTAAGGAATACCAAGCGTTTGAGCAGCATAATCAAAGAAATAGACACTACTTGCGTTTGGATTCTCTACTTTACGTTCAGATAGCCAGTCATAAATAATATAAGCGTTTTTTGAAATATCTAAGGCCGAAAAATCATCTTTAACATTATATTTTCTAACCAACTTCTTCTTTAAACCTAGCGTATTTCTATCATAGTTATCAGGAAAGAACTGACTATTTTTTGGATTATCCATTGAATTTTCTCCTTAATTTTTGATGTAACCTTTTTTAAATCTCAAAATCAGGACTTTCAATTTCAGGTTTATTTGGATGATATTCAGAAGAATGATGTTGTTGAGAAGCAAGTTCTGAAAGAATGGCTTGTCGTTGATTTGGAGATAATTTTGAGAATTTTTCAGCATCTGATTCCTTAACAGAAGTATTTAATGCTGCGGCAGATTCTTTTAATTTAGCAAGGTCATTTATAAGTTGTAGGTCATTTTCTTCCATTGTGTATTTATGATTTTCAACTAATGGAACAGCATGATAACCAATTTCTTCGAGTTCAGAAATTGATTTGTCACTAACATAACTCGATGTTTCAGGGACAATTATAGTTCCCCATTGTAGAATATCCACCCAGTTTTGGTCATCAAGCAACAAAACATTATGGTCTAACCCTCTAACGCCATAATCAAAATCTCCACTAATTTTTATGTCATCAATGAGGTAAATTGCCTCATTTAAATTTTGTGTTTCTGAAATCTCTCCCTCTTCAATTGCCATTTTAAGGAGATTAATGTACTTTTGCTTTTCTGTCAGTTCTATAATTTCTTCATTTGTTGCTTGGATTTTTAATTCATTTTCCATTGTTTCTTCTCTTTCTTTTGAGGTGATTTGTTTTATTTTTTCCATTCCATCAGGGAATAATGGAACAGTTGAGAAACGATAACTTGGTGACTTTTTTGAAATGTTTTCTAGTTTTAAAACATATCGCTCAAAGTCATCTGATATAATATTTGATTGTTCATTAATGAGTTTGGCCTGTTCTTGCGGCAACGTGTTCCGAATAGGAATGATAAACTCATCAAGAACAAATAAAGCTTTTTCAAAGTCAATACCAGGTCTTTTAAAGTGAGGGTTATCGGTTGGAAAAGGCGTTTCAAAAAAAGCCCCTGGAGGCTTATTTTTTCCAATATTTGCACGTAAGGGGAGATACCAACTTTCTTGGTTATCATAAAGTCCCACATAACTTCTTGTTAGTTTATCTAAGAGCTGCTCACTACCAGTTCTTGCGATTGTCTCAGCAATGAAACGCTGGTCAAGAGTAACCAGTTTATAGTTTTTGTAGATTGACATTACCTGTTTTCCTTTGATATAATATATATAAAGAGAGTCGTACAGGCAGAACAAGCCTTGATTGTTCCATTAGGTGAGGCGACTCTTTTTTTTATTGTCAAAAAATAAGCTCTTGAACTATTCAAGAGCTTTTTACATTTCTAATTCTGCGATGGATGGAAATTCTGAACGATTAGCTTCAGGACTGACAGCTTTTGCTAGTTCTGGTTCAACTGATTTTTGAGATGCTTTAACCTGTTTCAATTGGTCGTTCCAGTCGGCTTTCAAGCTTCCTTCACGTAATGGTGCAAAGTGTGGAACGACTTTTGTATGAGGCAAATTGATTGAATCAAAAAATTGGTGACCTGCAGAGTCATTATCAGTTGCAATCACAATCTCAAGATTTTTACTATACTGTAGCTCATCAAGTTTTTTAAGGAAACTAGTAGCACTTTCCGTGCCTTTTACTCGGTTCATTTCTTGCTCATTGAGACAAAGTGCTTCGAGAACATTTCGAGAAATAATCGCTTCGTTCATACCGTGCATAGCAACTAAACGACAATTATCCAACTGTTCTTTATGAAGTTCATAGTAACTCATCATGTCAATTGGAGCTTCAAAAACTATAAGTTTAAAAGGATTTTCAGGAGTTGAACATTTAAATTGTTGTTTAGTACCAATATCTACCCAAGTTCCTGATGTTCCATCACTTCTAAATAAAGTCCTTTTCATTCTTCCTTTTTCTGGATGACGTCTCTTGTTATAAAATATACCTTGCCTTGCACCACCTACCATTTTTCCATTAATATCAAAATTTTTAAATACAATAACAGGCTCTGTAAATCCATCCTGATAATTTTTATTAGTTGCCAAGGCCATGACATTTTGGCGCAAGAAAAAGTCTATCGTATCATCCGATAGACCTCTTTCCTCTTTTAAATATTGCCTTGCAAAATAAAAATTTGAGTGTTCTGGCAGATTATACTCGAATTCTTTTTGAGCTTGAGCTGTTTCTTTAAATACCGAAGCTTTTGATTCTGCAATAAATTCTAACGCCTCTTTAAAGGAGCAGCCTTTGATAAGTTGTACCAGGGCGATTGAATCTTTGCCACGCATATCTGTTCCTTGAGAAAACCAAGAAAAAATATTCTTTTCTGGCGAAATAATGAAACTCCCTTGATGAGATTTCCATGTATAGTTGCGCCCTGATTTAACTAAGTCCATTCCTAAAGCGTAGGCGACATCAATTATACGCTTCGATTTCGCTAGCTTCTTGAGTTCGCTGTCTTTCGACCACCCCATGTTCTACCTCCTCATGTTTTTCTTCAGGAATAGTTACATTTAGCTCAGATAACTTGCTATCTAAGGTTTGTTGGCTCATTTGAGCCTCTTTAACGGCTTTATCAAGAAAAGCCTGCAGTTCAGATTTTAATTTTTCTTGCTGAAGTGCTGCTTCAGCTTTTTTGGTTTTCAAAATGGCAGCTAATTCTTCTGTTTCTAATTTGAATCGACGACTAATTTCATTTTCCTTAGCAAGAATAAACCGATTTTTTAGCTTTGTAACTTTTTCAGATTGACTGTTTTCAATATCACTTCTGATTGTTTGGATGGCTTGCTCGTGTCTAAGCTTTTCAGCCTGTATTTGCTTATCTAATTCATCTTGGCATTCAGTATGAATGTTTTGTTTTTCAATTGAATATTTCTTGTTAAGGTTAGAAGTGACTTCTTCTCTGATATTTGCACGATGATCAAGCTGACGGATTTCATCATACATTTCTTGATTTTTGGTTTTAACAAATTGTGAGAGTTGGTCAAGCCCTTGACTTTTAAAGTTATTGATAAAATCTGAGAAATTTTTTGCGGCTGCAGGGGGGAAAGGAGTAATTTTAGATTTTTCTACAACTGGTTCAGTTACTTCAGCTTGATCGTACTTCTCAATAAGAGATGAAAGATTAAACGAAGGGGTAGAAAGTGGGAGAGCTTCCTCTTCAAAATCATTTTCATTTTCAAACGGATTAAGTGGAGTATCTTCTGTAGGTACTGCAGTTTCTGATTTTTCCTCAACTTCTACAGTAGGACTAATTGTAGAGGAGCTAGATGATTCAGTCTCGACTATTTCCAACTCTTTCACCTCTTCTTCCACGTTAGGTTTTGAAACTTCAAATGGAATTGGTTTTTTAGTTTTGAATGCTACTAATTCTTTATTCCAGTCAGTTGACTCATTTTGTGGTAGAAAGAAAGATTGACCATAATATGCTTTTGCATATAAGGCACGGTCAACTTTCGTGATTGTCACTTGACCTTTAGTGTTTTCCATCAGCAATCTTAGATTTTCAGATTTTACATGTTCAACCAGGTCTTTATAACTATGTAATTCTTTTTCTTCAAAATTCTTTGCATCCGACAATTCATAAGTAAAAGATGAAAGTCGGTCTTGTAATACTCTCATAATAGCCATTAGATACTATCCTCCATCGAACGATTTGGTAATTGAGGATTTGTTTGTTGATCGCTGCTAATCAAAAGAACAGTATCAATTGCTTCCTCAAAATCTACCCCTGCTTCTTTTAGTGTTTTCATGAAAAGTTCAGTTTGTTCAGATTCAATTTGCTTTTTTAAATCATTAATATTTTCCTGAATCTTAATTAAATTATCTTCTTCTTTTTTCAACTTGCTTTTAAGCTGATTAAGTTTATTCTTTGATACCTTAGCCATTATTTGCATTTCCTCCTGGTATATTTTTACTCTCTGTTAAATTAATTGCGGCTACTTTATTTTCATCCATCGTAACATCATATTTACTATCTACCATATAACCTTCTTTTTGGTAGATTGGTGTTTCTAAATATTCAATTTCAACAAAGTATTTATTTTTATCATCAGAGCTTTGATAAATACTCCCTTTTTTGTAGCTTCGAGCCACAAGTTGAGTAGAATTTGAAGTATTAATTTGCTTTGTTTTCTTATACGTTTTAACCATAGCACTTAATGTTTGAGCATCTTGGGAAATGTAGCTGCTTGCATAGGCTTGAAGAGTCATAAGTGTCTCAAGATATGAGGCACGTTTTTGAATTGAATTATCATTTAAGTCATAAGTAACATAAGATTTGATGAAATTTTGAAGATTTTCTTTTGGAGTAGCCTCTTTATCTGTGTCCTGTTCCTCACTAGATGTGCTTTCCTTTTCAATACTTTCTGATGTTTCTTTTGTGCTTTGTTTTGTAGAAATAGATGTTTTAGGAGTGGGAATAGCGGCTTTATGATTACCATTGAAAATGTTAACCACCGCAAATACAATCGCAATGACAACGAGAGCCACTACTAAACAGATTCCGACAATTATATTTCTGCGCTTTTTATTATCAATCATAGGTTTTTCCTTTATTTATTTTTTAGGTGGATGGATTACTGAAGCAACCCCTGAATTATACGTGTAAGTCCAAGTTTTTAATGGAGTAGGATTTTGGTCATAGATCATTAATTCATTCTTCCCTAAGATTTTTCCTACAACTGCAGTATGCCCATTTTCAGCATCTGTATTCCATGTACCCATGTTTGCCCCACGTTTAAAGTTGATAATATCTCCAACTTTAATTTGTGAGTATTTAGGCTCATTAACAACTGTCCAACCCCAACCTTTCCAATCATAGTCTGAACCAATATCTGAAGCAGCAACCCCACCTCGTAAAATAATATTTGAGTTAATGCTATGCGCATAATAGGCTGATACTGCGTAACATTGACCTGTTAAGCCTCCAAAGTCTCCTGGTATAATTTGGCCAAGCATCTTATTTAAGACTTCAACATTGGCACTACCCCCACCGCCATCTACTGGCCCATATCCGTTAGGTGGAGCAGGTGTTCCGCCATGCTCATCAATATATTTATCGAACGCTTCAGCAACTTTTGCACGTTGCTTGCCAGAATCTATAGCTGTCCAATAGACTGCTTCTCCTGGTTTTAAAGCCCCTGAGTGATAGGCTGCAGCACGTAAATCCATGATATAAAGTGAGGTGTTACTATATTTATCATATTGAGTAGCTTTAAAATCTGTAACAGCTCTATCATTGTCCCAGGATGCCCCCTGATCAGGGTCATTATCTACTGCCCCATATCCAAAAAGATTTGATTTTGAGTACTCTTTAGCAACTCCTGCTGTACCGTATGAACTCTCCATTTGAGCAAACGCAACAAGCATTCGAACATCAATGTTTGATTCACTTTGAAGTTTTAAAAACTCCGTACCGCTTGCTCGACTATCTAGGCCAGTAAATCCTTGGCTTTTAATAAAACCGTCTATTTGCTCTGCAGTAATTCCGTAACGTTGTGCCAGGTAATCAGAATAATAGGCATCTCCATCTTCACTCCAATGCTTAACATAAGTTACCCCATAGGTTTCTGCCTGCTGATTATTTGAGTTCATAATCGCAGGAAAGAAAATAGAGATTAACCCTAAGAATAGTACACCCACGACAACAACTGCGCCACCAATCATTGCTGTTGGCTTATTCATTACCGCTACAGCAACCTTTTGAATGGAATTAGTTATCTTTTGGACTAATGATTTACCAAGCGAAGCATTACTATTTGGCTTGATAAATGGATTTGAGTTTAGTCCTTTTTCAATCTTAGATTTTTTTGGCGTATTATTGGTATGAAAGCGAAAATCTTGCTTTGTTTGACTATTGACAGAACGACCAAATTTTTCATGTTTCGTTAAAAAACCTTTGACCTTTTTAGTGGTCTTATAAGTAGATTGGACATTATCTTGAGCCTTCTTCAGGTTTTTTACACCTTCAGTTGACTCATTTTCATCAAGTTGCTGAATCAAGGGTTGAGTAACTATTTTTTTCCCTTGTTTTTTGCTTACTTTTGCTACCTTTCCTCCGCTATGTTTTTGAGAAGGCTTTGATAGCGCCTTTTTTGAACCAAATGCACGTGTAGATTGAGAAGTAAATCCGTTAGGAATACTCTCTTTACCAGGTTGGCTATTAATTTTTGATTTAGATTTAAAATGAGTACTTGCTTTCTCATTTTTAGATTTTTGCTTTTGAAATCCCTTTTTATACTTATCAGAAAAAGCGACTCCCTTTGAACCATTGTGAGCCGCTTTTTTGATACCATCACGTTCTATACGATAGAAAACTTGTTTTTTATCAGATTTTAGATGACGTTCCATCTTAGTACGATTATCTATTGGCATAGGCTATTCACTCACTTTTACTTTTGTATCCATAATTTCAAAAAGCTTTGTACCTGTTGGAATTGTATTGTTAAACGGAATCACTTTTCCTCCTGCAATAATTAACCCTTTCCCTTTACCTGGGTTTTTCAGATAACTGGCTTGTTTTGGTGTTAACTCATACTTATCAACGATTGATTTATAAACATCAAGCTTTTGTTCCAAAAGAATTAAGAAATCTGAGTTAAACAAGATAGAACGCCCTTGTTCTGTACTCAACATTGTTTCTGCAGACTGAGTCATAAATGTTGGAATACCTCCATACTTACGGATACGAGAATAAATGTCTGCAGCTTTTGTTCGCAATAATTCATTTTGACTTGGGTTCATGATGATTTGGAATTCATCAATATAAACACGAGTAGTAATCCCTTTACGTTTATTAGCTGCAACCTTATTCCACACACGATCCAAAATAACCATATATCCAAGAACTGACATTTCATTCTTGAGAGAGTGCATATCATAGATTGTCAAACGACTATCTGTATTGACATTCGTAGGTTTGGCAAACATGTTTAACGAACCAGTCACATAAATTTCCAATTCCCCAACAAGTTCTTGTGCTTGTGGTCGAGCATCAGCTTTTAATTCCTCGTACCAATCTTGTAAGCTAGGATTTGAATATTTATGATAAGTTGTGGTGGTTATTGTATCAACAATCCCACGTTGAGTTGAGGACAAGCCACCCACAAGGTCGCCAAAGATACTAATTAAAAAGTCAGCTTTTAGGGCAACTGGATTATCATCTTTTGCAATATCCTTAGAGTCAGGAAGTTCCATGATATTAATAGCTGTATTTGTACCAGGAGCGACTGGCACGACAACCCCATTAAGACGATAAGCAATCGGACTATATTCACGTTCAGGGTCTAAGATGATAATCTCATCCTTAGGATTTTTTAAGAGCGTTGAAATCATCTCTGTTTTACCTGCAAATGATTTACCACCACCAGAAACAGCCATAATTCCACCGTTACCGTTGGCCATTTCTTCTCCACTACGATTGATAAGGATGTTATTTTTAGAAAGTTGGTTAATACCATAATACGTTCCACCTTCATGTTGCACATCCATGCTTGTATAAGGCGAGTTAATCGAAATATTTGGAGTAATTAAATCTCTAAGAAACATTCGCTCAAAATCCATATAATTCTTTCCTAGTGGAAGTGAGGAGTTGAGCGCCATTTCCTGAGTAAGATAAAATGGATCAAAAACAGCACCATATTTGTCTCCTACAGATTTTACTTTTGAAATATCTTGTTGGAGCTGCTCTTTGGAGTCAGACCAAACATAAACCATAAACGTTGAAGAGATTTGTTTATCGCCAGTCTCACTCACAAATTCAATTTGCTCATCAAGGTCAGCTTTCAATTCTTTGGTCGTTCTAGCAATATGTTGTGTGTTATATCCACGTGAACTGGCTTTCATTTCACGCTTAATTACTTCAATTTCAACGTCGGTCACTTCGTTTCTCAAGCGTTGGTTTGTATCAGAAATAGAATAAGGCGTTCCATGAATGGTAATTGCCATCTCAACTTCAGCTTCAGTTAAATCTTTGAATAGCTCATCAGAGAGATTTCGAGGAAATTCACGCAGATAAAGCACTTCACCAAATTTGTCATCAATTTGAAAATCTAATTTTGTTCGCATATTAAATTCTAAGAAATCTGGTGCAATCATATCTTTTGTTGTACGATTTGAACGTGCAATATCTTCATAGCTGCCATAAATTGGCTTACCAGGGCGTAAAAGTTTATTCAAGACTTTTAATCGTTCCATCCCATTAAGACGAACGAGAGGTGAATTAACTTCTCTTAATTCTTCCGCAAACGTATCAGAAACTGATTCTAAACGATGCATTGCTTTACGTTGATTATCAGCTTCAGTTGAAAGTGTAATATAACGTTCCACGTTGAAATTATTACGCCCACGGTCATAATTATCTTCAATAATCTCGTTAAATTCTTCTCGGAGATCATCAAAGCCATCTTTTTGGTAAAGGTAAGCCGCTTCTTTCATATAGTGGTCTTTTGGATTTTTTGTAACCAAAAGTGTAAGTTGAAAATGTTCTGTTTCAGAGAGTTGATTAATTGCAGCATTGTAGCGAGAAAGAATATTCTTTTGTTCTTCATCTGTTGCTGTGCTGTAAGTAATAGCGCCCAATTCATAGGTATTTGAAAATGTCTTATCGACAACGTGCATCATTCCATTTTCAAATAGAGCAGTATACATTAAGCTGTTTTGAGTAGTAGCAGCTTTACTTTTCTTTTTATTTGAAGTCTGATTCTTTAATTTTTTTCTGTTTTTTGAAATCATTTTTATTGTACTTTTTCATCCCTTCTTTTTTGTAGATACGTGTTTGTGTTGTGATGTTAAAACGATAATAAAGTTTCAACCAGGTCGTAAATTTCATTCCATGTGGACGATATAGTGCATTCCCAACCGCTAATGCAATAAAAATAAACATTGCCAGTTTTGATAACGCCCCTGGAACAAAAGCATAAACACTATTGACAGCATCGAATATAATAAAAATGATTATCGTAAATAACGATAACCATTGAGCAAAAGTAAATCCACCAGTCGTTTTATCCCTCGACTTAGGGTCTTTAAAGACTTTTATTTCCATTTTTTAAACTCCAAATTGATTTGATGAAATACGATGCGTTTGCCAAAGAATAATAATAAATACGATGGCAAAAACAATACTTTTTGTTAATGCAACTAAACCATCATGACCTTTTAACATTCCAAGTGCATCTCCCATATCTATTGCAATTTTTGACAAGAAACTATAAACTCCCATTACAATCATAATAACTGCAGGTTGGAAGATATAAGCTAAAGTTTTCTTGATATATGTAATTCCAATTTGTCGATGTTCTTCTGAAGCAAAAGATGACATTGGAATTGGCCCTAATGCAAATAAGACATAAAGTTGGAAGAATCGAAGAATTATGATAACCCAAATCATGACATAAGCAACGAGCTGAACTACAAAAGCAACCGCAAAAGCCAAGCCGTACGACAAAGCATTACCAGGATTCACGACAAGTGAAGCTAATCCTGCTAAACCATCTAAGACATTTTTTGGCGCATCCACAGAAGGCGGATTGACTAGATCAAGTGTTGAACCAGCAAAAAGGGCAATCAACTTAACAAAACCTATTCCAATTAACATTAAAAATTGGAATAGGTATGGCCAAAGTGCCACCATAATCCCTGCTAAAGCTGCTTGCCAGGCAATAGCCTGAAACATCTTTAGCGTTACAACTCCTGAATTGGAACTATTTACACGTTCATATATTTTTGCAATTTCAAGCATTAGGAGAATTCCTACAATATATAATCCCACCTGCATCGTTGCATTCGTTACAATACTATTTACCCAGTCAAAAGAACTCTTATTATAATCACTTAGTGTCTTAGAAAAAATATCAACCAAATTCATATTGGCCACCTCTTTCTTTCTCTCTTAGTTCCCTGGTGGGTTTGAAAAGACACCTGTAATCATTGAACCTGCACCAACAGCCATCAAAAGAATTCCACCTAAGATTAACCAGGATGCCTCCATTTTCCCTTGACTGTCGTTTTGGCGACCAGATTGAACAAGTTGAACAATACCCCAAATGGCAAGCATCACCCCCCCTCCTGAGATTAACCACACCAGGTCTTGAGCAATGTTACTTCCTGGGTTGGTCGCAAGTGTTACGGTAGACAATTTATCTGTAAGATTTTTCATTTATTTTAGTTTCCTTTTCTTTTTTTATTTCTTTAAATCCATTCAATTTCAATAGTTTCGCTGTTGGTAGGATGCGTTGCATTATAAGCCTCTAGGGCATTTTTATAACGTTTGACCTCATACCAATTTTTATCAGTTGGTTTATGAGCAAAATATTTAGCATTTGGATGCTTTTTATAGTTGTATTTATCAACTTTAAACATTGGAAAACTTGCAATTTTGACCAAAGCTTTTTTACGAGGGAGATTCCCTACCTCTCCTTGTTGAATCACTTCCCTCTTCATAGGTTCAGAGCGAATTCCGTTTCTATCTCTTGTTTTCTTGTAAATCGTTTTGTTCCCTGCAGCTTCTGAAAACCACTTTGTCGTTTCAGGCTCAGTTGAACCTGATAGATAAACCCAACTATCACAAGTTCCAAAGAAAGACTTCCAATCGTCTTTATAAACTTTCACTAACTGATTAATATTTTGGAGCATAATAACAACCGACATTTTCCGACTCCTAAAGACGGATAGCACCTCTTTGATAAGTGGTACTTTTCCAAGGTTCGCAAACTCATCCATGAAAAACTGAATAGGAATTGGCGATTCTCCATTGAAATCATTATCAATTTTATTTTCCAAAATACGAAAGGCAAGATAGAACACCATCAACGGTAAGAAGTTGAAAGTATCATCAATATCAGGAATTTTTAGAAAGACAGCATATTTTTCGGTACACCATTTTTCAATTTCCAAATTATCATCAGCAATAAATTCTTTAACTTGTTTCAAGTCGAAAATACTGAAGCGTGTGATTGAAATTGCAAGAATACTACCGTGAGTTTTTCCTTCAAAGTTATTTTTGAAATTTTCCCATTGTAAATATGCGTAGTTGTCTTTACCAAATACCACAGCAAAGCGATCAAACATGTTTTCAAGTGTACTTTTTACATCAGGGTCTTTTCTCTTCAGCAGGCGAATCATCTCACCGACTTGAGCAAGGTTAGGCATTACGCCATCTCCTGGCTTAACATCATCTCCTCGATAACGATAATAAAGATAAGCCATTAAAGCAGTAATCAGTAGCTCCTCAGCTTTATCCCAAAAGGGCTCTCCCTTTTTTTCATGATCTGCATTTGTCGCATCGATCAACATCTTGATGACTTTTTTAAGAGAAACCTCATCGTGAATATAGGCGAAGGGGTTGAAATGGTCTGTATTTTTTAAAGTGTCAAAATCCACTTGTAGCACTTTATAGCCATGAGATTCAAGCATAGCCCCTACTTTATGGATTGTTTGGCCTTTAGGGTCTGTCATCAAGAAACTGCAGTTCATCTGCGCAATATTGCTCATTGAAAATGAAGTAGTTTTCCAAGAACCTGCCCCACCAATAAGCATCACGTTATTATTTCTTTGAAACATTGCGTTAGATAGCTCACTCAAGCTTTTAAACAAGCCATTACCCAAAATAATGTTGTCCCATTTATTTTTATTGGCAAATAGCTTCTTTTCCTTTGGGGTTGCAAATCTATCTGTCCCATATTCAGCACCAGGCATATACTCTCTACTATCTCTCAAGAAATAGATTAGAACAATTAAAGCTAAAGTACCTAAAAAGCCCCATATTGGTGCTTTCTCAAGAGAGAATGATAAAGGGTGTTGCATAATGGCTTGAGGAAACTCCATTGCAGCAATAAGCTGATTGGGTGGTTTAGCCGACTGATAGAGTTCAATAATACGATTGACTAGATAACCAATGACTATCCCTAAAACAAAATGAGGAATAATGCTTTTTTTATTCGCCAATATCTATCCCTCCTTCAAATGGATTTTCAATAGTGGCATCTACAGTTCCACTACCAACAGTTGAATTTTGATTGCTTTCAACTGTTTTATTAGCTTCTTGTACTTTTTGTTTTTCAGCTTGTTTTGCTTTAATTTCCTCAGCTTCTTTTTGCTTAGAGACTTTAACTTCAGATTCAAAGCTAGGTTGAGTCGCTTTTTCAGGATTTTTTGAGATATCTTCCATTGCTTTATCTAAAGCATTAGCACAAACATTGGCATCTTTAGCAAAAAAATGAAGTTCTTTTTCGCCATTCTCAAGCTCTTTGATATGAAATTGCATCTCATATTCAGCAAGAACTTGTTTCACTTGATCAAGATTCACAGATTTATTTAAAAGCTGCGGTTCAGCAAGCATTTTACCATCACGCATCATGAAATCTAAGTCTTTTTCACCAGAACTTTGCTTCATTTCATTAAATTGTCGGCTTAATGAATCCATTGTTGCTCTTCGCTGCAAATCATTTTGTCTTAGAAATTGAGCTTCCATTTCAGGAGTTGTTTCTAACCCAAGCTTACTTCTAAGCTCTTTAAATTGATTATTATCCAATTGACCTGAAGCTCTTTGTCTTTGGCGCTGATTGGCAGACCGCCTAACAGCCATCAACATACGAAACAAATCCCTCAAATTTTGAGGGACTTGTCTTGTCATAGCATGAAAGGCTTGTTGTTGTTCTTCAGACATTTTCTATCTTTCTAATAGTTGAATCCTTCTTCAGCAGCCGCTTCTTGAATTGGCTCATTACCGAAGTATGATTCTAGCGCTAGCAGCAAATTTTTTGCGGTTTGTTCAGTTAAAGTTAAACCTTTTCCCATTTTTCCTTCAGGAGACCATTGTCGTAAATCAATCACTGATTTATTGCCATTATAGGAAACTAAATTTAATTCAGTTGTCCAATTTTTTCTTGAACGGTCAAGAATTGCAATTTCTTCAGTTTTTTCAAAGTTAAAATCACTTTGTGTGTTATTATTTGTTAAATCTAAAACCATAATATTTTTCCTTTCAGAAATTAAAAAGCTGAATATACTTCAGCTTTACATTAATTATTTACGAATCTTACCAATAACCCTGCGATAAGTAGTAACAATCCATTGGCGTTTAAGATATGCGGCAAAACCTAATAAAGCTGCACCAAAGATTGAAATACCTAAAGCAGCTTTGCCTTCACCAGTTGTTGGAAGTGAACCTGCGACTTTTTCTACAATTGATTTTAGCTTTTCATCTACTTTTCCATACCATTTATCATCGTCTGATACATGTTTCTTAGAGTAAACTCCAATTCCATCAATTGTTACTTTGTCCCCATGTAGTTCGCCCTCTGGTAGTGCATCAAGCGTTCCTGAACCGATAACAGACTCTTTGGGTTGTAAAACTAAAAGTTTTCCGTCAAGTTCAAATTCTCCGTCTTTATTGACAGATAACTTTTTATCATTGTACGTAAAAGTCATGCCTTTAATATTAACTGAACCATTAGTAGTTTTGTCAACAACTTTAATATGAGTTAAAGGCTCAGTTCCATTATTTGTACCACGGAAGAATATTTTGGTTTCAGCATTTGGCTTAACTTCAAAATATGTATCTTCTGTGTCATGGTCATTAACTCCAACATTGTTATCTTTATCTGTGTGATTACCATTCCCAGCATCAGGAACTTTAGCATTTGCTTTCTCAACATCAATAGACGGAGTGACTTTATCAACCGTCAACGTTTGGTCTTGGTCTTTTAAGTCATCATGTTTGGCTTTAGGTTCGTCAATTTCAGGATTTGCGGACGCATCAAAATCATTTTCAGTAAACACGTAAGTGACTTTAGAATCGTCAGGAATGTCAAAATCTTTAGTAGTGTCAACAGTTGTATCAAAGCGATGTTGTTGTGTTTTGACCGTTTCGTCATCAGCTACATATTTTATAGTTTGGAGAAGTTTATCAGAAGTCACTTTCCCATCTTTATCGGTTACTACACGATGAACATATGATAAAATTTGATCCCCTTTAAGCACGTTTGTAAAGTCAGCAATATCGTATATTGGAGTTTTTTCAGAGACTTCATTAATTTGAATAATCTTGTCTCCGTCTTTAGAATGTGCTTGTGTCTTAATTGTTGGAACAACAGGGGTTACAGGTTTATCCACCAAAGTACCTAGATTAACTTTAAACATGGTATTGTTATCAGTTGTCTTGGAAATTGGAACATCAAGAGTCGTAATCACTTGTTGGGTAACTGTATCTTTAAATTCAACCGTATAACCAGTAATATTACCATCTTTGTCCTTGTTCGTATTTGTGGTAACGGAGATTGGATTGATTAACTGAAGTTTATCGTTGTCTTGAGGGAGTTCTTCAAGCAAATAATCTCCAAAATTAATATTTGAAAAATTAACTTGTCCATTATTGATGAACCCACTTGCATCCTCACTTTGAGATGAGGTTACTTCAATAGGGTCACCTTTTGTATCTCCTTGTGGAGTAAGTCGAAAGGCACGTCCATTTAAACCAGTCAATGAACCATTGACATCTTGTGCTTTAATATAACCAAAGTTAAAGCGCAACACACGGTCAAGAGCAGTCACATCATCAATGTAGTTGCTTGTTTTGTCATCAAACTTATCTTTATCATCAAAATGTACTTTAAAACGTTTTGTTGATAATTCGTAGCCTTCTGGTGCTTTAACTTCGCCCCACTCATAATCAGCGCTGTTATCGAGATTTTTAACACCAACCCCTTTAGTCAAATCAGTCAACTTCAATTGAACTTGCTTATCATCGACTTTTTCTCCGTTTGTCACGGTAACAGGGTAGCCATCTTGTCCGTCAGAATACTTAACAAGCGTATCTGTGCCTGCTTTATACAAGCCCCAAACTGAACCAGTTAACTGAGCCTCACCCTGAGTATCTGTACTGTAAGTGTCTGCATCATGCTTCAGTAATGTGGTTTCTCCTAAACCGATAACATTTACATTAAGGCCTGCTAGAGCATTTGAAGGGTCTTTAGTGGCAATAACAGACTGGCTCTTATCTCCAGTTTTATCGCCATCGGTAGAGTAAATGAAATATGGAAGGTCATTATCAGTAAAACCATTGCTTTTATTAACAAATTGTACTGCGTTTTTTACATTACCATGAGCAACACTACTATCTGCTTTAAGTTTTAAATTATTTCCAGATACGCTCTCTGTAAGACCAGGAACATTATTTTTTACATAAGGGAAATTAGGGAGAACTGCTTTAGTATCAGTAACTGTCTTTTCTACTCCTTGAATTAATTGAATCGTTTGACCATTAAAACTAGGGAGTTCACGCATTTTCTCAGCTTTTTTAATTAAATCATTTGCACCATCTTTGACTTTTTGCATGTCTTGAACTTCAGAACCGTCTACAGCTTTCAAGTCAGCAACTTTATGTTTTGCGACACCATACTGATCCATCAAATAATAGATTGCAACTCGACCTTCAGCATAAGATTCTGTATCTCCTTTTTGACGAGCCATAAATGCAACGTTGTTAACGATAGCTTTTTGTTCACTAGTTAGCTTAGCAAATAACTGATTTGTCGCATCTGCTTGCGCTGTAACAGAATTAGACTCCAAAGCGATTCCGAGACCTACACAAAAGACTGGCGTATTATCATCTAAGAATAACTTTGTTAACGTCGAATTAGAACCATCTTCTAAGGTGATATGAAGAATTGGTTCAGCGTCTTTGTAATTTACATGTGAATCTGTTGGTAAATCTGGAAAGACTGAACTAATATTTGCTTTCGTATCCTGTGAAGTCTTAGCATTAGCTGAAAGAACTCCTACCCCAGTCATCAAAAGTAACATTCCACCTACTAAAGCGAATCGCTTCCCTGTTTTCCAATCCAAATAAACTTTGGGTTTTTCATTTTTACTCATAGTAAAAATTTCCTTTCTATTTTTGATTGAATCCAATCAAAAAAACTGACCAAAGGTCAGCTTAGTTTTATTTTAGGCTCTTATGAACCAACAAGAGTAGAGGGAATCGAACCCTCACTAAACTTTAACAATAAGATTTAACAGTTCCTAACTACTCTTCAACATCTATTAATTAATCTTTGATTTCTTTTTGAAATAAAAAAACTCAAAGGATTGTTTCCTTTGAGCTATATACTCTTTTTAGATGATTACTAAACTTGAACTGGACGAACTCCCCAACTGATGGAATGCCCTGCAAACATCAAATCTTCGACTTCTTTACTGTTATAAACACCAGAAGCATAAGCTGTTGCTTGGGCATCACTATCAAAGTTTTGACTATATTTTACAACGCCATCTACTGATACCCACCCCATATACTTAACAGTTGGTTGAGGACTTGGGGTAGGTTGAACATTATTTCCACTATTATTTGAGTTGTTGTTTGAGTTACTATTTCCGTTATTGGAATTACTATTCCCTTGATTAGAACCATTGGAATTGGTGTTAGTACCTGTATTAGCGCTTGTTCCGCCTCCGTTGTAAGAAGGAGTTACGTTTGAGCTTGTGGAGCTATCCGAACTATTAGAGTTGTTTTCTTGAGGAGTTGGAGCGATTTCTTGATCAGATGAATCTACAACTTTTGTTTGTTTAGATTCTTGTGATGTTTGTTGTTTGGCTTGAGCAGCTTTGGCAGCTTCTTGCGCTTGTTTGTTGCTTTCATCAAACAGTTTTTGGAGTTGAGCTTTTACGCTAGCATCATTTTTATCCGTTAAAGCATTAATTGCCGCCTGTGCTGTTTTTTGTTTATTGGCATCCGTCGCATGTGCTTGATAGTCTTTAACTGCTGCTTGAGCTTTTTTGATAAGTGAAAGACGATTATTTAGTACTTTAACCAAATCATCATCTTTTGTTTTTTCTTTTTGGTCAGTCAATTTAGCAATCGCATCATTGACAGCTTTAATTGATGCATCAGTAGGATTTTTGGTCGCTGTAGCAAGTAGTGCCGTTACTTGTTTTTGTTGGGCTACTTTTTTTTCTTTAACTAATTGTTCAGCTTTTGCTTTTTTGTCAACCTTAACTTGCGCATCATGAGCTTTAGTTTTAGCCACTTGTTGAGCATGAACATTATTATTATGATTAACTACCCCTACAGTGATTCCACCAATCCCTAATACTACAACTGCACCTGCAGTAATCATTTGTTTTCTAGTAAATTTTTTCATAAAATCTCTCCTTAATGACACAAATCAATTTCTTCTTTGGTTTTTCCGCCACATTTTTTCCAGATAAACTTTAAAAGTTTCCATAATAATTTGTAATAGAGTTTGAGTAGAAAGAATAATATCATAAACACTCCCAAAAACATATAAATAATTAGACCAAATAGGCTAAATCCATCATTTCTTCTCATAATATTCGATTCCTCTCACTTTTAAAGTTGATAACATATTTGTCATCATTTAGTTTAAATTAAAACATTTATTGTTTTGTACTGTCAATTTCACCTCTTATTCTATCATATTGATCTTTCTTTTAAACAAAACTTAAAATTTAATCGTTATCATTACATTTTTTTGGTCGTCTGTATCAGACGTTATTAAAATTTTGCGCAAGGTTTATAGCTAACCCCAAACTCAGAGATATTATCCGAAACTAAATATATTAAATAATATACTGAAACGAATGGTCTACCTGTCTCTCAATGCTTCACAGCATGAATTAACTAGCATTGCTTTCAGCAATCTCAATTGTGACTATGTTCACCCTTACCCTCAGGCAGTAGGTTTTATCCCAATGTTCTCTCACATCTAGTCGTCCTGTCTTTCTCATTCTCTAATAATTAGAGTTCCGACTTTTCTGTGTGGACTAAGTACTCTTGTACATATACGTGTTAAATTTTTGCACGGTGTGATTTCATCCAAAAGGGAAGAAGATAACTTAATCAATTAACACTCCCCTTTTGCCCCCTTTAGTAGTCACGCTGATGAGGGGGGCGGTCATTGACCAAGCTCAATTAATACCATCTTAACCGAGTCAATGCCGACTATTCAATTGTCAAAGTTCAAAGTCCATTTGCTTTGGAGTCTTGTGCTTCTCCTACTTCTTTTTATTTAATATTCAGCATAAAAAGTTGTAATATTCTTTAGTATAATATTCCGCAAAGAGGGAAATTGGAAATAAGGGAATCGAACCTCTGCCAGTAGTTTTCTAGCGCTCCCTTTGAGCCTATTTCCTAGTTTAATTTATTTTTTTTGAGTTCTTCCTTTTCCTGTAGAGTATAAAGGAGAATTATGATTAACTCTTTCAGCAAGAATCACTCGACCATTTTTGATTTGTTTTATTTCTTGAAAAACGCGTTTATTTTCAATATTGACTGGATGGTATTGATTTTTTCTTTTGATAAGGATATAGGGATAAGTAATGTTACCTTCTTCACCAGTCATGAACATTACTTTTTTTCCATTGAGACTTCTTAATTGTCTCGGAAGCAATATTGCACCTTTAGAATATATATTTGTCATTCAAAACTCCTTTTCTTCACTATTTTTTATAATAAATCGTCTGTATTACCTGCTTTAAGTTAATTTGATAATATGTAGATAGTAAATAGCAATAAAACATATCACGATAGGCAAAACAATTAACAAAAATTTTAAAAGGCTGTTATTACGTATTTCAAAACGTATCTCATCGATAGTATTATCTATAAATAAAATAGATATAATAAACAATAATGCTCCCGAAGATACAATCCCTAGTATACTGATGAAGATTTCTAAGAGCTGCTCACTAATATTTTTCATTATTTTCTTTTACAATCCAAGCATTGGAACCACGTGACCTCTTGTATCAGTCATCTCATTCTCTGGTTTTCCTTTTTGACAATATTTGCAAATGTTATCATCCGTTGGTAAGTGATGAGACCACATTGGGTACATATTTTATCGTTTTTCACCAGCTCCCCTTTCAATTAATACTTATCATCAAGATGAAAATATCTTTTCAAAAAGCTCCTCTGATTTTTGATAGAACTCTATATTATTTTTCTTGTTGTATCTTGCATCATTTTTTAAGTGAAACATAGATTTATTCTCTGTTTTGGCTTTAGCAAGAGGCCCTCTTTCCCAGAAGTAACCCAGGAATGAATCATCAACCTCCATCATTTGGTTAAATGCTTTAACGAAATTTCTATGGTCAACATTCGCAGTTGATGTATCAGGGTTTTTAGCTGCATCCGCAATTATCTTATTACCAATTTTTACTACTTTAGTATTAACGAAAGACTCTCCAGTTATTGGATTGACAATTAATTTTTTCAATTTATTTATGTGATTAACTTCATCAGCAAGCATTGACATGCTATCTCCGTCAACGTCTGCTATTGCTATTACTTTATCAGATACAGCAAGAATGTTATCAGTAATCATATTATGGTCATTGTGGGTATCAAATAAAATATAATCATACTGTTCAGAAAGTTTTTCCATATTGCTGTAATACCATTGAAGAAGGTAATTACGCTGTTTTCCATTCTTAACATCATCCAGTAGCTCCTCTAATTTTGGATTACCTGGTATCAACCAAAGGTTATTATCAACTAGAATCGGCTCAGGAATAGTGTCATTTTTAAAGAAATTTAATACATCATTTTCAGGTTTGATTAAATCTTTTCGTTGACTTACTGGAATAAATCTATTAGTGAGGTTCATCTGGAAATCGAAATCAGCAATTAATACTTTTTTAAGCTTTAGCATCGTTAGAAAATATGCACTATTATAAATAATCGTTGTTTTTCCGACTCCACCTTTAGTAATATTTGCTGAAATCACTTGAACTTTTTTTATATCATTCATGATTTCTGCCCTCTTCATTTCCATTTACATTTTCCCATATTTTTAACTCAATAATTTTCTGAAGAAAAGCACTTGCATTTGGCACTATTTCACCACCTTTGGCAGTTCTAACAAATCCAAAATCAGCGGCTGCTTGCAATAGTTCACTATATTGTCTATCAGTTAACCCAAAATTTCTTTGTTTAGATTTTTCAACAGGTCTAATTGGATTAATTAGAACTGGTTTGATACTTCTCGATTCACTATTTTCGAGTTCAGTATCAGTATTACTTTTGCCTACAAGAGGTCTTGTTTCCCAATTTGATGTAATTAGATTTAATTCTTGACCATTGTCCTCCTTCGGATTTGCAGGTAGACCTGCTTCAATAGTATTGAGGTCAGTATCACTATCAGTATTACCTCCTCGCATAAAATCAAGAAATGAATTTGCTTGTTCGTTATTAGCCATTTGATGACTCCTTTGTGTAAGATTTCTGTCGATTAGACAAGGAAGCCTGTATTCTTCCTAAGCAGACAGAGGGATTCCAACCCACATTCAAGCTATCTTACACAGTGGTGAGACAGAGTGGTGTACTCCACATTACAGGAAGTCTCACCAGTGAGCTTGAGCTTTTGCTATTAAGCGATGTCCGCATCTCTAAACAATTGTTTAGATAAGCAGTTTATTGACATACTTAGGTCAAAGTCTTTATCATTTTTCTGTTTTAATAATGTACAGAAGAGACTGCCTTTCTTGTTGCTATTTTCTGTTGTAATCCTATTCTGAAGTAACTCAAATAGTTTTGTCTACTGTTATATTTATTATCTATCAACTGTTCTTTAACCAACTCAGCAAATGCAATTGATGCCTGTTCTGGGTCAGAGTAATCTAAATCAAATCCAACTCGTGTGGTAAACAAGAAGTCCATTAAGTCGGTTTTGACATCTTCAGAAAAATTTGTTCTCAAAAGAGATTCAATCAATTCTTTTTCAAATGGAAAACATTCAAGATAATCCATTTTTGCTTTTTTAAGTTTATTTTGAACTTCTGAAATTTCTTTATTATTTTCTTCTTCTTCTTCACCATTTATTAGTAAACCTTTATTAATAGATTTAATACCTGTTGATTTTGTGCTGTCCGTTTTATGCTGTTCAAAATCAACACCCATAGAAATCCCATGGTTATCAGTATGTTGATTTTCAACACCCTGATTAACATTAGGTTTAGGGTCACTTGACTTTTGTTTATTTACTACCAATTTTTTATTTCGATAGTATGAAGCAGGCTTTCTATTCGTTCCAGAACGATAAGCAATATCCCAACCAGTTGATAAGTACTCTTCATTTAATTCCTGAATCGTTTCTTCTGAAAATCCTTCATGACTAAAAAGATACTCAAATTGTTGTTTAGGTTTTTTTCCTTTGGAATATGCGATTATGAAATTTTGGTCAAGAAGTTCGTTCCAAATTCTTTCAACTGAGGTTTTTTTATTTTTTTCAAAACATGTATAAAGATTTGTTTTATGAAAAATATAATTATCTGGCATACTTTCCATATAACTTAGTAACCCTCTAGCTTCTAAACTTAAATCATTTCTTTGCAAAAATTCTCTATTTAGACTTTCATAGCCTTTTTGTTTTTTAAATTTCTTAACTGCCATAATATGTTTCCATTTTCTAACTTAAACGTATCCGCCAAGATACGATAAGAATTAAGTTTTAAAGCGAAATCGAGGATTCGAGCCTCTATCGTCCTTATTGACTTAAGTCAACACAGAATTTCGCAAATGCAAGTACTGTTGGCGCAGACCCGCAAGGCTATTATGGCAGATAGCATTTAGTATGAGCAACTGCTCAATGATTTATGTAGGAATCGAACCTAGCATTTTAAGTAATAATGACCAATTAAATCGAAAAATGTATATTTGTGATTTATTTTGTATATTTTGTGTATAAAAATACACCATTCAAAGTATTATTGAATGGTGTTTTGTATTATTTTCAGTTAGGGGTGTTATGTAATTCTTATAGCTTCTTCTTCTTTTGGGGTTGTAAAAGTAATTAAAGTTTTTCGGAAAGATGTTACTTAAAACATATAGGAGTTCTGTGTCACACCTTTTCAAAAGGTTTCGTAAACCTTGATATTATAAGGTTTTTGTGACACGTTACTCTCCTGCTTTTTGTTTTAATTATCTTTCAAAATAGTTTTTCCGAAGTTTTTGTTTTTCCATAAAATAAGATGTTTGAAGATTGTCTTTAATTGACACATCAGCAAATTTTTTTCTTTTTTTATATAGATTCTAACTCTATTTTCTTTTTTATCTAATGCAAAATTTCTTTGGAGATGTTGAGGAACGAAATGTTGTCTTTTCTTTTTTGAGCCATTACTAAATACCGTACTTTTACTTTTTTAGTTTCTAAACTTGATTTTTCACATAAAGGGTTGAGTAAATTTGACTTTACTAAATCTCGATTTATGATATAATTAAATCATAAAACGGTAGCAATACTTCAATCAAAAATGACCGATTACCTGCTAAGTAGAACGGTCATTTTTTATTACTTGTATTAATGATAAGCTCTACTCCATTATTATAACAAAAAATGCCTCTACAAGCCATTATGTCAAGCATCAGTTAAAATGGATACTAAAATTTGAAAGTCACTTTATTATGACTTACTTTATTGCTTTTTGGAAATACTTTATCCCAATTTGAAGTTAGTTTTATTTCATTACTCATCTTTCTCCTCTAATATATCTAAAGAATTTATATTTACAACTTTATTATAATACCTAAAGCTAACTTTAGGTCAAGCGAGAAGATTATAGGGGAACAAAATTTTTAAATTTTATGGAGAGTTTATCATATAGTGTATTGATATTTAAAATTTTGGAGACATTCCATTTAGCTTTTCTTGTGGCCTATCTTCATTGTACCAAACAATATAATCGTCAATCAGTTCATTTTCGTTCTCCGCCTTTTTTAGATATAAATGCTCCGATTTAAGATGAGAACAAAAGTTTTCACAACAGGCATTATCATAACAATTCCCTATTGAGAGTCCACAATGACAATCGCATTATAGTTTCCATTGGCAATTCTACTAATAAATCTTTTTCTATTGTTTTCGTAAAGTCATCCGTAGTTACTATGAGTACCTTACTTTCTGGGAAATACTTATATATTTCTCTACCAAATTGCTCTACAAGTGGTTTAGGAATAACGAACATTGGTTTAGAAATAACACCTAATTCTTGAAGTCTCATCGACGAAGCAAGCAAGGTTAAAGTTTTACCAGAACCCACTTCATGAGCAAGCCCTGCACGTCGTTCTTGAACAATCCGCATAAAAGCATTTTGTTGATGAAGTCTGAGTTGATATTGTTTTGCAAGACCATTGACTGTTAAAGAAGAACCATCATAAGGTTTTACAATAGAACGGTTATAACGTTCATTATAAATTTTAACTATTTCAGGCGATTTCATGACCCATTCTTCAAATTGAGACGCAAGTTCAGTCCCTCTTTCTTGAATAGTTGCTGTGACTTCTGAATCAAGAGTCCTTTTCTTGCCAGTAGGGTCATCAGGGTCAGGTTGATAAATTTTTGGAGCACGTTGATTTAATAGAGTGGTTGCTAATTTGTCTGCAGGGTAACTTTGATTTTTCCGTGAGTTTCTATAACCATATTTATCAATAACCGCATAGGTTCTAGTCATTTCTAATTCTACTCTGTAAGTATCTGTCTAATAAGAAGAGGTTGAGAAGAAACTGGTGGTATAAGATTTTTTACATTAAAGCCTAAGATTAACTTCTTTTTCATACTAGTTGAAAGGTTGCGTCTTTCCTCGTATCACGATAATCTGTTCATCTATTTCCTGATAATTTCACTTACCAATTCGCCAAGCTGCTTACGCTGAAGGTAACGAAGTAAATTACGGATAATGATTTATGATAAGAAGTGTGATTTGAGATACTGCTATATGATTTTTTTAATTATTCCTAGCAATATTATTGCTAAAGCAGTTAAAATTGCGGACAGTGTCCATAACAATTTAAAGCCAATTTGTGACAAAAAAAGTGAAATAACGCCACTTGCCAAAAGACTAGCCAACCCTAAAATCACAGGAAGCAATGACAAAATTGTTGCTCTTATTGTAATTGTTTGAGCTGTTCAATGAGTTGAGGATTCCCTTGATTGAATTTCACTCGTTCTGTTTGAGTAAGTATTTCTTTATCTAATTGTTCAAGTGCTAATTCTACCTTTTCCATATTTGTGATAAACTCTTCTCCGAGATGTTTGAAAGATTCTTGCCCACTAATTCCATGACGACTTAGTAAGTTTGTTGCTTCAAATAAGTCATGCACATAGTTCATTCCATAATTTTTTCTAGCAGGGATACGTTCATTTTCTTTTGAGAGTTGACCGATAATTTCTTTTCCTAAAAGAATAGATGAATAGTTTTGGTTTTCTCGTTTAAAAACTTAAATTTTGAAAAATTATTAAGATGAAGCTCAAAATTTTCTCCTACTTTATCAATAAAAGTCGATTCTATGGAATGGCCTTAGATAACTACCAATACCAGGTTGTATAATCTAACAACAGAAATCAAGTACAAGTAGGAAACACTTAAACATGCTGGGCAGACTTTCCATAATCATCAATAATTATATTTGAATTAAATTTTTTCTCAATTGATTATGTGACTTTGATTATAGAAAATTTTTTCTTATGGCTCATTTATTTTTAATAAAAAGAGTTAGAACTCTTTCTAACTCTTTTTTTGTA
Source organism: Lactococcus sp. AK05 (assembly GCF_041026685.1). NCBI lineage: Bacteria > Bacillati > Bacillota > Bacilli > Lactobacillales > Streptococcaceae > Lactococcus > Lactococcus sp. AK05. Next base: position 837,468 of record NZ_JBFTEI010000001.1, read on the forward strand.
TATTATTTCAGTTTATTTACTTGCAAATTGAATAACCATATTAAAAAGAAGGGCACCTAAGCTACCACCAATGATTGGACCTAAAACAGGTATCCATGCGTAAGACCAGTCTGAATCTCCTTTACCTTTGATAGGTAAGATGGCATGCATGATGCGAGGTCCTAAGTCACGTGCGGGATTTAGAGAGTAACCTGTCGTTGCACCAAGTGATAAACCAATGGCTGTGATAATGGCACCTACTAAAAGGGGGGAGACACCCGAAGTTTGCGTAATAGCGTATTGACCGAAGGCGAGAATTCCTGTCGTCAATACTGCAGTACCTACAATTTCACTAATCAAATTTGAGCTTGTCTGACGAAGAGCAGGACCTGTAGAAAAAGTGCCCAAGATATCTGCTGGATTTTTTGTTTCAGCATAGTGAGGGTAAAACATTAGGTAGAGGATAATGCTGGCGACCATTGCACCAAGCATTTGCGCAATAATATAAGGAATAACCAAACTCCAGCTAAAGCTCCCAATCATTGCCATTGCAATTGTTACTGCTGGATTCAAATGGGCAGGCGACATAAATCCAGAAATGTAAACCCCCATCATTACTGCAAATCCCCAACCGAGAGTGATAGCAACCCAACCCGCTCCTGTTGCTTTCGTTTTGTTCAGGACAACGCCTGAAACGACCCCGTTACCAAGAAGTATTAAGATAAATGTTCCTAAAAATTCACCAAGTAGCTGTACCATTTCTGAGTGCATATTGACTCCTTATTTCTATTTTTTATTTGTTTTAATTATCTTCGAACTCTTTTTATTTCTTCAAGTCTGACAAGTCAGATTCACGAAGCGCTTTTTCCAAAGCTTTTTCTTGTTCTGCTTTTTCTTCTACAGACCAACCGAGGAAGTCCGCAATGACATTGACGACATGAACTTTGATTGTATCTATACTTTCACGCATAAATAAAATATGGTTAGTGCGACGAAGCAAGTAGTCTACCGGTGTCAAGATCATTTCATCCTCAAGCGCATAGCGCAGACGCGCTGATTCTGCTAAAGATAAGCCTTCATAAGGTTTCATTTCAGAAGCATAGGCAAAAACTTGGAGTGAGTTCATTCCATAAAAGTCCGCTATGTATTTCGCCTCCTCTTCTGTAAGGCCTGCAACAACACCGATTTTCATGTTTTCAGCAACGACTTCTTCAACCTTAGTTGGATCAAATTCACCACCAGAGATCTGGTATTTTTTAGAGTCGATTGGTTCATATTTCAAATCAAAGTCCTCAATAAGTATTTGACAAATAAGCTCCATCGCACCTGCTGCCATTTTACGGTAGTCAGTGATTTTCCCACCAGCTAAAGTAATCAAACCATCGCTCTCACGTTCAAGCGAGCTCCCACGAGAAACGGAAGATGGTGCATCTGCCGTTTCTGAAAGACTTGATTCCATATTGTTCAATAAATGCTCTACTTCGGCTTTAGTTGCTGCTTTATTTTTATAGCGAAGCACAGCCTCTACGACAGCGTTAAAGCTAGTCTCAGAAACTGCACCGTTATCACCTCCGTTATAATCTGAACCCGAATTTCCACCTAGCAATGGGCGCAATCCAGCCCATGAAGATTCAATATCATTAATCGTGATATTTGCTCCAGGATAACGGAAATTGATGACATCTAAAAGGTAGTCCACATCTTCTTGAGTAACCTTTGGATCGGTAAAGTCGCCATGATAATCCGTATCTGTCGTACCAAAATATGTTTTATTTTCACGTGGAATGGCAAAAACCATACGTTTATCATGTTTTCCTGTATCAAAATATGTTGGTTGAGGCACAGGTAATTTGGCAGCATTAACCACGAGATGGACACCTTTTGTAGGACGCATTTTTGGAACAATCGGGCGAGTAAAGTTCAAGTAACGTATCTTATCTACCCAAGGACCACTTGTATTAATCACAAGTTTAGATTTTACTTCAATGACTTCATCTGTCAATAAGTCACGTGCCCGAACACCAGAGATTTGTCCATCAGTATAGATAAAATCAATCACTTTCATCTTGCTGATGGCTTGTGCGCCGTCATCTACAGCTTTTTTAATATTATCAATCACCAAACGTGAATCATTGTTACGATAGTCCAGATAAATCCCTGCGCCTTGCAAACCCTTTTTTTTAATGAGCGGCTCACGGCGTAGCACTTCTTCTGGTGAGATGGTGTAATTGGCATACGGAGAACCTTCATCAACACCTGCCAACCGATCATACAAATCCATGGCGATTTTAACAGAAAACATATCAAAAGTTGTTTTGCCTTCATCATCATAAATAGGGAGTAACATCGGGTCTGGCTTAGGAATATGTGGCGCAATGCTTTGAACAACAGCACGTTCTGAAACAGTGTCGGAAACTACTTCGACATCAAAGTTTTTTAGATAACGTATACCTCCATGCACGAGTTTCGTTGAGCGTGACGATGTTCCTTCTGAAAAGTCCTGCATTTCAAGTACAGCAACTTTCATGCCTGTTGCTGCCGCTTGTAAAGCCAATCCAGCACCAGTAATACCTCCTCCGATAATGAGCAAATCCATTTCTTCATTCTGAACTTTTGTGATTGCTTCTTGTCTTGTTTTTTTAGAAAAAGCCATTTCTATTCTCCTTTTATGTTACTATCTGATTGACTATTATTTGAAAGCGCGTGTTGCATTCACAGCTTTTTTCCAACCAGCATAAAGTTCTTCTCTACGTTCTTCTTGCATCTGTGTCTGGAAAATTTTACCAGGCTCATAAGATTCTTTAAGTTCTTCTAAATCTTTCCAAAAACCAACTGCAAGACCTGCAAGGAAGGCTGCACCGAGCGCTGTCGTTTCAAGATCTCCCGCACGTTGAATAGGGATATTCAAAATATCAGCTTGGAACTGCATCAGGTATTCATTATTTGCTGCGCCACCATCTACTTTGAGTACAGACATATCGATTCCTGTATCTTCTTTCATGGTGCTGACTACATCGCGAACTTGATAAGCTATGCCTTGTAAGGTTGCTTTTACAATATCTTCTTTTGTCGTTCCACGGGTCAATCCAAACATTGCACCACGCGCTTCTTGGTCCCAATATGGTGCGCCAAGGCCCACAAAAGCTGGAACCACATAAACTTCATCTTGACTCATAGACTGGAGTGCAACTTCTTCAGAATCACTGGCACGATCCAACATCTTCAAACCATCACGTAACCATTGGATTGATGAACCTGCAACAAAAATACTTCCTTCTAAGGCATAATAAACTTTTCCATTAATACCATAACCAATTGTTGTGAGCATGTTATTTTTGGAAATATGTGGTTTCTCACCCGTATTCATAACGATAAATGAACCTGTACCATAAGTATTTTTAATCATCCCTGGTTCAAACGCCATTTGACCAAATAATGCCGCTTGTTGGTCACCAGCCATACCTGAGATTGGTACTTCAGATCCGAAGAAATGGAAGCCTTTAGTCACACCATAAACTTCTGAGTTTGATTTAACCTCTGGAAGCATTGAAGCTGGGATATTCAGGATATTCAGGATTTCTTCGTCCCATTTTAACTCATGAATGTTGTAGAGCATAGTACGGCTGGCATTAGAGTAGTCTGTATAATGTACATCGCCATCTGTCAACTTCCATAAAAGCCATGTATCAATTGTTCCAAAGAGCAGCTCGCCTCGTTCAGCCCGCTCTTGTGCTCCTTCAACATGGTCAAGAATCCAACGAATTTTTGTGGCTGAAAAGTATGAGTCGACAATAAGTCCTGTTTTTTTGTGGAAGAGTTCATCATGTCCTCCATCTTTAAGACCATTTGCAATATCGGCAGATTGACGTGATTGCCACACGATGGCATGATAGATTGGTATACCTGTTTTTTTATCCCAAATAATGGTTGTTTCACGTTGGTTAGTAATACCAATACCAGCAACCTGCACAGGCTTGATACCAGATTCAATAAATGCTCCTGCGATAACAGATTGAACAGAGTTCCAAATTTCGTTGGCATCATGTTCCACCCAACCTTCTTTAGGAAAGTACTGTGTAAATTCTTTTTGGGAACTTCCGATGTGTTTACCCTGTTTATCAAATATAATAGCCCTTGAGCTTGTTGTGCCTTGGTCAATTGCCATAATGTAAGAAGTTTCTGTCATGTTTTCTCTCCTTTGTAAACGCTTTCTATATCTTATATTATAGCATTTTAAAATGAATAGAAACTTTCATTTTTTATCAATTTCAAAAAAAAAATGGCAGTCGAGAATAAAAAACAGATTCGAATATTAAAAATTACTCGAATTTGGGTAGTTTGTGCTTACTAGGAAATAATGAAAGAGATTCTCTACCCCTAATAATTTTAACCTTATTTGAGTTACTATTCTTAATTCTTCATCTATTCTGTAATAAATTCAGCGAGAAAATGCTAAATAATGGGGCCGTAGTAATATCTTCATAAATGGAAAATAATATTCACGTGAAAACATAAAAAAAGAGGAGAGAGTACCCCTCTTTCGTGTTTTATTCTTAATTCAAAATTGCTTTTTTTTGAAATTTTTCTTTTTTTAAGCTTTCAATATGCGACAATAATTCTTCAAAATCATAATCACTGGAAAACTCGGAAAGTATATAGACAAGCTTTCGACTGTCATTTCTTTTACTTGAGATAAGCAGATCATAGCTCTGGCTTTCTTGGTAATGCTCCAATTTTATCTTTTCAACAGATCTGAGGTTATTTTTCAGATAATGTTCCATTGGGATTTGATAGGCAGGTGTATCAGACAAATCATAAGCCACCGTCAATTGTTGAGCAGATAAGAGCTCCAGCAGCATCAAGGCATTGCGATACCCAAAGATGAGTTCTGGTAAATCCTGCTCTTTGGGTATATAACTTAAAGCAATATCTTTGAGGTTATCCAGTAAATCTTGAAAACTCTTATCAACCCAGTTTTGTTTATGCAGCATCAAATCTTCTTGAATTTTGGTAAAGAGGCTACCTTGGAAAAAGGTGAATTTATTGTTTACTTGAGCTAACTGATAACTGATGGATTTCTCCTCTTCTAAACCTAAACGATGGGGACGATAGTGGTTTAACATTCGCTCTCTTAAAGAAATATTCAAGAGAACAGTTGGAATTTTTTTACTGCGGTAAATATCAAAACGGTAATAACTTTCTTTATCTAGAATGAAAAAAGATTGGAGAAAACTGTAGAAAAAAATTGTCTCACAGTTATCCTTGCTCTGATTATCATAAATATATTGATAAAAAAGATAATCCAATAGTTGATAGAGATGATCATCTTGGTATATTTTCTTCATTTCCAAAGATTTAGTAATTTGGATATCTGTAAGTTTCCGCCTTCTTTCTGTGATTGCCAACCACCGATAAAGTTTATCTTTGCTACTTTCGGAAAAATTTACTTTTAATGTTTCTTCAAGTTGCTGTACAAATTCAACCTGAAACTTAGTGACTTGCAGCAAATCTGGTCTAAATTTAGGATGAAGCGAATCAAATAGCAGATAGTAAAAATAGCGAATTTGACTTTCTTCTCCGATCAATTTATTATTTTTGATTTGAATATCAAATTCCAATAAAAGTTTATTGAGTTCTTTGATTTTGCGAAACAAAGTAGACTCACTGAGTAGCAAGAGTTCTGCTAATTCAAAAATCATGTAATTTTTTTGTTCTAAAAATAAGAGAATCAGGCGATATTTGATACTATCTTGAATTAAAAAACTGATGACTTCATCTAAAGTTTGTGATTCCGACATGTTTAGAACGAGTTTATTGTTCTGACGAATAACTTCCATGGGTTTCCCAATCATCTGTCCTATATAAGATATATCCTCCAAGTAACTCTGAACCGAAGGGCGAGAGAGGTTTACCCAATCACATAGTTCCTGCGCAGTTAGCTTATCATGTTTGAGGAACAACTGACGTAAAATCTTAACCTGTATTTGTTCTTTCTTTTCAAGTAAAACTTCAATATTCACAGTCGTTCCTCTTTTTCTAAATTAATATTTTTCGTAGGAGTTTTCATATTCTCATTCTATTTTATCACTCCCCTATATTTTGTTATTAAAAATTGCTCAGTATGGACATAGTAAATTGGACACTAAAAAGAATATGACCAAAAAGCCTTATTCTTCTTTTAAACTTCTATATTTTGCGACTAAACTATAAAAGTGACTAGATAAACTTAGATTATAATCTTTTTATCAAACACTAAACATGTTTTATATTAATTCACTATAATATATATAAACTAATATAACCAAATCCCTTTTAGTAAATATACCAATGAATCAATAAAAAAATAAATACCAATACCTAATAAAAATAATGATATTATTATTCTAGTGGCATTACTTAATTTTTTTCGGTTATTTTTGTCTAAATACCTACTTGCTATTTTAATCAATTTTTCATTGACATTAAATATTAATGATACTTCTAAAATATATAAAGGAATCTGTACTAACAACATCCAAATTGTTAAACACAATATTGTTAATAATATATTCCCCTCTTTTGCACTTAGTGCAACCATTGCCCAAAAAGTAGGATCTGACATAGCCCAAAACTCAAAAATAAAACCTGTAAGTGGCATACTTCTCTTTGCAAATTTCATAAATTTCGATTTTTTCTGATCATCTCCTCATTCTTTATTTCCTTTCAGAAAGGTAGATCTTATAAACAAAGCAACACATACAATGGATATCAAAAAACCTATGATTACATAAGCCATATCTGGAATATGATTCATTATATTTATAAAATAATTCATGCTTAAACTAGTACCATATGAAAATATTAATCCGAAAACAACCGTGGAAAGTAAAGCCATTAAAGAAAATAAATATACTTGTTTTTTCTTTGTTCCATTTGCTAGTGCAGCCATTATAAGAACTGCTCCTACTGGATCAAATCCACCGAATCCTAACAAAATTGATGATAGTATTAATTTCATTTATCATTACCTCCATGCATCAATATCTCTAGCAACAATCTTTTAAATTTTTGTAAATTCATTAAGCAGCATTACTTGCTGTAGCATATTGTTAAAAAGAACAGAGTGTTTTTTTTATTATCAATGAAATAATAAAATCAGTCCAACACAGCGAATCAACTTTATCGGTAATATATTTAGTTATTTTAGAAAAAGCCTCAATAGGCTTTTTATTGTTTTTGAAGTTGTAAGACTTGCGCATTGTTAATCTCTTTAAAAAGTTTATTACTTGTTTCTTTAGAAATTACATCAGTTTTTACCTGGTTCAATACAAATTGATATTCAAGTTGAAATGCCTCTATGAGTAATTCGTTTGGAATAATTGTATCTTCTTGAATTTCGTTGCGAATACGGTAATGCCTGTTTTCCAAAATATGTTTTACTTCTTCAATATCACTAAAGTCAGTTATCTTATTTTCTAATCTCTCTTTTTCAAGAGAACTTAATTTTTCGATTGTTTGTTGATATAAACTACTTTCTAGTCGGCTTATATCAGTTCTTATTGTCGCAAATTCTTGCATTTCTACTGAGTCTATTCTTCTGCCACGTCGTCTTTTGGAGAATAATCGTCTTATTTTCTTACTAGTTGAATGTTTACTGCTGTTTTCTAGATAAATTCTAAAATAGTCAATAACTTTAGATGAAAATTGTGCTTTTATAGTTGTTGTATCAAGTAATGTTTCCTGCCAACTTATTATCTCATCCATTAATTTACTACTCTTAGTGTGGTCAGGGATTTGTAATCCTTTTTGTGATTGTAGTTGTTTGGTAAGACTACTACGAACTTTACTATCCTCAATTTCTTCTACCATATGAAGAATCGCATAATCAACCATATCGTTACGAACCTGATTTATATTATCAGTACTTTCACCTCCAAGTGCCGGTAATAATTTTGGGAGAATCAGTGTTGGTATAATAAGACTTAAAAGAATAACGATAGCGGCCATTGTAATAATAATTTCCCTATTCTCGTTGCTCAAAATACTAGTATTCAACGGTAAAGAGAAAGCCATTGCTAATGTCATTGTTCCATGGGCACCTGACAAAGCAAAAATTGTTGAATCACTGTTACGCTCTTCTTTTACATCAGAGAAAAAGTGTTCAATTGATCTATTTCCTTTTCTATTAGTCCAAAATTTTCTTATAAATAACATAAGCAAATAAACTAAAACGCTTATCAAAAATAGTACAATTGATTCTTTCCAACCAAGTGATTTAAAAATGTCCCAAATTCCAAATAGACTTACACCCAAGAGAATAAAAACAAAGTTATTCAGAATATCGCTTAAAATCTCCCAGATTGTATTATTCGTTAATTGAACATTTGTTGAAGTCAGTTTGAGCATATCTCCTTCAAAATTATGAATCAACCCAGCAGCAACTACAGCTAGAACACCGGAAGTTCCAAAATGTTCTGCTAACAAATAAATAAAGAAGGGGGTTAGAATTGAAATAGGGATTATGGTAGCTTCTGGCCGAGTTGCTCTGAGATTGATTGCCGTCCTAATTCGTACCAGTAGAGCACCGACAACTAAACCAATTATAATTCCACCAATTGAGACAAATATAAAGCGACCAAGTCCTTCCCAAATACTGAAATGCCCACTCTCTAAAACAGATAATCCTAAGCTCAGTAAAACTAACCCTGTTGCATCATTAAATAAAGATTCAAATTCAACGGCTTCATTAACCCCTTCGGGCATTTTCTTCCCAGAAATTATTGATTTTACAGCAACTGCATCTGTTGGCGTTACAATTGCTGCAAAACAGATAGCTAAAGGAAAAATCCAGCTACCCATTATATTATTTGTAAGCACTGCTACCAAAAGTACAGTCACCACTGCTAAAGTAATTGATAGAAAAAATATTCCTCTAAAATTTTTCCGTACTTTTTTTAATGAAGTTTTACTTCCCTCATAAAACATTAATGGAGCAATGATTAACATCATAAAAAACTCTGGCTCCAATTCAAAATTTTGAAATTCTGGTAGGAAACTCAAAATAAGGCCCACACCAATCAAGATAAAAGTTTCTGAAATTTGTGGAAAAAACTCTTTGATTATATTTGCCCCGATAACACCAATCATCATCACAGCAACAAAACTAATAGCTGACATAAAACACCATTTCCTAATTTTTATACTTTTACAGTATAACATGTTCAAGATTGGGTTTCCAAGCCTAGTATTAAAATTTATGAAATATACAAGACGATTTGTCATTTTCATAGTATATAAAAGTTATTTAGATTATTAATATAATGATAAAAAGACATCTATTTTGATGTCTTTTTATTTATTTTAATTTGGCCATTAGCAATTTTGCTAAACATTTTAACCATCCAGTAAACTATCGCGATATTCAATATTTAGTAATTCCTTTTCAGGAAATAAAAATCTATCTAACCAATTTTGACTTTCAAAAAAATTGACTTTCTCATGTTCTAGTGGATGATAGTCTCTTTCCAAAAATTTAGATAAGTTCTCTAGTGAGTCCTCTCCCAAAATAAAAATATTATCTGGATGATAAAATAGGTAATGCTTGATGGCTTTATTTGTTGTAACTAATTTTTTCTTAAAGAAAATAGCCTCCATTGTTCTCAAGGTCAAACCTGTCTGATTTTCTTGCATAATTTCAAGAATACCATTACTGTTAATTAAGAACTCTAAAAATTTTGGATAGGGTAAATATCCTTTATTTTTAAAACCTTTTTCTCCATTAATGATATAAAGTAATATTGAAATATCTAAACTTGCACATTTATCTAAAATAACATGTGCAAGTTGAGTTCTTCCTTTATCATTTCCTCCAAAAAACAAATCATAATCTGGTATTTGAAGAGGTAAATTTATACAAGGAGTATAAAAAGTAGAATTATGATAGAGCCCATATTTTTTTGCTTCAATAGGGTCAAAACTATAGTAGGAATCAATTACTCCTATTTCTCTAGAGGTTTGTAGCAAATCAATATATTTTTGAGTCAAATGATTCCAAAAAAATAGAATCATCTTTGCCTCGGTAAAATCCTTTATAATATTAGGATAGTTAGCTTTAAAACCTGAATCTAAAAATATAATAAGCTGATAACGGGCAAGCCGATGCTTCCCCACATCACTTTTTATAAAATGGACTAATCGGCGTCCTGAAATTACATCAATATTATTTAAGGTATCGAAAAAATAAAGATGTGCATTTTTAGCTACTAAGAGTATTTTGCTGTAAGAAATTTCTTTCATGTTCTAACTCCTTTCAATTCAGTATAAATTCATTGTATGATTAAATTTCAGAATATTCAAAAATATCGTCTTACAAAAAATACATTCACCAATGATGATAGTATTATATTTTTGAATATTCTAATTAATTCTAGATCATTCTGCTGTCCTTCAGATTCCTTTTTGTGTATACTAATTATTAATAGCGCTAGTTTTTAGAAAAGAATTGTATCAATTTGAAAAAGGAGAAATGATTTTATGAAAACAATCCTTCAAGCTTTTGAATGGTATTTACCCTCAGATTCTCAGCACTGGAATAATATAAAAGAGAATATTCCTGACTTAGGAAAGTTAGGATTTTCAGGATTGTGGTTACCTCCAGCTTCCAAGGCAGCTTCTGGAGTTGAAGATGTTGGTTATGGGACCTATGATTTATTCGACTTAGGGGAATTTGATCAAAAAGGGACAATTCCTACAAAATATGGGACTAAAGATGAATATCTTGATTTAATTAATACACTACATCACAACAATATTGAAGTGTATGCCGATATCGTTTTTAATCACATGATGGGTGCTGATGAAACAGAAACTATTGAAGCTGATATTAAAGCAGAAGATAACCATCTTCATAACATCGAAAATAATAAAACTGTTGAAGTTTGGACCAAATTTACATTTCCAGGAAGACAAGGAAAATACGACAATTATATATGGACCTGGCACAACTTTACGGGAATTGATTATGATGAAAGGAAAAATCAAGAAGAAATTCTTGAATTTGAAGGACATGAATGGGATGAGAATGTAGATTCAGAGAATAGTAATTTTGATTATTTAATGGGGGCTGATCTTGATTTTAGTGTTTCCGAAACAGTAGAACAACTTGAAAAATGGGGACATTGGTTTTCAGAAATGACAAAAATTGATGGTTTTCGATTAGATGCAATTAAACATATTGATTTCAAATATTTTGATAAATGGCTTGAACAGAGAGCGAAGCAATTGGATAAAAAACTTTTTATTGTTGGCGAGTACTGGTCTGATGATCTTGGCAAATTAGAGTATTATCTAGAACAATCCGGTGATAAAATACAATTATTTGATGTACCACTACACTTTAATCTGAAAGAGGCCTCTTCAACCAATGGAGAATTTGATATGCGTACTCTTTTTGATCACACACTCACTGCCAGCCAACCAGAACTCTCGGTCACTTTTGTTGATAACCATGATACTCAAGAAGGACAGGCTCTTCAATCTTGGATTCCAGCTTGGTTTAAAGAGCACGCTTATAGCTTAATTTTACTTCGCAAAAAAGGAACTCCTACTGTCTTTTGGGGAGATTTATATGGAATACCCTCACATAATGTTAATCCTGTAGGTGATAACTTAAGAACTATGATAGCCTTGCGTAAAGACTCTGAGTTTTTAAGGGAGAATGATTATTTTGATCATCCTGATGTTATTGGATGGACAAATATTTTAAAAATAGATAATAAGGAATATGGACTATCATGTATTTTAACTAATAAAAATGGTGGCTCAAAATATATGATAATTGATAAGGCGTATGCAGGTAAAGTTTATATAGATTTATTTGGAAGACATGAAATACCTATTACGCTGGATCAAAATGGTGGAGCTGAATTTTATGTCAATGATGGAAGTGTTTCGGTTTGGGTAGATAAGGAAATTGTTTCAAAAATTGATCAAATGAACTTTCAAAACTAACTATTTTATCAAATAGGATAAAAAAAGTACCTCTAATAAGGTACTTTTTTTATTTAAACTATTAGTCAATCAATGAGGTATGTTTGATTTCTTCAATATTTTTTGTTCCAGCAAGTTGCATAGTAATACTTAACTCTTTGTTTAAGTGTTCAAAAACAGATTGAACGCCTTTGGCTCCCCCTAAATTCAAACCATAAAGAACTGGACGACCTACCGCAATGACATCTGCTCCTTGTGCTAAAGCTTTGAAGACATGTTCCCCACGTCTAACTCCACTATCAAAAACAATAGGGACTCGATGATTAACACTTTTGGCGATGAGGGGTAGGACATCAATTGAAGCAGGTCCTCCATCTAATTGTCGTCCCCCATGATTTGAAACCCAGATACCGTCTGCCCCAGCGTTAATGGCATCATCTGCATCAATAGGAGATTGAACCCCCTTAACAATTACAGGAAGATTAGTTATTTTTTTAATTTTTTGAATATCTTCTAAAACAAGACCTTGTTTTGCTGCTGCATAAATTTCGCTGATTCCCTTGCCCGTTCCATCACTTTCTGAAAAAGCAGCTAGATTTGGCATTGGTAAAGGAAATTGGAAATGATTGACAATGTCTTCTTCTCTATAGCCACCTAATGTTGAATCAGCGGTTAAAATAATCGCCTTAACTCCAGCTGATACAGCTTTTTTCAAAAGAAATTCATTAAATTTATCATCTTTACTCATATATAATTGGAAAAATTGCGGTGCATCTGGTGCTGCTTTTGCGGCGTCTTCCACTGATGTACTTCCGTAAGTACTAATTGAAAAGATTGAGCCAACTTCAGCCATCGCTTTAGCAGTTGCAACTTCTCCTTCTTCATGAGCAAGGCCTTGGGCGGCAACTGGCGCTTGGATAATTGGTGTTTTTAGTTTTATACCAAAGAGTGAAGTACTTAAATCTGCAGAATCAATTCCTCTCAATACTCGAGGCATAATTTGTTTTTTGTTAAATGCTGATGTATTTTCATTCAGTGTCCACTCATCTTCAGAGCCACCACGAATATAGCCAAAGGCACCTTTATTTCCCGCAGCCTCCATACTTTGTTTCACTTTACCTTCAAGTGATTTAACATTTACAATTTCTAACGCTTTGTTTTCAGTACTAGTTTTATAAGTCATCTTAGTTCTCCTATTTTTGTAAAGTTTACATCTGTAGATGATAAATATATTATACATCTTATTTTTAAAAAATACACAAATGAAAGATTTATTTTTTTATAAACTAAAACTTATATAAAAAGATAAATTAAAAAAGTAGCAAAACTACTCTTTTATATTATTATTTTAAAAGGTGGTACGATAAGGTTTGGTTCTTTACTTTTGATAGAAAAATTTATTTTCTATTTGAACAGAATATGAAAATATTCTATTAAGTTTCTCACTCTTCCCTTCTCATTTTACAATCACGAATTATAAATTTCATTAATAAGTTCTTCTGTTTTATCCCAACCCAAACATGGGTCAGTGATTGATTTTCCAAATACTTCTGGTTTGTCTTGACGACCGTCTTCAAGATATGATTCAATCATAAATCCTCTGACATATTTATGAATTTGTTCATCCCAATTACGATTGACTAATGTTTGACGAACAATTCTTATTTGTTCCATATACTTCTTCCCAGAGTTATCATGATTAGTATCAATGACAATAAATGGATTTTGTAAGCCCATTTTTTCGTATATTTCGATACTTTCAAGAAGATTATCTGTATAGTAATTTGGATGGTTTTTACCATTTTCATCTTGTCCACCACGAAGGATGGCATGAGCTAATGGATTTCCTGATGTTTCTACTTCAGCATTCCCAAATAGAAAATCTTGAGATTGTTGGGCTGCATACATTCCATTAAACATAACTTTTAAATTCCCTGATGTCGGGTTTTTCATTCCTGTTGGGGCATCTATTCCTGAGGCAACAAAGCGATGTTGTTGATTTTCAACTGAGCGAGCGCCAACTGCATAGTAACTTACTAAGTCATCAACTAATGGTAGATTTTCTGGGTATAGCATCTCATCTGCTGTAGTCAGACCAGTTTCAGTAATTACTTTATAGTGAAGGTCACGAACCATTTTTATCCCATTGATAAGGTCTGTATGTCCATCTGCATCAGGTTCATGAATGAGACCTTTATAGCCATCTCCGTTTGTCCGCGGTTTTGCAGTATAAACACGCATTACAATAAAAATTTTATCTTCTACTTCTTTTTGAAGTTTTGACAATCTGTGAGCATATTCTAGAACTGCAGCTTCATTATCTGATGAGCAGGGGCCAATGACTAAGAGAATTCTATCGTCTTCACCCTTAATTATCGCTTCAAGTTCCTTATCACGTTTTTCTTTCTTTTCTCGTTGCTCATCATTTAAATGATTTAGCTCTTTTACATCTTTAATGTTAATTTTGTTACTGAGTTCTTTAAAAGTCATCTTTTACCTTTTTTCTATAGTTTTTTAGTAAAAATACTTAATAATATTTTACTTGCAATAAATTTTTTCTATTTTACTTTTTATGTGCCTCCTTTATAATAAAAAAAGACGTCCCAGGGGACGTCTTCTTTATCCCCTAGATGATTAACGAACATCAAAGAGGACCCACATTTTATTAGCCAAAAACTAATGTGGATCATTCATAAAGAAAAAATAAAATTTTTTAAAGTTGTTAATCATTTTGGAACCTCGATATTTAATATTATTAGTTAGTATAATTAAAATTTTTTGATTTGTCAATTATTTATCTATTTTTTCTTAATTTTATTTCAAAATTTCTTTTTACATAAACTTTATTATGTATCAAACGGTAAATAAAGAAGAAATTGAAGCATGGATGGAGTGTGCCGTATTTGCATTATTCATCGTATAGAGGTGAATTCCAGCAACATCCTCTGTTACTAAATCAACGATTTGATCGATGGCGTAAGCAATTCCAGCATCCCTTAAAGCGATAGGATTATGTTCATATTTTTCGAGTATTCTAATAAATTTTGCTGGTAATGGCGTATTACAATTTTTTAATAGACGAAGAATTTGATTTCGATTGATTACTGGCATTATTCCGGCGAATATCGGAGTATTTATCTCAGCAATTGCGCATCGTTCTTGAAAATCATAAAAACTATCATTATCAAAAAATAGTTGCGTGATTAATCTGTCACAACCAGCATCTACTTTTTCTTTAAGATAATGAAAATCACTCACTCGATTTACTGATTCGGGATGAATATCGGGGTAGCATGCACCTAAAACTTCAAAACTATCATCATAATCTTTGATAAATTTAACCAAATCACTTGCAAATTTAAAATCATCTTTCATCGGTTCAACGCTGATATCACCTCTTAAAGCAAGAATTTTTTTGATTTGTTTATCTTTTAACCGTTCCAAAATTTCGATCACTTGAGCTTTATCTAAATAAGCGGCAGGTAAATGAGCAACCGCTGGAATATCTAGTGTATTGTTTACATAATCAGCAAACTTTATAGTTGTATCTCCAATATTATCATAATTATTGTTACTACAAGTTACACTGATAAAATCTGGCGAGAGAGTTCTTAGGCTATCCAAGGTCTTTACCAAGTTGGTACTTCCAATTTGAGTTGTAGGTGGAAAAACTTCAAAAGAAAGAATTTTGGAATTACTTGTCATATTCAACCTTTCCCTTTCTTAACACCCTAGTTGCCTCAACTAAGTGTCTTAAACTAGGAATGGTTTCGGCATTACCGCGTGTTTTAAGACCGCAATCAGGATTTACCCAAACTTGTTCAATTGGTAATTTGTCCAATATTTTTTCTAATTGATTTTGTATTTCTTTTACGCTAGGTATTCTTGGAGAATGAATATCATAGACTCCAGGTCCAACCAAAGTTTGAAAATGGTGAGCTTTCAATGCATCGATAATTGATAGCTCACTTCTACTTGCTTCAAAAGAAATTACATCAGCATCCATTGCGTCAATGGATGGAATAATATCTTCAAATTCAGAATAACACATATGCGTATGAATTTGCGTTTCCGGTTTTACTTTAGAGTGAACTAAACGAAAGGCAGGAATTGCCCAATCTAGATATTCTTTATACCAATCACTTTTGCGCAGAGGTAACTTTTCTCTCAATGCTGCCTCATCAATTTGAATAATCTTAATGCCAGCTTTTTCTAAGTCAAGAACTTCTTCTTGAACAGCTAATGCCAATTGTAAAGTACTTGCTTTTAACGAAATATCTTCCCGCGGAAAAGACCAATTTAGAATCGTTACAGGTCCTGTCAGCATTCCTTTTACTGGTTTAGATGTTTGAGATTGAGCATAGGCTGACCAACGGACGGTCATAGCTTCCGGTCTAGTGACATCAGCCCACACGATTGGAGGTTTGACACAACGTGTCCCATAAGATTGAACCCATGCTTTTTGAGTAAAAACATAACCTTCTAACTTTTCTCCAAAATACTCTACCATGTCATTTCGTTCAAATTCACCATGAACTAAAACGTCTAATCCAATATCTTCTTGGAGTTTAAGACATTCTTTTATTTTTTCTTCTAAGAATGTGTCATAATCTGCTTGGCTTAATTCTCCTCGCTTATTTTGTAGCCGAACTTTTCTCACCTCTGCCGTTTGAGGAAATGAACCGATGGTTGTGGTTGGTAAAAGCGGTAAATTAAGCGATTGAGATTGACTTACTCGTCTTTCAACTAGTGAAGGTTCTCTAGTGAAGTCTTTTTCTGTTAATTTATCAAGTTTTTGCTTAAGTTTAGAATTTTCACGAACTCTTTCATTTTCAAAAAGTTCGACATTCTTCTTCAAAAAAGAAGTGTTTTTATTAAAATAAATATCGGAAATTTCATCAATTTCATTTAATTTTTCTGTGGCAAATGAAAAGTGTTTAAGGATTTCTTTTGATAATTTAGTTTCGTTTTTAACTGTTACTGGAACGTGTTGTAAAGAGCAGCTTGTATTAATTACGATATCTGATACTTCATCTAAAGCGGTTAGTAGCTCAAGTGTCTTTTGATAATTATTACGCCAAATATTTTTTCCATTTACTAATCCTGCAAAAAGTATTTTCTCTTTGGGAAAACCGTATTTTTGAATAAGAGCTAACGAATCTCTTCCTTCTATAAAATCAAGACCAATACCATCAAAATCAAGCTTTACTATTTCTTTATAGCTATCACGAACATCTCCAAAATATGTTTGAAGAAGTATCTTAAGGTTGTTTTTACTCTTAAGTAGTTCTTCATAAATAGTCACAAATAAATTTTTTTCTTCTTCAGTTTGGTCTAAAACAAGTGCTGGTTCTTCAATCTGTAACCATTCTACTCCTAGTTGATTAAGTTCTTTTAGTAGAGTTTGAAAAGCTACAATAACATCAGATAATACTGTATCTTTCGTGGCTCCTGACTTGTAATCTGCTAAAACTAAAAATGTATATGGGCCAATAATTGTTGGTCTGGTTTCAAAGCCAGCTGATTTTGCTTCCTTATATTCATTTAATAATTTTGAAAAATTTGCTTTAATAATTGTATCTTTATTAATTTCTGGAACTAAATAATGATAGTTTGTATTAAACCATTTTTTCATTGGTCTTGCTTTTACGTCATTTTGTTCATCTTGGAAACCACGCGCTAATGCAAATAAGGTATCTAGTTCACTTAATTCTAAATTTTTATAAGACTCTGGAATTGCACCAAGAGCAATTGATAAATCTAAGGTTTGGTCATAGAAAGAAAAGTCATTGGAAATAGGTGAGTCAATTCCAGCTTCTTTTTGGCTTTTCCAATTTTCCAACCGAATTTCTTTGGCTACTGTTTGTAATTCTTCTTCTGTAATTTCTTTACGAAAATATTTTTCAAGAGCAAATTTTAATTCACGGTTTGAACCGATACGTGGGAAAGCAATAATTGATTTTTTCATAGTCATAGTCTCCAATTTTTAATAGGTCTATCTTATCAAATTTAATAAAACTTTAATAATACATTTTTAATATGATGACCTATAGTTTAAAACTATAGGTTAATCAGAAAATAATAAAAAGCCCCAGTAAACTCCTTGGACTTTTTGTATTTCATTATCTTCTTTGCATTAAGTGGATTTTATCATGTAAAAATGGCGGAATAACAATTGAACTTTCTCTATCTTCTTTAATAATTATTGATTTATCTTCTAATATATCGATTACTTTAATAAGATGTGGAAGTGAAATTTCTAATTTTTTGAAAAAGTTTTTTCCTTCTTCATCTATCAAAGTAACATGGTAGGTCTGCTCAACTTGTGCCTCATCAAGCGTTAGTTCCACTTCATTTTTCAGCCAAAATGATTCTGTAGGAATTTCTGATCCGTGAGGGTCAGTTGCTGGATAGCCCATTAAGACATATAGAGATTCTATCAATCTAGGCGATGAAGCATGTTCTAAATTTTCAGCTTCATCATGGACTTCCTCCATTGTGTACCCAACCTTTTCAAAAAGAAAAGTTTCCCAAACTCGATGACTTTTTAAAATAAATCGTGCTTCGTACTTTCCTAATTCTGTGAGTGATACCCCATAATAAGGTTTATGGATAACAAGTTCTTTTTTTGCTAATCGTTTAATCATTTCAGTGGCGCTTGGTGATGATACTGATAATTTTTGAGCAATGGCATTAATACTAACAGATCCATTACTTTCATTTTTTAGGCTATAAATAGCCTTTAGATAGTCTTGTTCATTTTTTGATGTTTTCATTTTTTACCTTACTTTTCTTGATTTAATTATAGCATAGACTATATCAAAGTAAAATAAAAGTGGGATAAATTATCACCACTTTTATTTTTTATTTAAAGTAATTCACCATATTTTGCAACAAATATTTTTTTAAATATGGTGACAAGCATCATATACATCACTACTGTTAAAATTAGCCATGGGAAAAAGTTAATTGGTAAAGCCATTAAACCAATTGAATGTCCAAAGCTTGTGAATGGAATAATTGTAAGTCCAATGATTCCCATGAAAGTTAAGATTGTTAGTGGAGCCGAAGCACGACTTTGTAAAAATGGAATTTTAGGAGTACGAATCATATGGATAACCAAGGTTTGAGTCCACATTGATTCAACAAACCAGCCAGTATGGAAGAGCGCGATAAATCCAATATATGCTGCACTTCCAGGAACAAGAGAGCTAAATGGTCCAAATGTTGCTGGACAAATCACAAAGAACATTAGGAGATAAGTTGTAATATCGAATACGGAACTTGTTGGGCCAATCCACAACATGAATTTACTTACAGAACTTGCATCCCATTTTCTTGGAACAACCAAATATTCTTCATCGACATTATCCCAAGGAATAGCGGTACAAGAGAAATCATAAATTAAATTAAGTAAGAGAATATGAATAGATAGCATTGGGATAAATGGTAAAAATGCACTAGCGATTAGAACCGAGAACATATTACCAAAGTTAGAACTTGCTGTCATTTTTATATACTTAATCATGTTAGCATATGTTTTTCTTCCTTCAATAATTCCTTTTTCAAGGACCATTAAATCTTTTTCTAACAAAATAACATCAGCTGACTCTTTGGCAATATCTACTGCACTATCTACTGAAATTCCAACGTCAGATGATTTCATTGCTGCTGCGTCATTAATACCATCTCCCATATAGCCGACACTATTGCCTGAATCTCTAAGTGTTGTTACTATTCTGGCTTTTTGTTGAGGTGATAACTTAGCAAAAACAGAAGCTTCCTTGGCAACCCTTGCCAATTCATTATCATCTAATTGGTCGATATCAGAACCTAAAATAGTTTTATCAACTGGAAGCCCTACTTGTTTGCAAACTGAACGAGTAACTTTATCGTTATCACCAGTCAAGATTTTAACTGATACTCCATATTTATTGAGTGCTTTGATTGCTTTTGCTGTAGATTCTTTGGGTGGATCAAGAAAGGCAAGATAACCCATTAACACCATTTCAGATTCATCTTGAACCGAGAATGTATCTACTGGTGAAGGATTTGTTTTTTGAGCGACTAAAATCACGCGCATTCCTTCTTCGTTAAGTTCATCAACTTTTTTCAGAATGTATGCTCTGAGTTCAGGAGTTAAATGAACAACATTTCCCTTATCTTCGACTAAAGTACAGATGTCTAACATTTCTTCAGCTGCACCTTTAGTAATCATTTGCGTTTTTGAAGTCGCTCCATTAGTATTGCTTTTTACTACGACACTCATCCGCCGTCTTTCAAAATCAAAAGGAATTTCATCAACTTTTGTATATTTACTACTTAGACCACCCAGTTCAGGATTTTTATCTTGCTTGGCTTCGGCTCCTTCGATAATTGCCAAATCCATTAAATTCTTTAAACCAGTTTGGTAGTAACTATTCAAAAATCCATGTCTTAATACTCGAATATTTTCTTGCCCATGAATATCTAAATGGCGCATTAATACTACTTTATCTTGTGTTAATGTTCCAGTTTTATCAGTGCAGAGAATATTCATTGAACCTAGATTTTGAATAGAATTTAGGTTCTTGATAATTGTTTTTTCTTTTGACATTGTGACTGCACCTTTTGCTAGGCAAGTTGTCACAATCATTGGTAACATTTCTGGTGTTAAACCAACAGCAACTGCTAAAGCAAATAGTGCGGCTTCCATCCAATCACCTTTAGTGAAACCATTGATCAATAAGACAAATGGAACCATAACTAACATAAAGCGAATGAGGACCCATGAAACTGAGTTAACGCCTTTTTCAAAAGTTGTTTGAGTTGAGTCTTCGGTTACACTTTTTGCCATTTCACCAAAAATGGTCGCATCACCAGTAGCAATTACAATTCCATAAGCACTACCAGAAATGACATTTGAACCCATGAAGGCTAGGTTTACTGATTCTGTGATTGAATCATCTTTTTCATCAGTAGCTAAATCTAGTTTTTCTACTGGTTCGCTTTCACCAGTTAAAGAGGCTTGGCTGATAAATAAGTCTTTTGCTTGAATAATCCTAAGGTCAGCTGGAACCATGTCTCCAGCTGATAGATGGATAATATCGCCTACGAGAACCTCTTCAATAGGAATCTCTTGACTTCCTGATTCTAATCTATGAACGTTTGTCGTCGTCGTAATCATTTTTAAAAGATTCTCAGCGGCATTTCCACTTCTAGTCTCTTGAACGAAACGCAGAATTCCTGAGATTAAAACCATTGTAGTAATGATAATGAGTCCTTGTGGATTTTTCTCACCAGGAGCTGCTAAGATAATATCCGTAAAAGCTGAAACTAATGCTAAGACAAACAATATAATGGTAAAAGGATTGATGAATGCTTGATAAAGCCGTTTGATGAGTGAAGTTTTTTTACCACGCGTAATCGTATTATCTCCATATTGTTCACGAGAGATTTCTACTTGTTCTTCACTTAATCCTTTATTTGATGTTTTAAATTTTTGAAATAGCTCTTCTTTTGTAGAAGTTTTTGCAAATTCTAATCTTGCTTTTATTTCGTTGTTATCTACAAATGTTGTGGCTCTTTTTGTGTTTTCGAGTGTTTTTCTAAGTTTTTTCATTGGTCTGTACCTCATATTCTATAATATTTTTGCGTGTACAGTCCCAAACGTTAGGCACTTTAAAGAAGGTGATAAAAACGGAAAATTGCTCTTATCACGTTAATTATCTGCGGCCTATCAGGCTCGGGACTATTAATACTCTGGGATTCCATTTCCGTTTTCACCTCCTTTTTAAATATAAAAAAACCTTGCCTACAAAACTTAAACGTAGGCAAGGGAATAATTCCAAAAAAGATACCACTACTATAGAGTGAATCAGTTACAAGCTATCGTTCAAGCTTTAGCTCCGCAGGGCAATGTTGTTGCACTATTTCACGCCTTGTTTGTCGACGTGAACTGTTGGCCCTCTCATCGTGTCTCCACGACTCTGCGGCAGCAACCCGTATCCCTGCGGTAGCCTCACCTACCGACGGCTATGCTTATGGCATAACCAAAATAATTATAACTGTTCTTTCTATTTTTGTCAATCTTTTTTATTATTTAATTTATAATAGACTCTGTTGCACCATTCATCGCCCAATCTTTTGATAAAAATAACGAATTATCAATATGATAGTTGACCTTACTTGGTGTCTTCATGAATTTTTCAATCGCTTTGTCTGTGGCTAACCAACCTTTAGTACCAAAATGAATAGTATCCCCAGAGGCATAAGGCGTGTTATACATATCTGTTAAATCAGCAATTTGATAAAAGCCTTGGCTACGCAATTGCGTTTTAATTTTAGAGCTGAAATTTTCGAGTGTTGCTTTTGATACTCCAGTGTAAGATGACCATGAGCCATTTACTGGTTGAATAACAAATAAAACATCATTATTATTTTTGGCAAACACATTTAAGAGCTGTTGGAAATCCTGATATTCTGGACTTTCTAAATAGGAAACATGTTTTTTGAAATTTTCTAGATGTTTGTATTTAGATTTTATTTTCTTGTCCCAAACTTGATTATTTATTTGGAAAGGATTGTTATTTGAACTATCTTTTCCTTGGTCAACTGCCAATTTTTCTAAGTTTTCAGAGGTTGGATCTTTGGGTAATTCTTTAGCAAACTTATTGATTTTTGGTGTAAGTCCAAGAGGTTGCGCAGTGAATTGTGAAATGCTTGAGAAGAGTAAATCTTCTTTTCGCCAAAATTGAAGATTGGTCGCCACAGTCATTTTTTGTAGAGTAGTCAATGGTTTTTTATCTGCTAAACGTTCAAGAGAATTATAAATCGTCTCTTCAGATTTAAGCGATCTAAATCTTAATAAATGTTTTGCAAGTTGAGTTGTGGTATCTGCTTTAGGGTCTGCTTCTTTTAACCAACCGTAAATTTCACCTTTGGATACAAAGTTTTTCAATTCACTTTCAACAATTCCTTGTTTTGAAAACCATTGTGGACTAATGACAAAAACAATTTTACGATTTTTTAACTCATTTTCCACAGAATTCATGTAGAAAAAGTGGCTTAAAGTAGTTGTTCCTGGTTGTCCTACTAAAAATGGTGTGAAACCGGAACTGTATTTTTTGAAATAGGCACTTGGGTGAAAAGAATCCACATGTTCCAATTCTGATGAACCAAGAACTGGTAAAAACTCAGGGTCTGAATAGGCTTGTTTTTTAATTGAATAGCCTGTAAAGCTTGGAGTATTTAGTGGTGATTGAGCAAATTTAACAAGTTGGTCTTTCGAATATTTCATACCAACATTTATTGGAAGAAATATCAGTAAGCCAACAAGGGCTAAAGCTGCAATTAATGGGCCAATGGCTCTAAAAATTTTAATTTTCATCCTTTTTTTCCTGAACGCGTGCTGCTATTTTATTTGCTGTATTCCAATCTTCACGGTCCATTTCTGAGGGTGGAAGACTGATATCAAAAGCACCTTCTAGTTCAACAATGAGCATGATAGCTCTCATTGAATCAAGAATTCCTTCTTCAAATAAATCCATGTCTAAGTCTTCACGGAATTCGTCTGTGCCTGATACGGTTTCGATAATATCAAAAATTTGTTCTTTCATTTTTGTTTCTCCTAATGTTTTTTTATGATATGCCTAACGACTTTTAGAAGTTAGGAAGTGGGAAATGTGGATCTATGCAGTGCATAATGATGTGATTTGGTATTCCTGAGAAAATAAGGAAACTGATAAATACTAGATTAAATGTAATGAAAATACTTATAGCATTTGTCCATTTATTATCTGGAATTTTCCAGTTTTTACGTTTCTTCAGACGTTTCCATGCGTCATACCCAATCATTAACATGGCGTGGTAGAAACCATAAAGGATGTAATACCAAGTTAAACCATGCCAGAATCCCATGAGTAACATATTTGCGAGGTAACCAATATTTGAGATGGTTACCATATTTTTAGACCATTTTTTAACCATGAATGTTTTCACTAATCTCATGAATACAAAGTCACGGAACCAAAAGCTCAAGGTCATGTGCCATCTTTGCCAAAAGTCATGAATATTTTTAGCTAAGAAGGGTTTGTTAAAGTTGTGTGGGAGGTCATATCCCATTAAATTACTGACACCAATAGCGAAGAGTGAGTAGCCAGCAAAGTCAAAGAATAGATAGAGTCCGTAAGCATACATTGATGATGAAACATTCAAAAAGCTTGGGTGTATCGTTGCAGAGATTGCAATGCCATGTAGCCAATATTGGTCAATCAAGTATCCAATGATGAATTTATAAAGGAAACCTTGGAAAATTCTAAAGACTCCTTTATTTAATAAATCAAGGTATTTCTCAGTGACAACTGGTGCTTTTAGTTCTTTAACAAAACGTCGGAAGCGGTCAATTGGTCCTGATGAAATCGTTGGATAGAAATAGAGGAAATATAGAAATTCTTTAAGAGGAACGGCTTTAATAAGTCCGTCTCGTATTTCCATAATCATGGCTACTGTCTTAAAACTGATGTAAGAGATTCCTAAGAATCCAAGAATTGAACCTGGTCCAGGTCCTGGATTGAACAGAGGATGCACTTTGACAATCACTAATGGCAAAATAGAGAGCAGAATGATGAGGTAGAAAACAAAACTCTGATTCTTGTTTTGTTTTACTCGATACCACTCATAGAATTTTACAATGATAGTCTGGAAGACTCCGAAGCCGATTAATGCCCAAATTGTCACTGTTCCCGAAAATGTCAGCCAAAGAAAAGCGATGGTCAATAGGACTTGATACCACATGAGTTTTTTGCCCAGAAGCTGGGCAATAACGATAGGAATTAAAGCAAGTCCTAAAATCACGAAGTAAAAGGGTGTTGAATAGGGTTGCACTAGTTGTCACCTCGCTCTTTTTGGGCGAGTGCCTTGCGGTCAACTTTACCATTTTGATTCAATGGGAACTTTTTAAGATAAACAAACTTAGTTGGCATCATGTAATCCATAATTGTTTTTGAAAGTTCAGCTTTGAGTTCTTTTGTGAAGGCGCGTTCTGCTGCACGGTCTTCAAATGTTTTTTCTGTTTCTAAATAAGCGATTAATGCGGTGACTTTATGCTGGTCATTCGTTTTCGGTAAGACTACTGCTTTTTCAATCTCTTTTAAGTTCTGAATATTGGCTTCAATATCTTGAAGTTCAATACGGAATCCGTTAAATTTAACTTGAAAATCAATTCGTCCTTGGTAACGAAGCATTCCGTCAGCGGAAATTGAACCGGCATCTCCTGTATGATAAGCGGGTTTTCCGTCGACTGTGAAAAAGGCTTGCTCAGTTTTTTCTGGATTTTCAAAGTAACCTTTGGCTACCGAATCACCAACAATGATGATTTCCTTATCCATAATTTTTAATTCAACACCTGGTTTGGCAAAACCAATTGGGACACGGTCATTTTCTGTCAGTAATTCTTTCGTGATTTTTACTGACGAAATGGCTCCTGTTGCTTCTGTTGGACCATAGGTATTGTATATATTTGCTGACGGAAAAGCTGTCAGTAATTTTTCTGCTGTTTTCTTTGTTAATTCTTCACCGCAGAAAATAAATTGAACTAATTGAGGGTGTTCTTTCTCAGTGAACGAAGGGTCCAATAAGCAAATATCAACAAATGATGGTGTTGAAATCCAAGTATTAATGACCGTTTTGTTCAAACGCTCAAAAAGTAATTTGAAGTTGGTTGTTTCGTCACGTGAGAGTGAAATTAATGTTCCGCCAGTTGTAAGACTTGGATACAAGCTGAAAATTGATAAATCAAAGCTGTAAAGGGCTTGTGACAAGATTTGATTATTTTCAATTTTCATAAAATCATTGTTCATCCAATTGGTGAAAGTCACAAGATTATCATGACTGACTTCAACACCTTTTGGTACTCCTGTTGTTCCAGAAGTATAAATAATATAATTGCTGTCATTTCCAGAAACTGCTTTAGAAAAATCAAGTGCTGGAAGTTTATCAGTCAAAATCTGGTCAGTAAGTTCAAGAGAAATTCTGTCAGTAAAAAGTGCTTCAAAATCTGCTGACAGCTCAACTGTAGTGAGTACCGCCGCTGGTTTTGCCGCTGATTTAATCATTTCTGTCCGCTCAAATGGTGTGTGAGCATCAACAGGAATATAAGCGTGACCATTTAAATTTGTCGCAAGCATGGCTGCTAAAGTGATAAAATCGTTTTTACCGAAAATCAAGATTGGACGCTGATTTAAATTGCGTTCATTGATTTGTTCTGAGATATGTGAAACCGCGGCAAATAATTGACGGTAAGTAAATTTCTGCTCACGCTCGGCAAGTACGATAAGGTCTGGTTCTTTTTTTGCAATTTCAAAAATTTGTTCTAATAATTTCATAATTAACCCCTTCGATAATTCTCTCTAAAATTCGTTATAGATAAAGTGCGCTCCGCCAGTATGACTGTAGGAATAAAGATAGAGCAGAATTAAAATAATTATAAAGTAAAATACTGTTTTAGCCAAAAATAGACGAATTTCTTTTTTCTTGTCCATTGGAACTCCTTTTAAATATAAAGTAATAAGAGGTTTTTAGAATACTCAGTTAATCTCATATCATTTATGACTCTGATTATAACATTTATTAAAGAAAAAAAACTTACATTTGTGTAAGTTTAATTTATATAATAAAAAGAAAACGGAATCATTTTGTTTTGTTGTATTTTTAAGGGTACAACATCTTTTTCATCTAATATTTTGCTTAATTTTTTGAACCATATTTTTGTAATTTTCGGATTCTGTCAGCAAAGAAATTACCGCAACTCCACCCAGACCAATTTTTGAAAGCTCTGTCAGTGAATTTTCAGTAATTCCACCAATTCCAACAGTTGGTAATTGATTATGCTCTAGCATTTTTCTTAAATGGTCAACCCCAATTGGTTCTGCTGCGTCGGACTTGCTATTTGTTGGATAAATTGGACCAATTCCCAAATAGTCAGCTCCACTTTTTTGAGCGCTTTCTAATTCCATATCATTACTGACAGAAAGTCCTACCCACATTTCTTGGCCAATCAGCTCGCGAATTTTACTGACAGAATCATCGTCTTGTCCGACATGAATTCCGTCAGCTGACAGTTCACGCGCTAATTCAACATCATCATTCACAATAAAAGAAACAGCCGCTTTCTGAGCTACTCCTTGTAGTCTTTTCGCTACTTCTAATCGTTGATTTTTATTTTTATAAATTGTTCCCTTATCACGAAATTGATAAACCGTTACTCCACTTTTTATGATTACAGAAATTTTATCGACTGCATCATCAATTGAAAGTTTTGGAAAATCTTGTGGCCCAGCAATAAAATAGGCCCTCAGATCTAAAATTTTATTTTTCATTAATTGTCACCCAATGGTTCAACGGTCCATGACCGTGACCAACATTAATTGTTTGTGAAATAGCTTCAGTAATAAATAATTTAGCTTTTGGCATCACTTCTTTTAAGTCTTCTCCTAAAGCTAAATGAGCTGTTATATAAGAAGAAAGTGTATCTCCGGTTCCGTGTGTTCTTTCTGTCAGTAATCTTTTAGAGTCATAAGTACTGACAGAACCATCTGTCATCAATAAATAATCTCTGACCAGTTCTCCATTGCCATGTCCCCCTTTAATCAGCACATTTTTAGCACCTAACTTTTGAATATCATGAAGGGCTTTTAAAATTTCCTTTTCGTCAGTAATTTTATAGCCACACATAACCTCTGCCTCTTCCAAATTGGGAGTGACCAATTCTGCTAAAGGTAACAATTCATTTTTTATCAAATCAATGGCTTCTCTTGTCAAAAGAATTGCCCCGCCTTTAGCCACCATTACTGGATCCACCACCAAATGCTTCGGTTTATATTTTTTCAAGCCTTGAATTACCGCTTCAACTTGAGCAGTATCAAAAAGTGCCCCCGTTTTAGCTGCCGAAATTTCCAAATCAGAAAATACTGAGTCAAATTGAGCCAAAATAAAAGCTTTATTTGTCGGTAAAATTTCTTGTACTCCATAGGTATTTTGCGCTGTCAGCCCTGTCACAATTGTTGCCGAATATACTTTTTGATTATGAAAAGTTTTTAGGTCAGCATTAATACCAGCCCCACCAGAAGAATCAATTCCAGCGATTGTCACAACTTGAGAAACATCAATCATTTCTTTTTCTCCCTTACATAACCTCTTGCGTCGCTTGATATATTTTATCAAGAAGACGATTCACAAAATTTCCTGGTAGATTTTCTACTTGATCAGTAGCTTTCACACCAGATTCACCGAAGAATTCTGTCGCTTCATGAGCCGCCTTAAATAAATCATCAGATACAGCCGCAAAAGTTCCAACAATTGCTGACAGCATGTCCCCACAGCCAACATTAATTTTAAAAAGTGGACTATCAGTTTCAACAAATAATTCCTCGAACCCATTAGAAATAACATCAACTTTTCCAGTTTGAATAATGACTGCCCCTGTTTTTTGAGCAGCAACTCGCGCGTGCTCAACTTCTAAATTTGACTCAAGTGCATCAATTCCTTTGTTCAAGCTTTCTTTATCAGCAAACCAAGCAATTTCCGCTGAATTCCCACGAATGATATCAAATTTTACCTCTTGTATTAATCTTTTGACAAAATTTGCTCTAAAAGGGACATTGACAGCAACTGGGTCCAAAATTAAAGGTTTGTGCTTTTGATTTGCTAACTGACAAATAGTCAAAAAAAGCGGATAATCCTTTTCTGAAATGGTACCAATATTTACCACTACAGCATCTGCAATTTCAACTAAAGTTTCACTTTCTGAAATTTCCGCAGTCATTAATGGTGAACCACCAGCAAAACTAATCGCATCCGCAACTCTTTGTGGAGTTACAAAATTCGCTAAATTTAAGATAAGTGGTTGTTTTTCTTTAATCTTTTCTAAAATTGACATCAAAAAACTCCTTTATAGACACAAGGAGGGCTCTAGTATGATAAGAAAGTAAGCTAAAAGATTTTCATAAAGAAAATACAATTAAAACTCGGACACATTCTTACGCAGGTCTTAACCTGTTCAAGTCTGATGGTCTTTCTCAACCGGTAATATTAGTTTTTACCAGTACCCATTGTGTGATAGATTTATTTTTAAAACTACAACTACTTTAACATATTTAAACTAAAAAAACTAATTTCGCAAATCTACAAAAGAAAAAACCTAGCCAAAAAGGCAGGTTTTTCTTATTTTTTATGCTCATCAATATGAGGGTCAACACTTTCTTCTTGGCGATTAGTTTTTACCCAATCATTTTTAGAGTTGAAATATCGAATGGCTGACTGCGGATAAATTTGAGTTAAAATAAATAGAAATTTCGTCAGATTAACCGTATCTTTCACTACATCCCACACCCTTGTTTTTTCTTGAGATTTTCCTTTGTTATAAAGAATAGCCCATACAAAATTCACAAAGATAATATAAATTGACATCACGATAAAAAGTACAACAACAATTTTAAGTGATTGAGTAATCCCTGATAGGATAGCAGAATTAACAATCATAATCAGTGTATAAATTACAATGATATATTCAATCCCCATTAACCAGGGTTTCAGTAGGGTCATCAATAATTCAAACTTCTGTTTATTCTGCAATTTTTTTGACCGAATCGTCGGCAAAATATATTTTGAAGATTGAATATTTCCCTGTGCCCACCGCACTCGTTGTTTAACCAAAGCTTCATTATCATTGATAATCCCTGTTTGTTCAATGTAAATATCATCGAACTGAGCATTTTTAACTTCAATATCTGAAAGAAAGAGACGAGTTGATAAATCAAAATCTTCAACAAGTGAATCTGTCCAAGGATCTTCATTCAATGCCTGAAGAGTACTTAATTTACAGAACTGCCCATTTCCACCAAAAGCAACTGTATTGGTCAAAGTCCGAAACATCTGTGTCGCATTGATAATTTCAGAAAATTCCAAGTCTTGTGAAGCATCTTTAAGCAAATTGGCAACACGAACCTTGGATTGCAAACCAGTAAGCTTAGCATCATGATTGAAAGCCATATTTACTTTTTCAAAATAATTGTTATCAAGTTTTGTATCGGCATCAATTATCGCAATAAGAACATCCTCCGGAGCAATTCCAGCTTCTTGAATTTGCTCACTAATTTGATAATAAGCCCAATTCAAAGCCGTCCCTTTTCCTTTTTGCGCATTAGGTTTAATACGTCTTAGAACATTCAATCGAGAATCTTGAATTTCAGAAATTTTTTCTAAGCTCCGATCATCACTTGCATCATCAATAACTGTTACTACCAAATTCTCATAATTATTTTTCAAAATACTTTTCAAAGTCGTTTGAATAACCAATTCTTCATTCAAACACGGAATCAAAACGTAAATATGAAATTGTTTTTTTATTTTCTCATCTTTGAAATCTAATGCCGTTATCTTTTGTCTTTTATTATATGAATACCACAAAATAACGACTTCTACCGTATAGTAAAGAAATACGAAAACTGAAAAAATAAAGAAAATATAATTGATACGATCAAAAATATCAAAAACCAAATAACTTTGTTTCCAATAATGATATCTTACAATATATAAATAGAGGAAAGGCAAGCTTGAACCAATATATAGCAATATCTTCGTTCTTGGTCTGATAAATTTTTTCAAACCTGTATAGATTGTCAAAAGCATAATCACAACAACTTCAAAAATTTGTAGCGCAAAATAACTATTGAAAATTTTGTTATTAAAATGAATAAAATTAGTTGGTGGATTAAGAAAGAAAAGATAAGCATAAACTCCCAGAGCAACCAGTATCAATACATAAATTGGTTTTAATGACAGTATCTTTTTCTTTGATTTTTCTCCCTTATATCCAATAACTAAAGCAAAAGCAATAATTGGTAGGACGAATTGAGAAAATACAGTCAATCCTTCTATCCAATGTGCCAAAAAGACATTATAATTAAGCTCAATACTATTAAAGAAACCTTCTTGAGCAAAATTAAAGGTAATATTTACTTGAGTTCCTGAATAAACGATTAATGCAACGATGTAGACAACTAAAAGAACATAAACCGTATATTTGATATTCTTTCCTAATTGCTTGGCATCAATCCCACTAAATTTATAAAAACTCAAATACATGATTGGCATAAATGGTACGATCAGATACCTGATATCCATATTACTGACAATCGAGAAATCAAACCCCTGATGTTCAACCAAGAATTTAATAATGAATTGAATCGTTATAATTGGCAATGTAACGAACCACAAAGAAGCAATCAATGTTGCTAATTTATAAATTAACCTCTTCTTTGTTGAAACATAATAAGCTAAAGCACAACAAAGTAAAATGAAGATCGCAATCAAAAATCGGAAGGGAAATAACTGTGGAACAGCATGTTCCCCACCTATGAGGTAAGTCAAGGAAACGATTAAGCGATTGGAACCATACATCAGGAAACCAAAGACACCGAGAATACTCAAATTTCTAACTGAATTCGGAATTTTTTCGCTATCCGTAATGATAAAAAATGAGCTAAGCATCAAAGGAGCCACAAAAAAGAGAATGGTAAAGAATTTTTCTCTAGAAGTAAAATTTGATAAGCGGAAAATAAACTCAAAATTAAAAAGGAAGATAAAAATGAGACAGACAGACTGGAAAGACTTTAAATTAATTTTTTTATTTTTCATTTAGAATATTAATAATCTGTAAGGAAGTCGTTCCATCACCATAAGGATTCTTACTTCCTGACATCCTTTCATATTTAGTCTTGTCTGTCAGTAAAGTCCGAGTCTCATTAACAATATTTTCTTTTGAAGTCCCCACAAGTTTTAAAGTACCAGCCAATACACCCTCGGGTCTTTCAGTTGTATCACGTAAAACAAGCACTGGAATTCCTAAGAAAGCTGCTTCTTCTTGAATTCCACCAGAGTCAGTTAAAATCAACTCGGCATGACGCATCACATTATGAAAGTTAATTGTATCCAGCGGGTCAATGATTTTAATATTACTATGTTCCAGTAATTTTTGCGCTTTTTCACGAATGATTGGATTCATATGAATTGGATAAATGATTTTACGTGTTTCTTTAAATTCATCAGCAATCTCTGCAATTCCATCAAAAATTTCTTCTAAATCACTCAAATTTTCACGACGGTGAGCCGTCACTAAAATCATTTTCTTGTCAGCTTGCCATGATAAAGCTTCATTTGTATAATCTTCCTTTAAAGTATACTGAAACATATCTATAGCACTGTTTCCAACTACAAAAACCTGATTTTTTGGCTTACCTTCTTTTAAAAGATTTTCTTTCGTCATTTCCGTTGGTGTAAAATGATAATCAGCCATCAAACCAACAATTTGACGATTCATTTCTTCAGGAAATGGTGAAAATTTATTGTAAGTTCGCAAACCTGCTTCAATATGTGCCAACTTTATTTGATTAAAATAAGCAACCAAACTTCCAGCCAAAGTAGCTGCAGTATCACCATGAACTAAGATGACATCTGGTTGTTCCTTTTTAATAATTGGGTCAAGACCGCTAATTGATCCTGCCACAATTTCTGATAAACCAGCATATTTTTCCATGATTTTTAAATCGTAATCAACTTCCACAGAAAATTCATCTAAAAGTTCATTAAGCATTTCTTTGTGCTGCCCTGTGTTAACCAGAACAATTGGATTACCTTGCCTTTTCGCCTCTTGGATTACTGGATAAACTTTAATAAATTCTGGCCTAGTCCCAAATATAAAGAGTAACTTTTTCATCTCTACCTCACCATCTATTTTTATAAATATACTTTTTGCTTCATCTAAAAAAATTCCTGTTGTAATTTATTTACTACTTTACTTCTATTCTAATAGATATTGAATTCAAGAGCAAATATGTTGCATGAAATAAGATTAAATTTGGAATTTATTAATCTATTAATCTATTAATAAAATACATAAATCAATTAATTTTGTAATTATTAGCTGACAATCATTGATTATATTTGACAAAATAAATTTTCAGTAGCACTTTATTCATTTTTTGTAGACACTCATTGTCAAAAAAAAAAGAGATAAATTCTCTTTCTTTAAAATATATTCAATTGAAATATTGTGAATTTTGATTTATTTTCAAGTCTGAAAACACAAGATATTCTTTAATCTGTAAACAATTATTGGAATTAACAGTGAGCTCTTCACTTTACAGATACACAAATCATTATCGTTTATAATAAAAATATTATAAAATAAGATTGTAATTATAAATTGAGCTTTTACTTTTTATTTTTTGAATGATGAGAAAGGAGTCTCCTATGAATCCAAACAAGCAATCAACAACTTTTAACTATTATTTTAACATCACTGATAAAATGAAAAACTTTATTAAAAATAGTGGCACTAGTCCATCTGTAAAGTTTGAAAATAGACAAGATTATCAGCCTATTTTTGATAATAAGCGACAAGTCGGATTGACAATTAGTTCAAACGTTAGTCAAACAGAACATGAAATTGCTGATTTTTCGCTCACTCTACCTGGTTACCACTTTGAAGGTTGGAAAATTGTTCGCGATAGTCATTATGTGATCCCGCATAATATCTCCCGCGAGCAAGCTGCACTCTATGCTGGTGCAAATTCTGCCTTACACAAAACAGGAATAAGCCCCGATTTCCTTTGGACTGCAGGTGATTATCTTCAAAATGTTGGTAAAGAATATGATTTATATGCCCAGTGGACTCCATTAGAATACGAAATTCGCTATTCTTCTCGCACAATAAACAAGGTCGAACTCTCCTGGACCCACCCCTCAGATGTACGAACAGTTGAAAAAAATTTCATTCCCTATCTAAAACCCGAGTTGCGTGGCTACGACTTTGCCGGCTGGACAAGCATCATCGATTCCACTGAACAAACAATTTTTGAACCCTATACGATTATTCCTGCTGGTATTGGGCCAGTAAAACTTATTGCTCTATTTGAAGAAGTATTTTGAAAATTTGAGACTCATAGATAGCAAAAAAATACTACCAAGAACAAACTTGGTAGTATTTTTAATAGAAAATCGATAATATTCAATTTTCTTTTTAAACAAGAATAAAATTCTTATTTAAGTGTGATTGAAGCACCAGCTGCTTCAAGTTTTTCTTTAACTTCGTTAGCTTCTGATTCAGAAAGACCTTCTTTGATCATTGTTGGTGCACCATCAACGAGTTCTTTAGCTTCTTTAAGTCCAAGACCAGTGATTCCACGTACTTCTTTGATTACTGCAACTTTTTTGTCGCCAGCTGATGTCAATTCAACGTCGAATGAATCTTTAGCTGCTGCTGCATCACCAGCACCTGCTGCTGCTGCAACTGGAGCTGCTGCTGTTACGTCAAATTTTTCTTCGATTGCTTTTACAAGTTCAGAAAGTTCAAGGATTGTTGCGTTTTCAAGTTCAGCAACGATGTTTTCAATGTTCAATGCCATTTTAATATTCTCCTATTAATTTTTTAGTTTGTTGCGTAAATCCGCCGATATAAGTAATGTTGCTTATAATTAAGCAGCTGATTCTTCTTTTTCTGCAACAGCTTTGACTGCAAGAGCCACGTTGCGGACAGGTGCTTGAAGCACTGAAAGAAGCATAGAAAGAAGTCCATCGCGGCTTGGAAGAGACGCAATAGCTTGGATTTCTTCTTTAGAAGAAACTTTACCTTCGATAACACCAGCTTTGATTTCAAGATTTTCAGCATCTTTTGCAAAGTCAGCCAAAACTTTTGCTGGTGCTACAACATCTTCGTTAGAAAATGCTACTGCTGATGGGCCAGAGAATGCTTCTGACAAACCTTCAAGACCAGCTTTTTCAGCTGCACGACGCAAAACTGAGTTTTTAACGACTTTGAATTCAACGCCTGCTTCACGAAGTTGTTTACGAAGTTGAGTATCTTGATCAACTGACAAACCACGTGAATCTGCAACAACGATAGATGCTGCTTCAGTCATTTTTTGTGCGTAAACATCAACCAATTCTGCTTTCTTAGCAATTGTTGCTTCATTTACTTTGTAATCGCTCATTTTTTTACCTCCATTTTATTTTGGTTGTAGAAATAAAAAATCTCTACACACAAAAGACATAGAGAGTTCAATTATCATTTTGATATTTGTCCTCGGTAGGAAGTTTATGACTTTCGTCCCCTACTGTCTTCGGTCAGTTCATTTAGAACCGTAAATAAGTATATCAAAGTTTTTTTGAAATTGCAAGACTAAACTTATTCTTTTTTCTTTTTTATTTTAGTTCATGCAATGTTCTTTTGGTTTTTTGAAAGATGAAAAAATTTGACGTTAACAATCTTTTTTTCCTTTTTTATTTTCTCTTTGCTATCATTTTCTATCAATTTCTGTGAAAGCCATAAAACTAATTCATAAGCAATTGCAAAAATTGATCCAATTCCCAGTATTGGTAAAATTTCTCTTATCCAATTCATTTTTAAGCCCTCATTTTAATCTATAATCTGTGATTCTTCAATTTCTTCAAAATTATCAACTACTGGTCCAATAATTCGGAAATTATCTTCCTGTCCTAGATAAAAATCCTTGTATTGTGGATCTGGATTGAGTGAATGAATTCTAAATTGTCCATCTTCTTCTTCAAATACTTGTTTGATATACAAACGTTCTTCGCCCAAATCTCCTTCAGCAATGGCGTAAATATCCCCACTCCGACCAAAACCCGTGTGTAAGAATGTTGCAATAGAAAAATTAGGGAATTCAGGTTCCATCGATTCCCCTTTTACTCTGGCTGCACCATCATATCGCCCAAGAGTTTCAGACGTGTAAGCTTTGTAGTGGCCCCCTGTATTGCTTTGAGATTGACCAAAACCTGCCGATAATTCTTCATCTTCAACAATGGCATAATCTAAAGAAGAACGTCTGTAAGTTTTCAAATTAATAAGCTCTGTTTTATTTTGTTCAATGAGAAAATCTGTAAAATTAATAACTGATTCTTGTTGTTCTCCAGTCAGTGAACGATAATTATCGATTAATTGTTTTTCTGCATTATTATCAGTTTCTTTGATTAATTCTTGAATAGGTAAATCATAGATATCTGCTAGTTTTTCTAATAATTCTAACGTTGGGTTGGTTGATTTTTGTTCCCAAAGTACATAAGCATTTTGCTTCATTCCTAGCTTTTCTGCTAATTGACTTTGTGTCAATTTTGCATTTTTTCTTAATTTTTTTAAATTCTGACCAAAATTCATAAACTCTCCCTTCCCGATTCTTTATCAATCTTTCTTATATTATATCGCTTATTTTATTTTTTGTCAATATTTTTTATCAGAAAAACTGATAAACGAAAAACCACTGATAGCAGTGGTTTTTCATAGCTCTTTTTGTAAAGTTTGAATTCGATACATGTCTGCATAATAACCATTAAGCTCTAAAAGTTGGTCATGATTTCCTCGCTCAATAATTTCTCCCTTGTTCAGGACTAAAATTTGGTCAGCATCTTTAATTGTTGATAAACGGTGAGCAATTGCCATTGTCGTTCGATTTTGCCGCATATTTGTCAGACCTTCTTGAATAAGCGATTCAGTTTCAGTATCAATATTGGCTGTTGCTTCATCTAATAAGAGAATTTTCGGATTACGCACAATCGTTCGAGCAAAGTTAATTAATTGACGTTCACCGGCCGAGAAGGCAGCTCCACCTTCAATTACTTTGGTTTCGTAACCATTTTCTAAATCTTTGATGAATTTGTCAGCTTGAACAAATCGAGCCGCTTCTTTGGCTGCTTGGTCAGTAATCTGTGGATTCATCATTTTGATATTGTCAGTAACTGACGCAACAAACATAAAGGAATCTTGCAATACTAAACCAATTTTTTCCCGAAGTTCTTCTTTTGAATAACTTCTAATGTCCTGATCATCAATCAAAACTTGACCTTCTGTAAATTCATAGAATCGCATAAAGACATTGATAATACTCGATTTCCCCGAACCTGTATGACCTACAAAAGCAAGCGTTTCTCCAGGATTCACAATGAATGAGATATTTTTCAAAACTTGATGTTCTCCGTCATATGAAAAACTGACATTGCGAAATTCAATTTTTCCTTCTTGAATGATTGGAGAATTGCTGACAGATTTTCTGTCAGTAAATTTTTCATCAACATTTTTACTGACAGAAGTTGAAATTCCTTGTTGTGGCGCAAATTCTTTTTCTTCCATGATTGTCTTAATGCGACTAGAGGCCACCAATCCATTTGAAAAGTTTGATAATGAATCCATCAATCCTGAAATAGGATTAAAGTAAATTTGTACATTACTGATGAAAGCATAAATTAAACCAGCCTCAACCACTGCATGTAGACTTCGATTAGAATACATCAACAAGACAACAACAATTGAGATGGCCATCAAAAAATTAACCAAAGGGCTCAACAAAATCCCATTAATTTGAATCACTCGTTTTCGATAACCATAATATTCATCATTTGTTTTTTCAAATTCATTTCCTAGTCTGCTCTCTTGACGAAATTGTTGAATAATTCTCATCCCAGAAATGTATTCATTTAATTTCGTATTCAATTCTGAACGCTTAGCAAGCATGGCTTGATAAACTTTTGTACTCACTTTTTGATAAATCAGTACTGCCAAAATCAATAGGGGAAGAATCAACAACATCACAAGCGCAATTTGGTGGTCAATAATAAACAAAGCAATGAAGGCAATGATAATAGAAAGCAAACTTGTTAATGCATTAAACAAAGTCTGCCAGAAATCAAATAAATCAGTGTCATTTGTGATTCTGGTGATTAACCAACCCGTCGGTTTTTGGTCAAAATATCGCATGCCTAGCTGATGAATTTTTCGATAAACTTTCTTACGAATGTATTGATTAACAAAAATCGAACCATTTTGCAGATAATTCCATTTGAAAAAGAAAGCAATTGAATTAATTATTGCTAAAATCAAATAAAGACCTGCAAAATAGAAAATAATCTGGTCAGTCGCTTTCATAGGTGTCAAATAAGAATCCATAAAAACGGACAAAACAAAAGGCATAATTGAAGCAAGAGCAGTTGTAATTACACTAAAAACAAAAGCCCAAACGAAATACTTTTTGAAAGGTAATAAGAATTTGAAAATAAATTTAAAAACTTGCCAACTTTCTCTGACAGACATTTTGTCAGTAGATTTCTCCATTTTCTTCTCCTTCCCGATTTACTGACGAACCTGTCAGTAAATTCTCATCTTCATCATTCGCTGTCAAATGACTTTCAATCTGTTGCATTTGCCACATTTGAGCATACCAACCTCCAGATTTAATCAAAGCTTCATGCAAGCCACGCTCAATCACTTTTCCTTCGTCTAGCACGAGAATTTCATTAGCTTCCATTACTGATGACAATCTGTGACTGACAACCAGCGTTGAACTTTCATGACGTAAGGCCTTCAGATTTGACAAAATTAACTGTTCAGTCTTGGCATCAACAGCTGACAGCGCATCGTCTAAAATTAATAATTTAGGCTGAATAAGTAGCGCCCTCGCAATAGATAACCTTTGCTTTTGTCCACCAGAAAGCGAAACGCCACGCTCGCCAACCAAAGTATCATAACCTTCAGGAAAAGCAATAATATCATCATGAATTCCAGCTGTTTTAGCTGCAATTTCAACTTCTTCTTGACTCGCTGACATCTTAGCAAAGCGAATATTATCTCTGACAGACATCGAAAATAGAAAATGTTCTTGCGGAACATAACCAATCGCTGGCAAATATTCATCTAATTGATAATCCATAATATCATGGTCAGCAAAAGTAATATGTCCTTTGTAATGGTCAAACTCTCGCATTAAAAGTTTAATAATCGTTGATTTTCCTGCACCTGTTCGTCCGACCAAACCTAAAACATGACCTTCTTTTAAATTAAATTGAACTTTCTCCAGATTGCGCCCTTCATTCTCATTTGGATAAGTAAAACTTTCAATATCAAAAAGGAGTTGACCTTCTTTTGGCATTTTCAAAGTACCTTCAGAAATTTTTGATTCCGCTTTTTGAGCTAATAATTTTTCTACTCGACTGTATGAAGCTCTTCCACGTTCAATAACATTAAAAAGAACACCAATAGCAAACATCGGCCAGACCAAATTTCCGATATAAGTCATAAAAGCAACCAACTGTCCAATCGTTAAAACATGGTGAACAACATAGTAGCCCCCTAAAAGAATGGTTAAAGTATAAGATAAACCAACAATTAAAGTGATTAAAGGATCGTACATTGAGTCAATCCAATTGACCCTGATAAAGGCTTTATCAATATTATCTAACTTAACTTGGAAATCAGCCATATCTTGTTCTTCTTCACCAAAAGATTTGATTGCTTTCATTCCTGTAATCGATTCTTGGACTTTATCATTCATTTCAGAGAAGGTTTCTTGGGCATGTTCAAAACTTACATGAATTTTATCCCCTAAAACTTTAGATACTAGCGCGAGTAAAGGCAAAGGAAGGACAGCAATAATTGTCAAACGCCAGTCGATAAATAAGAGCATAGCAATGATTGTCATCCCGCCCGTCATTAAAGAATCTGCCCAAGTCAAAACACCAAGTCCAGCAACACTCTGTATCGCTTGTAGGTCATTTGTCGCATGAGCCATCAAATCGCCAGTCCGATTTCTCTGATAAAAAAGGGTATCCATTCTTAAAAAATGCCTAAAAAGCCGACTACGGATTATTTTTTCCAGTTTAAAGGCTTCACCCCAAATATTTGTAGACCAAAGAAAACGAAAGCCATATTCAACGAGTGCAGTAACCAATAAAATACCAGAAAAACTCAAAATTAAGGGTAAAGTAAGGTTACGCTTAACAATATGGTCAATAATTTTTCCGATAATTAAAGGCGGAATCAAGTGAGTTAAAGAAACAATAAAAAGGGCTAATAGACCAACGCCATAACCTTTTCTCTCTGCCTTAAAAAACCACCATAAATCTTTAAAAATTTTCATACAGTCTATTCCATTTTATTTTATAATATTCTAAATATTAGTATACCATAAAGAAAGCGTTTAAAACAGACTATATGAAGTGAGATTCCCACTTATTTACTATTTAAATAAAAAAAGAAACTTCAAATCAATGAAATTTCTTTTTTTATTAAGCATTATAAAATTTTACGACTTTGTTTTTCTTGAACACTGCAACAATCAAACCAAATACCAGAGCAAAGATGATGTACTGCAAAGCATTAAAAGGTAAAACTACTGTTAAAAGATAAGTTGGATTCAAAGTAACTGATAGAGAACCCATATTAAAAAGATGAGTTGCTCCAACAAAAATTTTATCAACATCAAAGCCAGCAGCTAAACGATAGAGAGGGAGTGCGTAGAAAACATTCAACACCATCATCACAAGAACTGATGCGATGGCTGCTAAAACTACACCAACTGTATAGTTTTTGATTGAGAATTTTTTCTTTGTAAAGAACCAAACAATTGCCATGAAGATTCCCAAAGCAATGAAGTTCATCGGCACACCAATCCAAGTTGATGGCCCTTGATTAAATAGGAGATACCATAAGATAGAGCGAATAAAGAGGATAATAAATCCATCACCCAATCCCAAAGTAAAGACTCCAATAAGTACTGGAATGATTGAGAGTTCAACTTTCATAAAATCAATTCCAGGCAATAGCGGAAACTGCAAAATCGGCAATAATAAGATTGTTGATAGTGCAGCAAGCATGGCAATTAATACCATCCGACGTGTTTTAGACATAAAAAAACCTCCAAATATGAGAAAATAATTCTTCAAATTTCGAGGAAGTTGATAGACATTTTTGGTTTGGCTAAAAACAGTAATCCAACCGAAGTTGATTACACTACAAAAATTGTTCATCTTCTTCCATCCAGACTTTACTGTCGCTAGCAGATTCTCACTGCTTCAATCGCCGTAGCGAATCGCGGAGTCATAAGGTCAAAGCCCTATTTACCGCCGGTCCCGAATTACACGGTGCCCTGAAGATAATTTTATTATAGCACAAAAATAGTTTGCTTATCAAGAATAAGATTTGCTTAAGAAATAAAAAAACAACTCTTTATCAGAATTGTCTTTTATAATAATCACTTAATTTCCTTGGGCTGCATTAATCAATTGAGAAACTTCTTTTTTACTCAAACGACGAAATTGTCCTGTTGGAAGTCCATCCAATGTAAGAGTTCCATATTGAATACGACTCAATTTTTGTACTGGAAGTCCTGCAGCCGCAAACATTTTTTTAACTTGATGATTTTGTCCTTCATGGATAGTTAAACTAACAATCGAATGATTTTTTGTTTTCTCTTGTTTGATAATCTCATAACGGGCGGGACTAACTTTTTTACCTTCAATAGTCATACCTAAAGTTAAAGGACGCAAGTTTTCTTTGTTCGCTTGACCTTCTACCTTAGCAACATAGACCTTATCAACACCATGACGTGGGTGAGTCATCATATTCGTAAATTCACCATCGTTTGTAAGCAAAAGCAAACCGCTTGTATCCCAGTCCAAACGTCCCACAGGGTAAATACGTTCTTTAACTTGTGGCATTAAATCCATTACCGTTTGACGTCCTTTGTCATCGCTAACTGAAGAAATATAGCCTCTTGGTTTATTTAGAAGATAATAAACGGGTTCTTCGTTATAAACTGCTACTCCATTAACTTCAACGATATCTCCAGTTGAAACTTGATAACCCAAGTTTGTCATTGGAACATTATTTACCGTTACTTTTCCCGCTAAAATTAGTTCTTCTGCTTTACGTCTGCTTGCCACACCTGCATGGGCCAAATATTTATTGATTCTCATTTTCTTCACTTTCGTTAAATAAGGTTTGTTCTTCTGCGATAAATCTTGACTCATCTATTTCAGGTAATTCATCTAAATGATTAATCCCAATATAGTCTAAGAAAAATTCAGTTGTTGCATAAAGACTTGGACGTCCTGGTGCTTCAACTTGCCCGACCTTTTCAACCAAATCAAAAGCACGAAGTGTTGAGAGAACACCTGAGGAATTCACTCCGCGGAGCTGATCGATTTCGAGTCGAGTTAAAGGTTGCTTATAAGCAATAATTGATAAAACTTCAAGAGCTGATTTTGACAACGATTGATTAAGAGGAGTTTTGGCATAGTTTTTAAGAATTTCTGCAAACTCTTCTTTTGTAGCCATACGATATTTACCTGCAGTTTCAATAATCGTTAAAGCAGATTCTTCATCAGAATGATATTTTTCTTTTAAGTAATCAATTTGTTGCTGACAAGCTTGTTTAGACATTTCTGTCAATGCTGACAATTCTGCCAAAGTTAAACCAGATTCGCCAGATACAAAAAGTAAGAGTTCACAACTTGCTGTCTTATTCACTAGTTTCTTTTCTTTCTAAAATAATTTCTCCAAAAAGCTCTTCTTGAGAAAAAGAAATCTGTTGATTTTTGATTAATTCTAAAAGAGCCATAAAAGTGGTGACGAGTTCATCTTTATTAGTAGAGCTAGAAAACAAATCTGAAAATTTACATATTTTTTGTTCTGTAAATCTAGTACTTAACTCTAAAATCTTATCAGCAATTGTAAATTTCTCAGCTGCTATTTTTGTATTTTCGTCTTGAAAATGTTGTCTTTGCAACTCAAGAATTTTGGTAAAAGCTAGAAATAAATCTAAAGCAGATTTATCCTGCAAAAGCACAGTTTCATCAGTGATAATTTCTGTCTTAGCTTTTGAATAAAAGTGACTACGTTCCTGATGAAGTTCATCTAAATCTTGTGACAACA
Source organism: Lactococcus sp. AK05 (assembly GCF_041026685.1). Classification (NCBI taxonomy): domain Bacteria; kingdom Bacillati; phylum Bacillota; class Bacilli; order Lactobacillales; family Streptococcaceae; genus Lactococcus; species Lactococcus sp. AK05. Next base: position 880,168 of record NZ_JBFTEI010000001.1, read on the forward strand.
TTTTATATTTCCGATATTCATCAATTTGAGCCAATAAATCATACTCAAGTTGTTCTGTATCTTCAATAAAAGTTTCGGTAACTGTCGGTAAAAGTCTTCTTGATTTAATTAACATCAGTTGACTTGCCATTAACATGTACTCTCCAGCTACTTCCAATTCAAGTTCTTTCATGGTTTGAATATAGATAAGATATTGCTCAATAACTGGTACCAATGGAACTTCAAAAATATCCATTTCATACTGACTTACCAAATGCAATAAAAGGTCGAGAGGACCCTCGAAGTTTTTAATTTTTATATTGATTTCTTTAATCATAGTTTACATAATAAAAATAGTGTAAATTCCTATCTATAATATTTTTCAAGCGTTGTAATAGTCGTTAAACCAAGTAGAGTTGCCAGTTCATAAATTGACTTCCCTGCTTTAACCTGATGCAAGATATACTGTTCTCTAATTTCTTTGGAAGAATAGTTCGTAAATTTTTTCAATTCAGTATAAAGAAATTGACGAGATTTTGCGAATAATTCATCAGCATTATTAATGGCTTTAACTCTTATGGCAAATTTTTCTCTAATTGGTAAAACTCGTTTTATTCCTGCTTTTTCAATCGTGAGATATTTAAAGTTCCAATTAAAATTTTCCCATTTCAATTTTTGTATCTCAGCAAAATTTAAACCAAATTCTAAAATTAATAAGGCTAAAAATTGTCCTGGACAGGTCAAAGGACCATAGAACTCAGGAAATTCCTTAATCATTGGATGATAACTTTGAGCAGTCTGTGATTTTTTTTGAACGACTTGTTTAATTTTAAAGTACTGGTCAACTTTTTGTCTTTGATACAGGAAAAGCAAATATTGATTTGCACTCGAAATCTTCCTTCGCTGTGCTGCTGGCGAAAGATTACTAATTTGAATTTTGTAAAGTTCTAAGTTTTCTGTTGTGAGTGACTTATCTTCAAAGAAAGCCTGCAAAGAAACTAAATCATAATGGTAATTTGAACGAGTATTCTCTGAAAAATTTCTGCTTGCTAAATACTCGTCAATCTCGTTTGGTAATTTCATAATATTTTGTAAAGTCGTGAGCAAAGGCACTAAAGGCCTTTAATATTTCTTGCCTAACAACAATCCCCATAAATTCCTGTCTTTTGACTACTGGGAGAAATGGCTCCTTAATTAATTTGTGCATCATTTCTTCCAAGGTTACTGATGGTCCAACTGTTTGAACATCTTTATTAACTATTTCCGAAATTGATGTATTATGTAATTTTTCAAAAAAGAAATTCTGTTCCATTTCAAATTCAACGATTTCTGTTAAACCCAAAACACCAACGTATTCTTTTTTTTCATTTAAAACTGGAACTCGTGAATACTTATACTGACTAAGCATCAGTTTTGCATGAGCAATATTATGCTCAGCATAAAGTACAGCAACATTTGAGGCAGGAATCATAAAGGTTTCACTTTGATTCAAGATAAAATCCTCAATCTTTTTATCAATCATGCAAATTACTCCTTAAAGAGCTTTGTAGACTTAGAGTCTGAACTGTAGTTCCGGGATAGGTTCATGTTGCAGATTTCGATAAGAAACTTTGAACTCTTCTCCTTCAATCTCAATTATAGCATACATTTTGATATCATACTTCCCTCTAGGTTGTGCAACTGAACCTGGATTTACATAAAGTATATTATTAATTTTTTGTGCTACTGGTTGATGGATATGTCCAAAAAGCGCGATATCTGCGTTCTTTTCCTCAGCAAAATAAGAATAACGGTCCAATCCTAAACCAACATAAAAAAGATGACCATGTGTAATTAATACCTTTTTTCCTTCAACTTCTTGAGTAAGAAAATCATGATATCCACTATCATAATCACAGTTCCCAGCAACAACAGTTATTCCTTGCCAAATTTCATCAGAACTAGGAAGTTCAGAATCTCCGCAATGAAAGATAGCAGTTGCTTCATTCAAATATTTTGATTTTATGGATTCAACCACATCGCGGTCATAATGTGAATCAGACATTACTACAAACATAAGCGTCCCTCTTTTACATAATTATATTTATGTTAATTTATTTAAACTTATTTGTCAAGCCACTCAGGAAGTTCAGCCATTAATTTTCTCAAGGCTTGTCCGCGATGAGAGACTTGGTTTTTTTCTTTTTCTGATAATTCTGCGGCTGTTCTAAAGGCATCAACCATGAAAATAGGATCATAGCCAAAACCATTTTCTCCTTTAGGAGCGAGAGCAATATAGCCATCCCAATCTGCTTCTACAACTAAACTCTCACGGCCTGGTTTTGCCGCCACAAGCGTAGTATGAAAATGTGCGCTTCTACGTTCTGGAGTAATTGCCGTTGGAGCCAGTTCGTGCAAAAGTTTTGCGATATTTTTCTCATCAGTAGGATCTGGAGCTGAGAAACGATGCGACCAAATGCCAGGCAAACCACCAAGGACATCAACACAAAGTCCTGAATCATCGCCAATAACTACTTGCCCAGTAAGTTCAGCGATTTGTTCTGCTTTTAAACGAGCATTTTCTTCAAAGGTTGTTCCAGTTTCTTCAATTTCAGGAAGTTCTGGATAATCTGTTAAATCTTTGATTTCATAACCGAAATCAGCAAATAATTTTTTAAATTCTTTTGTTTTTCCTGAATTTCTTGTTGCGATAATAAGTGTTTTTTCCATTTATTTTTCCTTATTGAAATTCTCTATTTCAGTATGTTCAATCTGAAGTTGTCCGATGTTTAACCATTTTTCTGCAATTTCTCGAAATGAATTAACGCCCGCAGTAGTATAGAAACGATGTTTTAATGGTTGACGTTCTTGTCCATTTATTGAAAAATAGTTGAGCAGAACAGAGATATCTCGTACAGCCTCTGCTCCAGAATCAATCAAACGCACCTCTTTTCCCATTGTTTCTTGGATTAAGGAACGTAAGAGAGGATAGTGAGTACAACCGAGAATTAAGGTGTCTACTTTTCCAATTAGTGGAACAAGACTTTCTGATACAACTTTTCTAGCAATTTCAGATTCCATTTCATTTGATTCAACGATTGAAACAAATTTTGGACATGCTAGGCTATATACTTCTACTGCTGATGATTTACGAGCAATTGTTTTATGATATTCATCTGAACGAATTGAAGCTTGAGTGGCGATTACACCAATTTTGTTTGTTTTTGTTTTTTGAATCGCTGAGCTTGCTCCGGGTAGGATGACACCAATCACCGGTATATCTAGTTTTTCTTTTACAATTTCTAAGGCCATCGCTGTTGCTGTATTACAGGCCATTACAATCATTTTCACATCTTTTGATAGTAAAAAATTAACCATGTCCCAAGTGAACGCAATGATCTGTTCACGACTACGCGGACCATAAGGAGCTCTTCTTGTATCTCCTATGTAGACAATTTCTTCATTTGGGAGTTGTCTAAGGAGTTCGCGAGCAACAGTCAGTCCACCAACACCAGAATCTAAGAGGCCGATTGGTCGATTGTCCATTTTTCTTCTCCTTTTAAAATATCTAATTCAAATTCTTTCTTATCCAAAATCTGTATTTTTTAATATAATGGATACTTTATTTATGATGATAAAAGCAAACGCTGAGAGAGTTTAGAACTTGTGTTCTACTGCTTCGCTCAGCGTATATGATAGCTTATTTTTTGTTTGTGTCTGATTGCTTTGCAGCAGCACGAATTTGGCGAAGAACTTGTTGGACTTGAACTTCACTTGGTTTACGTCCCATAGATCCCATCATAAGACGAACAGCATCTTCATTAAGGGGTGGGTTATCCATAAGTAATTTTTTTGTTTGGCGTTGTGAGAACCATGTTCCCAAGAAAAAACCCGCCAAAAGGCATACAACCATAAGCAAAATAGCTAAGATTAAATTCATTTTGAATCTCCTAATTTTGGCGAAACGCTTTCGCCATTGATGACATCTTATTATATCAAATTTTAGTCCTTTTGTCAGCACTTTATATTACTGACAGAAAGGATAAATGAGGCAAAAGTTACTGACGGAGCTGTCAGTAACTTTTTATTTCTCAAATTGTAAAATCAAAACTATCCAATGTTGCAAAATAATCAGCTGGCTTTTCTGCTCGACGAATTAAACGAGTCTTTCCATCTTCTTGAAGCAAAACTTCGGCACTTCTTAATTTAGCATTATACTGATAACCCATTGAGAATCCGTGAGCACCAGTATCATGAATCACTAATAAATCCCCTATTTCTATTTGAGGAAAGGCTCTTTCTTTTGCAAATTTATCATTATTCTCACATAAAGAACCTGTAATATCATAAATTTCAGTCGCTTCATCATTTTCTTTTCCAGCAACTGTGATGTGGTGATAAGCATCATAAAAGGCTGGACGCATCAAGTTAACTGCTGATGCATCAACGCCAACATATTTTCGATAAGTTTCTTTAAGATGCAAAACTTTTGTAATCAAATGACCGTGTGGAGCAAGCATAAAACGTCCCAATTCGGTATAAATTTTTAGATTTTCTATTCCGTTAGCGCTCAAAACTTCATCATAAGCTTTGTGAACACCTTGTCCGATTTTTGCAATATCATTTGCCTCCTCATCAGGACGATAGTTCACACCAATTCCGCCTGATAAGTTAATGAAATCAAGGGTAATTCCAGTTTCCTCTCGAATTTCTAAAGCAAGCTTAAAGAGCTTGCGGGCAAGTTCTGGGTAATAATCATTTGTCACTGTATTTGAAGCCAAAAAACTATGCATTCCAAATTTTTTCACTCCTAATTTTTGCAAATCTTTAATTCCTTGGATGAGTTGGGCTTTTGTCATTCCGAATTTAGATTCTTCTGGATTATCCATAATTTTTGTTCCCATGGCAAAAACTCCACCGGGATTGTATCTCAAACTCATTGTTTCCGGAAAAACAAAATTTGTCAGATTTTTCAAAAATTCAATATCTTCATAGGCATCAAGATTGATTGTCGCACCCAATTGATTAGCAAATTGAAATTCTTCAGCTGGAGTATCGTTTGATGAAAACATCATCTCAGAGCCGTCAAACCCACATTTTTCGGAAAGTAACAATTCGACATAAGAGGCGCAATCAACTCCACACCCCTCTTCATGAAGAATTTTTAAAATAGCTGGTGTGGGTGTCGCTTTCACAGCAAAAAATTCTTTAAATCCTTTATTCCAAGCAAAGGCTTTGTGAAGGTCACGCGCTTTTTGACGAATTCCTTTTTCATCATAAAGATGAAATGGTGTTGGAAATTCCTTTGTGATTTGTTCTAATTGTTCTTTTGTTACAAATGGTGTCTTCATCTCTCACCTCATTTTTAGATTATTTATAAGTATAGCATATCATCAAAAGCTTGGACACAAAAAAGTTCCTGCCATTTTTACTGACAGAAACTTTTTTTACTGACAGAATGATAAATTATGCTGTAGCGACTTTTATTAATTGTTCATCAACAATTTCGGCTGTTTTTCTTCCTTCACGGATTGCCCAAATAACCAAAGACGGACCTCGTCTGGCATCGCCTGCTACTAGAACTTTGTCATTATTTGTTCGATAGTCATCATAAATTTCTTGAACACCAAATTTATCCAGTAATCCTGTGTCAGTCCCAACAAATCCCATAGCAAGTAAAACTAAGTCAGCTTCAATTACTTGTTCAGTCCCTTCTACTGCCTTGAAGTCAGGTCCAACTTTGGCTACTTTTAAACCTGTAAGTTGACCTTCAGCATTAGTTTGGAAAGCTGTTGCAGTCATTTGGTAGGTTGTCAAATCAGTATTTCCCACAAATTCTGCTTCTTTTTGCCCATAACCTGCTCTCAAGGTCATTGGCCACTCAGGCCAAGGGTTATTATCTAAACGATTAGTAGGTAAACTTGGTGTGATTTCTAATTGAGAAACCGAAGTTGCTCCTAAACGAACTGCCGTTCCGATACAATCGTTCCCTGTATCTCCACCACCAATGACAACTACTTTTTTTCCTTTTAATGATTGACTAATATTATCTTCGCCCTCTTCAAGGACAGTTTTAGTCGTTTCTGTCAGAAAATCAATGGCAAATCGAATTCCAACTGCTTCACGGCCTGAAATATTTAAATCACGTGGAATTCCTGCGCCAATCGCCAAAATAATTCTATCAAAATTTACTGACAGGTCTTCGTAACTGATTGTCTTTCCAATCTCAGTATTGGTGACAAAAGTCACACCAAGTTCTGTCATTAAATCAATCCGTTTTTGAACGACTTTTTTATCCAATTTCATATTTGGAATGCCGTACATCAATAAGCCGCCCAAACGATCTGATTTTTCAAAAACAGTAACGCTATGTCCCAATTGATTAAGACGCCAAGCAGCTGACAGACCGGCAGGTCCAGACCCAATAATCGCTATTTTATAACCTGTTGGCTCCGCCGCTTTGCCAATTTCAGCCACCCAACCTTCATCATTTCCTAAATCACCTAAGAAACGTTCATTATCTTTAATGGTTACTCCTGCACCGTTTAAGGCCTCAGCACAAGATTTTTCACAAGGAGCAGGACAGACTCTGCCAGTAAATTCTGGAAAAGGATTGGTTAAAATCAAACGTTCATAGGCTTTTCTTTGTAGTCCTCGATAAATCAAATCATTCCACTCTGGAATATGATTATCATTTGGACAACCTGAGACAGCCCGTTTGCCCCCATAAAATATCCCTTGATGGCAAAAAGGAACATCACAATGCATACAACGTGCCGCTTGTTTTTGTCGTTCTTCAGTAGATAAGGGAACTTGCAGTTCAGCAAAATCCTTTATCCGCTCCGCTAATTCACGGTAAGGATTATCATTTCTTGGATAATTTAAAAATCCATTTGGATCAGCCATTAGCTCACCTCCGTTACTTTTTTAAAGGTTGTCATTGTAAGCGCTTCGCCTGACAAACCTGTTTTAGCCAAATCTTCTTCAACATTTTTAATATGATGATATTCTCTTGGATAAACTTTGACAAATTTTTCGCGTTCTGTTTGCCAATGTTCTAAAATAAATTTTGCTTTTGCTGAATCAGTATAATTCAAATGTTTCTTCAATAATTCTTCTAAAACTTCATCACCTGAAGTTTCATCTAAAGCATAAAGATCTACCATTTCCCGATTCACTTTATTTTCAAAATTGCCAGCGACATCATAAACATAAGCGATACCACCAGACATCCCAGCCGCAAAATTACGACCTGTTGTACCAAGAACAACAGCGATACCACCAGTCATGTATTCACAACCATGGTCACCCGTTCCTTCCACAACAAAATGTGCTCCTGAATTTCGGACACCACAGCGCTCACCTGCACGACCTCGGAAATATGCTTCGCCACCGATAGCCCCAAAGAGCGAAACATTCCCCACAATAGAAGTATTTTCAATATCATAAGCGGCATCTAGAGGTGGTTTTACAATCAAACGGCCACCTGACAATGATTTTCCAATATAATCATTGGCTTCGCCAATCAAAGTAACCTCCATACCAGCGGTTGCGTAAGAGCCAAAGGACTGGCCAGCAACCCCTTCATATTCATAGCAAACAGAAGCATCTTTTAGACCAAAATTACCATAACGTTCAGCAATCCAACCTGCCATCCGCGCGGTCGTTGTTCGATTAATATTTTTAATCGTGCCATGAACCGTTGCCTGAGAACCATTATTAAGTGTAGCCTCCGTAAATTGGTCTAACTCTTTCCAAGCACGAGGATTAGCAAAAGGATCACTATGTCTTGTTGCAATCGGTAAGGCATGACCAAGCATACGGCTAAAGTCCAAACCTCGCATTTTAGCTGGTAAATCTTCTTTAGCTTGCAAGAGCTCGGCATGACCTACCAATTCATTGATTGTTCTAAAACCAAGTTCGGCTAAAAGTTCTCGAACTTCCTCAGCCATAAATTCCATTAAACGCACAATGTGCTCTGGTTTTCCAGCAAAATTTGCTCTTAATCTAGGATTTTGTGTGGCAATACCTACGGGACAAGTATTTAAATGACAATTTCTTGTCATGATACATCCAATCGCAACCAAAGCTAAACTACCAAATGAATATTCTTCAGCACCTAGCATTGCAGCAATCGCAATATCTCGACCTGTGACTACTTTACCATCAGTTTCCAAAATCATTCGGTCACGTAAATTGTTCAAACTAAGCGTTTGATGTGCTTCTGCCAGTCCCATTTCCCAAGGGAGACCTGCATCTCTTGTTGAGTTTCTAGGACTTGCTCCGGTTCCTCCATCATAGCCAGAAATAACAACTTTATCAGCTCCGGCTTTAACACATCCTGTAGCAATTGTTCCAACACCAGTCGATGAAACCAACTTAACGTTGATTTTTGCATAAGGATTAATTTTTTTCAAGTCAAAAATAAGTTGCGACAAATCTTCAATGGAATAAATATCATGATGAGGCGGTGGTGAAATTAAACTTACCCCTGGAGTTGAGTTTCGAACTTCTGCCACCCAAGGAAAAGCTTTTTTACCTGGCAATTGCCCCCCTTCACCTGGTTTAGCACCTTGCGAAATTTTAATTTGAATCTCTTCGGCAGACATTAAATAAGCAGCTGACACACCAAATCGTCCAGAGGCGACTTGTTTAATTTTAGAATTATTGATTGTGCCATAACGTTTTGCATTTTCACCACCTTCACCCGAATTGGATTTTGCACCAATAGAGTTCATGGCTTGAGCAATACATTCGTGAGCCTCTTGTGACAATGATCCAAATGACATGGCCCCAATTTTGAAACGTTTAACAATTTCACGAGCTGGTTCTACTTCGCTCATCTGAATGGACTTCCGATCAGATTTGATTTTCCAAGTGTGACGTAAGCTTGTCGGCGTTTTTATAGCAATATCATTTAGATACTGACTATATTTTTTATATTTTTCAAAATCATTTTGACGGACAGCATTTTGAATTTGGTAAATCATTTGTGGGTCATAGATATGATGTTCTCCTTCATCCGCCCGGTATTGGAAAGAACCGCCTGTTTCCAATAAATCCTGTGCTCGATGTCCATAAGCTTTCTCATATCGCAAACGATATTCGTCCTCAATTTGGGCAAGAGAAAGTCCACCAATTCTTGTACTCGTACCTGTGAAGTACTTGTCAACAACTTCTTTAGATAAACCAATTGCTTCAAAAAGTTGAGCCCCTTTATAACCGACAATTGTTGAAATTCCCATCCGGCTCATGACCTTAACAATACCTTTTTCTGCCGCATGACGGAAATTTTCAAGTTGTTCAGGTGCTCCCATACCCCAGTCTGAAAGGGTTGCGTATGCACCATAAGGATGAATTCCTGAAACGCCATAACCTACAAGCGCTGCAAATTGATGAACTTCACAGACCTCAGCTGTGTCTACAATAATTGCAAATTTAGACGCATTATGACGTCCTAACATATAATGATAAAGTCCTGACAAAGCAAGTAAAATAGGCATCGGCACTTTATTTTCAGCAAAGTCACGGTCAGAAAGCACGATAATAGTTGTTCCTTGATTAATCAAACTTTCTGCCTTATAAAAGAGTTTGTTCAATGCATTTTCTAAAAGATCATCCTTATCATATAGGGTGGAAATAACTTCTGTATGATAATGTTCTTCCTTCAATGCTAAGATTTTTTCAAAATCAGCCGTTGAAAGGACTGGACTGTCTAATTTTAACTTACGGACATTTTCACCTGTAATTTTTGCTGGATTCCCATCTTCTCCCAAATAGGTTTCTGTTCCAATGACAATTTGTTCCCTAATCGCATCAATTGGCGGATTGGTCACTTGAGCAAATTGTTGTTTGAAGAAATTATAAAGTGATTGAGCTTGGTCAGATAAAACTGCCAAAGGAGCATCAAAGCCCATTGAAATTGTAGGTTCATTGGCTGATTCCGCCATTGGTAAAAGCACTGTCCGAATGACTTCGTCAGTATAACCAAATAATTTCCATAAGGTATTCATTTTTGCTGACGGAATTGGATTTGTTTTTTCACTTTCTGTCAATGCTGACAGTTTTTTCAAACCTGCTGACAGAAATTCTTGGTAGGGATATTTATTAGCATAATAACTCTTAACTTCTTCATTACGAATAATTTTTCCTTCGTCAGTATTTACTAACAACATATTACCAGGTCCAAGAACTGATTTTTCAATGATTTCATCGGATGGGATATCAACCACACCAGATTCGCTTGACAGAATGATAAAATTATCCTTTGTCACAAGATAACGACTTGGTCTTAAACCATTCCGATCAAGTCTTGCCCCAACGGTTTTTCCGTCAGTAAATACTAAAGCTGCCGGTCCATCCCAAGGCGCAATATGAGCAGTTGAATATTCGTAAAAAGCTTTCAATTCTGGACTTAAGCCAGTTTGTTCTCCCCAAGCCTCAGGAATCATGGTCAGTAAACTTTCTGGAAGTTCTCGACCATTTCGATAGAAATACTCCATACAATTTTCTAATTTGGCTGAATCAGAATTTTCTTCATTGTACATTTCAATATCGTTGACTTTCATCCAGTTTTCAGCTCCACGAAGCGTGTTAATTTCGCCATTATGTGCTAGAAAACGAAAAGGTTGAGCCCGATTCCAAGAGGGAAAAGTATTGGTAGAAAAACGGCTATGTGTCAGTGCAATATGACTTTTGAAATCTTCATCAGACAAATCAGGATAAAAGAGTTTTACTTGATAAGCGTGAAGCATTCCCTTATAAACGACCGTCTGACTAGATAATGAACAAATATATAATTCCTCTTCGTCAAAACGTTTCTCAAGATTTCGTCTGATAATAAATAAATCATTTTCAAAATTAGAAATTTCGCTGACAGGTTTTTCAGATGATTTTTTCTCAATAAAAACTTGAACAAAAGACGGCATAATTCCTTGAGCCGTTGCTCCACATGCTTCAAAATTAAAAGGAACTGTGCGCGTCAATAAGACTTCATAGCCTTGAGCCTTAACAGCTGCCTTAATCGCTTCTAATTCTTGATGTTTTTTATTTTCCTTACGTGATAAGAAAAATTGCCCTACGGCATAATCACCAAGTTTTGGTAGTTCTACATCATGTTCTTTTGCAATTTTACGAAAGAATTCATCAGGCAAAGCAAGTAAAATACCTGCCCCATCTCCGGTTTCTGGTTCAGCACCCGTTCCACCACGATGATTCATCCTTGTTAACATGGTCAGCGCTCTATCAACTAAAAGGTGACTAGCTTTCCCGTCAATTTGGGCAATGAAGCCCATTCCACAAGCATCCGATTCAAAATCAGGCTGCCAAAGTGTCGTTTTCATGGCTTGTTTAGCTTTTTTATTCATAACACAACCTCTTTTATTTTACAATTTGGTTCTTTTATTCTACTAAAATTCCGATGAAATATCAATATATTCTGACAATTATATATAAATGTAATTTTTAGTAGCTTTATCAAAAATATAAAAACCCTTACAATTGACAAAAAGAAACTAAAATCATAAGATAAAAGAATGAATAAGGAACAATTAAAGACACTAATTAATTCAGGAAAAACATACGATGACGCCGATTTAGACTTGTCTGAATATCGTAACCATGCCCTTTTTGAAAGCCGCCGTTATAATCAAAAAATTAATAACAATGAGGGTTATCATCCAGAAATCTTAGAAAATCTTTTTGAACATTTAGGTAAAAATCCTTATATTGAATCTAATTTTCGCTGTGAATTTGGCTTCAATATAAGAATTGGCGATAATGTCCTCATTAATCATGATATGATTATTTTAGACTGTAATCAGGTCACGATTGGCAATAATGTTTACTTTGGCCCCCGCTGTGGTTTATTTGCTGCCAATCATTCGGAAGATCCAAGTTTAAGAACTGCTGGTGGGGTTTATTCAAAGCCAATTACAGTTGGGAACCAAGTTTGGCTGGGGGCAAATGTCAGCCTTCTTCCTGGTGTAAGCATTGGTGACAATAGTATTATTGGTGCAGGAAGCGTCGTTACCAAAGATATTCCAGAAAATGTGATTGCTGCTGGTAATCCTTGCCAAGTGATTCGTCCAATTCGAACAGAGGATCAAGAATGGATTAAAAAAGATAAATTATTTATTTCAAAATAAAAAAGCTAAAGAGTATTCTTTAGCTTTTTAAATTAATCAACTTTAACTATCCAGCCTTCTGGTGCTTCAACATCACCAAACTGAATGCCAACCAACTCATCATATAAACGTTTAACCGTTGGTCCTACTTCTGTTTCTGAATGGAAAATATAAGAATCTTCTCCATCGTCAATACGACCAATTGGAGAGATAATTGCTGCTGTGCCACAAGCTCCTGCTTCAACAAATTTACCTAAATCTTTGGCATAAACTTCACCCTCAATCGCTTTGAGTCCCAAACGATGTTCAGCTAAATAAAGAAGAGAATATTTAGTAATTGAAGGTAAGATAGATGGACTCAATGGTGTGATAAATTCATTATCAGCTGTAATTCCAAAGAAATTTGCTGCCCCGACTTCTTCAATTTTAGTATGTGTGCTTGGGTCAAGATAAATTGCATCTGCATAGCCTGAAGCTTTGGCACCAACTTCTGCTTGTAAAGAAGCTGCATAATTTCCTCCAACTTTGGCACCACCTGTACCAAGTGGAGCTGCCCTATCATAATCTCTTGAAATTACAAATTTTGAAGGAGCCAATCCGCCTTTAAAATAAGAACCAACTGGCATAGCAAAAACGGTGAAAATATATTCATCAGCAGGTTTTACACCAATAACATCACCAACCCCAATCAAAAGTGGACGGAGATAGAGCGTTGCACCCGTTCCGTAAGGAGGCACAAAATCTTCGTTGGCTTTCACCACTTGTTTAACTGCATCAATAAACATTTCAGTTGGAACTTCTGCCATGCAAAGTCGACGCGCCGTATTTTGCAAACGAGCAGCATTTTGGTCAGGACGGAAAAGTTGGATTGAACCATCCTTTGTTCGATAGGCTTTTAATCCTTCAAAACCTTGTTGACCATAATGCAAAGCAGGTGATGATTCACTAATATGAAGTTGATTATCTCCTGTTAGTTCTCCAGCACTCCATTTTCCATCTTTAAAACGAGCGATATAACGAAAAGGTAAGTTCCGATAACTGAATCCTAAATTTTCCCAGTCTAAATTAATTGCCATAACATCCTCCAAATTTTTTTGTTATAATAGATTATATTATTTTCTGTAACATAAAACAAGAAAATATTCATGAAATTCAGTAAAAGTTCAAACAATTTTTTCAAATATAGTCAATTTCTCTATAAATGAATTTATAAAATTACTGAACAAAGGAGCAAAAATGAACTTATTAAAAACAAACTGGGAAGACTTTGGTTTATTTTTATTAGATAAAGCAATTACAATTTTATTAATTAGTATTCTTTTTTTTATTCTCTATCAAGCCGGCTCTCGTATCGTTAAACGCTTATTTAAAAATTATAGTGAGCAAAAATGGACAGATACTTCGAGAATTTTAACCCTCTCTCGACTGACAACCAGTGCCATCCATTATCTTACAGTTTTTCTTTATATCTATACTGTTCTAGGAGTCATCGGAATTCCTGTTGCAAATATCCTTGCTGGTGCTGGTATTCTCGGAGTTGCTCTAGGTTTTGCTGGGCGAGATTTAGTCGCTGATATTATCAATGGCTTCTTTATTATCGTTGAACATCAAATCAACGTTGGAGATACTGTGGCTTTTGCTGGCCTTGACATCGAAGGGGTCGTAAAAACTGTAGGAATTCGTTCAATTACAGTAATTGGCGCTGATGGCGCAACGACTTTTATTCCTAATCGAAATATTGCTGCCCTCAAAAACTATTCATACAAAGAAAGAACTGTCAATCTTGATGTGCCAGTAACAAGTGAAAATCTGATTGAAAGAAAAAATCAGATTATGGAAGTTAATGCAAATTATCCTCAACTTAAATATTTAGGAATTATCAACATTGAAGACAAACTCTTCTTAAGAACAAGTTTAACAGCCCCATTATCTAAGATTACTCCTTTAAAAATGGAGATTTTAGATAAATATTATGAAAAATAATCACTGACAGACTTATGACTAGATAGAAAAAAATTTATCATCAAAATAAAAGCGATATAGATTAACTATATCGCTTTTATTTTTTCCTAAGATGAATATCAGCTTTTTTTAGTGAGTAAAGCCATAAGTTTTATTTTCAGGTTCCTCATGGTATAGAATATGAGCCTTATTTAAAGCCTCAATTGCTTCTTGCATATCTTGAACATAGTTAAATGCCATATTCATCCCAAAATCTGCTCGAATCACTATGCGTTGAATGATTTCATTTTCCAAATTTTTGGGAAGTGGATAAGCAGGCACTTGCCATCCCTTCATTAATAAACGGTCCGCCAAATCATAAAGATTCCAATCCCGATTTGAATCTTCTTTTAATTTATAGCAGACAATTGGCAATTGTGACCCATCGTTCATAATTTCAAACAATCCAGTTTTTTCAATTTCTTTTGCTAAAAACATAGCTACTTTATGCGTTCTCTCATGAATAGCTTTATATCCATCAAATCCATAACGTACAAAATTATAATATTGACCAATTAATTGAGAGGCACTATGAGAAAAATTAATGGCCATCGTTGGTAGTTCTCCTCCAAGATAACTTACTTTAAAAATTAATTCTTCTGGTAAATATTTTTTGTCACGCCACAAAACCCAACCTACACCAGGATAAACTAACCCATATTTATGACCTGAGGTATTGATTGAAATGACATTTTTCAAACGGAAGTCCCACTCAAGTTCTGGCTCAACAAAGGGAGCATAAAGCCCTCCTGAAGCAGCATCTACGTGAATATAAACTTTATAGTCTGTCTGTTTATTATATTCTTCAATCAAATTATCCAAAGCTTTGATATCATCATAACGACCAGTATAAGTAATCCCCATAATTCCAACTACCCCAATCGTATATTCATCAACATAATCCATCACTTTATCCAAATTGATTGACATATGTTCTCTATCCATTGGCACTTCTCGCATTTCAATATCCCAATAAACACAGAATTTTTCCCAGCAAACTTGATAACCAGATGAAATAACTAAGTTTGGCTTTTTCGCATTAATGTCTAATCCTAATTTTTCTGCTCGCTTGCGCCAAGAAAACTTCATGGCCATTCCACCAAGCATACAAGCTTCTGAAGAACCAATTGTTGAAGTCCCCATAAATTTTTCTTTTTCACTCGCATTCCAAAGGTCAGCAATCATGTTGACGCAACGGTTTTCAATTTCAGTTGTTCTTGGATATTCCGATTTATCAATCGCATTTTTTTCCAAGGTCTGACTCATTAGCTTGACTGCTTCAGGTTCCATATAAGTTTGACAGAATGTGGCTAAATTTAAACGAGCATTCCCTTCATCTAACATTTCATCTTGAACTAACTGATAGGCCACTCGAGGCTCAATTGATTGTTGAGCTAATTTATATTTAGGCAAATCCACTTGTTCACTTTCTGAACCAAAAATTGGTTCCAAGAACTCTGCTTCATCGCGATTTTCTTTTCCGTATAACATAGGTACATCCTCCAATTTTTTAATGTTTTAAGATATGTTCTTCTTTTTTAATAATATGATGCTCACCACGAGCTGCTGGATAAATCGCGGGGTTCACATCTCTTGCTTTAAAGTGCCTTGGTTCTTCAATAGTATCATGTCCCCTTTTATCATGCAATTCATAAACAATAAATGGCAAGATAGCGGTCACAACAAAGCTTATAAGAAGTATCATTTGATAAGTATGAGTCTCATTTTTCGCAATTGATGCTGGAGGAACAAAGGAAATAAATAGAGCAAAAATTGATAATAAAAATCCAATTCCCGCAATGATTGTTTTTCCAACTCTTTTACCTGGAACATTATAAGTACGCTTTAAATTTTGTTTTTTATAGATTAAAACAAAGTAACCAATAAAGAATAAGAGATAACCTACCAAATAAATCACTACTGTCAGTGAAATGGCAACTAAGAAAGATAAATTATTTCCTCCTCCTCCAAAAGTTAATACAGCGCCCCAAAGTGTAACAATGATTCCTTGAATCATAACTAAAGGAACAGGGACTTCATGCGTATTTGTTTTACGTAAAAATTTTGGTAATAAGCCTCTTTGTGCTGCTGCAAACATCCCTCTAGAAGGACCAACAACCCATGAACTCACTTCTCCCATAACCCCAAAGGCAATCATTAGTGCAATTACTTTAACTAACCATCCCAAATGATGATTAAAATGTAAGATTAACGTTTGAAAAGTTTGAATTACCCCTGCACTTAATGATAAGTCTTTTTGAGGAATAACCGCTGCTACAGAAAATCCACCTATGGCATCTAAAGAAATAGCTAAAATTACTAATAAAATCATTGCTAAGGGATAATTTCTCTTTGGATTTTCAAGTTCATTAATGTGCGAAGCTGAAGCTTCTACCCCCATATAAGCAAGAATAAAAGAAACAAAAACTACTAAAGTTGATACTTGTGAAAAATCTGGTACAAAAGCATGCTTATTAATTGGTATCTCTATCGGATTACCTCCGATAAAATATGCAGCAGCTAATCCAAACAAGATCATCGATGGAATCACTATTCCAACTATGAAACCAGCTTTTACCAATTTTGCCGTTCTTTGTGTCCCACCTAACTGAGAAAATGTCAATCCCCAAAAAATGATTAGTAAACCAATAAATTTAATCAATGGATCTGTATTAAGTGCCTGAAAATTTAACACATAAGAGAGGGCCCCTAAAATGAAATAGATCATAGTGACAAAGCCAACTGTAATTTGGAACCACTGAAAAAATATGGCTGCAAAACCAAAGCGCTCCCCTAAAGTTTGGCTTACCCAACTAAAAATTCCACCATTTTTCCAACCTTCAACCGTCGCCATTTCTGCTGCACAGAGCGCTACGGGCAAAAACCAGAGTAGTCCTCCGAGAAGTAAAAAGAACACCAAATGTAATTTTGACGTGGCAAAAGTAGGATACTCATAGACAGTCAAAACCATTGAAGCGGTTAATGCAAAAAAACCGAATAATGATAATTTTTTTTGATTCATCATACCTCCTTATATTTATGATTGAATTTTTTAAAAGATATGTTATATAGCTTCATACAACTCATCTTCATTTTCTAGTATATGCTCCAGGATAAAAAAAATCTCTTTTGAGCTGTTGCTTTAAAGCAACAGCTCAAAAGAGACTAAACTGACTTTTTCAAATACTTTTCCATTTTTTTCTGGTAGAATTCTTTTATCTTCATTCCTCCAAATTCTTCCAAAGTTTCAAGCGCATAATTTATTTTTTCTTCTCCTACTTCTGCATTTTCAAAATTAAAAATAATGATACCTCTGGCAAGATGTCTTAATACTTCAGAATATAAATCGACACCTACAGTTCGATATTTTTTAGTCATTTCTAAAATATTTTCGGCTTTTGCTCTTTCTCCATTAGCCGCGTATATCGCAACGCTTTTATAGGCTATTTGCAATAGTCTCCTTCTATATTTTAAGACTCTACAGTAATTTTCACATCTTTTGTCAAAGTTAAAAAGCAACAATTCCAATTGATTGACATTGAGATAATCAGATACAAAATAGAATAAAGTTAGTTCAAAATATCCCCACTCTTCAATATTACAAAGATAAGTTTCAATTTCCTTAACTTCTGTCTGACTAATAGTCCCAAGCTTCGTTTTAACGGTAATCGTCAGTAAATGATTCCCTGTTTCTTTAACCTCAGAATATAACTCTTTTATTTTATCTCGATTTTGACTAAATTCAGCTTTTTCCAATTCTAATATAAAAAATTCTTGGAAATTCGGCATATAATTATTTACTATCAATTCGTACTCAGCTAATGGCACTTGCATTTCTTCTAACATCAAATCTATGCGCTCAAAACTCATCATACACTTTCCATGTTCAAATCTAGATATATTTGAACGGTCTATTCCTAATTTACTAAAGTATGATAATCCTAAATTCTTTTGGTTTCGTAACTTTTTAAAACAATCTCCATATTTTTTATACATTCTCAACATCCCCCAAACTATTATTTTTATTGTTTTTTCAAGATTTATAACAGTTCATTAGCTATACTCTTTAATCAGTATATCAATGTAGCTGTTATTTCTGTATTTAAGAAATTACGCAATTGAGATTATAACTTATTTAGAACTTAGTCGTCAAATTTATACCAGTTCATACAAAAAGTATATCTTACATAATTTATAATAAAAAACATTTATATTACTTTATATTTCTCTTAGGATATTAAAGAAAACAGTTTAAAAGCTTATACTGGGCTCATCATCTGATCTATCAGAATTTTGATATAAGTCTTTTGTTAAAATAATTATTATTAAAAAATATTGGAAATTATAACAGATGTAACTATACCAATTTCAAATATTTTATGAGTAACTAATTCTATAAAAAAATCTCTTTATTTATTATGTCATTTAGGTTAATATAAAATTAGTTTTTATTAAAGAAGTAATAGCCTAAATAATTACTGACAGACCTGTCAGCAAAAAAACGTGAACAGATAAGGTTCACGTTTTACATATTTTTACTGACAGAATCTACGATTTAAAATTGACCATTGTTTTAATCGGCTCATAGGACTTGCGATGAATCCTTGTGATACCATATTTTGTTAGAGCTTCAAGATGTTTTGCTGTTCCATAACCAGCATTATGTTCAAAATCATACTCAGGAAATTCACGAGCAAACTCTTTCATCATTTCATCACGAGTTACTTTAGCAACAATTGAGGCCGCTGCAATCGAGGCTGAGCGAGCATCTCCGTGAATAATTTTTGTCTGTGCAATAGGTAAATCCAAAACCATAGCATCAATTAAGAGATGCTCAGGTTTAACAGATAATTTTGATACTGCTTGAATCATTGCAATTTTTGTTGCTTCATAAATATTTACTTCATCAATTTTTTCTGCATCAACAATCCCAATTCCTATTGCTAAAGCTTTTTCTTGAATTTCAGATAGAATAGCATGATGTTTTGATTTTGGCACTTTTTTACTATCATTTAAACCCCGAATTTTACAATTTTTAGGTAAAATGACTGCCGCAGTCACTACAGGACCAGCAAGTGGTCCACGACCAACTTCATCAATACCTGCAATTAATTGAATTCCTTGACCGTAAAGTTCTTTCTCAAATTCCAACATTTGTTCCAAACGAGCCTCTTCTGCTAACTCTGCTAAAATTTGTTTTTTCCTACTTTTAAGTGCTGCTTGAACCCCAACCCTTTCATCAGCTTCATATTCTAAGAATTCTTTTGCTGACAAGTCTGTCAATTTGGCTAAGGTCGCTTTAATTTCTTTAATGGTTTGTCCCATTTTACTCACCAACTCTCAAAAATTACTGACAGCTTTTCTGTCAGTAATTTTACATAATATTATTTATGTTATTGACACTGAAAATCTGTCAGTAATCACACAATCATAAAATCAAAGTCCGTCAACTCCGACTTCGTCCAAACAGAACAAGCCCAGTTTTCCATCTCGAACATCTTTGACGAACATATTATAGAAGCGATCATAATCATCACGGAAACCAAATCTTGCGGTCAACTCCATAATTAAATCTGGAATTTCAAGCTCCAAATCTTCTTCTGTCATTCGATATCGTTTCATTGTGACTGTTCGATAATTCTTCAAAAAATAATTTAATCCAAAAATTGTTACCTCATCCATTGGCAATAAATCATCCTTAATTGCCCCAGTCAAAGCTAATTTTAAACCAACAAGTTGATCTTCAAATTTTGGCCAAAGAATACCTGGTGTGTCCAATAATTCTAATTCTTTATTGGTTCGAATCCATTGTTGACCCTTAGTTACCCCTGGACGGTTTCCAGTCACTGCAACTTTTTTACCTGCTAAGCGATTCATCAAAGTTGACTTCCCTACATTCGGAATTCCGATAATCATTGTTCGCAAAGTAGTATGAGCAATGCCACGCTCTTTATCATGAGCGACCTTATCAGCCATCAATTTTTTAGCAGCAACAGTTAATCTTTTTGCTGTATATTCTTCTTTAGAATTAATGGCTAAAGTTATAAAACCTTGTTCATCAAAATATTCAATCCATTGTGCTACTGCATTAGAATCAGCTAAATCAGCTTTATTTAAAGCAATAATTCTTGGTTTATCCCCAATAATTTGCCCCAACATCGGATTACGTGAAGAAATAGGGAGACGAGCATCAACCAATTCAATCACAAAATCAACATATTTTAAATTTTCTTGCACCTGACGACGTGCTTTGGACATATGCCCAGGAAACCATTGTATCACCATATTAATACTCCTCAAATCAACTGTAATCTCTACAGCTTTTATATATTTCTAATTTCACATTCAGATAAGAATCAAGACTTAGCTGAGTTTTTATTCTACTAAAAGAATACAAATTTGAATTCTAATTTTTGCCCTCTTTTAAACCCAAAAGAATATAAAAAATGGACAAAGATTACCTTATCCATTTTAGCATTTTTCAACTTTTTTTGTAATCCTCAATTTTCAGGATTCAGATTTTCCGATTTTTAATAAATCAAGACCCAAAGTTAATTCTCTTAAGACCTTTTTAAAAACCTCCACAGAGAAAGAAGGTGATGTTGTCAAAGTTAAGAAAGTTTCTCCCCGATCAGTAATCGTGTAGTCTGTATCATAAAAGCCATTCTTTTTATAGAATTTTAGACGTTTTACTCTCTGTTCATAATTATCTGCACTCGGATCAAGTCTCTCA
Source organism: Lactococcus sp. AK05 (assembly GCF_041026685.1). Taxonomy (NCBI): domain Bacteria; kingdom Bacillati; phylum Bacillota; class Bacilli; order Lactobacillales; family Streptococcaceae; genus Lactococcus; species Lactococcus sp. AK05. The sequence goes on from NZ_JBFTEI010000001.1 coordinate 900,985, forward strand.
ATGTTCAAAGTAATATTTTTACCTGAAAATTTTTCTTTTAAAGTTTCTAAAATCGCTGAACCATAACCTTTAGACTGAACCTGATTATTAACTGCTAAATATAAAACAAAAGTCATCTCTTCATGACTCACAAGGTAAGAAATACCACAAAATTCATCATTTTGATAGAACGCCCAAAAATGTACATTTTTCTTCAAAGCCCAAAGTTTTAACAGCCAAATTGGATATTGTTCTTCTTTAGGAAAAGAATTTTTAACTAAATCTATGGCTTGACGATATTCCGGTAAAGTTTTAGATACATTTTTTATTTCTAAATTCATTATTTCTCCTCTACTTTAAGGGTAATATATCGATTATATCAAAAAAGATTTAGAGGTCATAATGAAGTCCTTTTACTATTAGTATAAAGTATCTAATCTAGTCTTATAAGCCAATTATTTAATGTTTGAAAGATTGCTTCTTGCTGTTGAAGATTAGAAATTGACGCCTTTTTATCTCCTTTTTGAAAACCATAGCTCCCAAATCCACTATGGTTTCCACCTTCTATAGTGATATACTTCGTTTGTTGTGGAAGATATTGTTTTGCCTTTTGATATGATGACCAGTTTAGGACCCCATCTTGAGAACCAACTATAGATAATATGCCTCCATTAAAATTAGTTAGACTTCCTTTTTTATCAGGATAACTAGCTAAAAAGAAGACTCCTTTTAATGATGAATCAGATATTCTTTTTTCTGCAAACCGACTTGCAATCACCCCACCTAATGAATGGCCACCGACCACATATTTATTGATTTTATTCGCTTTAATAATTGTAGAAGCTTTATCTGGATTCAACACCGCTAAATTTAAAGGTTCTTTTATTAGATAAACCGTATATCCTACTTTAGCAAGTTTATTTGCCCAAATACTATACCTCTTATTATCTACTAGAGCCCCCTGATAAAAGATAATGCTTGTTTTATTAGGATTTCCTTTAAATACAAGAGTATCATTCTGAACTTCAGCTTTTTGTGAAATTTTTAAACCTTCAGAAGTAGGATGATAGCTATTCGTCTTAAGGTAAAAAAATATAAAAGTAGCAATTATCAGTATTACCACTCCCGAAAAACCTAAAATTTTCTTTAACTTACTTTTTTTCATTCTTACTTCATTCTCCATATTGATATTATAATTATTATAACATGACAACAAAAACTAAAACGATTATATATTTATAATAATAAGATAAAAAATCTATTTGCATTATCTTGCATTTTTATCATATTTTAAATTAAATAATTGCAGTATATTGCTTATTTTTATGCGCTATGTTATGATAGTTAAAAAGGAGAGAGAATGTTATTAGAAGAAAGACTATCCAAAATTAGCCAAATCGTTGATAAAGAAGGCAGTGCCACAATTGATTTTCTAGCTCAAAAACTTGAAGTTTCAAAAGATACAATTAGGAGAGATTTAATAAAGTTAGAATCCAGAAAAAAATTGCATCGTGTTCACGGTGGAGCAATTCCAATCGGCAAAGAGGCTGAGATTTTGAATTATGAAGAACGCTCAAATATTTCCAGCAGTTTAAAGAAAAAAATAGCAAGTAAAATAAAAAATCTCATAAAAGATCATAGCACTCTTATTTTTGATTCATCAACAACCGTCGAAGCTGCTATAAAACAACTTGATAACTTCTCTATCTCAACCATCACAAACTCCCTCACCAATGCAATATTACTTTCGAAGTATGAGAACGCAACTGTACAACTTCTTCCCGGAAAATTAAACAAGAATCAACTATTCTTGTACGGCGAGGAAACCGTTGAAAAACTCTCTCAATATCAAGTTGATTTTACAATTTTAGGCGTTTTCGCTCTTTCTAATAATGGTTTATTTATTCATACTGAAGAGGAAGGCCTCGTCAAAAGAAAAATGATTCAACAAGGAAAGCAAGTCATAGCCTTAGCAGATCATACCAAACTTAATAAAGAAGGATTCTTTAAAATTTGTGATTTAAAAGAAATAGACTATCTCATCACCGATGAAAAAATTGAAGGTGAATTGATGAATAATTTAAATGATAATAATGTGAAAGTGGTGACTATAAATGAATAAAGAAATTGTTTACGAAAAAATAAACGAACCAAAGCTCTTTAACAATGTTCCACCGGTTACACTAACGGACAAAACATTAAAGGACCGAAAAGAAAAACTTTTAACAATAATGGCTAAAGAACAATACGATGCATTAATTATCTATGCAGACAAAGAACATGGCAGCAATTTTGAATACTTTACTGGATTTATTCCACGTTTTGAAGAAGGATTACTCATTATTGATAAAAATGATAAAGCCACACTTGTTTTGGGTAATGAGAATTTAAAAATGTCTAAACACTCAAGAATTGAAGCTAACCTTATTCATTACCCTCAATTTTCTTTGCCAAATCAACCCATGGATAACGAAAAAAGTCTAACTCAGATTTTTAAGGAGTTAGAACTTTATAAAAACAAAAAAATCGGCTTGATTGGCTGGAAGATGTTTACCACACAAAATGAAGAGCCTTCAGAATTATTTGATCTTCCCTACTTTATCGTAGACGCAGTAAAGAATTCACTCTCAACAGATACAATTGTAACTAACGCTGCTCACCTCCTCATTGGTCCAAAAGGAATTCGGACGATAAACAATGCAAACGAACTCGCGCATTATGAATATGGAGCAAATCTTGCCTCTCGTTGCATTCTAAATGCCATGAATCAGCTTAAAATAGGAATGAAAGAAAGTGAAATTGGCGCAATACTCTCTGACGAAGGGCAAGCCCATTCTGTAATTACAATTGCAGCTTCTGGAGAAAGATTTAAAAAAGCCAACTTCTATCCCACTTATAAAGAAATAAATTTTGGCGAACCAATTTCAATGACAACAGGTTTCAAAGGAGGCTTGTCTAGTCGAACTGGTTTTTTAATTAATGAGGAAAAAGAATTGCCAGATAATCAAAAACATTATCTTACTGATCTTGTCATTCCTTATTATAAAGGAGTCGTTTCTTGGCTAGAAAATATTTCCATCGGGATGTTGGGAAATGATTTTTATAAAATGATTGATGAAAATTTGTCAAAAGCAAAGTATAATTGGCATTTAAATCCAGGACACTATGTCGCTGATGAAGAATGGATGGCCTCTCCTTTCTATCAAAATTCAAAACTGAAAATTGCTAGTGGAATGATTTTCCAAATTGATATTATTCCATCTGTGGAAGGTTTAGCAGGCGTAAGTGCTGAAGAATGCGTAGCTGTTGCTGATCAGTCACTTCAAAATGAGCTTAAAAATGAATATCCCGAACTATGGCAAAGAATTATAACACGAAGAAACTACCTCATAAATGAATTAAACATCAATTTAAGTCCAGATGTGCTCCCTTTATCAAATACAGTGGGCTACCTAAGACCTTTCCTCTTAGAAAAGTCGAAAGCTTTGAAAGTTAAATAAAGTTAATACTTATAAAAAAGAAGAATTCTATTCAGCAGAATTCTTCTTTCTTTTTTTAATATGTTTGAATATTTACGTAGACAAATATCTACTACTTCTAATGTGCAATCATTTCTTGAGCAATCTCAAAGCCCGTCAACTTTTTCGGATAATAAGTTGGCCAATTTTCTAATTCAGCCAAAACTTTTTCTTGGCTTTCTCCACCATGGAAAATATGAAAATGACTTGTCTTTACGGGGCTAATATTATGATCACTAAATTGAACATATTTAAATTCACCAGCTTTGGGATCATTTGATTCAAATAAATAGCGAACCCCTCGGTTTCCTTTACTATAGTTTAGAATTTTGAAGCCTTTATATTGATATGTATAGCTCTCTTTTACCCCATTTTTAACGAAACTCATCGTTTTATCATCTATTAAAATTTGGTCAACATCCGTTTTATAACCCTTTGTGTAATAATCCTTATAGTCAGCAGCTGACATATCTTTATTAATTTTTGATTTAAGCTCAAACACTTGGTCTAATGTTCCTTTTTCCAAGAGAGGATAGACAGATTGCCAATTTCCACTATAATCACTTAAGGAACGGTTTTTCACATCAACATCAGGAAAATAACCATTGGCAACCGTTTTTAGTTCTTTACTTTTCTCTTCTGCCTGAATTTCTTTTCCTTCAGTTTCTGTTGTTTTCTTCAGGGCTATTAAATTTTGTTCCATAACTTTGATATAATTCCCGCCTTCTGAAAGTTCTTTCTTCGTCAAACTTTCTAATGGATTAAGCACCTCAACTTTTACTTTTGCTTCTTTGGCGAGTGTTTTGGCAAATTTATCATTAGCATTTTTTTCAAAATAAATATACTGAATACTATTAGCTTCAACATATTTTTTTAATTCCCCCAATCTTTTAGCTGAAGGCTCTTTGTCAGGATTTAAACCTGCAATAGACAATTGATTAAGACCATAGTCTAATGCTAAATAGCGGAAAGCAGCATGTTGAGTCACAAAATTTTTCTGCTTAGCATCTTTTAGTTCTTCACTGTATTTTTGATCAAGTTTACTTAATTTTTTAACATATTTTTCAGCATTTTCATTGAAAAGATTAGCTTGTTTAGGATAGAGTTTCTTTAATTGAGCTTCAATTGTCTTTACTTCTTTAATCGCCATCTTTGGTGAAAGCCAAGTATGTGGGTCATACTCATGATGATGATCACTTTCATTTTCTGAGTGCTCATGCTCATCATCAGAACCTGGAAGTAAAACAATTTCTCTTGTTCCTTCGATAATCTTGGGCGATTTTTCTCCCAAAGTATTTTTCAACTTTCCTACCCAAGTTTCCATATTATCATTATGATAAACAAAAAGATCTGATTGATTAATTTTCAACATATCTTTTGCTGAAGGCTCATAATCATGAGGCTCTGTACCTGCTGCTACTAATAGTGATACTTCTCCAGCCTCACCCACAACATTCTTTGTGAATTCATAAACGGGATAAAAAGTGGTAACAACTGATAGTTTTGAACTGGCGTTTTTTTCATTTTCTTTTGAATTTGTATTCTGACAAGCAGCTAAAAATATTAAAGCCACTAATCCTAAACATACACTAATAATCCATTTTTTCTTATACTTGATTAAGTTCACTCTTAAAATCCTCCTAAAAATAATCATCTTTACTCATTTACTCTAGAGATAAATATCAAACCAGTTAGTAGTTGATTAACCGGTTAACTTTATAGTCAAAAAAATATTTAATTTCTATTAAATTTCACTTTTCAAAAGACACCTCCTTATATAGTTAACCAGTTAAGTATATCTAAAGTTTTATAATTTGTCAACCGGTTAAGTAATTTAAGTTTATAAAAAAAGACTTAATTACAAAGTCTTTTTAGATTATTCATTTAATTTCCTCATTGACCTGAAAGTACCTTTTTCAAATTTTCATTGATTACAGAGGTGTCTTCAGGATGTTGATTGACTAATTCATTAGATTTAAAGATTGCGGCAGATTCAGGTGATTGAACTGCCTGTTTGATATGCGAATCACTTATCGAATTAATGTAATCTAATTCATCTTGCCACGCCTTTTTTAATTGAACATAGTATATATTTTCTGAGCTTTGTTGCCTACAACTGCTACTCAGTTCTGTTGAACTAGCTTGTTTTGTTTGAGTCTCTTTGGAAGACTCTCCTATCAATTTTGTCGTACTTTGACTGCTATCTTTTGATGAACTATTGGTCTTACTGCAAGCCGTAACTGTAAAAAGTATGAGTAGTGAAAGTATCCCAATAAAAAATTTTTTCATTCATCCTTCTCCTAATAAATATTTTATTAATTTTTATCTTTCTTAAGTCCTAAAAGTTTCTCCATATTCGTATCAGGTAACAATTTTGCGAGCTCAAATCCTGTATTAATTTTTGAATAAATAGAACAAACTACAAAGATATTTTTGTTAGAAAATTTGACCATTTTTGATTGACCTGATGAGGCTGGAATGTGATGGTGGCCATGAATTGCTCCAATAATATTAAAATCTTCGAATAAACTTAATATCCCCCTATGAGCACATTTATAAGATTTGTTATAGGAGCTGCTCTTTGGTGAAAGCATGCTTAATTCATTAAATAATGGAGCATGAGAAACAACTACTGTTGGAATTTGTTTATCTTGAGCAAGAAGTCTTTTCAGTTCAATAGCAATAAAATTTTGCAGTTCTTTCTTTCGCTTCGCAAGAGCCACTGGTATGGTTAAGCCAATATAACGCACCCCCTCATAAATCACCGATTCATTATTTAATATCTTCATTTTGGGATAATTTTGCGCTAACTCCTCTTTTATGAGTTCGTAAAAGGAATTATCACCTGTTGGTAATTTTGGCCATGCCTGATCTGGGTCTAAAACTAAATCTTTAAACCATTCTTTTTCTCTAAAATCATCCCATTTACTTTTAGAAAAAATCTTTTGTTCTGAAAGAATATCTGATAGCTCATGATTTCCAATAACATAAATACCTTGTATTTTTGAATCTGAAACTACAGAATCAGAAATATTTCCTACTAAAATATTGAAGTTAGGATTAGAGAAAGGAAGTTTTCCATCCCGACTATCAATATCTGAAATAACATTAATTTTATTATCATTTTCAGTAGAATGAACATTTTCAAAGTACTGCTCAAGGTCTTTAGGATTTTGACTATGTGCAACATAATTTTTTCGTAAATTCCTCAATTGATTACCCACATTTGATTTCAGTAGTGGTTTGGTCACCACTTCTTTAATAGGTTCAGCAATTTGAATGTTTTCAATTTCTAATTTAAGTGGGACAGGAAGATTTTCTAAACCAACTTCCAAATCTGACTGACCTGATAATGCTAAATTCTTACTTTGGTCAAGATAAATATTTTCTTTTGGTTGTTCATATGCAGAATCAAGCAAATGAACATTTTTACCATCCGTTGAAATCGGTAAATTCTGCGTCACTTCAACAACAAATTTCAAGTATTCGGCTAAATAAGACGAAATCCCAGTTTTTCTATTTTCACTGTGTAAAAATTTTCCAGCCAGATTAGCAGAAAGAGGGCCCGTTTCATCATGTTGCATCAGTCTTCCCAAGACTTGCATTTCAAACAAAGGGTCCATAAAAATTTGTTGATAAGCCTCCTTTACTTCATTGGAATCAAGTCCAACTCTTTGTCCTGTTAATTGAAAAATAGATAAAGCCAAATATTTTTTTATATTATTTTCATGACTTTCAATATATTTTCTTGTTTCATTCGGATGCAAGATTGCTTGAATAGAGGCTTTCTGTATATAATTTCTTCCTGTATCATAAGGAATTGCAGAGTAGATTAAATCCCCCTTACTCTCAATTGCTAAAGATTTGTGATTTAGATTATAAACTAATTGAAAATACTGGCTCTGATAAATAACTTTATTGACTGAACGACGACGATTTTTTGGATAAAGTTCAAATCGACCTTCTAATAAATTTTGACTGATTTCAAGATTATTTTTTTTAATTTCTATCGCAGTTTCTACGGTTTCTTTTCGCTCTTTAGAAATTTCATTTTTAGCCTTCAAGATATCTAAACCCTTCTATTTTTTAACTAACCTTAATAAATTTTACTCTTTAACATCAGTAAAATTTTATTAGATTTAATTAAAGATTATGTCCTGTTTTTATCTAAATCCATTATATCAAATAAACTATTTAAAAATGCTTGTAAAATCAATCGTATAAACTAAAAAATAGCTAGTATATCATACTAGCTATTTTTCTAAAATCATTGATAAATTTCCCGACCTTTTTCATCTGGAATACCAGACATTCGATAAAAATAAGTATTAACTTGATCTCGCCAATTTCTGGCATTTTCCAATTGTAGATTTAAGCGTTCGAGCACATTATTATAAGTTGGCTCATCAATTTCTCCAATCAATGTCTGCCAACTTTTAAGATAAGACTCTACTCGCTCAAAGCCTTCAAAATGCTGGTCATAAATGGTCTGAATTAGTGTTTTCCCATTCTTTAAAAGTTGTCCATATTCGACATAATGGAAAAAAAGTAGAATTTCATCTTGAGTTTGACTTTTATCTTCAAAAATCTTGGATACTTCCGGGGTATAAAGGCTCGCATAACCAGTTCCTGTCGCACTTGTTCGATCTATTCCAAGACCATTGCGGTCAGCAAAATGATAGGCTCCCCAACGATCATATTCATAACCATTGACGGAAGGGCCATAGTGATAATGAGGAAGCATCATTGAACCCACACCAAGTGGCGCATTGTAGAGTTCATATGTTCGATTAGAATCAATCATGAGCTCAAAAATTTCTTTTCGTACTTCTTCTTTTACTTCTGGAAAAGTCAATGCAATCCATTCTTCCAAAATCTTAGCTGCTGTTAAATCATTGGCCCAACACATTCGACCAAAACTATAAAAATTTGCTTGGGCTAGCTTGTTTCCACACCAATTTTCATCCATTCCCACGTTACCAATGGCAACAAAACCTGAGTTTGTCGCTATAGGAGAATTTACTCTGATTGTGTCCTTTGGCTGACCATAGTTATCAAAATGAATCATTTCCAACCATTGAGGAAGAACATAGTTCAAGTCAATTTGATGCCCTAAATACTCGGCCGTGATTTGAAATTCCATTAATTGATTAGTCTTTTTAAGTGCTCCAAACAAGGGCATCAAAGGTTCTCTCACTCCAAAATCAATAGGACCAAATTTAATCTGTAAAATTACATTGTCCGCAAAATCACCATCAAGGGGCATAAAGTTTTCATAAGCTGCCTTAGCTCGGTCATTCTTACGATTCCGCCAGTCCGTTTGCGAATTATATACAAACGTTCGCCAAATGACAAGTCCTCCATTTTTTTCAAAAGGCTTAGCAAGCATATTGGCTCCGTCCGCATGATTTCGACCATATTGATAAGGACCAGGTTCACCCTCAGAGTCTGCTTTAACAACAAAACCACCAAAATCAGGAATGACATTATAGATATGGTCAATAGTTTGTTGCCACCATGAAGACACTTTTTCATCCAAGGGATCTGACGTTTCTAGTCCACCAATTAATTTTGGTGCTGCCCAATTAATAGCTAAGAAGGTCTTGAGACCAAAAGTCGCAAAAAGACTAGCAATCTCACCTACTTTTTCAATGTAAGGCGAGATAATCAGGTTTGTTCCCAAAGCTCTAACATTCACATTATTTAGTGAAATTGCGTTAATTCCAATGGAAGCAAGAAAACGAGCGTACATTTCTAAGCGCGTGAAATCATTACGAAAAATATCTGTTCCAATGTCTTTGACAGCAAAGGATCCTGTGTCTGTGTTATCATTTGAACCAAAGCGACCAAAGAAAATAGATTCCCCGGCATAGCCACGTTCAATAGTACCATCCACTTGGTCCCAGTGATTTATCATCCGCAAAGCTTGATTAGGTGCTGATTTTTCAGATAATTTGGCCCCTGTTAGTTTTAAACGCAAATAAGCATAAAATCCATAAAGCAAACCAACTGACGAAGCACCAATAATCTCATTTTCTCTGATTTCATAAGCTTCTAAATTATCATCCAGATCACTTTTTACTGACAAGACCACTGTTGCTTTTGACTTTTCTCCTGTCAGTTGACAGCCTAACCATTCACTGATTTCTGAGCGCAAACGAAGCGTGATTTTATCTTCAAATGCCACATCAACATAAAAAATCTCCTCTGCCAGTCCTTCTTTCAAGACTGAAGACTTCAGCCACATTTCATCAATCGTCATTTTCTCCCTTTCTTATCTAAACTTACGGTCAAATACCTTTAAAACCAACTTTTTCTCGTTTATCCCTTGAGTAGTAGATATAAGCTTCATCATTAAGTTGAGTCCCCAAAAGTTCAGGAATCGATTTAAAAGTAAACTCCTCTTCTTGTAGGTAATCTAAAATAGCAGACAAAGCAAAAACATCAGCTTCTTGAAAATCATGCATCAAGACAATATCGCCGTCTTTAGCATTATGGATAGCTTCAAAACATTTAGCCGGATCACCATGATCCCAACTCATTGTATCCAAAGACCAACAGATTAACGGACGATTAATGAGAGATAAAGTATGAGCATCACAATCCCCAAATGGTGGACGAACAAAATCAAAAGTCATACCTGTCAGTCGGTAAAAGAGGTCATCTGTCCTTTTTAGATCAGACAAAACTTCTTCTTCCGATAAGTCAGTCAAATGAGGATGACTATATGTGTGATTTCCAAAAGTAAAAAGCTCATTTTCTACCGCTGCTTTCATAATTTCAGGATAATCTGCCATATGCTCACCCCAGATCATGAAAGTTGCTGGAATTTGTCGCTTTATGAGTTCGTCATGCACCCAAAGCGTCCTTGCTCCCCAAGGCCCATCATCAAAAGTTAAAGCAATTTCTTTAGTCATTCTCTTTCTCCTTTCATGACCATTCTTTTTGATAATTTCCAGATAAAGCAAGAAGAGCAAAAAAGTAAAGCAGATTATCATAATAACGATACTTCCCTCTTCTAAGTTTCAAATTCCAGAAGTATTTGAGATATTTCAAAGCTAAAGTGGAATCAAACTCATTGGTGACAAGTGAGGCTTGAGCTAAAGTTGACCAAAGACCAATCGGATGATGAACTTTTAGCGGTGGAAAGCCTTCCGCGGTCTGTTCATCTTTCCTTAAAGGCTGACCATCAATTTTAAAAACAGGAATTTCTTCACCATTTTCAAGATAAGGCTCAAAGAATTTTTGGATATTTACGGCAATCTGACTTTGTCCAATCTCTTCGTGCTCCCAAAGCCAATCTAAGCCAATGCTTGCAACCGTCCGATAAGCATCACTAAAGAAGGTCCAATGGCCATCAATATCATAAGGCTTTCCCTCATAATCCGCATATTCTGGTGTCAATCCAGTCTTAGCATTTGCTGATTTAAGCCAAAACTTACGAGCTTCCACTTCAGCTCTGAGAAAGAAAGCCGAGTCTTCTGGATTGCCATATTTGGCATAAAGTTGATAGAAATGAGGTAAATGATAAGAAGGGTCAGTCATATGAAGATGAGCCACAAACTTAATATAAGTATTTTCCGGTTCAAACATAGGATAGCCACCTTGATTCTCCCCTTTATGAACCATCGCATGAAGTAATGCTCTTGCCTCGTCCCCATATTCTTTGATTTTCCATCTCTTTTCAGCCAGTAATAATGCTGCCGCAAAATATTCTTCCCCATCTGGAGCCGGACCGTCACTATTAGCTTGACCATTAGGTGCACAAGACCAGATAAAATATCCCTCGTTTTCATGACCCTTAGGCACTGTCATATAGGTTTTTACCCACTTCCATAACCGAGAAAACATTTCTGGTTTGTCCAACTGCAAAGTAATCATCATCCCATAAGACATTCCTTCCGTTCTGACATCATCATTGCCTGTATCAACAATATATGCCATACTCCCTTCTTCAAAATAAATACGTTCAGGAGAATCTTGTCCAAAAAGCGTTTCAAAGACATTTTCCAGTTTTTTATCTATTTCTTCTTTTGGTGCAACTTTCAGTAATAAGTTTTCCATGTTACCCCTTAACACCTCCTGCATTTCCACCACCTATAATAAAGCGTGAAAGAAGTAAGTAAGCGAGAATAGTAGGCGCAATTGCAATCGAAACGCCGACATATACTGCTCCCCATTCTACGACGTGACCACCACCACCATTTGCGGTTAATACCTGTATTTGCATCGGTAAGGTATATAGTTTTTGATTAGTAATCAAAATTAATGGCATCATAAAGTTATTCCAAGAGAAAATAAAGCCAAAAATACCCATTGTTGCTAAACCCGGTTTCATCATTGGAAGCATAATTCTATGGAAAATTTTCAACTCACTGGCCCCATCTAATCTGGCTGAATCAGCATAATCTTTGTTATAAACTGTACTCATATATTCACAAAGGAAAAAGATGGATGCTGGCGCACATATTGCAGGTAAAATTAATGGAATATAATTATCAAGTAAATTTAATTGAATCATGAATTTATAAAACCCAATCATTGACACTTGCCCCGGTATCATAATCAAAGCAATTATAAATCCATAGATTATTTTCTTTCCTTTAAAATCATAAGCCGTTAATGCATAAGCTGATAAAGCTGAAAAATATACAGAAATAGCTGTGGAAGTAATGGAAATAAAAGCTGAATTTCCCATTCCTTGCCACATATTCATCCCATAACCTTTTAATATTTGTAAATTATGAGCCAAAGAACTTCCTGGTAAAAGTGAAACACCTGAAGTAATTTGGACTAAAGAGCGCGTGGAATTCACTAACATATAAATAAATGGAATTAAACTTAATAAAGTCAGGATTCCAAAAAAGATGTAAATCAATGTTCGACGTGCTCTTAATTGCTTACTCATACTTTTAGGTTCCATTATTCTTCACCTCCAATATTTACTCTTTCTCTAAATCCACGGAACATAAGAATAGAAACAACAGCGGAAATAATCAATAAAAGTACAGAGGCTGCTGAAGCCAAACCATAGTTACGATAAGCAAAGGCCTGATTATAAATAAAGATGGACAGAGTATAAACTCCATTTTGTGGGCCACCTTGGGTCATAATAAAAGGAATATCAAAGACCTGCAAACCACCAATAAAGCTGGTAACAAAGGTATAAAGTACAATTGGTCTCAGTAAAGGCAAAGTAATTCGTCTAAATATTTGACCATCACTAGCTCCATCAATTCGAGCTGCTTCAAAGAGTCCCTCATCTATTGATGTAATCCCTGCAATATAAACAATCGAGGTTTGACCATACCACATCCAAAATTGAATGAAGATTACAATCCCTCTTGTCCCCCAAACCGATTGAAAGAAATTAAAAGGATGATTAATGAGGTGCAGATTTTGTAAGAGTAAATTTGCAAGACCTGTTGGATAGCCAAATATCCCACCAAATAAGGCTGCGATAGAAGCTGCCATTATCATGTTTGGTAAATAAAATACTGTTTTAAAAAAGCCACTTCCTTTTAAATTTAGTTTTCTATTTGTCCACCAAGCTGCTAAAATTAAAGCTAAAAGAACTTGTGGAATAAAAGTAAAAATCCAAAGCATTACTGAGTTACCCAATGCTTTCATAAAAAGTGGAGTGCTTGTCAGTAATGTTATAAAGTTCTGTAAGCCAACATTAGTCGCATCTGAAAAAGATTGCCAGCCATTCATACTGGTAAAACTAATCGCAATTGAATAAATCATTGGATAAAGTGTAAAAAGTAAAAATCCCACAAAAAATGGAATTAAGAAATAATAACCAAAACGATTATATTTCTCAAAATTTGATTTTTTCTTTCGAACACTTTTTTTAGTGTTTTCCATTTTATCTCCTTACTATAAAAAGAGAAGCAAACATAGTCCTTGCTTCTCTTATGTTTTCTAAATGTACTTATTTCACTTCAATATTAGGATAAGCAGACTTAACATCTGACTTGAATGTATCGAGTGCTTTAGATTTAGTGACTTTTCCTGTAGCATAAGGGTTAACAACATCATTAATCCAAATTGATTGGATACTTTGGTCATATTGTGTTTGATTTTTACCATTAATGGTATCTGCAACTTTTGACCAAACAGGATAAGGATTTTGTCCACCAATCAAACTGACCTTGGCATCTTTGCCTTGTTCTTTATTAATTGCTTTCACTGAGCCAAAGTCATTTTGTGTTTTGACATCCCATGTTTGGAATTCTTTGTTTGTTCCCATATAAACAGCGAGTGCTGAAGCTGCATCAGCATTTTTAGAACCTTGAACTCCTGCAAGCCAAGTGCCACCCCATGAATAAGACACCGGCCCTTCTGTCACGCGCCATGCTCCAGCTGTATCCTTAGCATAGTTTTTCAACCAATAAAAGAGTCCCCAAGATGGCATTGCATAAGCCCCAATCTTGTTAGATGAAATTCCACCATACCAGTCAGGAGTTTGAGGTGTTGTATTTTGACACCAACCTTCTGAAACAGCTTCTTTCATCAAATCTAATGAATCAGTCATTGTACTATCAATTTTAAGTTTATTATCAATCACCCAACCATCTTTTCTTGCACCAATAACTGGATTATAAATTTCTTCAAGTGAGCTAAAAAGATAAGCTTGTCCACCAGATTTTTCTTTGATTGTTTCGCCAGTCTTCTTAATTGCATCCCAACTAGACAAAGCTTTCTGAGCAGAAGCTACGTCATTTGGAGCAATACCTAAATATTTTTGGAAAACATTAGTATTATAGTAGTAAGCCCCCGGAGCTGCTTGGTAAGAAACTGCTACTTGTTTTCCTTTGCTATCTTTCCCCATATCAAGCGTATATTGGTAATTTCCCTTGGCGGCTGAAGCAACTCCGTAATCTCCAAGATTTGTTAATTTACCTGATTGAACATATTTTTCAACAAAACCTGCATCTAACGCCACCATATCTGGCGCTTTATCTGTTCCCAAAACAGAGTCTAGTTTTGTTTGAAAGTTAGCATAGGGAACAACAACTTGTTTGATGGTAAGATTTGGTTTTTCCTTTTTTAATTCATCAATCTGTGGTTGCATCGTAGTAAATGACCATAATGTAATAGTCTGTTTTTTGTTCAAATCAGCATTGCCAGCAGATTTTTTCGAACTACTTGTACTTGTACCACAAGCAACTAGGGTTACAGTTGCAAGTAAAGCAACAGAGCCAAGGCAAAGCTTTTTCCAATTTTTGGCGAGATTCATTTTGTTTTTCTCCTATTATGAGTTTTTTATTGAATATTTAATTCGAAGGGAGAAGCTGGATATCCCTCTTCATTCCAAATAAATGCTTGCGGAGCATTGCTCCAGTTGTACCTGATTTTCGCATCAGGTTGAAGTGATAGGTCAGCAGGGAGCTCCAAAATGATTTGCTCCCCAACTTGACGGTAAGTTTTTACTTTATAACTATGTCCTCCTTGATAAAGTTCAAAATTTTTATTTTTCTCAACGTTAAATTTTTTTCCAAAAGTTTCAAATGAAAGGATAATGACATTCTTTTTCGCTTGTATAGCTTCTTTAGCAAGAGGACCTATACAATAACCATTTGGGAATAATTTAACATCATGGTAAGCGTTTAATAGTTTATGAGCGACATCTTTTTTATTTAAAGGGTGGAGATCATCATCTTCTCCATCTCCGATTGTCACGACCATGGCTGTTCGTGATATTTTTAGCCCCTCTTTTTGTTCTTCACGAAGTCTTGCCCAATCTGCATCTTTTTCAGTATCACAATTTGGTAACTGGACATAAAGAAAAGGTAAATTTGGTTGCTTAAAAAGTTTTCGCCAACTTTCGATTAATTCTCGAAAACGTAGGCCATAATTTTGCGGACTACCTGCATCACTTTCACCCTGATACCAGAGAATAGCTGCAAACTTTAACTTTTGTAAAGGTGCAATCATACCATTATATAAACCAGTTGGTTCATAATTAATAAAGTATGCTTTATGACGTTCAGGCAATGTACTGCTTCGCCTAATTTTCCATCCATGATTTAAATCTAAACGATTCTCTCCAACTAAGAGAATATGAGGCTTACTATGTGTGATTCCACCAGGAGCGTTATAGATTTTAAGACGAATTGCAATCGTAAAATTTTTTGTTAACTTAGATATTTTGTAATTTCTAGGTGGATACTTGTAGTCAATACTACCAACTTTCTTTCCATTGACATAGATAACATCAGCATCGGCCATTGTCCCAAAGCCCAACTCTCCCATTTTTCCAATAAATTCATCTGAAATTTCAAGTTTTTTTCTTAACCAAAGTGTACCTGGAAAAGTATATTTTTCATTCCAAGTCTCACTTAATGAAATCTCAGACCAATTCCTATCATCAAAGTTAGGGTCTTGCCAAGATTGATATAAACCTTCATCCGTTTCTTCGCAAAGTTTCTGATAGTTATCCTGATAGAGCAGGTCAAGATTTTGAATTTCTTTTAGATATTTTTTATTTTTTAAAGCATTATAGGATGGTGGAAGAGAATTAAATTTGGTTAAAGACTCTTCACTCAACCAAGCATTAAGCGGTGTCCCACCTACTGCTGTAGCAATCAAGCCAATTGGTACACCATCTTCTGAAAATTTTTCTTTAGCAAAAAAATAACCTATCCCTGACAAATTCTTTAAATCTTCACCAATTGCTCTTTTCCATTGTCCTGAGTTTAATTCTGTTTTGATGTTATCAAAAGAAGGCTCTTGTGGCACCTCAAAATAGCGAATCCAAGGATTTTTTGCCCGTTCAATCTCATCAGGATAGCGGGTTTTGAGACGTTCCATCCAAAGTTCCATATTGGATTGACCACCAAGCAGGAATACATCACCAAAACAAATATCTTTAAGAACAATTTTTGCATCAACAGTTGAAATTTTGAAGTCAATGCTCTCACTTACTTCGTGTGCTGGAAGAATAATTTCGAAAAAACCTTTTTCGTCAGATTTAGTTTTTAATATAATTTCCTCATAAGATAATGTGACTTCTTGTTCTGAACCCGTATATCCCCAGAAATGGTTCTCTTGATTTCTTTTTAAGATTGCACCATCTCTTAGAAGATATGGAATAAAGATAGATGATTTCATGGTTTATCTCTTTCGTTTGTTACAAAACTTATATATAAGTTTTTATCTAAAAATAAATATAGCGCTTTCATGGTTTGGTTTTCTGATTTTTCTTACGATGTGAACTGGGAAATGTTGTGTTTTGGGTTGTTAGTAGTGAAATAACAAAATTATCAAAAATAAAAAGAGTGAGATAGTTTCTCACTCTTTTTATGTCATTTAATTATTCATAAGAATTTATATTCCAAAAATGTCCAAGTCAAGTTCCTCAACAAACCTTTGTTCACTCTGTTGCATAATCTCACAAAATTCTTCATAACTTTTAGAATCTTGAGGTATTAGTAAAGGAATTTTAAACAACCTTCCACCATACCCATCAAGAATTCCCATATCTTTATTTTGGTTAAACATTCTACTTGGATAGGCAATTCCTGCAGTTTGAGCTTTTAAGATATGGAGGTAGCTAATAATCTGGTATCTATCCTCTCGCTTCATTCCTCTTTGATCTAAGTTTTTATATTTTGCATCAATCACTTTGGTTTTATCAACTTTATAGAAATCGGGATATATTGTATGAGTTCTATCTACAAATAATGAAATGCCTCCACTAGAATTTTTATTTTGTGGATGCTCATATTCTTCTTTTAAAAGAGTATTTAAATATTCCTCCCATAGCCAAGCTACATCAATGATTATTCCCTGAGCCTCTTGGCCCTCTTCTCCAAAAGCTATTTTATTTTCATTTAAAATTTTAATACATATTTTTTGCAAAAGATAGTATTCCTCAAAATACCCATGTCGAACAGGATTTGATATGTTTTCTTGTAGAACATCTAGTCTATCATACTTCGAATATGTTTGTGTCACCTGTTCAATGGAACGAATATTTTCCTTGATATTTTCTATACCTAAAAAATTCAACTCATAATCTTTTCGCAATTTTTCTAAAGTATGGCGAACCAATTGGGTAATTTTATTATCAAAACTAAACTCTCTTGTTTCATAAGCTATTTTACCTTGAAATGGGATGTTAGTTTTAAGGTGTTTCGCAACATTTACTACCCCTTTTACATTGGCATTATTGTATTTCTTAGTAGTATACTCCTTATATACTCCCTTATTTAATGCGTTCTCAAAATATATTGGGAAAAGATAAACTAATAAATCATAAAATTCATTATTGCTATCCGTATTAATATTAGTGTTAACCACATTTATATTTAATACTTTTTGAAGTAAAAATCTCAAAAAATAATCTTCCTTATTAACTCCTGCATCATAAAAACGAGAGCAGATACGAACTTCTTTTTTCCCTTTTTTTAAAAATCCAACAATGTTTCCTGTTCTAATTTTCTCATTATGAGACATAAAAATCTGTGAATCTTTATCTAAATCATCTGACCTAATTAATGTAGAGGGAAAGATAATAAATCCCTCTTTCTCCAAATTAGCCAAATCTCTATCTTTTAATTCTTGGATAATAGGATTTGATTTATATTCAGAAACATCGCTATTATCTTTGATTAAAATCATCAGTATCATCCCCAAAATATACTTTTTCTAATTTTTCTATTTTTTGGCTAACATTTCTTTCTCCTCGAAAATAATCATTAAATAGGGGTCTTAATTTATTGTTCCATAGCTCTCTACTTGAATAAGCATACTCTCCTTCTAGAATCCTGAAATAACTTGCTCCTATCTGGTAATCTGTAGATAAACCAAATTCAGGTAAGACTAATTGCTCATTAATTCTATTCATTAAAAGTTTACTTTCATTATCTTTCAACATTATTTGCGAATCATTCGCTGTTATTTCCTCAAAAGTGAAACGCCGACGCATTGCAAAATCAAAAGTATCTACAGAACGGTCAATATCATTCATTGTTGCTATAATATAAACATTTTCTGGTATATAAAACTTGTCATCATTTATAAAAAGATTAGAATATTGAGTAGTAACTGCTCCAGCTTTTCCACGATATTCAGGATCTATAGAGAAAAATAATTCACCGAATATTTTAGAAATTTCTCCTCGATTAATTTCATCTATTACAAAAACAAAGTTTTTATCTTTTGCATGTTGAGCTGCTAATTTACAAAATCTTTTAAAAATACCATCTTTAGCTTCAAACCCGATCTGACCATCCTTTTGAATTGGTCTTAATCCCTCAACAAAATCAGTATAATCATAGCTTGGATGAAATTGAACAAATTCAAATTGCGTGCTTTCACTTAATTCTGAAGTAGTACATCCTATCATGTTTGCAGCAATTTCTTTTGATAAATAAGTTTTACCCGTCCCAGGTGCACCACGAAGAATAATATTATAACTTTGCTTTAATTTATCTGTTAATTCTTGTGCTTTCATACTTCCTTTTAACTCAATCCCATATTTTCTTGTCTTTTTAATCATCTCATAGAAAGTATTGAACAAATTTTTTACTGAATTATTTGCCTTTATACCTTCAAGGTTTAGATCGGATATTTCAAAAACAGCCTCTTTATTTAATCCATAGCTTTCCATATATTCTTTAAAGTGAGTGGAATCGGTGTTATTCTCGAGATCAGATCGATAATTACAAATTATTTTTTGTCTATCATAAGAATACCTGATATTAAGCCACCAACTTTGGTTATTATTATCACGTTTCCAAACAACGAAATTGACTTTTTCTCCCTTATAATTTCCTTGTCTTACAAAAGAAATTTGGATATCAAAATTCGAATAGTGAATATATTCAGGTTCAAATTTGGGATCAATAAATTCTTTACTTGCCCTTTCTAAGTTAACTTCCCTAATTTCTTTAAATGTAACACGTTGTCCAGCATTTGCTATATTTTGATTTGTTTGTTGAATCCAAAATTTGAGCATGTTGAAAAAGTTTTGATAATCTTTTTCCAATGTTTCATCATCATTTATATCAAAATCCTCATATAATTCTTGAACATTATCATAATCAAGCTTCTCAATCGTAGCCTGTTCCCATTTCAACTTATTTTTTATATTATTTAATTTAAAATTACCAAGTCTACTAATCGTTTCTAACTTTCTCGTTCTCGGGTACTCACCACTATTTTCCTGATAAGTATAATCTGATGATATTCTCCCTAGAAATGCACCGTGAAGATTAGATTTTGGAACAATCACATAGTCTCCAATATTTACAATATCTTTAAATATTGCAATCTGATTTTCTCCTCGTCGATTATTGAAATTACCATCGAATTGATAACTTTTTTCTTGTATTTGGTCAAAACTAAAATAAACTTTATTATCATTATATGAACTATTTTGAATAGATGTATTACCATTTCCTCCCTGAGAAATTTTCCATACTCTTGGTTTTAAATTAGACACACCCTAACCTCTTTCAACATTTTTTATTAATCGTAATTTTTAGATATCATGCAGATGTTAATGATTATAGTATACCACTTTATTATTCTGGGGAGGTTTTTAAACCGAAAGTAGTATTATTTATTATTTTGCATGGGAATTTATAATTATCAACGATCTGATACAGTTCTATTGCGGTAGTCAAATCTATTTTTATATTTCTCAAGCAAAGCAACAAGAAATTTTAATCACCAAAAGCCCAACAACTCGGTGTTTTAGAATTTCTTAAAATTCATTATTCTTTTATATTTTTTCCAAATTCATATCTATCTATTCTTTAATTTTTTTATGCTAAAATGAACTAAAATAACTCCTCAGAATAGGAGACGCCATGGCTACTACTCTAAAACGTATTTTTTCTAATAAAACCTTTTTGTTTACTTTCGTTATAGCGCTACTTTCTTTAATTTTTGGGACGGTCAGAGCTTCTGATATTGATTTGAAAACCATTTTGGCTCTTTTGAGCTTGATTATTCTTATTTCTATTTTTGAAATTCTTGGTATTTTAAAATATTTTGCGGCCTTTATTATTGATAAATGTCAAAACTTGAGACAAGTGGCTTTAGTGGTGCTGCTCTTGTCTTTCTTTGGTTCGATGTTTTTTACGAATGATGTGGCGATTTTAACTTTGGTGCCGATTGTTTTTAATATCGACCGAAAGGTGAAGTTACCTAAAATTGGCTTGATTAGTTTGATGACCATTTATGCCAACTTAGGTAGTGCGATTACACCTATTGGTAATCCTCAAAATTTGTATTTGGTCTCTTATTATCATTTAAAACTTTTAGACTTTTTCAAACTCTCCATACCTTTAGGATTGGTCAGCTTATTGACTTTATTTTTATGTGCCTTATTATTTTCAAAGAGAGCTGTCAGCCAGATAGAAAACAAGGCATTTTCTATCAAAAAACGAGATCTATATTTGTTAGGATTCACGACCTTAATTGTACTTTTGGGTGTATTAGCTCTGATTCCTGTTTGGATTTCTTTAATTGCAAGCTTGGTCTGTGCCTATCTTATCGAGAAAAAAGTTTATCAAGAAGTGGATTATGGAATCATCTTAACTTTTATCAATTTCTTTATTATTGTTGGTGCACTTGGGCGTATTCCTTTGATTCATGATTGGCTTCATCAGCTGATGAATAATGACCTCTCTATTTTCTTTACCTCAATCTTATCTAGTCAGGTCATCAGCAATGTTCCTGCTGCTGTCTTACTATCAAAATTTACCGGACAACTTTCTGCTTTATACTTGGGAGTGACAATCGGTGGTTTAGGAACTCTAGTGGCTTCTTTGGCTAACTTGCTAGCCTTAAGGCAATATCAATTGAATGTTAAAGACAAATCTACCTTGAAATTTTTCGGCCTTTTTACGCTTTTAAATTTTCTTTATCTACTTGTTTTTATCGGAATTGGGATTTTATTTCTTCGATAATATTGATAGTGTGCTGTAGAGTTTAAGAGCTTTAATTTTGCTTTTTTATTTTTTATTTCGATGATACTCAATGATGTCGAGCTAAGGTCCATCTTGCCATAGAGCTCTTTGTTGTTTAATAAGAGAGAAATCAGCATTCTAATCGTTATGCGATGAGAAACGATTGCGATTTTGCCTGAGCGCTCCCTGAGTCCTTCTTCTTTGATAAAAACTTTTAGTCTGGCTTCAAGTTGAGCAAAGGATTCACCATCTTTAGATGGAAAGTAATTAAAGGGGTGATTGAAGAAATTATTCCATTCTAGAGGGGCGAGTTTTTCAATTTCTTGATACGTTTTTCCTTCCCACGCGCCCATAGCGATTTCACCTAGCAAATCTGATGAAGTTTTCTTTTTATCACCAAATATTAGTCGAGAAGTTTCCAGAGCTCTAGGACTCGTACTTGAGTAAATATGATCAAAATAGTGTTTATTAAGTTCTTTACCTAATGATGCTGCTTGCTCAACTCCTTCAACTGTCAAGTCAGAATTGAGTGAACCTTGCATTTTCTTTTCGAGATTCCACTTTGTTTGTCCATGTCGTATTAAATAAATTTCTAGCATTTTTTTCACCTCAAAAATTATTTTAGTAAAATAAATAGCTTTTTAAAAATACATTTTAATTAAGCAGATATAAGTAAAAGTTATGAGTCTTGCTATCAAAAGTAGTGTAGTAGATAATCTTTAATAATAAAACATAAAAAAGGACAATAGGTATTATTGTCCTTTGCATTTTAATCAGTTAACTTAGATCTATGTTTCCTTTCATTTTTGTAAAAGTAACAACTTTTCAATTGTTTGAAGAACGCCACTCTCTTCATTTGATTTTGTTATGAAATCAGCTTTTTCTTTTACGATGTCAAAGGCATTATTAACGGCAAAGCTACAGCCAGCGGCTTCTAATAGTTCAATATCATTGAGTCCATCGCCGAAGGCAATTGTTTCTTCTTTCGTTACCCCAAGAATATGTTGTAGTGCTTGAACGGTGGTTCCTTTGTGGACATTATAGTTGGAAATATCAATCCATGCTGCTTCTGAGGCCACGATATAGGCTTGCGCTTCAAATTCGGACAGTTGTTTAACATTTTCAAATGCTCTCAGTTTTTGATCAAAAACGGTTATTTTTACAAAGTCTTCCTCAATATTTTGTAAATCTTCCTGCTTTTTGACAACAGCATATGACTTTCTTATTTTTTGAGCGTCCTCTTCAGAGACTGTTGACTTGATATAGGCAGCAGTTGGGGTACAAGCGATAATAATATGATCAGATGCAATATTTTCTAGTTTTTCAATAATTTGAAGTCCTAACTTGTTTGGTAATAAGGACTCATAAATATATTTACCTTCATGTTTAATTCGTGTTGCACTATCGCCCAATATCCAGATATTTTTGGAAATATCGGAATCAAAGAGTTCTTCAACCCGCTCGCATTGTTTACCAGTACAGGGGGCAAAAATAATATTATTCTGATCCATTATTGTCTTTACCTTCTCGTAGTAAGACTGATCAAAACTACCGCTTTTATTTAAGAAAGTACCATCTAAATCTGTAAGTACAAGTTTAATCATATTATTATCTTTCTTTTATTAGTATTTCTTTGTTCAGGAATCTGAGTTAAGAGCTAGCCACTTCATTTTAAGACAGTAAATCAAATTGAAGACAAGATTTATTGCTACTTAGATCATTATAATGTACCTTGTGCTTGGTGAGAGCTCTACAATAATGTTTCTATAGGAGGTCAAAATTATAGTTGTTCATTATAATATCAATTATTTACTCTTAAGTTTACTGCCTTAGAATGAAGTGGTTTTTACTTGTTCCTTCCACTTCATAAAGGTTTAGCCTAATTTATCAAATAAAGCATTGATAGTAGAAATCACTCCATTCTCATCATTTGATGGTGCTTGATATTTTGCTACTCGGGCCACTTGTTCACTTGCATTAGCCATTGAATAACTATAGCCTGCGAGCTCTAACATTTCTAAATCATTATTGCTATCACCAAAGGCTAGAAATTGTTCGGGCTTGATTTCCCATTGATTCAATAATTGCTTAAGTGTGTTCCCTTTATTTACCTCATTTGCAATCAAATCAACACTTCCATGTCCACTATATACGGCTTTTAGTTGAGAATTATTTTTTTCATTCATTAAATCAATAATCGAAAAAGCATTTTTATCCTCTAATTGAAGGGCAATTTTTACCCATTCATCATCTGGAAGGTCTTGAAATGAATCGATTTCTTTGAGCGCAAAATAGTATTTTGCTGCTTCTTTTTTTAAGTCAGCGTTTTCGCTCTTGAGGATATAGGCAGATTTTACACCACAAAGAATAATTCCAACTTTGTAGGAAGTATTTTCTAAGAGAGTCAAAGTATCCTGAATAATTGGTTTGGCAATGATCTTTTTTATTAATAAATTTCCCTTTTCAAATACGAGTCCGCCATTTTCTGATACAAATGTTATTTCTCGCCAAATTTCTGGGAAAAAAGAACTTATTTGAGCGTACTGATTTCCACTTGCTACCACAAATCTCACTTCTTTCGCTTTTAATTTTTTAAAGAGTTCAAGGAATGCTTCTCTGTCGTAGTCATTATTTGAATTAAGAAAGGTTCCATCCATATCCACGGCGATTGCTTTAATCATATATTATCTCCAATTTAAAAAATATATCGATTTATTTCTATTTTTCTTTTAATCTTGATTGATATTCTTCTTTTTTCTTGTTCCAATAGCGCTTGTCCTCTTCATTGATTGCTCGGATAAACTGAGCTGGACTTCCTCCGACAATTGTATTGGCTGCAACCTCTTTCGTAACTACTGCGCCCGCAGCAATGATTGAGTTTTTACCAATGGTCACTCCTGGAAGAATAGTGGCACTCCCACCAATCCATACATTATCTTCAACCGTGATAGGCAAGCCAAATTCAAGTTCTTCTATTCTAATTTGAGGATCTATTGGATGACCTGCCGTATAAAAACTGACACGTGGACCCACCATAACATTATTGCCAATCTTTATTTTATTAACATCTAAGAAAATACAATCCATATTTGCATAGAAATTATTTCCAATTTCTACGTGTCGGCCATAATCCACCTGAAATGGGGGAGTTACATAAAGGTTGTCCCCTGTTTTCCCAAAAACTTGCCGTTCTAAAGCAACGATTGTTTCTTTTTCTTCAATCGGAGTATTATTGATTTTTTGGACAATCTTCTTGCCGTGGATGGATTTATTTTCTGGTAAAATATTCCCAGCAAGATATAAGTTACCTAACAACATCTCTTGATAATCAAAATCAACTGCCAAAACCTCTTACCCACTCTCTATTTTTAATGTTCTTCATCTAGTGCTGTCGTGAGTTCAATCAAATTTCCCTCAGGATCTTGAATAACTGCTTCATAATAGCCATCCCCCGTAGTACGAGGGCCGTTGAGTAATGGATAACCATCTTTTACAAATCTTTCAGCATACTCATCTACTGCTTTTTTATCACCTACTGCAATGGCAATGTGGGCATATCCTAAACTCTCAGCAATTCTATTTGATAGGAATTTTTTTGTTGTGACTTCCATTCGACTGCCTGAGTCAAAGGTTAAAAAGTAAGATTTGAAGCTTGTTTTTTGATTATGGTATAAATCACTTGAAGTGACATTAAAATATTTTTCATAAAAAGCTTTTATTTTTTCAATATCCTCAGCATAAATTGCTACGTGTTCGATGTGCATTCTGTTTCTCCATTTTCTAGTTATCTTTATCCAATTGCTGGATAATCTTTTAAAAATAGTGGTATAATGATTCTAATGGCAATGATTGCTCCTTTTATTAAGAATAATAAGAGCAGGCCGATTTTTTTAAATAAACTTTATTAACAAACTTTAATAAGTTGATTTCATTATATCTTTTTTATCAAAATTAGTAAAGCGTTTTTATTTTGAAAAATGATCATATAAGGAGAATTATGAAAGCCTATAAACCTAAAAATATCAAAGAACACAATAAGGAACTGATTTCCGATTACATTAAAAATGCTCATTTACCACTTACAATTCGTCAAATATCAGATGGGACTCAACTCAGTGTTGTTACAATTAATAAACTTATTGTGGAACTGATTGAAAGTGATACCATTAAATCTCTTGATAAACATGCTAAAACTGGCGGTCGTTTTGCAACAGCCTATGAATTTAATGCTACTAAAGAGTTAATACTAATCCTTCAATTTATCGAAAATGATAAAAATTTAGTGGTCAATTATCATATTGTTGATCTTCTGGGAAATGTCATTGAACAAAAAAATTTAAAGACTAATAATTTAGACGAACTTCTGCTTAATATTAATCATTTTAGAAGTGTTTTTC
The DNA here is from genome assembly GCF_041026685.1 of Lactococcus sp. AK05. Lineage (NCBI taxonomy): Bacteria > Bacillati > Bacillota > Bacilli > Lactobacillales > Streptococcaceae > Lactococcus > Lactococcus sp. AK05. Next base: position 926,806 of record NZ_JBFTEI010000001.1, read on the forward strand.
CTCAAATCGTTTTAATTACTTGTGGTATTACTGGGGTTGAGATTGATGGAGAATTACGTATTATGGATTTTTCACCGCTTAAAAATGTCAATCTCGCTAAAGAAATTAGAGATTCAACTCAGATTGAAACCATTATTGAAAATGATATTAACGCCGCTACTCTAGGCTATGCTTTAGAGGAGAATGAAGTTTTATCAGGCGTTTATTTTCCAGAAAAATTTCCGCCGGGTTCTTCTTTGATTATTAATCAAACTATTTTTAAAGGAAGCAATAATATCAGTGGGGAAATAAAATATCTCCCTACTTTTAGAACTGCTGAATTTCCATTGAGTCAAAACGAGATTTATCTAAAAGTATTTGATTCGATTCAAACAATTATCGCAATGTATGCCCCTCATCAATTAATCATCTTTATTCCTCAAGTTTGGGAGAAGCTCTTAAATATAGAAAAAATAAAGGATGAACTCAGAGAGATTTTTCCTAAAGGAACCCTTCCGCAAATGGAAATTTCTTCCAACTTCTCTAGTTTGTATCTGGCAGGCTTAATTAAGTTGTCTTTGAGAAACTAAGGTTTTCTATATAAAGAGGGATTGATTTAGTCAACAAAAAAACATTAGGTATTTCCTAATGTTTTTTACTATTTATAAATTATGATTTATTTTGTTCAGCAAATAGTTTACCCATTTTTTTCAGTACTTTTGGTGCATCTTCTTTTGCCAAAACTAACTCAATCCAGTACATTCTATTTGGATCTGCTTGAGCTTCTTTCATGACAGACACAAATTCATTTTCAGTTCTAACGATTTTCGAGACTACTCGTTCTTCTGTTGCTCCAAATGATTCTGGTAATTTTGAGTAATTCCACATTGGAATATCATTGTAGCTTTGATTTGGTCCATGAATTTCTCTTTCGACTGTATAACCATCATTATTGATAATAAAGCAAATTGGATTAATTTTTTCTCTAATTGCTAATCCTAATTCTTGCACCGTAAGTTGAAGTGAACCATCACCAATAAATAAAAGGTGTCTGCTTTCTTTATCTGCAATTTGGCTTCCTAATGCTGCTGGGAAAGTATATCCAATTGATCCCCATAAGGGTTGACCAATAAAATGACTCTTTGGTTTTAAGAAAATTGATGATGCGCCAAAGAATGATGTTCCTTGTTCAGCAACGATTGTTTCATTGCTTTGAGTTAGGTTTTCAACTGCTTGCCATAGGCGGTCTTGTGATAAAAGCGCATTTGATGGAACAAAGTTTTCTTGCTTTTTATCAATATATTTTCCTTTGTATTCTATTTCGCTTAGGTTTAAGAGAGAGGAGATGAGGGATTCAAAATCAAAATTTTGGATTCTTTCGTTAAATATTTTTCCTTCATCTATGTTCAGTGAAATCATTTTATTTTCATTTAAATGATGAGTGAAGGCTCCTGTTGAAGAGTCTGTGAGTTTAACTCCAAGCATCAGGATGAAGTCGGCTGATTCCACGAATTCTTTAAGATTAGGCTCTGAGAGTTTACCATTATAGATTCCTAAAAATGAAGGGAGAGTTTCATCAACTGAACTTTTACCAAAGTTTAATGTCGTAATAGGTAGTTTTGTCTTTGAAATAAATTGAGTGACTGTATTTTCTAAGCCAAAACTAATTATTTCATGTCCTGTAATCACGATTGGTTTTTTGGCATTTTTCAAACTTTCTTGAATTTTGTTCAAAATCTCTTGGTCACTTGTATTTGAAGTTGAGTTTTCCTTTTTCAAAGGGAATGAGGGTTTCTCTACTTTTGCAGCAGCAACATCAACTGGTAAGTTGATATAGACAGGTTTTCTTTCTTTTAGTAGTACAGAAAGTACTCGGTCAATTTCAACGGTTGCATTTTCTGCTGTCAGTAAAGTTCGAGCTGCTGTAACAGGTTCGTGCATTTTCATAAAGTGTTTAAAATCACCGTCAGCCAGCGTATGATGAACAAATTTTCCTTCATTTTGGACTTTTGATGTAGGTGATCCCACTATTTCTACTACTGGTAAATTTTCGGCGTAACTTCCTGCTAATCCATTAACTGCACTCAATTCACCTACTCCAAAGGTTGTAAGAAATGCGGCAACTTTTTTAGTACGAGCATAGCCATCAGCCATATATGAAGCATTTAATTCATTAGCATTTCCGACCCATTTCATATCCTTGCGGGAAATAATTTGATCTAAAAATTGTAAGTTATAGTCTCCAGGGACTCCAAAAATTTCTTCAATTCCTAACTCGTGTAATCGGTCTAATAGGTAATCTCCTACTGTATACATCGCATTCCTCCATATTTTATTATATATTGGTCAATCAACTTGACATTTATAGAATAACGCTTTTCTTTAAATAAGTCAACGATATTGACTTATTTAAATTATCAAGTATAATAGACTAATAAAAGGAGTGAATTATGACTAAAGAAAACTCAGAAATAGACGATAACTTAAATTTTACTAGAGATTTGGCTTTATTTTACTTCGGATACCGTGCATTTATTAAACAAGAGGACGACCTAGTACTTTCTTACGGAATTCGTCAAGTACATCGGCGAATTATATTTTTCATTGGAAGACTTCCTGGCTTGACCGTTAATGAATTACTTGAAGTGCTTGATATTTCTAAACAAGCTTTGAACGGTCCTATGAATGATTTAAAAGAAAAAGAATTGGTTCATTTCAGGCCAAATGAAAATGACAAAAGAATCAAACAGCTTTATCTGACCGAACAAGGAAACATGTTAGATGAACGTATGAATGAAAATCAAATCAATAAAATGAAGCAATATTTTAGTGAATCTGGCGATAAAGAGGGCAGTTTTTGGACTAAGGTCATGGAATTATATGCCAATGAAATTGGTGAAAAATATGTCAATCGTTTATAAGGTCTTAATCAGACTACTATCAATTACAAGTGAAAGTTAAATAGATATCAATGAATACACATCAACTTGAAATTTTTTATCATGTCGCAAAATTTCAGTCAATATCAAGGGCAGCAGAGGCACTTTATATCAGTCAGCCAGCTGTCAGTAGCCAAATCAAAAAACTTGAGTCTGCTTATGGTGTTCACCTAATCGAAAAAAATGGTCAGGGAATCCAGCTGACAGCTCTTGGAATTCAGCTTTATGAAATTATTCGCTCCTTTTTTGAAAATGCCATTGTTTCCGCAGAATCGCTCTTAAAAAATTCTTCTGTTCTCCGGATTTCAGGAAATTTTTTAATGACAAATTTTGTGATTCCTCAAATTTTCGATCATGAAACTAATCAGGCTAACTTAATTATCAAAAGCACTTCTTCTTTTAATGCGCTGACAGAATTGAAAAAGGGTTACTGTGATTTGGCACTTATTAGTGCTTCTAGTCAGCCCGTTCTGTCAGCAGATATTTCGGTCAAAAAAATCTTTGATGATGAAATTATTTCTGTCAGTAAAAAACTGCTGGAAAGCGAAGTAACTTCTCTTATTGTCAGTAAAAGTAAAATTGATGTTTACAAAATATTGGAAAAAAATAATCCATTATTTTCACACTTACCTTATACTGCAGTTGAGTCGACTCAAGATGCCCTCTCAAATATTAATATTAATAAAAATAGTGCAACTTTCATTTCTGCTCGTTTTCTAAAATATTTTGAAAAAGATTATAACTATCACTATACTGGAGTTAAAAATGGTTTTTATGCCCTCTATAAATCAAACAATTTTCATACTGATGAAATTTTAAAGCTTATCGAAATGATAAAGTCTTCTACTAAATAAATTAAAAAACAATCAACTACTGAGTTGATTGTTTTCATTATTAGATATAACGTTTCAAAAAGTTCAAAAGATTAGGCCAAATGTCATCAATATAAGCCTCCCCATGTCGTGAACCGCTAAGTAGGCAAGTTTCTACGGGAATTTGCTCTTGTCGCAATAGTTCTGCTAATTTTTGATGTTCATAAGCAGGAACAAGCTCATTCATCGAGTTGCAAAGCAAGCCCGGTCCACTCTTTTTAGTGACTTTAGAAAAAATAGAGGCTTTTTCTAAACTATCGTCATTTATTGACGCCAGTAAGTTTTCGATAATCCACTTATAGTAAGAATCATTGGCTCCTGCTTGGTCAATCTTCTTACTGGGTAAGTCTGGAGCAATGATTAATTGTTTAGGAATCGTTTCCTTATGGTTTTCATAAAACCCCTTTAAATCTAAAAGTCCTGACAGGCTGACAAAGGGGCGACCTTTTGTCAATCCCAAATAAGCAGCTAAATGTCCACCTGTTGAGCCACCAATAAAAGCGATGTTATCAGCCTTGAAATCTGGGATATTTTTAAGAAGCCAAGTGTAGGCGGCTTCAACATCCTCATCTTGGGTTGGAAAAAGATTTTTAGCTTGTATGGCCAAACGATAATTCAGAGCTGCAACCTGATAACCTTCAGCAGCTAATCCTGTCGCAACTTCTTTTTCTTTACCTTTGTCTCCTTGCCACCAACCGCCGCCATGAATCAATACTAAAGTTTTTCCGTTCCATTCCTTTGGTTGATAGAGGTCAAGCGCTTGTAATTCATCTTCACCATAATTAAAAGTTTTCATCTTATTTCCTCCTAAATAAATTGTATTTTCTAATTTAACTATCACAAGACCTCCCCAAAGTTAGTTTGAGAAGGTCATTTTGTTTCTTAATTTCGTTTGTAAATAGATTATTTGTTTAATTTGAAGTACAAATCAGCAATATTTCCTGTAAAATCATAAGGTTTTTCATCGATAAGAACTTCAACTACTTTTGCAGAATCATCAATTGCTGGAATTTCAAGATTTTGTTGACGAATAAAGTCATTAGCATCAATAAATTCTTTGTTCAATGTGCGACCATCCAAAGTTTTAAATGTAATTTTCATTTTATCACCTCTTTCACATTTAATTATAAGTCAAAAGCAAATTGATGTCAATTAATTACGATATAATAATACGAAATAAAAAATATTACATCAAAGAAAATCTATTTAATTTTTTATCTTTTTTAAAAATGGCGCAAAGTGCCCTAAATATGGCGTCAAATGTCATTTTATTCTTGCTAAACTTTCTCTATAATAGTTTTATAATTAATAAAGGAGAATAGATATGGCAATTATATTAATCACAGGAGCAAGTAGTGGGATTGGCTATCAAACAGCAAAGCTTTTAGCTCAGAATGGCCATAAGGTTTATGGTGCGGCACGAAGAATGGACAAACTTGAGAAATTAAAAAGCGTAGGTGTCGAGCCAATTTATCTAGATATTACAAATGAAGATTCTTGTCGTAAATTGGTAGATACAATAATTGACAATGAAGGACAAATTGATATACTAATTAATAATGCGGGTTATGGTTCTTATGGCGCAATCGAAGATGTTCCGCTTGAAGAAGCCAAACGTCAATTTGAGGTGAATTTATTTGGACTAGCTGCTCTAACTAAACTAGTCTTGCCTCACATGCGTCACCAAAAAGCTGGTCGGATTATTAATATTTCTTCAATGGGCGGTAGATTCACAACCTATTTTGGTGCTTGGTATCATGCAAGGAAATATGCCTTAGAAGCTTTTAGCGATGGCCTCCGGATGGAAGTTAAACCTTTTGGTATTGATGTTTCTTTAATTGAACCAGGAGGAATTAAAACCGATTGGGGATTAATCGCAGCCGATCATTTAGCGGAGTCTGCCAAAGGAGGAGCTTACGAAGAAGCCGCCTTAAAAACAGCTACCGGTATGAGAAAACAGTATTCTGGGAACATGATGTCTGACCCTAAAATAATTTCAAAAACGATTTTAAAGGCAGTCAGCTCAAAAAGGATGAGAGCTCGTTATTTAATCGGTTTTGGAGCAAAGCCCCTTGTCTTTCTTCATACCATTCTGCCAACAAGAATTTTTGATTGGCTAATCATGCGGGCCAGTTAATAAAATAAGGAAAATTATGAAAATAAGTATTGACCAACAGTTTCAAAACTTTCTCGAATTACATCATTTAGATTTGAACCTTCTTTTAGAAGAAGCCCAAATTCCAAATTTGCTTTGGAAAGAGGAAATTGTTTTAACGAATCAACAATTTTATAAATTTCAAGAGGTCCTATCAAAAAGATTGACTGATGAACAACTTCTTTTGATAAGTGATGTCCAAAATTTTGGATTATTTATGCCTATTTTTTTCGTCGCTCTTTCTTCTGCTAATGGCTTACAAGCTATAAAACGTTTGGCAAAATATAAAAATATCATTGCTCCAGTTGAAATTAAAGTCAGTATTCAAGAAAAACATGTTCAAGTTGAATTAAATGATATTTCTGAAATACAAAATCTTTCACGTTTTTCTCTATTTAATGAGCAACTTATTATTTTAAGTATTCTAAGAACTGGAACAGGCCAAAATATTATTCCTGAAAAAGTAATCAGTCCTTATCCATTCAGTTCTTCAATTTTGGAAGTTTTTGGGATTTCTCCTGAGCTTTCAAAAAATGATAATCTTTTGAGTTTTAATCTCCAAGATTTAGAACTACCTTTTTTGACCAGAAATAATAGTATGTGGCGGATGATAGAACCCGAGCTGAATCGTCAGCTAGAAGAAATCAAAACTCCTTCTGACTTCATCAATAGCCTTCATAAAGAAGTCCAACTCTTGATTCCTTCTGGAGAATGTTCCATTCAAAATGTAGCAAGAAAACTGGGAATTAGTAGCAGAACCCTTCAAAGAAATCTTGCACAAGCTGGTACTACTTTTAAAGCCGAGTTACAATCCGTTCAGAAAAAAATGGCTCTCCATTTTTCAAAGGATTTAAATCTCACAACTGATGAAATTTCTTATCTCTTAGGATATTCTGAGGTCAGTTCTTTCACTCGAGCTTTTCGCAAATGGACGGGAATGACTCTGAATCAATATCGGAAAAAGCTGATTTAAAATAAAAACTAGGACTTCGTCCTAGTTTATTTCATTTATCGTCTAACTTTGGGATTAGTAAAGCTGTCAGAAGAGTCATCACTTGGAGAAGAAAACTCTGACTAACTATGATAGAATATTAGTAAAATCTAAAACAGGAGAGATTATAATGGCAAGAGCCCAATCCAAAGAGGAATTAATTACTTTTTCTGAAGAAAGTTGGCAGAAATTATGTTCACTAATCAATTCATTAAACGAAGAAACAAAAAATGATAATTTTACCTTTAATGTTGAAGATAAAAAAGAAAAGCATTGGGCAAGAGATAAAAATCTAAGAGACGTCATGGTTCATCTCTATGAGTGGCATCAGTTATTAATCAACTTTGTCGAAAAAAATAAAAGAGGAGAGAAAACGTCCTTTCTGCCCTCTCCTTATAATTGGAAAAATTATGGTGAAATGAATGATAATTTTCAAATAAATGGGCAAAAAAAATCATTATATGAGATAACACAACAACTTTCTGAAAGCCATATGAAGCTAATCACCCTCATTGAAAATTTTTCAAACAAAGAACTGTACACCAAAAAATATTTTGATTGGACAGGTTCAACTAGTCTGGGTCAATATTTTCAGTCTTCTATGTCATCGCATTACGAGTGGGCTTATAAAAAAATTAAATTACACAAAAAAACCTCAGAACTATGAGGTTTTTTATTTTTATTATTAGTTTCTTGAATTTAATCATTTCTGTCAGTAAATTTTACTGACAAGAACAGTCCTGACAGTCTTCTTCACATCCAAGATTTTGAAAACTTAATCCCGTGATTTCTGTCAAGTCTTCCACCGTTGGATAGTCACCAATCAATGTAATTTCTCCATCTACAAGGGTCAGAGGTAAAACATCCTTTTTTTCTAACATCTGTGTCACTTGAGGATAGTTTTGAAAAATTTCTGGCTGATTTTTAAAATTGTAACGTGCCATTTGCAAGTCTTCACCACATTTAAAAGTGGCAAAAACTTGGGTTAATGTCATCATTTCATTACTAAATTCGGGAATATCTTCCTCAAAAAGTTCAATTTTCATCTTAATGTCCTGTCTTTTGTCATTAAAATTATTATATCAAAAGAACAGGTCAAATTCACTAACGGAGACGCCAAGGAATAAAGGTCCGAATATCTTCGTTATTATAACCTATAAGTAAACGACGGTCATCAAAAGTAATTGGTGAACGCAATAATTGCTGATTTTTCAAAATAAATTGAATCATTTGCTCCGTCGAAATTTGGTCCATATCACAAGAACTTCTTAGTTCTGAATAAAGTTTGGGTGCTTTTGATTCCGAAACAATAATTTCCTCAAAACCTTTATTTGATAGCTCTAAAACTCTGACAATATCTTCTTTACACAATGAAGTTTTGGAAATGACAACATAAGGAATATTTCGCTTTTTAAACCAACTGGTAACGCGCTCAGCTGACTGGTTTGAACTTGATTTTTGGTAGATTTTAATCATCTTCACGCTCCTCTCCTTTATAAAATCTATTGTAACTCATTTTTGCGATTAAAAATTCAGACTTGAGATGTATTTCTTAATTTTAATTTATTTTTGTCAGTAAATTTTTAGAATATTTTTACTGACAGATTCTGTCAGTAATTTTTGCTCCAAAAAAAGTCCTTGGTCAGTAAAACCAAGGACTTATATTAGGAAATTCCATCAATTTTTATTTCAACTAATCCTCTGACAGCATTTGCCATATAAAAACAATCATATGTTTTCAAATCAGAAAGCGCAATATCTTTATATATTAGAGTATGATTTTTCGCAAACAAATCTAAAAAAGTTCCTTTTAGGGCATATCTGGCTGGCGTTTCGTACTGATTGCCCTTTTTTGCCACAAAATTTCCGATTGATAATTCACTGACCAAGCCATCTGTATGAAATAGAATATCTTGAAACCCTTCTTTTTTTGCTTCTAAGACTTCCTGACGAAAGACCTTTTGAAAATCTGGCCCTGAAAGTTTAAAGTTAGACAAAGGACTAGGCTTGTCATTAATTGACGACAGTTTAACTCGATAGACCTCATTTGAATGCGTCAGCTGACGAATCTCAGGGGTCAAAAAATCTCCGTCAGTACTGACACGTAAAACTCCGTCAGTAACATTTTGGGCAAATATTCTCAATTTTTCTTCCAAATCTGGATGATGGTATTGCTTTTTCAAGCGATTGACATGCCCCTCTAAATTTAACAATTCACCATTTTTAACAAGACCTGTTGTAAATAAAATACTTGGAACATCTTTCACACCTAATATATCTAAAAAAGGTTTTGCTTTTAGTAATATCTCTGAAAACTCTGCTTCTGCTTCGCTCTCGAACGTAATTCCACCGCCTACTCCAAGCTGATAATGCTCACCATCATGAACTAATGTCCGAATCACGATGTTCATATCCAAATCCATTTCTCGACTTAACCAACCCTGCATCCCTGTATAAATTCCTCTAGGTTGTTTTTCAACTTCCTTAATAATCTCCATTGCCCGTTTCTTAGGTGTACCTGTGATTGACCCTCCCGGAAATAAAGCCGTCATAAATTCTGAAAAAGTCAAATCTTCTTTAATTCTACTTTTTATTGAAGTCACCAGTTGATGAACATGAGAAAAAGTTTCAATTTCTGCAAATTTAGGGACAGACAAAGAAAAAGGTTGACTAATCCGGGCAATATCGTTACGCAATAAATCCGTCACCATCAGTAACTCAGACCGTTCTTTACTACTATTGGAAAGTATTTCCTTTTGTAATCTATCAGCTCCGACATCTTCTCCTCTGGCAATTGTTCCTTTAATTGGTTTTGAAATTAATGCTCCATCATGAATAGAAACATAGCGTTCCACAGAACTTGAAATTTGCGTCATTTTCCATTCAGGATATTGTAAAAATGATGAGAAAGGAGCAGGAATTTGTTTCCTTGTGTTCTTAAAAACATCAATAGGTTTTTTATCGGACCAAATTTCAAATTGTTGCGTCAAATTGGCAACATAAATATCGCCAGCCTTCATATAGTCTTGTAATTTTTTTATTGAAGCAATATATTCTTGCTTTGTTTGGTCAATAAAAACAGCCCCTATGCCATTCTGATCATCGAATTCAATCTCTGAATCCACTTCAATTTCTTCCGATTCAGTCAGCCAATATTGGCCATCAGTTTGTTCAAATTGCACGACACGTAACAGTTTTGTTCTATGGTCAAAAAGTAAAACTTCATCATAAACTGCAAAACAAGCCGGCTCTTGCTCATAACTTACAAAACCCAATAATTCTGGATAAAAAGGCCAATTTTTAGGTCGTTCAACTCTCTCATCCTTCAGCAAATCTACCGCATCTAAAAAATTGAACTTCTTTTTTTCACCATTAAAAAACACTTGACCCTTATATTTTGAAACCTTTTTATAAGGTTTATGTGCTAAAATACTATAATGCTCATTTTCGGTCACCTGACTACTATGTAAAAAAACAATTTCTTCATCTGCCCGATAATATTTTAGGAAAATTTTCCAAATATCCGTATTTTTTATTATAAATTCCTTCAAAAGACTACACCACTTTCAAAAAATTATTTAACATTTCATGACCATATTCAGTAGCTAAACTTTCTGGGTGAAATTGTAAAGCCCACAATTTTAATTTTTGCTGATGAATGGCCTGAATAACACCATCTTCACTCTGCGCATCAATTTCAAAATCATAAGGTAGTTTATCGACAATCAACGAATGATAACGTGCAACTTTCAAATTTTGTGGAAGTCCTTTAAAAATTCCTTGACAATTATGACGAATGACAGAAATTTTTCCATGCATTGGTCTCTCACCAAGAACAACATTTCCCCCAAAACATTCAGCAATGACTTGCTGACCCAAGCAAATTCCTAACATAGGAATTTTTCCAGCGTATAGTTGAACTACATCCCTACTAAAAACGGCTTCTTTTGGTGTTTTTGGACCTGGAGAAATGATAATCGCATCATAATTTTCACAAATAAAATCCGGAGAAATTATAATTTTCTGACTTATTTTATCTTGGTCATTAACCACTGTTACACTACAATCTAATTCCTCAAAATACTGTGCAAGCAAATAAGTAAAAGAATCATAATTATCAATTAATAGCAATTTCATTTTATCCCCCCTTCAATAATTATACTAAAAATATTTATTCAAAACTGATACTGATATCTAGTCTATCGATTATATTTCCTATGTTATAATATTTATTATATAATAACAGAAAGAAGAATAATAAGTGTCATTAAATAGTTATAAAAATAATCCATTATCTTGGCATCCAGATAAAGCATTATTAAAAAGTCCCATTTATAAGTCCTTAGTAGATTTACTTCAAGAGGATATTCTCTCCAACCAACTTACCCAAGACACAAAACTTCCTTCACAAAGAGAGCTTGCTGACTATTTAGACATCAATTTTACCACCGTAGGTCAGGCCTATCAATATGCAATAAAAAAAGGACTATTATATACTAATGTTGGAAGTGGAACCTATGTTTCCCCTAATGCTTATCATTCAGCAACTATTTCTAATCACAATGTCAAACAAAATATCATTGACTTTGGTTTAGTTAGTTCATTTGAAGAATACAACTCCCTCGTCGTTCCATTCATTCAATCGATTGCCTCTAGTCCAAAACTAATTCAACTTCTCGACTATCAACATCCAATGGGGACCAATTTTCAGATTGAAACAGCCTCGAAGTGGCTTGAAACGCAAGGCGTTCTTCCCTACACTAATCACGTTGCTATTGTATCAGGCGTGCAAAATGGACTTGCGATTGTTCTATCAGCCTTATTTGCCCCAGGTGACCGTATTGCTGTTGACCGTTACACATATTCAAACTTTATCGAATTAGCCCATCTTTATCATCTTGAAATTGTCCCTATTGACTTTGATGAAAATGGAATGTCTCCTGAGGCCTTGAACAATGAATGTCTTAAGAAAAAAATACAAGGTATCTTTCTTATGCCTTCGTGTAACAATCCAATTGGTTTTCAAATTTCTGAAGAAAGACGTTATGAACTTGCCAAAATTATTAAAAAATTGAATTTAATTGTTATTGAAGATGACATTCACTCCTTTATGACTACTTACTTTCAAGATAAAGTCCTTCCGCCCTTTCAACAACTTCTTCCCAAACAAACAATTTATTTGGCTGGTATGACAAAATATATTAGTTCTGGTTTACGAATTGCTTACCTTGTCTATCCCCAAAATTTCAAATCAGCAATTGAAAAAGCTCTCTTTAACATCAATGTTAAAACTTCGGGATTAGATGCCGAAATCATTACGCAAATTATTCATTCTTCAACAGCCAAAAAGATTCTAGAAAATAAATTTGAAAAATTACAAGAAGCAAATCAACTTTTTGATACTGTTTTTGAATCAATCAAACCTCAACGTCCTTCAAATAATTATCCCTTCTATCGAATATTAAATCTAAAAAATAAATTAACTCAAGAAAAACAAGATACAATAGAGAATCACCTTTTAAATCAAGGAGTCCGAGTCTTTCATTCCGACCGTTTTTCTACTCAAACACAACCTGACCCTTTTATTAGAATTGCCCTTTCGTCTAATAATATGGAAAAACTAGAAAAAGGACTAAAAATTATCAAAAAAGAGGGAAAAAAATATAATCAATAATCCATGTAATAAAAAAACCGAATTAAAATAATAAGTCAGTTTTTTGTTAGCAAACATAAATATTAAAGGTATGTTTCTCCCTTGGCAAACAGAATTGCTTTTCCACCAATACTTACTCGATTCCCTTTAAGCTCACATTTTAAATAACCTCCACGCGCAGAGGCTTGATAAGCCGTCATTTCATTTTTCTCAAGTTTTTCTGCCCAGTAAGGAATAAGATTTGAATGGGCAGAGCCACATACAGGGTCTTCATTAATTGTTAATTTAGGGAAAAAAGTCCGTGACACAAAGTCCTCTTTTTCACCTTTAGCCGTAACGATAACACCAACTCCTAATTCAAAGGATTCTAAGGCTGTAAAGTTTGGATGTAAATTTACAACTGTCTCTTCAGATTCTAGTACAAAAAATAAGTCTCTTGCCAAATAGGCTTCCTTAATTTTGGCGCATAGAGCCACTTCATATTCTGGTAAAATTTCCACCTTTTTGGGAAGAATATTCGGAAAATCCATATAATAATTTTCGCCATTCTTGGTAACAAAAAGGTCACCACTTTGACTCGTAAACCGAAGAGTTGGTCCTAGCTCACGGTAATAATTAAAAAGCACAAATGCTGTAGCTAAAGTTGCATGTCCACATAGATCAATTTCTCGGTCAGGCGTAAACCATCTCAATTCAAAATAATCATCTTTTTTTACCGTGAAAGCTGTCTCTGATAAATTATTTTCAATCGCAATTTTTTGCATGGTATCTGCTGACAACCATTCCTCCAGAACATAAACGGCCGCTGGATTTCCTTTGAAAATTTCTTCAGCAAAGGCATCAACAACATAATAATTCAAACTCATCACTTTTCTCCTACTTTACCTTGTTATAAATAAATTCTGCACAGCATAAGTCTTCAATTGCTAAACCTACAGCATCAAATACTGTAATTTCTTCATTACTTTCCCTTGCAGAAACTTTACCCATAACCATCTCTCCTAAAGATGCTTTGATATCCTTTGCACTCATGATTCCCTCAGAAATCGGAATCAACAAATCTCCACTTTCCTTCATAGCTGCCTCGTAATCATCAACATAGACTTTACTTTCTTTCATTAATCCACTCTTAATTTCACGCGTTGTAGGTGTGAACGTTCCTATCGCGTTAATATGAGTTCCAGCCGAAATATTCTCAGCATCTAAGAATGCATCCTTACTTGGGGTCAATGTGCAGATGATATCTGAATCTTCTACCGCTTCTTTAATAGTGCTAGAGTTAATAAATTCAAGCTCAGGATGAATAGCTTTCATTTTATCAATAAATACTTGAGCTGATTTTGGATTTAGGTCATAAACACGAACAACTTTTATCGGACGCACACAGAGCATCGCTTCCAAATGTGAACTCGCTTGTTGACCACTACCAAATAAAGTAAGAATTGACGAATCTTTTTTTGCCAAAAAGTCTGTAGCAAGAGCTGATACAGCCGCCGTTCTAATCCAAGTAATTGCATTAGCATTAATCAATGCAACAGGAAGCCCATTTTTTGAATCAAATAACATTACTTCTCCAACATGAGAAGGGAGATTTAAGGCATGGTTATCCGGAAAAGCCGTGATAATTTTAGCACCAAAATAGCGATTTTCACCAAGATAAGCTGGCATTAAAGCAAAAACATTTTTATTTTTTCCATCAGGTAATATTTCAACCGTTCGTTCTCTTTGAGCAATTGTTCCATTTTCGTGATCTTTAAAGCAATCACTCATTACCTGAATTGATTCTTTAAAACTTAGAAGTTCAACTACTTCATTATAACTTACTTGTTTCATTCTAGCTCCTCTTGCTAATATCTAAATTATCTTCTATTAATATTATAGCTTTACACTAAGTGAGATACAATATTAATATTGTATGGCATATGCATTGATTAATTTCATTCCTTAGGAACTTCGTACTATTATGAAAAAGCAACTATCGCTATTAAGCGATAGTTGCTTATATATAATATTAAATTAGTTTAGCCAAATCTATTATTTAACTGCAAACCATGCTATTTCAGCATTAGGGTTGGAAGCAACATATACTGCTTCAGCCAAAGTAGAATGCAGGTTTTTCATTATCATATTTCCATCCTTTAGAAACAAGATATTTTGCTTCATATTGACTTGTAGTATAGTAGTGCTCTCCACCTTTTGCGTTTGGATTATAAACACAGTAAACTGCTGTTTTTGCTTCAAGTTATTTTTTGTAATAGTTACAATTTAATCAAGAAGACTATTTAGCAAGGCCTTTATAAATTTGATCTAAATTCCATTTCATCATACTATAGTAGCTATCCCCATTTTCTCCTTTTTTCGCCACTGAATCTGTAAATATTGTTGAATAAATTGGAATTCCTGTATCCTTAGAGACAGTTTTCATTGGACGATTATCAACACTACTTTCTACAAAAAGCGATTTGAGTTCAGTAGCTCTTAACTTTCTAACCAGATTTTTTATCTGATCTGGCGTGCCCTCTTCTTCTGTATTTATCTCCCAAATATAAGCAGAGGGAATATTATAAGCCTTAGAAAAATATTTAAAACAACCTTCGCTCGTTACAATCATCTTTTCATTTTCAGGTATTAAAGAAAATTTAGATTTTGCTTGCTGATCAAGATCAGATAATTTTTTAACATATTTATCTAAATTATGTTTATAAAAATCCTTATTAACTGGGTCTTTTTTAGATAACTGTTGTTCAATATTTTTTGCATAAATAATCCCATTCTCTAAATTGAGCCAAGCATGCGGATCTTCTTTTCCTTCAGTATTCTTTCCTTCAAGATAAATGACCTCAACTCCAGTGCTTACAGGAAAATAATCAATATTTTCTTTTTTATTTGCATTATTCACTAGTTTTGTAAACCATGCATTTCCACCTGTTTCCAAGTTTAAACCATTGTAAAAGATTAAATCTGCTTTAGAAGTTTTTTGAACATCTACAGGCAATGGTTCATATTCATGCGGGTCTTTTCCAACCGGAACTATACTATGCAAATTGATTTTATCATCAGCAATATTTTTTGTGATATCTGCCAAAATTGAATTAGTCACGACCACATTTATTTTTTTATCTGTTACTTGGTCTGTTTTTTTATTTGAGCAACCTACTAGAAAAACGATAGCACCCAGTGCTATAAAAGTTATCAATATATTTTTATATTTTTTGATCATCAATTTTGACCTTCTTTTTTATAAAATTTTGTTTTGGTGAAACTAAAAAACTAATTGCAAAAATGATAGCTGAAGTAATGACAATGCTTGAACCGACAGCAATATTAAAGCTGTAACCTATAAATAAACCTAAAACGGAAGAAACTGCCCCTAGTGAAGAGGAGAGAATTATCATTTTTCTCAAGCTATTTGTATATAAATATGCTGTTGCTGCTGGCGTAATTAACATAGCAACAATTAAAATAGTTCCGACGCTTTGCATCGCAGTTACGGATACTAACGTCAATAAAACCATCAAAAGATAATGATAAAAATTCACTTTCATTCCAGTTGCTTTTGCCATCAATGGATCAAATGATGTAATTAAAAGCTCCTTGAAAAATAGAACGATGACGACTAAGACAGCTATTGAAACACCTATTGTTAGCCATTTATCAATGTCTTGCACTGCTAAAATATTTCCAAAAAGGATATGGAATAAATCCGTTGAACTATTGGCAATTCCAATTAATATAACACCTAAAGCCAGAAATGAACTAAATGTAATTCCAATTGCAGTATCTCCTTTGATAATACTATTATTTTTTATGAAAGTAATAATTATCGAGGAAAGTAATCCAAAAATAATTGCCCCTACAAAGAAATTTATTCCTAAAATATAGGAAATAGCAACACCAGGAAGTACTGCATGAGAAATCGCATCACCCATTAAGGACATTCCTCTCAAAATGATGAAACAACCAACTGCTCCTGAAACTACGCCTATCACAACTGCTGTAACTAAAGCATTCTGTAAAAAATGGAATTCATATAAACCATTTATAAAATTCTGTATCATTTGATTCTTAATCTCCTATAAATATATTATCTCCATATGCCGCTTTTAAGTATTTTTGATTAAAACTATCTCTTACTGAACCATAAGAAATTAATTCTCTATTTAAAATAATTATGTCATCAAAATACTCTTTCACTTTACTCAAATCATGATGCACAATTAAAATGGTCTTCCCTTGATGTTTCAAATCCTGAAGAATATTCATAATAATCTTTTCACTTATTGAGTCTATCCCTACAAATGGTTCATCTAAAAAGATATAGTCTGCTTCTTGAACTAAACACCTTGCCAACAAAACCCTTTGAAATTGACCGCCTGATAGTTCACCTATCTGCCTATTTTCATATTCTAATAAGTTAACTTTTTGTAAAGCGTTAGAAACCCTTGCCCATTCTTTATTTCCGAGTTTTTGAAACAGCTTTAATCCCGTATAAGTACCAAGAGATACGCACTCCTTTACCTTAATTGGAAAAGTATGATCAATATCACTTTTTTGCTCTACATAAGCTATATTTTTCAGTTCCTTTTTACTTACCTTACCATTTATTGATATTTTTCCAGAATGTGGAACAATATTGAGAATAGCCTTGATTAAAGTAGATTTTCCTGCACCATTTGGTCCGATAATACCAGTGATTTTCCCAGGTTTAACTTCTAGTTGAATATCCTTCAGGACTTTTTTTTCATTATAGAATACATCTAAATGCTTAGTATTTATCATCGTTCTCTCCTTATGCTAGTAAATAAAAACTTATAAATCTTTTCATAATTATAGCATATGCTAAATATTTAATCAATATATTTCGTTTAGGCTATTTATTTTTTAATATTAATTAATATATTTGAAAACTCACAGTTTTCTTTCCATACTAAATTCCAGATTTCGTTCTCAAAAAGTTTAAGTCATAAGTTTGGATTCCTGCACTATTATCTGTTATACTTCAAGTAAGATCATTTAGAGAACGTTTTCATTTACGCAAGGAGGCAAACAATATGACAACTATGGTTTTTGTAAATTTTCCAGTATCTGATATTGAAGCATCAACTAGTTTTTATGAAAAAATAGGTTTTAAAAAGAATCCTAATTTCTCAGATGAATTGGTTAGTTGCATGGTTTGGGATGAAAATTTTTTTATCATGCTACTATCACATGCTCGTTATAAAACATTCATTGGTGAAAAAGAAATTGCGGATACAAAATCATCAAGTGCTGCATTAATTTCATTTACTTTTTCAAGTGCGCAGAGTGTAAAGGACTTTGGTAAATTGGCAGATGAAAACGGCGGAAAAAGCCTTTATTTAGATAATGGTATTTCTGAAGAAATGATGTATGGTCTTGAAGTCCAAGACCTAGACGGCAACTGTTTAGAGCCTGTTTGGATGAATTCTGAGATGGGAAAAAGTTGATTTCATGAAAAAAATTCTCTAACTAGTAAAAAGGCTCTCACAAACGAGAGCCTTTTTTTATTTTAAAAAAGAAATCATATATTTTATTTTCAAAAGAAACTAGTTAATTATCTTTCAAATGTATTCTTTCTCCATGCAATTCCTCCAATTGTCAATACTGAAAGCAAACCTAAGCCAAGTGCCATCAACTCTGAACTCATTAATTCATCTGAGCCTGTAGTAGGAAGTGAAGCCCCAAACGGCTCCGATACTATAGGCGTGCTAAGAACGTTCACCTTGTTACGAAGAGCTGAATTATTACCAGTTGATATTGTAGGAACAGAGAGTGCAGTGTTCCCAACTTTTGAAAATGGTACTCTTTCTAATACTTTTACTCTCATATTATTTCCAAGAGTGCCATCTGTATTCACTCCATCTTTACCATCTTTACCATTTTGACCATT